>CAMOPX010000005.1 GCA_946622415.1 uncultured bacterium
AATTGAAAATTTCCACGTCGCCTGAGTACGATTCCGCTCTGTCCGTCAGACTTCATCAGTCTGACGTCACGAGCTTCATACACTTATGCCCGAATCTTCGTTCATTAAGCGCTTCGCGCTAAATTCACTTGATTCGGGTTATCAAAAAAGACTACACTTGATAAGCAGTGTAGTCTAAAACTATCGTTAGTTTTTCTTTATTATTTATAAAATCTGCAAAATGCAGTTTTAGTATTCACCGAATGCGATTGTAATTTTTTCTTTCGGATTAACTTTTGAAATAGGATTTCCATACGGATCAACAAGGTATGTCAGTTCATCGCCGGTTGTTTGGAATAATCCCATTGTTCCTGTTAATGCGGTTCTTGTTAAATCAACAGGGGCTTTCAGGGTTGTTTTAATACCGTCTTGATAGCTTCTTCCTGCGGCTTTAAATTTTCCGCTTAATAATTCCGATGTTCCGACACCTGTTTGGTCTAATAAGCCTTCAGCTGCATTGGATAATCCTATGGCAGCACCACCTATGGTTCTTCCTGCGGTACCTATTAATGTTCCCGCCCAAGTGAATGGCATTTGAACAAGTCTCATTGCACCGTTAATTTCTTTTTTCCTTTGTACTTTTGCGGTTAATATTTGTTTTGGTAACATTGCCTTACATCCCTTGCAATCTATAATTTGATTGAAGGATAATCTTATGCTGCCGGCATTGTTTTTTGTAGGTCTTGTTACTTCAACAATTTTACCTCTAACGGTTGAACCGCACGGGAAAGTTTTTCCGTCGATTGTAATTTCAGAAGTTGTTGTTGCAGCGAATTGTTCTCCGACATTAACGTGTTTTG
Organism: uncultured bacterium; assembly: GCA_946622415.1. GTDB lineage: Bacteria > Cyanobacteriota > Vampirovibrionia > Gastranaerophilales > Gastranaerophilaceae > RUG14156. Next base: position 840 of record CAMOPX010000005.1, read on the forward strand.
CGTTAATAATATCGTTCATAGTTAATTCAAGGGTAGGAATTGTGATTCTTTGTTCTTTTTCTATGAAGGTTTTACCGCCTAAATCTTGCGTTGCGGTTTTTGTTGATTTATCGTAACCGCCTGCAAGGCGCATTCCTTGTAACATTGCACTTGTTTCGGCACGGGTTGCTTTATCGTTCGGTCTTATGTAATCTTGGTTGCGTTCATTTTTTAATGCACCGTTTTCAATAGCTTTTGCAACGCATTCTCTTGCCCAGCAAGGTACTTTTCCGCCATCTTTGTATTGTGACAATATTTCATCTGCTTTAGCGGAATCCATCGGACAATTTATACCTTTTGCCATAATTGTTAGTGCTTCGCTTCTTGTAACGTTATCATTAGGTGCAAATGTGTTTGGGGTTTTGCCTGCAACCATATTTTCGCTTGCGGCTTTTGATATGTAATTGTGTGCCCAGTGCGATGACGGAACATCTCTGAATGTCAATGTTTCACAATTTGATGTTGTATCAAGGTTATATCCTTTGACAACCATTGTTGCAAGCTCGGCTCTTGATACTTTTCTGTTTGGTTTAAACATTCCGTCAGGATATCCTTCCAGTACACATTGTTCCGTTAATCTGTTGATATCGGATGCAGCCCAGTAGCTATCAAATACATCGGGATATTGTTGAGATGTTATATCGGCTGCAGCTCCTGTCATACCTAAACATCCGCAAGGTTCTTTTGTTACTTTAATTATATCCATATGAGTGGATGATGATACGTTTTTCGGACAATCGCAGTTTAATTTTGGTATTTCTTCCGAACTGATAATCGGAGTAGCTGCGCCTGTCGGACATCCGCAGCCGCATTCAACCGGAACACCTTTGTATTTAGGTGTTAATAAAGATTCATTTATGGTTGCGTTATTTAAATCTTCACCTACCTGTGTTGTGTTGGAGTTTGAATAAATTGCACTCGGATAAGCATAAGTTTGATGATTGTAAGGTTGTGTTTCTACACATGGAGCTGCTGCACCTGTGTTACAACCACAATCTTCTTTTTGTACTTTATTGCATCCGCAATCAGATTTTTCTTTTTTACAAGGATCTGTTGGTACTGCTGCTCCTGTTTCACAATCGCAATTTTTCTTTCTAAAAGGATTAAAACTTTTTTTCTCGCAATCGCAATTTTTCTTTTTACATTTTGCACATGTTGCATTATCCGGTGTTACGATTTCGGATGTTGATTTATTACAGTCACAATCGGTATTTAATGGACACGCTCCTAGTGTCATAGGTACCGTTAATGCAAAAGCGCAGAATGTCATTGTTGCGCCTGATAAAAGCATTCTTTTTATAGTCATATTTCCTCCTTTATTGGCATTTGGTTATTATTCACAAATAAAACAAAATGTATGTTAGAATTATGCTTTTATTTTCTTTGTGTTTCATTACCAAAAAAGGTTATCCGAAATACTAATTTTTTATTTTAATTCCGTCAAATTTATTTCCTGTTGAATATCAAAAAACAACTTCGCACTTTGCCTGAATGTTTCCGGGTCTTTTGATACATGGAATGAAATTTTGCCTTTATCTTTTTGGGGATTATAAATTTCCTTTTTTACAATTTCCGCTAAACAAATTGCAGGGTTATAGTATTCCGTATCAACAATATCTTTAAATATATTAACCAAATAGGGATAATGTGTACAACCCAGTACAATTCTTTTTGCATCTTTTGCAATTTGAAGTTTTGATTTTATTAATTCTATTGAAGATTTTTCATTATATAGTCTGTTTTCAACAATTTCAACAAAGCCTGTGCAATCAATTCCTATTATATTCAGGTTATTATTATATTTTTTGATTTCCGTTTCATATTTTTTTGAATTTATTGTTGCTTTTGTAGCTAAAATTGCAACAATATCATTATTTTTTAAATTTTCCTGAATTGATTTTGCAACGGTTTGAATTAAAGGAAAAATTCTTAATTTGCCTTCAAAATCTGCTTTTAATTTATCATACGCAACAGCGGATGTTGTATTACATGCAAAAACAACATTTTTTACGTTATTTTTGACAAAAAAATCCAAAATTGCTTTTGTGTAATTGTATATTTCTTCAGGGCGTTTGGTTCCGTATGGAACATTTTTTGTATCACCAAAATAGATATAATCTTGATTTGGCATGAGCTTATACATTTCAACAAGTACGCTTAAACCGCCAACCCCGCTATCTAATACTCCTATTGGTTTATTCATTATTTTACCTTTAAATATTCAAGAATTCCGTCTACAATTGCTGTTGCTACTTCTTCTTGCCTTTGTTTTGTCATTAGTTTTTCTCTTTCAACAGGGTTTGAAATAAATCCCATCTCCATAAGAACACTTGGTGCTTCTGTATGATTTATAACATAAAAACGAGATTTTATCACGCCTCTATCTTTTGTATCCCATTTTTTTAAATTTTTATCCGATGAAAATATAGCATGCATTGTATTAGCAAGTTCAAGACTGTCATCTTTATAATAATGGACTTCTAAACCATAGGTAACATTTTGTACTGTTGAATTGGCATGGATTGAAACATATATATCGGGTGAAATTTCATTTGAATAATTAACTCTGTCCTCAAGAGGAATAAATATATCTTCGCTTCTTGTCATATAAACGTGAACATTTTTTTTCTTTAGTTTTTCTTCAACCATTTTTGCAACCTTAAGATTTAAATTCTTTTCATAAACAACACCGCCCCCGATTGCTCCGCAATCCGTACCGCCATGACCGGGGTCAAGAACGACTTTTTTCAATGCGCTTATTGTGGTTGATTCCGGTTTTTTCTTTTTTGGTTCTTTATAGATTATTTTTGAATTATCTTCTTTTGGTACATAAACAACATTTATATTTCCTGATTTTGATTCATCTTTTTTGTAATTTTTGTCTTTTGAAAGTGCATCTTCCTCGGGTATTTTCCCTGCTGCCGCTATTTTTTCTTCTTTTGATGCAATTATAATAGCATCTTCATTTATTTTTTCCGCTTGCGGTTTTTCTTTAAAACAGAGTTTTATTGATTTTGCATTACTTTCTACGTTTGCATAAGAGAAGTTTAAATTTTTAGAAGGGATAATGTATCTTGTTTTGTCTTTTGATATTTTCATTGTTTGAATATTCAAGTCTGAATTTTTAAGAAGTTTTTTTAATGCGGTTTCATCAAAATCCGGTAAATTATTAATATCCAAATAATAACTGTCATTTAATTCAAAAATATCGTAAGCAACGGATTTATCGAAATTTAAATCAAAAATATAATATCCGTTTTCATTTTTGGTTAAGTTGTATGAAAGAAGCTTTGCATTATTAAGGGCAAAAGAAGTATTTAAAACATGACTTCTGTGAGAAATAAATAAACTTTGGTTATCCGGAGAAATTACGGCTCTATAATCTTTTAAACTTTCTCCGAGTATCGTTAGTTTTATTTTTTTATCGTTAAGTTTATTTATTGCAAGAGTGGCTTTTGTATTTTTTACGGCCCCCGGAATATTGTATGTTTTATTTTCAAGTGTCGGTATTATATTACTGCTATCAAGTATAATTTCCGCTCTCGTATTGTTGTCAAAATATTTAATTTTTTGAAGCGAAATTTCGCCTATACCTTTTAAAATAAGACCTTCCGAATTTTGTGTAACTAGAGACAAATAGTATTTGTTTTGCAATTTGGGAATAATTTCAAGTTTATAGTTGTTACTGTTAAAAATAATATCTGTTGCCGTATTTTGTACAACGGCAGATTTATCCATATCTCCGGATAAAGTATAAAATTTATGCTGAATTGAATTTTGTACAAGTTGATTATTGTATTTTACGATTATATTTTTTCCATCCGAATACGTTTTAAAATTCGGTAAATCTTTAGCATTATTTAATGTGAAAACTACTCTGACGATATCCGTATCATGTTGTAAAAGGTCAATTCTGTTTACAATTTTGGAATTTTTAAGTTTATAGTATCTGCTCCCTTCGGGAAGTGTTGAATTTGGTATATCGATAACATATCCTGCGGGATTAGACAGAGTAAAGGTTGTTATATTATTAATCAAATTTAGGGAATCGGATTTATCGGGAACGGGTACATAAACGCCTGTAGTACTATCTCTAAAATCTCCTTTTCCTCTAATTAAAACTGTTTTATCGGAATTATCGAGTACTAAATCATGCACCTGAAAATTTGCAGCAAAACATGCGCTTTGTATAAAAAACGCAATAATAAACAATATAATTGCTGTTATATTTTTAAAAGACAAATTATTCCTCTTTATTAATATTATTTTATCATTAAGTTTGTAAAAGTTTCTAAATCAGATTACCGAATTTTATGATAAAAATAATATCTGATAGCAATACAATAATTTTAAAAAATAAAAAATTATATTATAAAAATCTAAACAGATGTCTTTTGTTTAATATATGCCGCTAAACATGTTGCAAGCTGATCGGGACAGCTTGTGGGTTTTGAGCCGCAGGTTATACCTTTTAATTTTTCCGCTACATCATTAATATTCATTCCGATAACTAAACTTCTGATGCCTTTTAAATTTCCGTTACATCCGCCGATAAATTCAACATCAACTATAACATCATCTTCTAATTCTATATTCATAATTTTACAGCATGTGCCTTGTGTTTGGTATTGTATTGTTTCTTTCATAAACTCTCCTTTTTGCTTATAAAATTCTACCATATAACTGTTTTAATGGCCAAATTTTAATGTATAATCTTGTTATGAATAAAATTAAAACATTGGCTCTTGTTACGCCGAGCGGAAATATTAGGGATTATGAAGATATAAATAATAAAATTGAAATATTAAAGAAGTATTTTAATGTTAAAAAATTTTATGATGAAAATGTATCTTACAACTACTTATCCGATTCGGATGAAAACCGTGCAAGATATTTTGAACAGGCTTTTTTGGATGATGAAACAGATATTGTACTATCTATTAGAGGCGGGTACGGTGCAATAAGAATTGTTGATAAAATTGACTATAATAAAATAAAAAATCAAAATAAGATTTATTTGGGTTCATCCGATGCAACAATTTTATTGTGTGCATTATCAAAAAATACAAACATAAAATGTTTTCACAGCTTAATGATGACAAACGGTTTTGTTGAAAATATTGAAAAAAATATTGAAATTATTAATTCTGAACGTTTTGATATAAATTTTGATACTATAAAAAAAGGTAATTTAAAAGGAAAACTCTGGGGCGGAAATTTGTCGAGTTTGGTTAGTTTGATGTCGGATGATTCTTTTATTCCTGATGATGATATCATTCTTTTTGTTGAGGATTTGAATGAACCTTTGTATAAAATTGATAAAATGTTATTTGAGATATACAGAAATAAACAATTAAAAAATAAAATTAAAGGAATAATATTCGGAGATTTTTATTTGGATGATAATGAAATAATGCCGTTATTAAAGGAATATTCGGAATTTTTTAATGTTCCTGCGGTTGTAACAAAAGATATTACACACAAAATGAATAACATGACCGTTCCTTTTATGAAACATACAGATATAAATGCGTTTTAATTTTGACCTTTGGTGTTATAATTAAAACAAGAAAAGGAAAAACTCATGATAGAAATGAAAGTTATGGGCATAGCTCTTGATACTCGTACAGGTTCGCCCATTGTAGTATTAAACGATTTGGATAACAGACGTGCTTTACCTATTTGGATAGGGTCGGTTGAAGCGAGTGCAATAATAAGAAAAATAGAAAATATTCAATCCTCTCGTCCTTTGACCCATGATTTAATAATTGATATTGCAAAAAACACTGAATATACAATAACAAAAGTTGAAATTAATGATGTTCAGGAACAAACGTATTACGCATCAATCTACATGTTTAATGAAAAATTAAATAAAGAGCTCTCGATTGATTCAAGACCTTCTGATGCTATTGCAATAGCTCTAAGAGCAGATGTTCCCATTTATGTTACGGATAATGTTCTTGCAACCGGTCTTGTTTCTACTGATGTTGAAAAAGACGAGCAGGAAGCGCAAGAATTTAAAAACTTTATTAAAGACGTAAAGCCTTCTGATTTTGAAAAGCTATTGAAAAAGAATTTTGAGTCTGATCAATAAGCTTATCTTATTGGAGCTGAAGGTAAATTGTGTTTTTCTGTAGTTGCTTATAATTTCATATAAACCTACGGAATAAGTTGTTGCAAATTTTTTATTATCCATGGTATTTTATTAATGTAAAATTTAGAAAAGGCAATAAAAGTATGACAAAAATTTCAAAAGATATGGGAATTATGGAAATTGTTACATCTCACCCTGAAACACTGGAAGTGTTTGCAAAATTCGGAATGGGTTGTATCGGTTGCGCTGCTGCAAGATTTGAAAATCTGGAAGCCGGCGCAAAAGTTCACGGTATTGACGTAGATGAAATGGTTAATGCCATGAATGAGGTTATTGAAAAGAACCAAGCATAGCCATACATAAAAAATTACTAGACAATTAATTTTTTTTGTTGTATTATTCTTTAGTACCTTTGGTACTTGAAAATATTACATTTTGCCCTGGTGGTGGAATCGGTAGACACGTCGGACTTAAAATCCGATGAGGCTAATAACTTCGTGCCAGTTCAAGTCTGGCCCAGGGCACCATTACCTCTTTAAAATTAATATAATTCATAATAAAAAATCTCTTAAAATAAAGAGATTTTTTTTATTTATATTATCTTAAAATACCTTTAAACCGTAATTGTAAACATTTTTTCAATACACCTTGTTGCTTTTTTAGCAATTTCAGGGTCTATTGTTATTTCGTTATTTTCGGTTTTTAAAGTTTCATAAATACATTCTAAAGTATTAAATTTCATATTGGGACAGATTATATTCTCATTGATTAAAATAAATTCCTTGCCCCAGTTTTCTTTTTTCGAATCTCTGTTTAATCTGTCAACTACCCCTTTTTCTGTAGCTATTATATATTTTTTATAGTTTGTTTGCTTAGAAAATTCCATTATTTCCTTAGTTGAGCCGACAAAATCAGCGAGTTTTGAAACTTCTTTATGACATTCGGGATGTGCCAAAATGAGTGCATCGGGATGATTTTTTCTTGCAAGTTCAATATCTTCTTTTCTTATTCTTAAATGCGTTGGGCAGAAGCCGTTGAAGGTTGTAATTTTGATATCGGGAAGTTTTGATTGTACATAACTTCCTAAATAAGTATCGGGAACAAAAAGAACCTCTTTTTCTCCTAAATTTTTAACGACTTCAACCGCATTTGAACTTGTACAGCATACATCACATAAAGCTTTAACTTCTGCTGTTGAATTTATGTAACAAACAACAGGGATATTCGGATGTTGATTTTTAAACAATTGTAAATTTTCAACATCAATCATATCTGCCATAATACAACCGGATTTAAGGTTAGGCAGAAGTACTTTTTTGTTGGGTGATAATAATTTTGCACTTTGTGCCATAAAATAAACACCCGCAAAAAGTATTATATCTGCATTTGTTTTTGATGCCATCTTGCTTAAATAAAAAGAATCGCCTACATAATCCGAAACCTCATCAATTTCTACTCTTTGATAGCAGTGAGTTAAGATTATTGCATTTTTTTCTTTTTTTAATTTGTTGATTTCTTGAATTAAATCCATAATACCTTTTGCTTTGTATATAAATGCGAAGTTTCTGTATTTCTTAATTAAACTACAATCGTTTTGGGTAGTCAATTCTTTTGTTTTTTTACTTAACAATTGATGGCTGTTATATTGTTTTTGTGTTATATCTATGTTTGGCTATTATTTTATTTTAGAAAGGCTAATAATGAATAAAGATGAATTATCAAAGTTGTATGATATGAATTTGGATGAATTAATAGAAAAAGCTTCTAAAGTTACAAAAGAAAATTTTGATAACAGTGTTGAAGTTTGTTCAATAATTTCAGCAAGAACAGGAAAATGTAATGAAAACTGCAAATACTGTTCTCAAAGTTCTCATAACCATGCAGAAATAAAGTGCCATCCTTTATTATCGGTTGAAGAAGTAAAAGCTGCTGCACTTAAAGCAAAAGAAAACGGTGCAACAAGATTCTGTATTGTTACATCAGGAAGAAGCGAATCGGGAGATGATTTCAATAAAATTCTTGAAATGATGAAGGCGGTATCTTCTATTGAAGGTTTGCATTGTTGCGCTTCTTTGGGATTGTTATCCGAAGAACAAATAATTAAAGCAAAAGAAGCAGGACTAGAAAGATTTAATCATAATATTAATACATCAAAAAGATATCATAAAGAAATTTGCACAACGCATAATTTTGAAGACAGAGTTAATACCGTTAAACTTCTTTCAAAACATGGAATTGAACCTTGCTGCGGTGTGATTCTCGGTATGGGCGAAACAAAAGAAGATAGAATTGATATGGCGTTATCGTTGGCGGAATTAAATCCAAAAACGGTTCCGATAAATGTTTTGAACCCGATTAAAGGAACACCGTTAGAAAACTATGGTGATAAAATCACTGAAGAAGAAGTATTAAGAACGATTTGTATATTTAGAATTGCAATGCCTAAAGCAATACTCAGATATGCAGGCGGAAGAAATGTAAGACTTTCAAAAGAAACACAAAAACTCGGCATTATAGCAGGTGTGAACGGACTGCTTGCCGGTGATTATTTGACAACAGAAGGCGTTGAAACAAAAGAAGACAAAAAAATGTTAAAAGAACTCAATATGGTAATGGCATAAAAAGCGGGGAAAGATGACAAATAAAACTGTTCTTGTCGGATTATCGGGCGGCGTAGATAGCTCTGTATGTGCTGCTATGTTAAAAGAAAAAGGTTACAATGTAATCGGTGCCACTATGGCGATATGGGGCGACAGAGATATTAAAGGTATGGCTTTTCAAGAAGGCAGAAAAAACGCCTGCTTTGGTCCCCATGAAAAAGAAGACATAGATTCAGCAAGAAAAATCGCACAGCAATTAGATATCCCTTTTCATGTTTTTGATTGCGCTTCTCAATATGAAGAAATTGTTTTAAAACATTTCAAATCCGAATATATACAAGGAAGAACCCCAAATCCTTGTATCTGGTGTAATGCACTTGTTAAATTCGGTGTTTTACCTCACATGGCAAAATTAAATAACGTTGAATTTGATTATTTTGCGACAGGTCATTATGCAAGAATTGAAAAAGAAAACGATAATTACATTTTAAAAAGAGGTAAATATTCAAAAAAAGACCAATCCTATTTTCTCTATCGTTTGACACAAGAACAATTAAAATCCACCATTCTTCCTTTAGGTGATTATAATAAAGAGGAAATAAGAAAAATCGCAGCATCATACAATCTTGATTCTGCGGATAAACCTGACAGTCAGGATTTTTATGAAGGCGATTATAATGAACTTTTAGGCGTAAAAGAAAAAGAAGGTAATATTGTAAATACGGAAGGAAAAATCCTGGGCACTCATAAAGGTATTTGGAATTATACAATAGGACAAAGAAAAGGAATCGGAATTGCGGCGAGTGAACCTATGTATGTTCTTGAGTTAAAAAAAGACACAAATGAAGTTGTGATTGGTCCAAAGGATAAAACCTTTAAAAATATTCTTTTTGCTAACAGGTTGAATATTATCTCTCAAAACAGATTTGATGAATTTAATAACGTAAAAAATAAAGTAAAAGCAAAAATCCGCTCAACCCAAAAACCGACCGAAGTTTCTTATGAAATAATTGATTCTGATACTATAAAAATTACGTTTGATGAATACCAAAAATCCATTGCAACAGGTCAGTCAGTTGTTCTTTATGATGAAGATATCGTTATTGGTGGCGGTGTAATAGATAGAGTGGAATAATATTAATAATTGTTAATAATTTGTAATTTTTTAAACAATTTTTTATTTTTACCGTTTTTAATATACCTGTATGAAATTTATTAACGAAAGAAGTAAAAATGGATTTTTATTCAACTATATTAAAAAATGGCGGCAAATGGCTTAATGATGGCAGTGCCTGGAGAGATATTGTTTCAAAAGACGGCACCAAAGTTATACGCCAAATTGCTAAAGCAGGCGGCGAATGCGCAATCGATGTTTTTCAAAAATCGGATAATACGGTTATTTCGTCTTTTAGAAAAACAATGAAACCTGATGGAGTATCTTTTTTAATAAAAAGTTTCAATTATACCAAAGGTGCAGGAACAATACAAAGTGTCTTAAAACTCGAAAATAAAAGCTCTTTTATGCAAACTCTTTTTAAAACCGATGCAGCAGGTAAAATTAAACCATCGGGTGATTTTTTAAGCAAAGCGGAAGATCAAATAAAAAGAGGCAAGGTAACATTTTTCCCTATTGGAAATAAAATTGATTCAATGAACCAAGGTTTAGTTCAATATACAAAAACTTTTAATAAACTTTTCGGAAAGCAGGAATCAAAGATATTTTAATATATGTACTAAATATAATAAGAGAATTAAATTTCAATAATCAAATTATTTTTCTAAATAACTTTTAAACTTTTTATCAACATCAAAATAATATCCGCATTCATCCAGCATTGTAACACCCTGATAGATTAATTCCTGAATTGCGTCGGGGTATTTTCTGCAAAAAAGCGGTCGCAGATAATAAATTCTGCATTTATTGTCTTTTGTTATGTGTTTACATTCAAAGGTTAACGCTCCGTTTTGGAAATCTTGTTTGTCTTTAATAACCCCTGAAATTTTAAAATTCCTATAGTATTTATATTTCTTTTGCATCTGCTTAAACAATTCTTCCGATTTAACATAGCCTTCTTCCGTTGAAAAAAGAATGTTTCTGCAGCATGCTCCGCATTTTTTACATTTGCCTTTTCTTATGTATTTTGAGGAAAAGAGTTTATTGTATATATCTAAAATCATATCCTCGATAAAATTTTTAATTGTTTTAAATATATTATTCATCAATAACCATAAAACCTTCAAGATTTAGCCAGTGGTTTAAGTCTGTTATATCAAAAATTTGCAGATAATATCTACCTGTTTCATGTAAAACAAAATAATCACTAAAATAGTATTTATCTTTTAATTTTACCGTTTGATTTTTAATTCTTGTGTATCCGCCAAAATTAGCTTTTTCATCCTGTTTTATAATTTGATATTTTAAATATTCGGATTTAAAACCATTAGGATTTTGTATTAAAAAATAAATTCTGCTGCCTTTTTTAAAGTACCTGTCTGTTTGAATTTTTTCATCAAAAGAATCATAGATTAAAGGATTTATATGAGATAATATTAAATCCGTTTTAACCTTTTTTTTGCCGAAACTATATGCAGGCATGAATAAAAGCATATTTACAATTATTAAATTGATGATTATTTTTATCATTTTATTCAATTTTTATTCAACCGGAGATTCTGCTTCTGCCTTAACTTCTTCTTTGGTTTCTTCTTTGGTTAACTTTTTAATATGATTTATAACCTGAGATTTTAAGCCTTCGTCACCCGTTAAGCCGATAAAAATGTTATATGCTTCAAGCGCCTTTTGTTTGTCATCAGAAGCTTCATAAATAAGTGCCATAAGATAATAATAATCAGCTTCATTATTGTTTATGCTTAAAGCTTCTTTTACATTTGATTGAGCCAGATTGTAGTTTTTGAGTTCATAATTAATCAAGCCCTTATTATAATAAAGCTTATCGTTATTTTTATCTTCTTCTATTGCCTTATCTAATACATCTAACGCCAAATCGTAATCTTTTAATTCATATAATACCTGTGCATAATGCGCTAATGCTGTTGTATCGGTATTATCAAGTTGAATTGCTTTTTCGTAGTAATCTTTTGCATATGTATTCATATTTAATGCTAAAGATGTATCCGCTAATCCAATATAAACCCTATAATCGTCCTTTGTTGAAGTTAAGAGTTTATTATAAATTGCTCTTGCTTTTTTGTATTCGCCTTTGGAATAAAGATTTTGTGCAGTCATGATTTCATTTGTTATCATGTCGTTATTGATATCAATTCTTGAAATACCTTGTTTAGAAAGTGTTTCATCATCAACTTTTGCAAGTTGATTATATATTTCTGAAGCTTGCGTGTAATTACCGAGTTTTGTATCAACTACGGCTTTATTATATAAAGCAATAACATTTGTTTTATCAAGTACAAGAACTTCATTATAGTACTTAAAAGCTTCTTCGTATTTTTCGTTATCCTGATAAGTTCTTGCAAGTTCAAGCTTAACCGCAGAATCGTTCGGTTTTAATTTGTTTACGTTTTCGAGTACTTGAATTGCTTTTCCATAATCTTTTTTGTCAAGGTAAAGTTTTGACATATTGATATATGCTTGAACAGAATCGGGATATTCCGCAATAAATGCTTCATATTGAGAGATTGCTCTATCGTATTGTTTCTTTTGAGTTAATAAAACAGCATAATCAAATCTGATTGCATTTAACTCGGGGTCTAATTCAAGAGTTTTTTGAAAAGAAGCCATTGCTTCATCAAATTTATCCTGCTTCATTTGTACAACACCGAGGTTTGCGTAGCTTAAAGAATCATTTTTATTGATTCCTATTGCACTTTTAAAGGCAATTTCCGCTTTTGTATAGTCGCCTTTTCTTAATAATGCAAGACCGTAATTTGAATAATCTCTGAAAGTTTCAGGGTTATTTCTTAAAGCCATTGCAAAATATTCAATCGATTTGTCATAATTTTGTTCTTCAAGATAAATATTTGCAATCGCGCTCTGTCCTTCTAAATTATTCGGATAACTTTCCAAAAATTTATTATAAGCTTCTATTGCACCTTGATTATCACCTAAAAGGTTTCTTGCGTTAGCAATATTTATGTAGTTATATTTATAGTCGTCAACCAGTGTTTGTGCTTTTTCGTAGCTTTCAAGACCGTTTTTATAGTCGTATTGCTGCATGTACAAATTTCCGAGACTGATATATAAGAATCCGTCTCCTTCTCTTAAAGAAATAGCTTTCTTATATGCGTTAATCGCTTCTTGAGTTTGATTTAAGTTTTCATATAAGCCTGCTATTTTAATATTCAAAATAGCATCATCCGGAGAATACACAAGCGCCTTTTTGACATAATCAAGTGCCTGCTGATAATTTCCTGCTTGTTCTTGCGCTATTGCACTGTTGTAGAGTTTGTACGACTGTGAACTCATCTTTGCGTATGCAGGTACCATTGCAGAAAGTATAACTGCGGTACTCAATGTTAAAATAAATTTCTTGTTCATATTGCTATTTTAAATGCACAATATTAAAATGCAACTTTGAAAAGAAAATTTACCTTTTCGTTTATTCATTTTTTGTTTTTTTATAGTAAAATAATTTTAATTAACATGAGGTAGGATTATTTGAGAATTTTTAATAAACATTTTATTTCTGTTCTGTTTTGTTTACTTTTTTCATTTTGTGTGTTATCAGAGTATTCTTTTGCACAAGACACAAAAAGTTCTGAATTTGATACTCTGAGAGCGGAAATGTCTTATCTGAAAGATAAAAATTCCCCTGAATACATTAAATCTAAACAAAAATTAGACAGAATGGCTTCTCAACATAGGATTCCATATACTAAAGACGACAGATTTAAAGATGCAATCAGATTAATTCAGGAGCAAAAATTCAATGCTGCAATATATGAATTGAACAGTTTGATTGATGAAAATTATAATAAATCAAGATGTTATGAATTATTGGGTGATATTTGTTACAATTCTAAAAAACCCGCCAGAAAAATTGTTCAATATTATAAAAACGCACTTCAATATGACCCAAATAATACGTCAGTACTTTTAAAATTATCAAAAATTTATCTTGCCGAAAACAAAAACATCATGGGCATGGAATATTTATCAGCTTTAATAGACAGCACTGATGATTATTCAATACTGAGCAAGGTTGAAACCCTTATATTAAACTCCGCCACACCTGTTAATAAATACGAAGTAAATAATTTTTATGAAACTCTGGGTAACGTACAAGTAAAATTGGGCAAAAGAGAAGATTCATACAGAAATTTTTCAAAGGCTCTTCAAGCTAACCCGAATGACATATATTTAAAATATTATCTTGTAAATTTACTCTATGATGATAATTGTCCTGAAGATGTTGTAAAAGTAATTAATGCAATTCAACCCGAAAAACCTGTTGACACGCAATTAAGAAACACAAAAGCCAAGGCTCTTGCAATGGCGGGTGATGTTAATTCAGCATATAAGGAATATGTTGATATATTAAGGCAAAATCCCTCATCAAAACAGGCAAAATACGGAATATATAAATTACTTGAAAACAGACTTTCTCCTACTCAAATTCTTGCAAAAATCAATTTTGACAATTTGAGTTATGTTGCAACAAAAGAAGAATGTATTAAATTCGCTAAATTTTTAGACCAATTTGATGACGTTGCGGGTTCTAAAAAATATAGAAATCTTGCTTATCAAATGCAAGAAGAAGAAAGACGTCAAATAGAATACAGGCAAGAACAAGAAAGAATCAGACAGCAAGAACTTGCTTTAGCGCAACAAAGACAAAGAGAAGAAGCTGAACGCAAACGTCAATTAGAACTTCAAAAACAAAAAGAACTCGAATTAAAAAAACAAAGAGAATATGAACTTCAACAAGAAAAAATAAGAAAACAAAAAGAAGAACAAGCCGCAAAATTAAAAGCTCAAAAGGAAGCGCAAGAAGCTAAATTAAAAGCGCAACAGGAAGCTTTAAGAAAACAAAAAGAAGCGCAAATTGCAAAACAAAAAGCACAGCAAGAAGCTTTAAGAAAACAAAAAGAAGCACAAGAGGCTAAGTTAAAAGCTCAAAAAGAAGCGCAAATTGCAAAACAAAAAGCGCAACAAGAAGCTTTAAGAAAACAAAAGGAAGCACAAGAAGCTAAATTAAAAGCTCAAAAAGAAGCAGCTGAAAAGAAAAAACAACTTGCAATTCAAAAGCAAAAAGAATTAAAAGAACAGGCTGAAAAACAAGCCCAAATCAAAGCTGAACAAGAGCGAATCAGACAAGAAAAATTAAAAGAACAGAGAGAAAAACAACTTGAGGCTGAAAGAATCAGGCAAGAAGAGCTTAGAATACAAAGACAGGAAGAAGAAGAGCGACTTGCAAAAATAAAGGCAGAACAGGAAAAAGCAAAAAAAGAAAAAGAACAAAAAGAATACACACAAAGAAAAGCCTCTCAGGAATTAAAAGCTTTTCAAGCTAAAAATCCGACAAAGTATTCCGAATATTCTAAGGCAATAACAAATTACCTGAAAACCGAACCAAAGGATTCCGCCCTTTATCAGGCTGTCGGTAATACCTATAGGCTAATGGAGTGTCCGACCTCTGCTATTAAATACTACAAAGAAGCGATTAAATTATCTCCTGCGGATTCTGATTTGTATTATAATTCTGCACTTTCATATATGGAATTAAATAGTTTTGAAACCGCGTATAATAATTTGGATAAGGCAATTAAACTTGAACCATCTAATACTAAGGCTAAAAACCTCATGCCTTTTGTAAGGCAAAAGCTTGTAACAAGATACATAAATGATGCATATTCTAAATTTGAAGCGAAAAATTACATTAATGCTTCAACAATATTGGACGAAGGTATTAAAAAGATACCCGATAGCGCACAATTATATTATTATAGAGCATTATCCTATGATGCCATGAATAGAAATGCGGCAGCTATTATTGATTTACAAAAAGCTGTTAATCTTGACCCTTCTTTATATATGGCATTTTATCAACTGGGAAAATCTTATGAAAAAATTAAAGATGAAAGAAATGCTCTGGTTGCTTATGAAAGATTTTTGTCTATCGAACCTGATGAAAAAGAACTTATAGATGAAATTCAAAAGAAGGTTGTAATTTTGGGTCAAAAATATTACTAAATACCCTATAATGAGAGGAAGAAATGAACAAAACCGTAATAATTATCCCTGCCAGATACGGCTCCACCAGATTACCCGCAAAACCTCTGCTAAAGGTTAATAATAAACCGATAATTCAATATGTATATGAGGCGGCTAAAAAATCAAAATTAGCGGATGCTGTTATTGTTGCAACTGATGATGAAAGAATTAAATCAGCAGTTGAAGAATTTGGGGGAGTTTGTGAAATGACATCCGCAGAACATAAATGCGGTTCGGATAGAATTGCGGAAGTTGTTTCACGTCATATGGAATTTGATAACATTTTAAATTTGCAGGGAGATGAACCCCAGATTACCCCCGAGGTTATTGATTTAGCAATTAATGCGTTAACAAATGATAAAACGGCAGATATTTCAACGCTTGTTCGTGAAATAAAAGATGAAAATCAAATCAATAACCAGAATTGTGTTAAATGTGTGTTTGATAACAATAATAATGCGCTTTATTTTTCAAGATGTCCGATTCCTTATAAAAGAAATCCTAATGAATCTCCTTATTATGCGCATATCGGAATATATTGTTACAAAAAAGATTCGCTAATTAAAATGACCAAAATGAATCAAACAAATTTAGAAAAACAAGAAAGTCTTGAACAATTAAGAGCTTTACAAAACGGAATGAAAATCAAAGTGGCAATTACTGATTTAAATCCTGTTGGTATAGATACAATGGAAGATTACGAAAAATTTAAAAGCATTGTAGAAAATAATTAATAAGCTAAAAATAAAAATAGAACAAAAAAATAACCGTCCTTAAATAGGACGGTTATTTAACTTTCTTTTGAATCAACTATTTGATTTCTACAGTAGCGCCTGCTTCTTCTAATTTAGCTTTGATTTCTTTAGCTTCTTCAGGTTTTACGTTTTCTTTAATCGGTTTAGGTGCGCCATCAACTAAATCTTTAGCTTCTTTTAAGCCAAGACCTGTGATTTCACGAACAACTTTAAGTACCGGAATCTTGTTAGCACCGGCATTAGCCAATACAACAGTAACTTCTGAAGGTGCGTCACCTGCAGCTTCAGCACCACCTGCAGCAGGAGCTGCAGCAGCAACTGCAACAGGAGCAGCAGCAGAAACGCCGAATTTTTCTTCCATAGCTTTTACTAATTCAGCAGCTTCTAATAATGTTAATTTTTCAATTGATTCTAAAATTGTTTCTACGTTAGACATTTTTATTACCTTTCATAATTATTATAGTGTACTTTTAATTTATGCTTTTTGTTTTGCAACGGCATCAATTGCTCTAACAAGAGCAGACATAACGCCATTTATGCTGTATACTAAGCCGCTTGCGGGCGAATTGATAGAACCGAGCATTTTTGCGTAAAGTTCTTCTCTGCCGGGCATTGAAGCGAGTTTTTTAGCTTCGTCAGCTGTAAGTACTTTGTTTTCAAGTACTGCACCAAGGATTTCTCCTTTTTTGTTTTCTTTTATGAATTTTGCTAAAACCTTTGCTGATGCAACTTCATCACCAAAACCAAATGCAATTGCAGTGGGGCCTGTCATTAATTCTGAAATTGCTTCAAAATTTGTTCCTTTTGCTGCAACTTTACATAATGTGTTTTTAGTAACGGTTAAATCAGATTGAGCTGCTTGTAAACCGCGTCTTAATTCCGTGATTTCTTCAACGGTAAGACCTCTATAATCGGCAACTACCGCAACTTTAGCATTTTCAAATTGTTTTTTGTAATGTTCAATTTTTTCATTTTTGAATTGCTTAGTTGACATTTGAAAAATTTCTCCTTTCTGTTGGACTTCGCAAAAATTGACAATAAAAAAGTTTTGCGAGTATAGTACGCAAAACAGCTCAAATAAGTGTATTATAAAACTTTTTGAACCTGGATTGGATATTAAGATGAAAACATCACCAATCGTCTTTGGTACTGTATTAATCATATAAAATCATAAATAATTGTCAACAGGTTAAAAATTTCTTTAATTTTTATTGAAACATTTCTTAATATTTTCAAAAAATTTAGCAATATTTTTTTTCAGGTATTTTTTTTATTGTGTCAAAAATATTGCTAAATAAAAGTTAACATTTTGATGGATTTGCTTTATTTATTTAATAAAGCATGGTAGAATAACAACCCTAGTAGAAAAGAATTATGCAAAACACAAAAGAAAAAGTTCTTAAAGATATTCATTTAAAACAGTATGCTGATTTGATTAATAAAATAGCTAAAGTGGAATATCGCTTTGTCGGAGTTCAGCATTTAATAGAATACGACGAATTGGTCAACATTGGTTTTCAAACAATAAACATACTTTGTGAGCAAAAAGATTTTGATACATATAATGAATCATATCTTTCAACTGCTATTAAATGGGCAATAAGAAATGAATTAAGAACCAGATATCGCTGGTACGGTGTTAAATATAATACATCTAAAGTTCAATTGAATGAAAGCGAACAATATGAGCTTAGAGAAGCTATTTACAAAGCTGTTTTGTCAACGGACGAATTGTATGATTCCGAAAAAACATACGAAGTAAAAGATACAAAAAAAACACCGGAAGAAAATTGCGAATTTTCAATGCTGTCATCTTCTTTAAAGAATGCTGTCATGACATTACCTAAAAGAGAAAGAGATTTGATTGAATCAAAATTCTTTAAAGAAAAGAAACTCCATGAAATTTCGGATGAATTTTCTATTTCTCAAAGTAGAATTTCAAGAATAATAAAATCCGGATTAGATAAATTAAAAGATGAATTGATTAAAAACGAAGCAATTTAATTTATTCAAAATATTTTTTATCCTTCAATTCATCGGGCATAAATTGTTGAACATAGTCGGGATTGTTGTGCGTATAGACATAACCTTCGCCAAAGCCGTATTTTTTAGCGGATTTATAATGCGAATCTCTCAAATGCATCGGAGGCAAATAATCTAAACCTGATTTTATGTCGGCAATTGCGGAATCAATTGCCATAATTGCTCTATTAGATTTCTTTGCTTTTGCTACAAATTCAACTGCTTGAGCGAGTGTGATTCTTGCTTCGGGCATTCCTAAATGTTCTACGGCCCTCAATGCGGCTTCTGCAATAAGCAATGCTCTAAAATCCGCATTTCCGACATCTTCTGATGCTACAACAATAAGCCTTCTTGCAATAAATCTCGGATCTTCTCCGGATACTAACATTTTTGCAAGATAATATATTGCAGCATTAGCATCAGAACCTCTTAAACTTTTTTGAAAAGCGCTTGCATAATCGTAATGAGAATCTATTGAATATCTGACAGAGGATTTTTGGAGAAGTTCTTCTATTGTGTTTTTTTCTATTGTTTCACCTGACGCAAAGTAGCTGTTTTCTATTGCATTAAGGCAATATCTTGCATCCCCTGAAGATAATTCAACAATTAAATCAAGCGCTTCATCAGATAATTTTTTTTCACCATACTGTCTTTTTAAATATTCAAAACCTTTTAAAGTAATTTTTTTAATTGAATCCTTATCAATAGAATTAAGCATTATTACCTGTGCTCTCGAGATTAAAGCGGGAACTGTATGGAATGAAGGATTTTCCGTTGTTGAACCTATAAAGAAAAAAAGTCCGGTCTCGATATATGGCAACAATGCATCCTGCTGTGTTTTTGAAAATCTGTGGATTTCATCTATAAAAACAATTGTTTTTATACCCTCTCTGAGTTTTATTTTTGCATTTTGCGCAGTTTCTTTTATTTCCTTTACACCTGAATTAACAGCAGAAAGTTCAACAAAATCCGCATTATGAAAAGAGGCGCATAGTCTTGCAAGCGTAGTTTTTCCGCACCCCGGAGGGCCCCATAGAATAAAAGAAAATAATCTTTTTGCCATTAATAATTTGTAAAAAGGGGAATTAGGATTAATTACTTTTGTTTGTCCCAAATATTCATCCAGCGTTTTTGGGCGCATTAATTCCGCAAGAGGTGTTTGTTTGTTATTATTTTCTAATGTATCAAATAAATTCATCTTAACTGTTCTTTATAAGCTTCTGTTGCGTGATTTATTCCGTTTAATAAATTATTAAGTTCTTTTTTATCTTTATAATCACCATTAATTAATTTAAAAAACATATCTGTCGCATAAGATACATTTTGTATGATTATTAAATCTTCAGGTGAAAATTGTTTGACAAGGTCAAAATTTTCCATTGCTTTTGGGACAAGTTTTTTTTGCTTTTTTTCAAACGGAATCAAAATATCTGCCAGTATTGAATCATCTATTGCGGCTAATTGCTCTTTAGACAATTGTTGCAGTTGGTCGTACCTTAAAGGAGTTTTTAAAAATAGACGGTCCTTTACTGTTGAATATATAGGCGCTACTCTTTTGGCAAAAATTGCATCCTCGTTAAGACGAATTTCATAACGAATCTTTGCCATTTTAATTCTTTTATTAAATAATTCTTGATTTTTTTCATCAGAATTTAAAATGTTTTCCATAAATTCATCATCACACAAACCTTTGTCGCTATCAGACAATGAAAATGAATCATTTGGCATTGAAATTGTTGTTTTATGGACAGGTATGGCATTAAAATTTCTTTTGTTAAAATTTAGTGTCGATTTAACGGGTGTTATAAATTGTGTTTTTTTAATCAAAACTTTTCTCCCTAATTGGTATATTTCTTTAAATAAAAAATGCAACAAAAGATTTAATTGATTTTGTCAGCTTTACAATTTTATAAACAAATAAAAAAAAACACAAGGATTTTCTTGTGTTTTTTAAAAAATATTTTAAATTTTTAAATTTATTTTGAATTTTTTTCTATGCCTTTTTTGATAGCATCTATATATTGGTCAAGTCCAAAGGATGAATTGAAATTTCCTTCCAAAATATTTTCAAGCATTTTTCTTCCCATAGGCATTTCTTGTATAATAATAATTTCCTCGGGCGATAACGTTTTTAGCCAATCAAATTCTTTTATCTCTTCTTTGGTGTATTTATCTAAAATACTTTTTAGCGTAATATCGTCAATTGCGGCTACTTGTTCGTCTGATAATGTTGAAAGCTGTTTGTATCTTATTTCTGATGGCATTTCGCCGCTTAAATTTGCAAGTGAAGAAGCTCTTGATTGCAAAGTTATTCCGTTTGCTAATCTTGAAGTGTATAAATCTTTTGCATGTTTGATATTTTCTTTTATTCTCGCATTAAATTCATCACTTGTTTCAGGCGTTCCTAAAGCAGGCATTTCTTGAGATTTTGTGATATTTGCTTCTCCCAAAATACCTAAAGCAGTCAAAGCAGTTTCAAGTCTTTCCTGACCATTTTTAATTTGTTCAAATGCTTGTCTTGCTTCTTTTTTTTGTTGATTAAAATTTCCGTATTCCGGATTTGGAAATACAAGAGCAGGTGATGTAATATTATTCATTTTTCCTTCTTTCTGTTATTTTACAGTCGACTTATGTATAACATCATAGTGTCAAGTGCGTATCCGTTTGTTTCGTTTTCCAGCATATCGAATAAAATATTTCTTCCTTGTTTATCTGCCTGAGCTTTTATTAATTGTTCAGGTGATAGGGATTTTAACAATTTCATATTTTTTAACTTGGCAGAGTTGTTATTACTGTATACAAGGCGGTCTATCGTTTTATCGTCCAATGCTGTGAATTGCTCTTTTGCTAATGTTTTTAATTGCACTATTCTTATTTTAGATGATTTAGCATCTTTGTTTTTCGGATTATCAGCACCTTGTACTTTTTTTATTCTCTCAAGAAAGCCTGTTCTGTCATCAAGCCTTGATTCATATTCTATTTTAGCTTTTGCAACTCTTTCTTGAAATTCCGCTTTTGCTTCTGATAAAGTTTTTATGGTTTTTGGATTTCTTGCTATGTCACTTTCGACTTTTTGTGTTTCTTGTACAGTTTTATCTAAAGATTTGCCGGCAGCTTTGCTGAGAGCTGAATCTGCGAGTGCATCTGCTGATTTTGGATTGATTTCTGTTTTTTGTATCACATCACTATTTTTTTGTACTGTTGTATTAACTGCTTCTTGGATAGGTTTTGTGCTTTTATTTTTCACAAAAACCCCGATTCCTATTCCTGCTGCAGCAAGAGCACCCAATACAACCAATGTCTTTTTGAGCTTTGATTCTTGGTTGGGTATGTAAAATGTTGAATTGTTTATTTTTTTGTACTTGTATTTAGTACTTTTTGTATTTGTATTTCCTGTAAAACTAACGTTTTGAATTTGCATACTTACCTCTTGTTGATTTGCAGTCTTTAGTATAACGTCTATGATTATGATATTTTGATATTTTTTCGTACTTCATTTACAAAACTTTACAACAATCATTGTTTTCTCTGGTATAAAATAATTGTTATATTGGAGTTTAAAATGAAAAAAACTGTTTTATTTTGGTTGTTTATTATATTTTTGCTTGCTGCGGGATTAATTGCGGTTACTTATTTTCAAAAAGACAGAAGCAAAAAGCTTGTTTTTTGGTCAATACAATTAAAGCCTGTTTATGAAAAGCAGATGTATGATATTATAAAGGTTTTTGAAAAAAATCATCCTCAATACAAGGTTGTTTGGGTAGATATTCCGATACAAGAAGCTCAAAAAAGAACCCTTGCTTCAATATTATCATCAAATCCACCGGATATTGTTAATTTGAATCCTGATTTTTCAATTATTTTGGCTCAAAAAAATGCGCTTTATAATTTTACGGAAAAGGATGCAAACGATTTTTTGCCTGCGCTCGTAAATAAATTAAAATACAAAGGAAAAATATACGCTCTGCCATTTTACGCCACGAGTCCCGTCACAATATACAATAAAGAAATTTATAATAAATGCGTAAATTCAAGTTTTATCAAATCTTATTCTGAGCTTGATAAAATATCCAAAAAACTTAAAAACTGTTCTAAAATTCCGGTATTTTCAGGCAGTATAAATGAAAACGATAATTTATCAAAAATTTTAAACAAATATAATGTTTATGATTTAAATTCGGATTATCAGCTTCAAAAAACGATTGAAATATATTCTCTTTTTAACGGATTATATAAATCCAACGAATTACCGAAAGATATTCTTTCAATTAATCACAGAGAAAATATTGAGAAATATATGTCTAATCAGGCATTGATTATTGTTGCAGGTTCTAATTTTATAAACATGATTAAACAAAATGCACCGGAAATTTATTCAAAATCGGAAATATCGCAACAACTGACGGGTGATAATGAAAAATATGATGTTTCGCTTATGAATCTCATTATTCCTTTAAAATCAAAAAATAAACAAATGGCGCTTGAATTTATTAAAATATTAACAGAAAAAGATAATCAGCTTGAATTTGCAAAGATAACCAACGTTTTGCCTGCAAATAAATATGCTCTAAATAATGATTATTTTAAAAACTGCTCATCTGATTTATATGAAAAATCAAGATGTGTCGGTGCAAAACAGCTGAATAATTTGGTTCAAAAAGATTTCGGCGACGAAAATAAAAAGTTGATTAATGAAAAAATTAATAAGGTATTGGAAGAAATACTTTTGAATGACAGTGTAAATCAATCACAAATCAAAGAAAAAGTTGAAAAATTATCCAAAGAAGTAAAATTGCTGCAATCAATGTGACTTGCAGCAATTAATTATATATATAAAAAATAAAACTTGTTAATTTTTACCATTAAGACTTTTAACGGAGTTATTAATGCCTTTTAAGCATTTAACTGCCAATATTATTGCGGCAGTTATGACACCTGCTCCTATAGCGGTTTCTTTGGTAATATTGTTTTCTTTTAATTTATTGGTAAATTCAAAAGAATCTTTGTTTTCCGTTATTTTTGTCTTTGCAAAATTTGTAACACCTTTTACCGTATCAGTTGTATGGCTGCCGATATCATTCAGTGTTCTTATTATATTGTTTCCTACTTGTTTAATTTCCATTTTTTTATGCCACTATATTTCCTACTGCTGTCAGCACTTCTCCCAGTGCGCCTAAACTGCTTTGTGTTTGTTTATATGCTGAAACATTTTTTTCTAAAACGTCCTTAACTCCATTTCCATTTGTATCAGCTTTAAGAATCTCAGGTGTATTTTTAATCATTGCCGCAACGCCGACAGCTGTAGTTGCTAATTTTGTTGGATTGTTAATTTTAGAAACTTTGTTTGATACGGCTGAAGCAGCTTTTGAAATGAGTTCTACAGACTTTTTCATAAATTTGTTTGAAGCTTCATTATTTAAAATTTCACTGCCTTTTCCTTTTAATGCTTGTCCTAATTTTGATGCATTTCCGGCTACAAATCCTGCAAACTCGCTTGCATATTTGCTTGTATATTTATTTGAATTTACAAGCTCAATTGCGGCTTTTGATGTACCTTTTCCTATTGCAAAAGGAATTACTGCCGCACAAATTAATGCAATTGCTGATTCAACAGGGCTTTTTATAACAGGTTGTTTTGAAGATGAAATTTCTAACGTATCACCATCCTCGTATTCCTGATAGTCGCTATATCTGCTTGCTATATTTGCTAATGTTTCAATATTATCATCTGTAATATTTGATGAGAAATTTGGTGATGAACCTATTGCACTAACTTGCATTTGAAAACCTCCTTGGGATTTTTATCTACACCTGTATAAACACTAAACATATTTTTATTTGCTATTTTTATAACATATTTTTACATATGTTAACAATTGGTATATTTTCTTATTTTATCTTATTCTATATGAAATAAAAATGCAAATAAATTTTTACTTGAAATAATAAATTTTTTTGTTAGTATTGAGAATAGGTTATTGAACTTTAAAAAGAAATAAATTGGACTGGGCCTGTGGCGCAGCGGTAGCGCAGGGGACTCATAATCCCTTGGTCGTGGGTTCGAATCCCTCCGGGCCCAAATATTTCTGAAGAAACATTGACAATCAGGATTCAAACCCAAGGTTTCTACCTCTAAAGAATTTGCTCAAATACTTTCGCATTTTCTTCGGCAGAGTCTCCGGGCTATTTATTTGTTTCAAATTTTTAAAGCTTTTAACCAATCTCTATTCTCTTATTTTTAATATTAATTTAATATTAAGGTTAGAAAATTATTAAGACTAAACAAAGCTGTTATTGCTGGGATGAGTTATTTTGAATAAAACATTTATACATATTATTCTTATATTAATATTACAATTTTTTTCTTTAACTTTTGCGATTGACGATATTAAACTGGAAGAAAACACTTCTGAAATTACAGTACCAAAGACCGCAAGTATTACATTCGATGAAGTTTTTAAAAAAGCTATTAATCATTCATACGATATCACGATTGCTGATTTCGACGTATTGATTTCAAAAACCGGAATAACATCTGCAAGAAGTGAATACTTCCCTAAACTGAGTCTTTATATGGGAACCGAATATACCCATAATTATTCCAGCGGCATGAATATTGTAACAACTGTCGGCGAAATGTTTATCAATCCTTATACACGTTATCAATCCGTTATGGGTATTACATTAAGTTATAACGTTTTCGACTTCGGTGTAAGACGAGGAAGATTGGATTTAGCAAAGGAAGATGTCGAGCTTAAAAAAATGCAGGAGATGGAAGCTGTAAGAGAACTTGAGCTTAATATAATTGATATATATACTAAAATTCTTGTTGCAAAACGTCAGCTTGATTTGGAAAAAGAAATTTTGGATTTAAATTCAAAAAATCTTGAATTATCGAAAAGATTATACAAGGCAAAAGTAATTTCAAAAACAGATTTGAATGATGCTGAATTTAAGGTTTCTCAAACTCAAAGCCAAATTGCAGATTTAAAGAAAATTTTAGCTGAAAATCTCGTATGGCTCGGATTTTACACACAAGATAAATATGATCCCGAAAATATTAAAATTGCCGAAATTGATAAAGTTAAATTTAATCCTTCCGATAATGTTGACTATACAAAATCTTTAACTTGGAAAATATACGAAAGTGAAATCAAGAAAAAAGAACTTGAATTAAAAATTACAAAAAGACAAAACTTTCCAAAAGTAAATGCATACGGAAGATATTACATGTATGGTTCCGATTATTCAAGCTACCCTGACGCTTGGGATGATTTTGGTCCTTCAAGTTATTCAATCGGTATTGGCGCTACAGTGCCTGTTTTTGACGGTTTAGTTAATTATGCTGATATCAAAAAAGCTAAACTGGAACTTCAACAAATGTATGTTAAACGAGACAAGGCCGTTGCAGAGTGGACTACAAGATTATCTGTTTTGAGAAGCAATGTTATTTATCTCGATGAACAGTTGAATCAAAACTTGAGTTCTATTAAAGAATTAACTGAAAAAGAAAAATCGAAACAAAAACTCTTATCCAAAAAAGTAATCATGCCGATTGAACTCAATCAGGCAAAAGTTGAACTTTTAGAAACGCAAATTGAAAAACAAAAGAACAGTATAACATTGAATTCTATTACAAGAGCAATAGATGCTCTAACGAGATATTGAGGAAAATAAATGCCTGAGAATGAAAAAAATCAAGAACTAAATCAAAAACAAACTCAACAATCACAAGCGCAAGCTCAAGAAAAAGAGCAAGAGCAAGAACAAGAAAACGAACATGTAAGAGTAAACACAGGTCTTGTTGCGCTTGATATTGTTGCAAAGATGAATAACTACAACATAGATATGCATGGTGTAGTGAGAGAATACGGGATAAATACGGAAGAAATTACATCGGAAGAAATCATAAGAATTGCCAAAGATAACGGTTTTAAAGCAAAATTAAAAAATATCAAACTCAAAGATATTCCGCAAAAATATCCTGTTCCTGCAATATTACAATACAAAGATGACAGGTATTTAATTTTACTCGGAATAAAACAAGATGAAGAAATGGCGCTTATATTAGAGCCTTTGGCACATCAACCGAAACCGTTGAAGCTTGATGAATTACAAGATTCAATTAAAGATGAAATTATTTTCCTTTCGCATAAAAATCTTCAAACCGATACAAAATTTGGTTTTAAGTGGTTTTTTAATGAAATATTAAAATACAAAAATTTAATCGGACAGGTTTTATTGGGTTCATTTGTAATTCAACTTTTCGGACTTGTAACACCTTTGTTTACTCAGGTAATCTTGGATAAGGTCTTATTACACAGAACCATATCAACCTTGAATGTTATCGGATTTGCATTTTTGGTTGTGAGCGGATTTGAATTTTTCCTTAATTTATCAAGAAATTATATCTTTATTCATACAACAAATAAAATTGACGCAAAACTCGGTTCAAAATTATTTAAACACTTATTCAGATTGTATTATGTATATTTTGAAAACAGACAAGTAGGTAATATCGTTGCCCGTGTTCGAGAACTTGACAGAATCAGAGAATTTATTACGGATAAATCCGTATCTGTTTTAATTGATTCATTCTTCTCTCTTGTATTTGTTGCGATTATGCTTGTTTATAGTGTTAAATTAACTTTAATCACACTAACATTCGTTACATTGACAGCAATACTGTTCTTAACCGTTACACCCGAATTGAGAAGCAGATTGGAAGACAAATTCCAAATGGGCGCTCAATCAAATTCTTACCTTGTTGAAACTGTTACGGGTATTCAAACCGTAAAATCACTTTCTATTGAAGGTGCAATCTTTAGAAAATGGGAAGAAAAACTCGGAAAATATTTAAAATCCAGCTTTAATCTTGCAATTATGGGTAATTTTACGGGTTCGTTATCAAACCTTCTGCAAAAATTAATGACAATATCAATACTCTATCTTGGTGTTTTGCTTGTTATCGAAAACAAACTTACGGTAGGTCAATTGATTGCATTCCAAATGTTTGCGGGACAATTCTCTGCACCTATGCTCAGACTTGTTAATTTGTGGAACGAATTTCAACAAGCCTTATTGGCGGTTGACAGAATCGGCGATATTTTGAATAGTCCTCTTGAATTGCAGGATAGAAATGCAATTACATTATCAAATGTAAAAGGCGATATTAAAATTGATAATTTATCGTTCAGATATAACCCCTCGTACCCCTGTGTTTTGAAAAATGTAAACTTAAATATTCCGTCAGGCATGAAAATCGGTTTGGTCGGCAGAAGCGGAAGCGGAAAATCTACACTTACTAAATTAATTCAAAGACTTTATTATCCGACCGAAGGAAGTATCTATATAGACGGCGTGGATATCAGAAATATTAATCCAATTTGGCTCAGAGGTCATATCGGTGTTGTGCTTCAAGAAAATTACCTCTTTTCAGGTACTATTAAGGAAAATATTTCACTGCCAAGACCTAATATTTCTATGGAAGGCATTATCCAAGCGGCAAAAATCTCGGGTGCGCATGAATTTATTTCAAAGCTGCCAAAAGGTTATGACACCGAGGTTGGTGAACGTGGTTCAAGTTTATCCGGCGGACAAAAACAAAGAATTGCAATTGCAAGAGCTTTAATTACCAACCCTAGAATTTTAATATTTGACGAAGCAACTTCAGCGCTTGATTATGAATCGGAAAAAATAATTAAAGATAATTTAGGTTTGATTACTCAAGGCAGAACAACAATAATTATCGCGCACAGACTTTCGACAGTCAGAGATTGTGACGTTATTGCTTGTTTTGATGACGGAAATCTTGTTGAAGTCGGAACCCATGATGAACTTATTCAACGTGAAAGCTACTACAGAAACTTATATTTAGCACAGAATGAATAAAAAGTAAGGTAAATATGAAAAAAATACTTAGTAAAATCAAAAACTTTCTTATATATAGAGAAAATGACGCCCATGAATTTGCGCCGATATTAACGGAAATTGAAGATAAACCTGTTAATCCTTTGGGAATGACTGTTTTTTGGCTTGTTATATCATTTATTTTGATTGCTGCACTTTGGATGTATTTTGGCAGAATTGATGTTGTTGTTACAGCACCCGGAAAAGTTATCCCTGCAGGTGAAGAGAAATTTGTACAATCTTTGGAAAAAGGGGTTATGCGTTCTTTATATGTAAAAGAAGGCGACTATGTACAAAAAGATCAGGTAGTTGCAATTGTTTCTCCTGCTGATTATGAGCCCGGTTTAGAATTAAATAATTTAAGAGCTCAAGAAAGAGAAACACTCGAACAATTAGCGTCATACAGGAAAAGACTCTCTATTGCATCCGAACAAAGAGCAAGATTAGCTTCTGTTTTGGATATAATTCCGCAAGACAGATATAATGACATACAAAACGAGTATAATTCCGTTAGTCATGAAATCGGAAGATTGAACGCACAACTTTATGAAATAAGAAACAAAAGAATACAAATCGAAAAAATGAAACAAATATTAAAATCCCCAACCGAAGGCTATGTCGGACAGATATTTGTTCACACTGAAGGCGGTGTCGTTCAGCCTGCAGAAAGAATACTTTCCGTTATACCAAAGGATACAAAGCTTCAAATCAAAGCAACGGTATTTAATCAGGATATCGGCTTTGTAAAACCTGATATGCCTGTTACCATAAAATTAGATACCTATAATTTCCAAAAATACGGAACATTGGATGGTGTTGTTAAAGTAGTTTCGCCTAACAGTATCCAAGATGAAAAACTTGGTTCGGTTTTTGAAACATTTATTGATTTAAAAAACACGGAACTAATGGTTGAAGGAAAAACCGAACGAGTAAAAATCGGTATGTCTACTACAAACGAAATTAAAATAGGCAAAAGAAGAATCATTGAGTTCTTTATTTATCCGATAATAAAATACTTGGATGAAAGTATAAAAGTCAGATAAAAGTAATAAATGCTTAATATAATGATTTAAACACTTGATTTTTTTTATTTATTTAATATGATTAGATTATCAAATACTTATGAAAGGATGTAGAAATGTCAGTATATTGCGAAATCTGTGGTAAAAAATCACTTAAATCTGCAAAGATTTCGTTCTCTCATAAACAAAATGTTCACAGACAATTACCGAATTTGCAATCAGTTAAAGTTAGATTAGCAGATGGCTCGGTTAAGAGAATGTCTGTTTGTACATCTTGTATAAGAGCGGGAAAATTCACGAAAGCATAAGCCTTTTTATGTGATTAAATAATTTTTATTAGACGGTTGAGCACATGTTTTCTTCCGTCTTTTTAAATAAATATATTGTATTCGGAGAAAATTTATTGAGAATAGGTATTTACTTGGGAGATATTAAAAAACCGGCTTCAATGGGCGGTTTGACATTAGAACTTTCTTTTGTAGATGAACTTTTAAAAAGAGATACAAACCATGAATTTGTTTTTTATTATTTTGGAAAAAAGGGAATTTTTGAAGATAAGGAAAATATAAAATTTGTTTCTTTAAATTATTACAAAAAACCTATATTTTCTTTTACACCTTTTCATATTTCTTTTGCAAAAGCACCTTTTGTATCTTTGAATCACAGACTCAAAAATGACAATATAAACGTGGTTTATTTTCTTACTCCCTATTTGTTTGAGCATATCGAAATACCATACTTTGCAGTAATAAGAGAAGTTGCACACAGGATATTGCCTCATTTTCCGGAATACAGTACAAATGCTGTTTTTGAAAAAAGAGAAAAGAAATTAAAATTATTTTTAATGGGTGCATCAAGAATAATTACATGTAATCCCATTGTAAAAAATGATATAAAAGTTTTATATGATATTATTGATGAAAATATAGAAGTGATTTCCCTTCCATATCCTAACTGGGTTAAAAATTCTAATGAAAATTCTGAAATTTTAAAAAAACATAATCTCTCTAAAAACAGTTTTATTCTGTATCCTGCTTCTTTCTGGACTCATAAAAATCATATTCGTCTTATTTTGGCGGCGCAAATTATTAAAGAAAGAAATATGAATCTAAAGGTTGTTTTTTCGGGTATAGACAGAGGAAACAAAAAATATCTTTTAAATCAAGTGCAAAAACTGGATTTGACGGAAGATGTTTTGTTTTTGGATTATGTTGAACAATCAGAACTCATGGCTTTATATAAAAATGCGTTTGCGGTTGTTTATCCTTCTTTAGCCGGGCCGGATAGCATAGTTGCTTTGGAAGCAATATATTTTAATTGCCCTGTTTTAATATCAAATCATTTGGGTTATAATTATCAATTGAAAAATTCCGCTCTTTATTTTAACCCGTTGGATGAATCAGACATTTTGGAAAAACTCGATGAATTAACGAATACAGCCTGCTTGGATGAACTTATATCGAACGGAAAGATATTGATAAACGAAAATCAATGTAAATATTACATAGATAAATTTTTAAATTTGATGGATGATTTTTATCTGACACGTCAGTGTTGGTCGCTAAAGGAAAGTTATAATAACAAATGATAATTGCAATAATATTGATTCTTTTATTAATTTTACTGATTTTGACGGTTTGTTTTGTATTATGGAAAATAAAAAACAACAAACCCGAAACAACAATCACAGATATTGTATCGTTGGGTGACTATTTGTCAAAACGAGAATTTGATGTGGGTGAAATGCACACAATAAACAAATTTTTGACTATTGCGGTTAACTCAAAAGAAAAAAGATTTGCAATAATCAGAAACTTTAATCCCAAAAATCCCGATAATACTATTTTTGTTGAGTTTCCGCTTTTGTTTATAACAAAAATTAAATCGACAAAAATGTCTTGCGAATTAACATATTTAAATGATTCAAACGAAGAAGTTTTAAAAATTTCTCCCGCAAATGCAGAAGTAAAGAAATTTTTGCACAGAATTTTTAAAAAAGTAAATTTTTCAGTTATTGAAAAAAAATATCCCGATACTAAATTTGATATTGTAACATCAAGTGATTGGCAGTGTAATTATATTTGGGCATTTTCTTCTTCAAGATGCGTGTTTGTGTATTATGATATTGAAAAACAGTTCGTTTCTCATGAAATTAATTTATTGAAAACAAATATGACTCTTGATACAAAGTATTCTTATTTTGAAATGTCAATATACAACATAAATCAACAGCTTTTGGCGTATGAAAATGATTTTTTTGATGATATGTATTCGGCTTTAATTTCAAAAATTAAAGAAAAATATGCCTGCATTATGAAAGAGGTTTTATTTTACGATAATAACAACAATGTTGTATTTCTCTCTAACGGTATAAATTCGCTTCAAACAATTAATCTGGATACAGTTGATGAGGTTTATTATTTAGATAATAAATTGTCGTTTAAAATTATTCAAAATGAAAAAATGATTAATTATGTGGCATCAAAAGAACTTATTAATCAATTTCAGGATTTTGTCATAAATTTGAATCTTAAACAAATTGCTCACAATTTTAATTATTCTTCCGATAAATTAATTAACACTTCGGAAAACACAAAACTGATAATTGATTACACAAGAAGCAGGATTGTATACTGTGCAAATTTAAATTCTCTTTCAAAATTCAGCTATTATACAATAGGATTTGATTCAATTAAAGATATCGAATACCATAAAAACGGGAGAAATATCTTTCTTAGAATTTACGTTAACAAAAAAGATATCATAGATATTTCTTGCAAAAAATCGGAAGTTGCATACTACATCCTTGCGCAAATAAAGATAATCTTAAATGAACAATAAAAACTAAATTCTTGATAAAATTTCTTCTTCTTTTTGTCTTTGCTTTAGAATTTTTGCACGTTTGTTGCGGTATAACATATCGCAAAAAGCTTCCAACCTTGTAACAAAGCCTGCTTCTCCCGTATGTTCATCAATTGTTAAATTTAAAAGGGGTTTTGCAAAATTCTTTGCTTTTCTTTTAATATCTTCTATCATCAAACTGTCAGGACCGCAGCCAAAAGCCGTTATTGTAATAATACCGTCTATTTTTTCATCTTGAAAATAGTGTCCTGCGCATCCTGTCATTTCGTATTGATTTGCCCAGTATAAATTTGCATTCAAACAATTCATTCCGCCGTTTAATTGTTCTTTTGTGAGCTGGTATGAATTGTATACTCTGACATCCATT
Organism: uncultured bacterium; assembly: GCA_946622415.1. Lineage (GTDB taxonomy): Bacteria > Cyanobacteriota > Vampirovibrionia > Gastranaerophilales > Gastranaerophilaceae > RUG14156. Next base: position 33,702 of record CAMOPX010000005.1, read on the forward strand.
TTCTCCAGCTTGTTTGAAACATCCATGCAGACACGTTTATCGTATATGTTATAGCCGTGACCGATTAGAGCTACACTTATTGTTTTTTCTTCTTTTTTCGGCGGTATAATAACCTGTCCGTTCTTTGCATATTTTAAAGCTTCATCAAAATCGAGTCCGTTTTGTACCATTACATTAAAATTATTTTGAACGATAGAACCTGCGTTTTGCGCGGCTTCGATTTTATTTAAATCTTTAATATCAAATTGATGAGCAATTTCAACTAAAAAATCAAACCAAGTTTTGTTTTTTTCAGACATATCATATGTTGCTTCTATTAAATTAAAGTCTTTTGCAACAACATTTCTGATTAAATCGGGCAACCCTCTGATTTTAGAGCAATTATATATTTTTGGTGCTATAGATTGAATTGAAGGTACAAATATATTTTTGACACCTTTTTCAATCAAATTCAAAACGTGACCGACATAAACCTTTATCGGAAGGCATGTTTCCGTAACAACAAGAGAAGCTCCGTCTGATATGGTCTTTTTAGTTGTAGGATTTGATAAAATTATCTCGATTCCTAAATTTGTAAAGAATCCATACCAATACGGAAAGTAATTGTAGTAGGACATCGCCTGCGGAATGCCGATTTTCATTTCTTTTTTCATCTTTTTACCTTAATTTTACTGTATTTATCATACATCAAAAATAAACTTGTTCTGATTCTTTTTTAAATTTTTGTTACGTTTTGACAATTTTTTTCTGTCAGATGTTTTAAAGTAATATATGATGAAGTTAGGGAAATTATGTCTTATCAATATATAAATTCAGGATTTATACAGGGATTACCGCAATATCAGCCGAATTTGCCGCAAATGAATCAAAATGTCATACCGAATCCTGTGTATGTTAACCCTTATGATTCAAGTATTTATAACAGTAACGGCGTAATTTATCCTTTTAATAATCCTGTTTATCAACCGAAAATTTCTCAAAACTACACATATTTAGGACAAATTAAATCCCCTAACAACGATACTGTTTCTCTTTTTCAATTAAAATCGGGTCAAAAAGTTGCCATAATGCCCAGAAAAGGACAAGCAACAATAGTAAAAACATTCCTTAATGCCGGTTCTATGAATGAAATTGATAAATACAGAGGCATCAGCCATACCATAGAACATATGTTGTTCAAGGGTTCAAAAAAATTAAAAGACGGTGATGTGTTTAAATTAACTGGTCTTATGGGTGCAAGCACAAACGCATCTACTGATTACGCTCAAACTGACTATTATATAAATGCACCTTTTATGGATAAGAATGATTTGTCTAAAACAATCGAAATACAAGGTGATATGATAAGCTCGCCCTCTTTTGATTCCGAATCATTAAGACTCGAAAAAGGCCCGATTTGTTCGGAAATCTCTATGATGAATGACGATGTCGGTACTGTTGCTTATGACAGATTAATCAGGAATTTATTCAGAATTGATTCATTATCAAAAAATATGGTTGCAGGTTCAATTGATACGGTTCAAGGTCTAAAGAGAGATGACCTTGTTCACCATCATGAAACCTTCTATTCTCCTTTGGATTTATATACGGTTGTTATCGGAGATGTTGATGTAGATGATACAATAGATTTAATATCTAAAAATTTCGCCATAAAACCAACACTTAAAAATTCCGCAACTAAATTCAAAGTTGATTTAAATCCTATTGATACTCCAAAAAGAGAAGATATAAAAAGTACTAAAACAAATAATACTACGGTTATGTATGGCTTTTCAGGTCCGAAGCCTCAAGATGCAAAGTCATTTGCAATATTGCGTATGCTTCAAACCTATTTGCCAAATTTTTCAGGTTCGTATCTTAAAAAAAAGTTGGAAGATATAAATGGTGAATTTGGTTTAACATATCAAAAAGTCGGTTTAAATTCAACAGACCCTTATGCACTTGTTGGCGTAATGGATGTAAATTCTAAAGATGAGCAAAAGGGTATTGATATTTTTTATGATGCAATACAAAAACTACAGTCCTATCCTTTGTCTGATGCTGATTTAACGGCTATAAAAAATAATTTGTATAAGGATTTAGAATATTCTTTATGTAACAGTTCCGAATGCTGTAATATGTTAGGCGAAAGCCTTATGAACGGTTCTGATTTGTTTGCAAGTTATAGACAAATAATTGATTCAATTACACCCTATGATATACAAAATTTTGCAAGAAGCTACTTTGATTTAAATAAAGTTTCGATGGTTGTTGTGCACCCGGCTTCTGTTTCTGATGATGAAATAAACTCTAATTATAACAATTCAAAATATTCTTTTTCAAAATTAAATTCCAAAAAACCAAAAAGTGTAGTTTCTTTTTGCGGAAATCCGAGAGTTTCAACTGAAACAATCAGAGAATATAAACTGCAAAATAACACTCATCTTGCAATAAATGATACTGATTCAAAAGTTTGTGTGTTTGATTGGAACGTCAATACACCGCCGATAAAACCGAAAAATCCGAATATTCCTGCAGTATTGTCATATTTATTCCAAAAAGGTTCAAAATTCAGAACGCAATCCGAAATTGAAAGCTGTAAAGAATTTAACGGAATCACATCAGCAATAAGCGTAAATGGAAGAAGTATTCAAATTACGGCAGATTGTTTGCCTAAAAATGCTGCAATGACGTTAGAATTAATGAATGAATTAATGTATAACCCAAGATTTACGGAAGAAGATTTTGAAAATGCAAAAAAATATGTTAAAGATATGTTGATTGCGGGTCAAAAAGATGCTTCATCAAACTTATTAGACAGTTTATATCCAGGATATTTCCCCGGAATAAATCAAAAACTGAAAAAGATTGACGAACTAAAATTATCCGATGTTGTAGAGTTTTACAATAAATTAATGGCGAATGCTTCATCATCATTTGTTGCTACTTTGCCTTTAAAAGATGATTCAACATTATCTCATACCGTTATTGATTCTCTTAATTCTTCTAATAATAAATTTCAGGATTCTACACCGAAATTGACCCCGATGTATGTTGCAAACCCTGAACCTAATGTTGTTTATGATACGGACGATTTGAATCAAGCACAAATATATAAGAGCTACAAGTTCCCGTTATCAGGTAATATCGACGACGAAGCGAAATTTGAGCTTGTAAACGAAATACTGGGCGGAAGTGCTAATGCCCGTTTGTTCCAAGATTTAAGAGAACAACAAAATCTTGCCTACAGTGTTTATTCAAATATCCAATCATTTGAAAATACAGGTATTTTGACTTTGCAAATTTTAACAACAACCGATCATAAAGACCAAAATCAAACAACGTACGATAATGTTCAAAAATCTCTTGATGGTTTCAAAATGCATACCGATAAATTATGCAACGAGCTTGTATCTGATGAAGAATTGTTTGCTGCAAAAATGAAATTAAAACAAAATCTTTTTGCTTTGTGCCAAAATCCTGTATCCGAAACAGAACTCATTACAATGAATATGATGGAGCCGTTCGGAATAAAAAGAATCGATAAATATTTAGACGCAATTGAAAGAGTAACTAAAGAAGATATTCTTAGAACTTCAAGATTTATTTTTTCTCAAAATCCGACAATATCTATTCTTGCAAGCCCCGATACAATTGATTCACAAATGGAATATCTGAAAACTCAAGGAAAAATAGAAAAATCAGGTAACAGTGCAACTTCTTAATTTTTTATTGTAATATATTATCAATGAATAATAAATTTCTTGATTTTTTAAATAAAAAAAACTGTTTTAAGCTTATTCTTGGTGCTAATAATCAAGATATAAAAGCTATAGATGAACTTGTTGAAATATATTATAAAGCAGGGTGCAGATTTTTTGATATTTCCGCTTCATCTGATATCTTTAATATCCTGGATAATAAATATAATGATATTTTTATATGCATAAGCATAGGAGTATCTGATGATATGCATTTTTCAAAATGCAAAATAATTAATGATAAATGTACTAAATGTGAAAAATGTATAAATGTTTGTATTCAAAATGCAATTGATAAAGATTTCAAAATTCAAAAAGAAAAATGCATAGGCTGCAATAAATGCAAAAATCTTTGCCCGAATAATGCTATTGAAAATTATTTTTCTCAAAACGACTGGGATTTTGAATTATTAAATAAAGCACCCTGTGTTGAATTGCATATTTCAACAAACAATAAAGAAGAAATTTATTCAAAATTTAAATTACTGCACGAAAATTATAAAGGAATAATCAGCATTTGTTTAAATAGAAAAATGTTATCGGATAGCGAAATTAAAGAAACAGTGTCCAAGCTTTTAAATGTAAATAAAAATATAATTATACAAGCAGACGGAAATCCGATGTCGGGCGGATGTGATGATTATAATACGACTCTTCAAGCTATAGCATGCGGTGATTTTATAAGAAAGAATTTTAAGGATATCCCTTTGTTTTTGTCGGGCGGAACAAATTCAAATACAGCTAAATTAGCTAAAATGCTGGATATTGATATAACGGGAGTTTCTATCGGAAGCTATGCAAGGCATATTGTTAATAATCAAAATTCTATGCAAGATAAAATTAATTCAGCTAAAAATTTAATTGAAAGCGTGACGAATGTTTAAGATTTTAGATTGCACCCTAAGAGATGGCGGATATATTAATAATTGGGAATTTGGTGAAGATAATATTAAAAATTATCTTGAATGTATTTTAAGTACGAATGTTGATTATGTTGAAGCAGGTTTTCTTGTTGAAAAACCTGTTACCATAAATCAATCTTTATATAACGATGTTTCAGATATTACGTTTAATTCGGATAAAATCACTCTGATGATGGCATACGGAAAATATAAAGCCAAAAATTTACCTCATAGTTCGTTATCTTCGGTTAAAAATATAAGATATATATTTAAACACAAAGAAATTAATCCTGCACTAAGCGAAATCAATATCGTAAAAGAAAAAGGCTATAATTTATTTATTAATCCAACATTCATCAGCACCTATGATAATAAAGAAATTTCCGATTTAGCAGAAAAAATAAATTTAATTAAACCCTTTTGTTATACAATTGTTGATTCAATGGGTGTTTTGGATAAAAAGAGATTTGTTCATATTTTTAATTTATTTAACGATAATTTGTGTTCTGATATTGCTATCGGAATCCATTTGCACAATAACTTAAATTATATTGATGAGAATATAAAAGCTCTTTTGAATATCAAAACAAAAAGGACTGTTATTCTTGATGCTACTCTATCGGGGATAGGCAGGGGCTCAGGCAATCCTGTTTTAGAAAATTATATTAAAATAAGTAAAAATGCAAATATTTATTTAAAAAATACAATAGATAAATTTTTATCCGTGAATAAACAAAAATACAAACTTGCTGCCCTAAATAACTGCCACCCTTGTTATGCGAGTTATTTAATTAAAAACAATATTGAGGATAAAATGTCAGCTTCTATATTTCAAAGTATCCCTTTAGAATTTAAGACCAATTATAATAGAGCGGTAATAGAAAAAATTGTCGGTGAATATAAATTGTAATTTTTAAATTTTATCTGTTTCATTTGATACCCCCAGTCCAAAAAGTGCAAAATCGTATTTAACAGGGTCGTCTTCATCAAAATTTTTCAAATTTTCGGTTAATTCGATTACCGCTTTCATATCATCTTGTTTTCTTTTTAAAAGATTAAATTTTCTTGAAATCTTGGATACATGGGTATCTAAGGGAATTAATAATTCTGATTTTTTTATGTTTTTCCATATTCCAAAATCAACCTCACCACTTCTAACCATCCATCTTAAAAACATGTTTAACCGTTTCATTGCGGAATTGTTTTCGGGTTTTGCAAACATAAAACAAAAACCGGTGGAGTCGGAACAGGATGAATTTTGATAAAAATATTCAGTAATTTTATTTAGTCTGTTTTTTGATATGCACAATTCTTCAAGTGTACATTTATCAATATAATAAAGCTTATTTAATATTCTCAAAAGCTCCAATAAATCCCTGCTTTTTATAAATCTATAAACAAATTCATCAAGATTAAATTTTTTATAATCTTTTATCAGCTCTGACGGTGTATTGAATTGTGAAAAAATGAATTCCAGTTTTTTAATAAACATTTCTCTTTTTCCGAATGCAAAAAGAGATGAAATAAATGCAGAAATTTCAATATCCTCTTTCTCTTTATATTGATGAGGAAATTGAATCGGATCAGAGGATATAAAATCTTTTGTTTCGTATTTTTTTACGAGATTGTCGAGTAATTCTTTCATTGTTATTTGTTTCTTAAATTTTTAAAATATTCTTCTAAAACTTTATTACATTTATCTTCTTTTATTCCGCCGAAGATTTTTATTTTGGAATTAGCAAGTTTGTTGAGTTTTAAAACGGAAAAACCGCCGTATTGTGTATCAAATGAGCCGAAATATAGATTTTTAATTTTGGAATTAATAATCGCCCAAGCACACATTGGACAGGGTTCTAAAGTTACATACATATCGCAATCGGTTAAGTATTTATTATTTAATTTTTGATTTGCTTCATTAATTGCTAATATTTCAGCATGTGCGGTAATTAAATTCGATTTTTCTCTTTCGTTGGTTTTGATTGAAATTATTTCGTTATCTTTTACAATCATTGCTGCTATCGGAATATCCGCTTTTTCTTCTTTTATTTTATTTATTAAGATATCAAAATAGTTATTTAACATAGTCATTAAATTTCAAAATTATTGTAAATTCATCTTTGCAAACAAGCTCAATGTCTATTTTCATATTTTCGGCGAGTCCTTTTACTATATAAAGACCTAAGCCTGTTCCTCTTGTTGTTCTGGTTAATTTTGAATCTGCTCTTATGAATTTTTCGAATAATTTTTCTTTTATTTCATCACTTATGGGGTCACATTTATTAGTTATTTTGACAATCGGACAATCGGCTTCATTTTTTGCTTCTATTCTAATCGGACTATCATCTTTGTTGTATTTAATTGCATTATCAATAAGGTTGATTAGTATTTGTTCTAATCTGTATTCATCTGCCCAGACGAAATTTAAGTTTTCGTCTATATCTGTATCAAATGAGGCTTCTTTGGTGCTCAGATATTCGATTGCTCTATTTATAATATCCGCTAAATCTGTTTCTTGTATATTAAATTTTAGACTGTAACTTTCAAGCTCCGGTATAACAAGTAAATCTTCAACCATATTGGATAATCTTTGTGCTTGCTGTTTTATAACTTGAATTGATTTGGTTTTTGTTTCTTCATCAAGCACGATATCTTTTCTTAATAACCTTGAACTGTAACCTATTATAGAGGTTAGCGGCGTTCTGAATTCATGACTTGTTGCATTAACCAGATTTTCTCTGAATTCATTTAATTTTTGAAGCTCTTTATTTTTTTCTTTTAAATCTTTGTACGATACTTTTATTTTATTTGCCATATAATTAAATTCTTTTGCGATAAATACCGTTTCATGGGGTGTGAAGATGCTTTTTATAAGGTGAATTTTTTTATCGTAATTACCTTTAGAAACTGCCGTTATGCCTTTGAATAATTGTCTTATATTAATATAAAGATAATAAGTATATAAACTTACAACAAGAATAATAAATAATGCTGCAAAAGTAAGCGATAGTATTATTCTTTTTCTTGCTTTAGTGATTGTATTTGCACTCACTTTTTTTGTTGTATCTACAATAACTGTCCAATTCGGGTTTTCCAGTTTATAATAAACTTTTGGTACGTTTTTCTTTTTTCCGAAAAATCCTGTTTCTTCATCGTTGTTTTCATCAATATCATTAATAATACTTAAGTTTGGGTTTTCCTTTACGTTTGTTGATAAAAGCGTTTTTGTTTTGTTATCAAAAATATAAACATCCCTGCCTTTAAGTACGTCTTTATTTAAAAGAGAATTAATTATGTCTACGTTTATTTCTGCAGCAAGCGAATATTTTGCGTCAATATTAGAAACAAGTGTTATTTCGCCGTTTGAATAATTATATTCCGCAGGAAGTTTGTTTTTTTCGAGTACTCTTATATTTTTGAATATTTTTGTCTGTTGTTCAATTTCATTGAAATACCGAAGTTTATCCATTGCATTGGGCATGTAGTTGAAGCTTGAAGCAATACGATTTAATTGCAGCTGTGATAAATCGATATATTTTTCATAGGAATCCCCTATAAAATTAGCCATCAGGTACGTTGTATTCTGAAGCTCATTTCTTACGGATTGCTGAGAAATATTTGAAATAATTAACCCTATTGTAATAAACGGGATTAATACGGCTAATATAAGAACTATTGTGATTTGTTCTACTATTTTTAATCTTTTTAACATTCAAATTTTCCAAACGGTGTTAATTTATAACCTACATTTACGACAGTATGAAGGTATTTCGGGTTTCTGGTGTTTTGCTCTATTTTTTGTCTCAGACCGCCCACATGGACTCTTACCATTCTGACATCTTCATCGCTGTCATAACCCCAAACTTCGTTCAGTAAAGTGGCAAGTGTCACGGGTGTATTTATGTGCTGCATAAGACAATATAAAATTTCAAATTCCGTCGGTGTGAGTTTTATTTTTTTATCTAAAACGACGGTTTCAAGGCTATCCGGTAAAATTTCTATATCTCCAGCTCTCAATATTTCTTTTGAATTTTTGGTTTCTGCGTTGTTACCTCGTCTCAAGAGCGCTCTTATTCTGAGCAGTACTTCTTGTATTTCAAAAGGTTTAATCAAATAATCATCCGCACCGCAATCAAATCCTTCGGTTTTATCTTCTATTGTGCCTTTTGCGGTTAACATAAGAATTGGTGTATTGGGCTTTGCAATTCTAATATTTTTGCAAACATCATAACCGTTCATCTTTGGCATCATTACATCCAATAAAATCAGGTCATAATTGTTTTCAAGTGCTTTTTGAAGCCCTTCTAAACCGTCTGTTGCAAAATCAACATTATACCCGCTCGATTCTATATCAAAAACCAAAAGCTCTCTTATTTGTTTATCATCATCTACAATAAGAAGTCTTTTGTTTGTTTTTTGGTGTTGTTCTGATATGTTGTTCATATTATTTTACCCTGACATTTAGTATCATATTTTCATTTGATACTATTTCCACGTTGCGTCCTGCTTTTATTTCTTTATCGTTTATACTCTTTGCTCTCCATAATTCATCATTGTATTTTATTTGGCCAATTCCGTCTATGGACAGTTTTTTTCCTATATCCTTTGTGACTGTCGCATATTTTCCTATGCAATTGTTTAATTTTTTCGCTCTTAATTCATCTTGTTCTTCTTTTTTTAATATTACGTTTACCAAAAAATTAAAGCACAAATAAAAACCGACAAACGATAATACGGTTAATTTTAAATCGTTTCCGAATTTATAAGATATTATTGAGCAAAAACCGCTTGTTAGTGCCAAAACGAGATAAATATTTTTGTTTTCATATTTATCTGAAATTAGAAATAAAATACACAATATAACCCAAAGAATATACATTTATACCTCTGTTATGATATAAATTATATTTTTAAAATGAATGGTGTCAAACGCTATCTTGTGTTTTTAGTTGAATTTTTAACAAAATTTATAACTACAATTTCGGGTTTGCAGTTGAATCTTCCTTTTAATCCGGTTGTGCCTAACCCTTTTGTTATCAGCATCGTATTCATTCCCGGTTTGACAATACCTTTATCAAATTTATATTTAGATGATGATATAATCGGCGGAGTAAAAGGAATAACGATTTGACCGCCATGGGTGTGGCCTGCGAGAATTAAATTGTATTCATCCATTATATTGTAGTAAACATCAGGATTATGAGTAACAAGAATCCTTGGTTTGCTTGTTCCCCTTGCTGCTTTTGCTGCTTTTATTGTTCTTGTGGTCGCATCCGCATACCCTACGATATTAATATATCTTCTGTTTACTGCGGTTCTTGCCGCACTGTTTTCAAGAACCTTTATTCCGTTTTTTTGAAGACTTTTTGCTATTTCTTGTCCGTTAGCGTACCAATCGTATTCACCCAAAACCGTAAATACAGGTGCGTCTATAAGAGAAATTTTGGTTGCCATAGTATCAGGATCCATCATTTCTTTATAATTTCTGCTGGGTGCATAATCTCCGCCGTTTATTACGATATCCGGTTTTTGGTCATTTATTAATTTTATAATTTTATCAAGACGCTTATAGTCGGATTTTCTCAAGTGCAAATCCGAAAAGAACACAATTTTTACATTCGCAAGAGCCCTGTCTTCTATCTCATAATTTTTTACTTCTATTGCGTTTGGCTCTATGATAAATGTCCGAATTAATATAAATATTACTACAATTATAGCTATAATTTGTTCTTTAGACATATAATTATACTATCATGTTTTGTCTTTTCTATCGCTCTTTTTAAAAAAAATCATAGAAATTATGTATTGAATCTTAAACCTGCTATTTAATAATGTTTTTTTGTGCTATTCTGTTAATTGGGAGTATTTATGCAGGAATTAAATAATTATTTATTTTCAGATTATAAAACTGATGAAAAAAATCCAAAGTGGCAAAATGCGATTACAAGATTAAATGTTTTACCAAATAAACCTTTTGATATTCGTTCGCCTTTTGATAGGGACGGAACAAGAATTCTGCATTCAAATGCCTATAGAAGATTAAAGCACAAAACTCAGGTATTCTTTGCAACAAATAATGACCATGTGTGTACAAGAATAGAACATGTAGGTCACGTTGCAAGTATTTCAAAAACAATTTCAAAAGCTTTAGGCTTAGATGTTTCTTTAGCGGAAGCGATTGCTTTGGGACATGATTTGGGACACAGTCCTTTTGGTCATCACGGGGAAAAAGTTATTGAAAAAATTATGCACAAAAACGGGTTTAACCAACCTTTTTGGCATGAAAAAAATTCACTGCGTTTTGTTGATTTAATAGAAACACTTCCTAACTACAGCGGATTTAAAGAAAACCTTAATTTAACTTATGCTGTTCGTGACGGAATTGTTTGTCACTGCGGAGAAGTTAACGAAAACTCCATAAAACCGAGAGATGAATTTTTTGATTTAAATGAAATCGAAAAGGGAAAGTGTATGCCCTATACTTATGAAGGCTGCGTTGTTAAAATTTCGGATAAAATTGCTTATTTAGGGCGTGACATAGAAGATGCATATAATTACAAATTCTTTGATAAAGAAGATATGTTGACATTGAAACAACTTGCTCAAGAAGTTATGAAAAAGAAAATTAAATTTAAAGATGTAAATACTTCTTCTTTAATTCATGAATTTATAACGAACCTTTGTAAAAATTCTAATCCAGATATCGGTTTAACTTTTTCATCGGAATATTACGATATGATGAAAAAAATTAAAAAATTTAACTACAAAAAAATCTATTCAAATCACAGATTTGAACCTTTCATGAATTATGCAACACTTGTTATAAATTCATTATTCGACTTTTTAAATGAATACTATGACGGACGAAATACTTTAACAAAATTAGCCAAATATCAAAAATTTTATCCCACTTTATCTCTTGATTTTTCGGATTGGTTGATAAAATATTCCAATATAGACGAAAGACTCCATAAGTTAAGAAAGTACAGAAATATAATCATATATGATATTAATGACGTTATGGATTACAAACAAGCGATAATTGATTATATTTCGGGTATGACCGATTCATATGCTATAAAAGCTTATAATGAGCTAATTGAATTTTAGCAATTTTTTTTATGTTTTGGTTTTGTTGATGTATGAAAATAAATTCAATAAATAACCTAAATTTTGAAAAACGACTTGTTGCAAAAGCAAAGATAGGACAAAAAGATAATCCTAAAAAAGTAAAAATTTTCCTTATGGACGATGCTGAAGATTATTACGAGCTATTCGATAAACTAAATATGCCCGATTGGAAGAGTGGTTGTTATCAAACAGCGTTTCTTCATTCTTTTGCCTGTGAATATGTAAATGAAAGTTTTCCAAAATCCGATTTTTTTGTTATGGAAAACAATAAGGGAGAAATTGTAACCTTTGCAAATATTACTCACAATTGTAAAAAAAAATCAAGAGGTGCACATTTAAATTTAATTGAAACTTCACCTGCATTAAAAACATTTAGTCAGGCTAATAAAAATAGAAAATATAAATATGCCGGCGAAACAATGATTGCTTTATTGGTAAAATTTGCAAAAAAATACAAAGAAAGTTTCATAGATTTGTATTATGATGAAGATGCAAAAGATTTTTATCGGAAACACTGCAATTTTGATGTTGACGAAGCCAGTGGCACTGCAAAATTATCTCAAGATAGCTATGATAAAATTTTAAAAAGTAATGCAAAACACATAAACAATAGTTTAAAGATATTAGTTTAAAATTCTTTTAAAGTTTCAATTGTGCATTCCTTTGCAACTTTAACCGCAAAATCCATATCTTCTTTTTCCATAATCAAGGGAGGATTAAAATATATAACATCTCCCAATGGTCTTAAAAGTACGCCTTTTTTAAGTGCTTTTTTATATATTTGATATCCGAGACGTATTTTTGAATCAAAATGAATTTTGTTTTTCTTGTCTTTTACGATTTCTATAGCATTAATCAATCCTATCGAGCGGACTTCTCCTACATTATCAAGATTTAAAAAGTTTTCTTTTATTAAATTATTAAAATACGGCGTTGTCGATTTTAATTGCTCTTGGATTTTACCTTCTTTAAAAATATCCAATACCGCTAAAGCACAACTTGCGCCTAAAGGGTTACCGGCATAAGTATGAGAGTGCATAAAGGCTTTTCCTTTAGAATAATCATCATAAAATGCCTGATAAATTTTATCCGTTGTAACAACCGCTGCCATCGGCATATAACCGCCTGTCAAACCTTTTGAAATACACATAATATCCGGTGATACTCCGGCATGGTTAAATGCAAACATTTTTCCCGTTCTGTAGAATCCTGTTGCAATTTCATCTGCTATAAGGTGAATATCGTATTTATTACATAATTCTCTTAATTTTTTCAGATACAATGCAGGATAAATCTTCATACCGGCTGAACCCTGTAACAACGGTTCAACGAGTATGGCTGCCGTTTCATCTTTATATTTCTCAAAAGCTTTTTCTGCATAACAGAAACATTCGCATGAACAATTGTCACGATTTTTATTAAAAGGACAATGGTAACAATCGGGTGCTTGAACTCTTATTATATCCATTAATATCGGTTTATAAATTTTTGTATAAAGGTCGCATGCACCTGCAGATAGTGCTGCCAATGTTTCCCCATGGTATGCATCAGTTAATGCCATAAAACGGGTTTTCTTTGTTTTTCCTGTTTGTTGAAAATATTGAAAACTCATTTTCATTGCCATTTCAATAGCGGATGAACCGTTATCGGAATAGTTAAATTTTGATAAACCTTGAGGAACAATCTGTGCTAATCTTTTTGAAAGTTCTATTATCCCTTTATGGGAAAAATTTGCAAAAATAACATGCTCTAATGTTTTTGATTGTTTTTGCAAGGCTTCTGATATCTTAGGATTACAATGCCCAAGTAAATTACACCACCAAGAAGAAACAACATCTTTATAACATTTTCCTTCGATATCATAAAGGTTTATTCCTTTTCCATGGTCTATTATTATAGGCGGAAGTTCTTCATAGTCTTTCATTTGAGAACACGGGTGCCATATATACTTTAAATCTTCTTTTTGCCAATCTTCTAAATTCATAATTTTGTCCTTCCTTTTTTATTCTAGCACCTAAATTTTTTTGCTATTTCTTTTTTAAGTTTTTGACTTTTAAAGTATATGTAATCTATAATGTAGATTGAAAGACTGGGTAGAAGTTTGGGGAAATTAAAGGACATATTACAAAATAACGATATTGTTCTGGCAATAGGCCTTGTTACTATTGTGCTCATGATGATTATCCCAATACCTGCTCAGTTATTGGATTTGTTATTGACTCTCAATATTTCTCTATCCGTTTTAATTTTACTTGTATGTCTTTATACTAAAGAACCCCTGGATTATTCAAGTTTTCCTACCATTCTTCTTATTGCGACATTATTCAGGCTTGGCCTTAATGTTACATCTACCCGTCTTATTTTGTTGCAGGCTAATGCAGGTTCTGTTATTGAATCTTTCGGACAATTCGTAATTGGCGGAAATTATGTTGTCGGTGCGGTTATATTTATCATACTTGTTATCATTAACTTTATGGTAATTACGGGTGGTGCCGGTCGTGTAGCTGAAGTATCGGCAAGATTTACATTAGATGCAATGCCGGGTAAACAACTTTCTATCGACGCAGATTTAAATTCAGGTCTTATTGATGAAGCTGAAGCCAAAAGGCGAAGAAAGAACCTTCTTAGAGAAGCGGATTTTTACGGTACTATGGATGGTGCTTCTAAATTTGTTAAAGGTGATGCGACGGCAGGTATTATTATTACCGCAATAAATATAGTAGGCGGTTTGATAATAGGTGTTGTGCAATTAAAAATGCAGGCAATGCAAGCATTATCTACATACACAATATTAACGGTCGGCGATGGTCTTGTTTCTCAAATCCCTGCTTTAATCATTTCAACTGCCACAGGTTTAATTATTTCTCGTGCTTCGGGTTCCGATAATTCTCTTGCGGAAGACATTAAAGCAGAAATGTTCGACAATCCAAAGGTTTTGGGCATTATTTCAGGCTTGCTTTTATTTATGGGTATTGTCCCCGGCATGCCGACTATTCCGTTTATTGCCATTTCTGCAACAGCAGGCGGTTTTGCATTTAAGAAATTTAAACAAAAACAAGAAGCTGAGGCGAAAGCAAAACAACAGGAAAAAGAAGCTAAAAAACAGGAAAAACTCGGTAAAAAGCGTAAAAAAGCAACAAGAGAATCAGTGCTTGAACTTTTAAATATAGAAACTTTGGAAATTGAAATAGGTTATAGGCTTGTCGGTCTTTTAGATATTGAAAAAGGCGGAGATTTGTTGGATAGAATATCTCAAATAAGAAGGCAAACTGCTCTCGATTTGGGTATTGTGCTGCCTTCGATTAGAGTTCGGGATAATTTGCAGCTTCCGCCAAATACATATCAAATTAAATTAAAAGGTGTTACGGTTGAAACAGGTGAAGTATATATAAACAGAAGCCTTGCTATGAATTCAATGGGTGGTGCGGATGACCCTAACGTTACGGGTATCAATGCAATAGAACCGGCTTTCCACTTGCCTGCGATTTGGATTTTGGATAAAGATAAAGAATATGCAGAATCCGTCGGATATACGGTTGTTAGTCCTTCTGCCGTAATTTCTACTCACTTAACAGAAATTATCAAGAAAAATGCGGCTGAAATATTAACCAGAGCTGATGTTCAACAATTAATTGATAATTTAAAGAAAGAAGTAAATGAAACCTATGTTAACGATTTAATGAAAGAAATCACGACTGCCGATGTTCAACAAGTTTTACAAAATTTATTAAAAGAAAGAGTTTCTGTTCGTGATTTAAAAACAATATTGGAAACTATGAGTTTGCAATATAAGATTAACAAAAACTATAACTATTTAACCGAACAAATCAGAATGGCTTTATCGAGAAGTATATGCAAACAAAACCTGTCTGACACGGGAGAACTTTTTGTTATTACTATGGCACAGGATGTTGAAACAGAAATCGCTAAAGGTATTAATCCTGATGGTGAAAGCCTGACTGTTCCCCCTGATTTTGTGCAAAAATTGATGCAAAGCTTGAATACTGAGTTTGAAAATGCAATAAAAAATACCGGAAATCAACCTGTTATTTTATGCTCTTCACCCATAAGGTTGATTTTTAGACGATTAATTGAAAGAACGTATCCACAAATCACAATTATGTCTTATAATGAAGTTACGAACAATGTAAAAGTTAAAACTGTGGGTATAATTCGAGTTAGAGCAGTATCTGCTTCTAAGTAGGTGGTATATGAAAAAAATTTTATCAGTTACAAAAGATTTTAAAATAATTCCCGAAAATTTTAAAAATTCAGGCGAATTGGAAATTCTTGAAATAACCGACGACTATATAAAAGCAAGAGTTTTATTGGAACCCAAACAAAATATTGAAGATTATTCTGTTGGTGTTAACGTAGAAGTTTTCGGCTCTAACGATTTAGGATTGATTTATTTTGAAACAAAGATTATAAAAAGAGAAGATGAAGTTATATACATAAAAACCGTTAGCGACTACAGTATTATTCAAAGACGTGAATATTCACGTGTGTTATTGAAAAAAGGAACCGTAAATTTTGTTGATTTAGCAGAAGATGCCGTCGTTAGCATTGATGATATTTCAGCAGGAGGAATGAAATTTTTATCTAAAGAAAATCTTGCGCTTGAAAAGCAGTATAAGATTGAGATTTGTTTGTCAAACAATATGAATATAAATTGTACCTTCCAACCTGTAAGAATCAATAAAGTAGGAAACAATTTTTCTGTTTCAGGAAAATTTGTTGATTTGGAGAACCTCGACAGAGTTGTACTCGTGCAGTACGCATTTAAAATCAAAATGGAAGAACAAAATAAAGACAGTTAATTATGAATGAGAGTATATATAAAGACGGAAAAATAAATTATTCAAAATTTTTATCGGCGCTTTTTTCTTCCGTGTCGATGTTTGTTTTGGCAATGTTATGTATTTTAAATAATTTATCGCTTGATTTATATAGTACTTTTTTATTATTAAAAGTTACGGTGCCGGGAGCTCTTTCCTTTTGGGTTTTAGGTTATGTAATCGGAAAAAAACTTGACGGTTTGAGTAATAATGTCGTGGTAAAGAAGGCTGAAAACGAACAAAAAGCCTATGAAATACCAAGCATGTTTGGCCCTGTTGAACCTCAAACCGAATTGTCTGATACGGAGGAAACTGATGTTCAAAAAGAAGAATAAGAAAAAAGAAAATATTAAAAAGCAAAAAACAATAAAGCTTGCTTCTTACCTTTCAATACTTATCAGTTTTCTTATTTTGACTGTTGTTACTTTGTTTGCTTTTTATACATCGTTGAGCGTTAAAGACATTGCATCAGAATACGAAGGGCAAATTGCCGAATTAAGACAATTGATGTCCAGAATGGTATTACAATCATTAAATGCTGATAGTAAAAAGAAAGATTTTTCTACTACAAAATCAATAATTAATTTATTAATGCACGATGATATGCTTGCATATGCATATATCGAAGACACAACCACAAATCAAACCGTGCATTTAGACCCTGACGATGCAGCAAATTCTACTATTAATAAAAAATACGATATAAATCTAATCGATCCTATGGAGTATAGCTTGTCTGATAAATATACTCTTTATTTGGGTGTTCCAAAGTCATTTACCTATGAACAATATTTGGATAAATCTTTAAGGAGATTGGTTTTTGCATTACCTGTGTTTATATTCTTGGGTGTGCTGATTGCTTTAATTGCAGCTTCAATAATTTCTAAACCTATTATCAAACTTTCTCATGCTGCAAAGAAAATTTCCGGCGGTGATTTTGATGCAAAACTTGAAAGTACTAATTTTGATGAAATAAATGACTTGATATATTCATATAACGAAATGATTTTCCAATTAAACGAATTGTATCAATCGTTGGAATTAAAAGTGCAAGAACGTACTATTGCACTCGAAACAGCTAATTACAAATTAAAAGAAACTCAAGCAATGATGGTGCATAGTGAAAAAATGCGTTCGTTAGGCGAACTTGTTGCAGGTATTGCACACGAAATCAATAATCCTGTCAACTTTATTCATGGCAACATAATGATTTTGCAAAATTATGCCGATGACTTATTCAAACTTATTGATTTATACGAAGAAAATAATTCAAATTTCCCTGTTGATATTAAGACAAAAATTGAAGCTTTAAAAAAACAAATCGATATCGATTTCTTACGCGGTGATATAAAAGATTTAATCAAAAGTTGTATTGAAGGTACACAAAGAACAAAGAATATTGTACTTGATTTGAAGAATTTCTCAAGAATGGAAGAAATGGTTGTGAGCCAAATTGATATTCCAAAAGAAATTGATACAACGTTAAATATTTTAAATAATAAATATAAAAACAGAATTACGGTTGTAAAAAATTATTCGCCTGAAGTACCAAAAATTGAAGCATATGGCGGACAATTAAATCAAGTATTTATGAATATTTTAGATAATGCACAAGATGCAATGGGTGAATCAGGCACATTAACAATAAATCTTGATAAAGTAGATGACAAGATAAGGCTCGAATTTATTGACACAGGTGCCGGTATACCCGAAGAAAATCTTAAAAAAGTGTTTGACCCGTTCTTTACAACAAAACCCGTGGGCAAGGGTACAGGGCTTGGTATGAGTATTTCATACAGAGTTATTAATGACCACCATGGCACAATTAATGTTGAATCAAAATTGGGCAAAGGTACTAAATTTACTATAATACTTCCTATTAATCAACCTTTAAAAGAACAATTGACGGAAGAAAAAGCTAACGACACTAAAGATAATATCGGAGAATAAAAGTGGATAAAAGATACAGAATACTTATTGTAGATGATGAAGATGATAATTTGGCTTTGTTATACAGAACTCTTCGTTCGCGATACGACGTAACAAAAGCACATAGCGCAATTGAAGCTCTTGAAATTTTAAACACTCAAACCTTTGATTGCATCTTGTCTGATCATAAAATGCCAATTATGGACGGTGTTGAATTTTTAAAAAGAGTAAACGAAATTCAACCAAAAACGATGCGTTTATTGGTTACTGCATATTCGGATGTTAAAATTTTAATTGACGCAATCAACTATGCAAAAATCTATAGGTACATCAAAAAGCCCTATTCTCCGGATGAATTATTAATGATTGTAGAATCAGCTCTTGAATGTTATCAATTAAAGATTGACAACGAAAACTTGATTAACGATTTAAAAGATTTGTTCTCGGGTACTGTAAAAGCAATTATTGAAGCACTTGATGCAAAAGATTCGTTTACATTGGGCAGAAGCAGAAGAGTTGCTTTTTATGCTGCAAAAATTGTAAGCAAACTTGCACTCAACCCAACCGAGGTTAGTCAAATTGAACTTGCGGGATTGTTGCATGATATCGGTATGATTGGGGTTGCAGAAAGTATTTTGAATAAAACTCAAAAGTTGTCCGATGAAGAATATGAAAAAATCAAAATGCATGTTCACTATAGTGTAAAAATCTTGGAAGATATTAAACAACTATATGATATAACTGAAATTATAAAGTACCACCATGAATATTATAATGGTTGCGGTTATCCGTACGGCTTAAAGGGTGAAGAAATTCCTTTAGGTTCTCGTATTATTGCTATAGCTGATGCGTTCGATTCAATGGTTTCAAATCGTGCATACAGAAAAAGTTTAACACCCGATGAAGCCATGGAAATAATTAAACAGTGCGCAGGAAAACAATTTGACCCGAATTTGGTACAAATTTTTGAAGCCGTTTTACCTGAGGCATTGAAAGAATTAACAGAACATGAGCAAGATTTTAAGAAGAATGTTTTATCTTCGGATATTCAAAATGAAGTAAGTTCAAACATAGCTCTTAATCAGCAAAGCTAATTGTTATTTTAAATTTTTTCAACACAAAATCTACCTAACAGAATTGATAGGTAGATTTTGTTATAAATAAGATTTCTATTTGTTTCTTCTGAAAATACTTCTTCTGAAAGGAATCCAAGTTTTTGTTGCTGTATTGGATGTGAAGTGTCCTGAATTAACTACTTTTGATGTAAAAGATTGTTTTTCGTTTTCTGATTCCACTTCTTCAACTTCCTTGAATTGCTCATCGCTGATGTTGAATGAATTTTCATCAAAGTTGTAATCGTAATTTGTGTCGTTGTACGTATTCACTTCTTTTGCGGCAATACTTTGAGGATACAATAGTAATGCACTGAACATAAGTAATGTTATGATTTTAAGCATGTTCGCCTCCTAAATATAAAATACCATTTATTTTAAAAAAATCAACAAAAATTAATAAAAATTTAAATTTGTTAACACCTGCTATTTTGCAATATATTCTATGTATTTTTCGAGTGCCTTATATCCTTCTTGAAATTCTATACTTCTGTTAGAATTCATTGAAAGTCTTAAAAATTTAAGTTCTTTAATTCTTATTTCAAACAACTCATTTGCATATACGCCAAGTAATATATCTCCGCCGTTTGCCCAGTTTTTCAATTGTTCGATTTGCTTATTGATTTGCGAAATTGTGCTGTTTTCTAATGTCGCAAACCCATGACGAGATAGAGTTGTTTTATCTGAATTTGTAATCGGAATCGGTGCTGCGCTGTATCCGAAAATTCTCTTAATAAGCATATAATTTGCGGCAAGTTGTTTATGCTTTGCAGGCACTTGTGACCTTGCAAGTACAATTGCCGTATTTAAATTAGCATAGTATTCATTTGTATTTGAATTTATTTGCCAACTACCAATACAATTTGTACTGCTGCTTTTATACATTTATCACTCCCACTAAAACTTAAATCATTGTCATCTCTTATTATAGATAAAAAATTGAAGAAATATATTTTTTAATAAAAATTTACTTAATTTGAAGTAGTACTATCGATAATCGAATTTGCTTAAATTTTTAAAATATGTTCTAATTATTATTGTATTTTTAGAAAGGCAATTATTATGGAAAGAACTTTTGTTGCAATTAAACCGGATGGTGTAAAAAGAGGATTGATAGGTAAAATTCTGCAAAGATTTGAGGATAAATCATATAAAATCGTTGCTATGAAGTTAATGAATGTTACACCTGAAATTGCAGCAAAGCATTATGAAGAACATTTCGGAAAGCCTTTTTATGAAAAGCTGATAAGATTTATTACTTCAGGACCGATTGTTGCGATGGTAATTCAAGGCAATAATGCCATAAAAGGCATACGTCATATTGTTGGTTCAACAAACCCTGATGACGCTGATGTGGGTTCAATCAGAGCGGATTATTCTTCATTCTCTACAACTAATATTGTCCATGCTTCAGATTCTACTGAATCTGCTGCCAGAGAAATTGCACTTTATTTTAATGAAAATGAAATTTGTGATAACTATACAAATATGTTTGAGCTTGTGGTTAATGAACTGGGTGGTTTCAATCAATAGATGAGTTATTCGGATTTTTTTAATTTTGAACTTATTAAAACATCTAAAAATTCACATGCTCGTGCGGGAATTTTTACGACTCCGCATGGAATTATAAATACGCCTATATTTATGCCTGTAGGTACAAACAGTGCAGTTAAAATGCTCACAAACGACCAGATTATTTCAACGGGTGCTGAAATTATTCTTGCAAATTCTTATCATATGTATTTAAGAGCAGGTACCAAAAGAGTAAAAGCTGCGGGCGGATTACATTCTTGGATGAATTTTCATAAACCTATTTTAACTGATTCGGGCGGTTTTCAGGTTTTTTCATTGTCAAAACTAAGAAAAATTACTGAAGACGGCGTTTATTTTTCCGATCCGAAAAACGGTAGTAAACATTTTATTTCACCGGAAATTTCAATGGAAATTCAGGAGGATTTAGGTGCTGATATCATTATGGCATTTGATGAATGTGCTCCCTACCCTTGCGATTATAAGCAGGCAAAAAGCGCGCTTAAAAAAACAAATAATTGGCTGGAAAGATGTTTTGAAGCTCATAAGAATTTTAATCAGGCATTATTTCCTATTGTTCAAGGAGCTTTTTTTGATGACTTAAGAGTGGAATCCGCTAATTTTGTTTCGCAATTTGATGCAGCAGGATACGCAATAGGCGGAGTTTCTGTAGGTGAACCCGTTGATATGAAAAATCATATTACAGAAATAACGGCACCATTATTACCTTTTAATAAACCCAGATACTTGATGGGTGTTGGCACACCTGTTGATTTATTGAACGGAATAAAATTTGGTATTGATATGTTTGATTGTGTTTTACCGACCAGAAACGCACGCCATGGTACATTTTTTACATATCGGGGAAATAAATGTATTAAAAATAAACAGTTTGAAGATGATTTTTCGCCGCTAGATGAAAGATGTGATTGCTATGCTTGTAAAAATCACACAAAAGCATACATAAGACACCTTTACCGTACACAAGAGGCTACTGCTGCGACATTACTCAGTATTCATAACATTCATTTTTTATTGAAGCTTGTAAAAGACGTTAGAAAAGCTGTTCTTGAAGATAGATTTGAAGAATATTATGCAGAATTAATGAGAGGCTTTGAAACTAAATAGTTGATTGAATATTTTCTTCATTTTTCTTTTCAAAATATTCCTCTAAATCAAAAGGAACAATCAATACAGTCTCGTCTTCTGCTTGTTTTGTAAAAAGAGCTTTTAAATTGTAACTGTTATCGCCTTGTGTAATCCAAATTGAAACAAGATGTTCTTCATAAGGCGCAAGTGCGCCTGAATTTTTTTCTCCGTTTTCGATTTTAAACTCTGCTTCTAATGCTCCGATTCTGACGGCTATTGTTTTTTCTTTAGCTTTTGAATCGATATCTGCCGATACGTTTAAGCCTTTGTATTTATACATTTCGGGCTTTCCACGTAATTCAGGCTTATTTTTGCACATTTCGCTAATCATGAAATGACTGAGATCGTGCTCAACTTTTTCAAGCATTCTTTTTGGATCCATAAGAGAATTATAACTTAAATTTTAACAAAAGTTAATATTAAAATATCAATTAATAAAAATATGTTGACTTCAAATATTGTTTATAGTGAAATAGATAGTACAGTAACTATTATTAAGGGGAAAATATGCCTACAATTAACCAATTAATTAAAAACGAAAGACAAAAAATTAAAGATAAGACAAAATCACCGGCTCTTACAGCTTGTCCTCAAAGACGTGGTGTTTGCACAAGAGTTTATACAACAACTCCGAAAAAACCGAACTCCGCAATGAGAAAAGTTGCCCGTGTACGTTTGACTAACGGATTTGAAGTTACTTCATACATCCCGGGTATCGGACATAATTTGCAAGAGCACTCTGTTGTGCTGATCAGAGGCGGCAGGGTTAAAGACCTTCCCGGTGTTAGATATCATATTATACGTGGTACATTAGATACTCAAGGTGTGGCAAACAGAATGCAATCACGTTCAAAATATGGTGCTAAGAAAGCTAAAGCTAAGAAATAAGAAAGGTTAAATTAATAATGTCCAGAAGATCAAAACCTGCAAAAAGAGTTCCGGCTCCGGATCCTATATATAACAGTGTAGATATCGCAAAATTCATCAACAGATTAATGAAAAAAGGTAAAAAATCTGTTGCGCAAAGAATTTTCTACACAACAATGGAACAGGTTCAACAAAAAACAAAATCAGAACCTATAGAAACATTCAAAAAAGCTCTCACGAATGCTACTCCGTTAATCGAAGTTAAAGCACGTCGTATCGGTGGTTCAACATATCAAGTGCCGATTGATGTTAAACCCGACAGAGGAAACGCTTTAGCATCTCAATGGATTATTGAAGCAGCAAGAAAAAGAGGCGGAAAATCCATGATAGAAAAATTAACAAGCGAAATTATGGATGCTTCAAATTCAGTTGGTTCAGCTGTTAAGAAAAAAGAAGATACACATAAAATGGCTGAAGCAAATAAAGCTTTTGTTCATTACAGATACTAATCTATTAATCAAAAATATTAAAAAGCTCTGGTTAAACTCTGTTAACACAGAGCTTTTTTAATTGTTATATATTACAATTTTTGTATAATAAAAATATGTCTGACAAATTTATTGATTTTATAATTACTCAAAAATGTACATACAAATGTGCTTATTGTTCTCAATCCAAAAATCAAACAAAAAATAAATCTTCTGCAAGCGATTCTGTTATTAATGCTTTTTTATCTTTTTTAAACCATATTTCAAAAGATTTTGAGATTACAATTACAGGCGGAGAAGCTATGCTTCATCCTCGTTTTTTTGAATTGATAACTAAAATAAAAAATTTGGGTTTTAAAATTAATTTAATTACTAATTTTTCTTTTGAAATCGAAAAATATAAAAAAACTTTTGATATTTTAAATGATTCTTTAAACAGATTTGATATAAGTTTTCATATTGATGAAATACTAAAAAAATACAAAAATCCGAATGATTTATTTTCAAAATTGTCTGATTTTCTTAATTTAAAACCTGATTCAACAAGTGTTTGTTTTTTTATTCCCTTGTTTGATTTAACGAATGAAAAAGAAAAGTATATTGATTCAATTCTTTCGTTTGCGCATGCTAATAATATAGATTATGAATTTCAAAATATAAGATTTTTAAACAAATATGTAAATAAAAAAACAGGCAAATATAAAGTTCAAAATAAATCTAAAAATTGTTATTCTAATCTTTGTTTTTCAGGGTGTAAAAGTGCCGTCATTTATGAAGATGGAAATGTATACAGGTGTTATTCTTCAAGATTTACAAAATCAAATTATTTAGGAAATATAAAATCATCTGATTTTAAATTAAACAATGTCTCTCTGCCTTGTGTTTTTAAATCATGTATGTGCCCAAAACCGCTTTTGTATAATCAGGTGACCGATAAAAAAGATCGATTAAAAACAATTATTTTACAAGGAATTAATTTTATTTATTTACCATATTTATTTATAAAAAATCTTGAAATAGTAAAATCGAAATTAAAACAGTATTTTAATTAGGTGCACCAAAACCAATTCTTCTTTTTTCTGCTCTTTTATAGGAATTGTCGTTAATTTTTTCAAAGTTGCAATCTTTAATCGCTTGTCTTACGGTATCAATTGTTATTTCACTTCTGGAATTTCTTCTTGCAATTTTTGCTGATTTAGCGATTATATGTACAATTGAGCGGTTAGAATAACCTGTTAATTCTTTTGAAATTTCGCTTAGTGCTTCTTCGTTTTCCGATAACGATTTACCTTTTTCAATTTTTCCCAATTTTTCTTTTAAAAGACCTTTAATGCCTTTTTCATCATATAAGCCAAAATATATTTCCGATTGAAATCTGTTTAATAATGCCGTATCTATAAGATTTCTTCTGTTTGTTGCTGCAATTATAATAATATTATTGTCTTTTGCTTCTTGAATTAATTTTAGAAGCGATGATGTTGTTTTTAAATTTTCCCTCGAACTGCCTGCGTAATTTTCTCTGCTCATGCCGATGGAATCAATTTCATCCATAAACAACAGAACGGGTTTACCGTCTTTTTTTGCTGTTTTTGCTAAATAATCAAAAGCTTTTTGTATATTAGCGGGTGTTTCATTTACATATTTAGAACCGATTTTTGATATATCCATTTTATACATTTTTAATCCGGATTCACTTGCTAATGCTTCAGTGAGATATGTTTTTCCGCATCCCGGGGGACCGTAGAAAAATAGTGTTGCGCAAGGTTCAATACCATACTCTTTCTTATCGAGTTCTTTTAATTCAGGATGTCTTATATAATCAAGTATTTCTTCTTCCAGTATTTGTTTTGTTTCTTCCATACCAACAACATCTGCCAAACTTTTCGGAGATGAATTAGTCGGATAAAATTCTGTCAATAAATCGTCTATTGCTTCATCTTCATTGTTTGGTTTGCTCGTATCTGCTGTTTTTATAAGCTTTAATTTTCTTGGTTTTTGTTCTGTTGTTGTTTCCCCTGGTTCATCAGTCTCTGCCTCTTGTGATGATAATTTTTTGCAAAGGTCGTTTCTCCAATAAAATTCCTCTGCTACCCTTGTCATTTTATCTCTTTCATATCCATACTCTTCAATTGATTCTTGCCTGTAATTAAGTTTAGGGAAATATTTTTCCATAAATTTAACTATATTTAATTTTAGACCCATAAGACATTCGGTTAATATTTTATATTCGTCGGATTGTGTGTTACTTTGATTTTCGTATAAAATTACTCTATCTTCCATTCTAAGTGCATTTTCTTCTAAATCAAGAAGAGTATCTGCTATAGCCAAGTCTTTTTCCTTTACCAACAGCAGATAAGACTTAACTCTATTATGATAGTTTTCGTTATATGTGAACGAAATGGGTCTTGAAATTGAATTTATTTTCATTTTTCCTCGCTTTTAAAATTATAAAGCTTGTGAATAATTTTTTTTGCTAGTATAATAAAATTGTAGTTGAAAACTTAATATTAAAAATCGGGACGTAGCGTACCCGAATCGAGTGAATTTAGCGATAGCTTAATGAACGAAGATGAGGGCATGACTGTGCGGAATAAACGACAAAACGTTGAGTTTTGACGTTTATGTAGTCCTTAGATAGTCGCCGTTGCGAAGTGAAGCGTTAGTGAAACGAGCGAAGAAATCTTTGATTTCACAGGCGAAAAAATAAAAATTGAAAATTTAATATTCAAAATCGGGACGTAGCGCACAGTTGGCGAGCGTGTCGATGCCAAAGAAAAAAGTAGCAGCGCTAACAAGCTGCCAATAATAAAAATTTAATATTCAAAATCGGGACGTAGCGCAGCTTGGTAGCGCACTACCTTGGGGTGGTAGGGGTCGCAGGTTCAAATCCTGTCGTTCCGACCATTTAAAAGAACAGACATAATCGTCTGTTCTTTTTTAATGACAATGGTTTACCCCAAGGATGTCGCTTACGCTCCACACTACTTCGTAGTATAGTGCCATTTTTGTGCCATTTTCGTGCCACTTTTATAATTTTTGATATAATACAGATATGTTTAATGTTAAATTTGCTAATATAATTAAAATATTTAAAATTATAGGAAAAGGCATATTGATACTTTTGTTTATGGCAATGTTACCTTTTATTTATGCGTTTATTTGCGGTTTTTTTGTTGATTAATTATTTCGCATTTACTGATTTTTTGGTATGATAACAAAGTGGTAAAGAATTTTTCAAGGATATGACTATGAAGAAATTATCAATTATCTTGTTGTTATGTCTAAACTGCTGTTTTGCTTCAAAATGGGTTGATATTTTTGAAAATCAATACCTTGATTTTGATTCAATTGTACCAACTTATACAACTAATGTTATAAGTTTTTGGATTAAGAAATATCCTGCAAACAAAAAAGAAAAATTTGAAAACAAAAAGTATTTATTTTCAGTTCATAAAATGGATATCGATTGCAAAAATAAAAAATCAAGAATCAGTGCAACTGCGGTATACGATAAAAACAGAAAACTGATATACAATACAGAAGAAGTATCTAATTGGGATTTAATAATTCCTGATACGTATGCTGACGGTTATTACAGATTGTTTTGTTTAATTCCTTTTTCAGATAATCCTTTAATAAATAAATCTAAACAATAATTTGTTTGTAAAACTATTAATATCCGCATTTTTACAAAAAATTTTAAATTTTTAGACAAAAATAGCCTGAAAGTCGCATGGGGACGTAAGACCCACAGGTTCAAATCCTGTCGTTCCGATTTTTTATTTTATAAAAAATCGTTCTTTGCACGCACGTTGTTTGAGTATTTCGTTTCACTCAAACTCAAACTAACTGGCTGCATACCTTTCTTGTATGGCTCAAATAAATTTTCGCCTACAATCTCGGCACAGGTTGAACCTACGGTAAGTCTTGAACATCGAAAAATTAATCGCTATGCTCAAATTTTTCTGATATTCTGCGACATACTTTATCTCTAGCGTTCGTAAACTCACGCAGAGCTAAAGCAAAATCCTGTCGTTCCGATTTTTTATTTTATAAAAAATCGTTCTTTGCACGCACGTTGTTTGAGTATTTCGTTTCACTCAAACTCAAACTAACTGGCTGCATACCTTTCTTGTATGGCTCAAATAAATTTTCGCCTACAATCTCGGCACAGGTTGAACCTACGGTAAGTCTTGAACATCGAAAAATTAATCGCTATGCTCAAATTTTTCTGATATTCTGCGACATACTTTATCTCTAGCGTTCGTAAACTCACGCAGAGCTAAAGCAAAATCCTGTCGTTCCGATTTTTTATTTTATAAAAACTTATTTTTCTTTTTCTTCTTTTTTTGTATATCCGCCCCACCCAAGTAGCATTTCTGCCATATCATATAATTCATCTACATTTATATTTTCTCCGTCGGGAGAATTTGGGTCAGAATAGTGTTGAGCTGCTCTTTCAAAATTATCAAGCACCTTTCCTGACGGTGTTGTTTCTTCGTATGTGTTGTATGTATTTTTTTCATGTGTATTCTTGAGCTCGGTTTCATTTAATTTATACAATTTATCATAAATTTCCCATAGTTCTTTTTGATTTACTTCCGGTGAATCTTCTGTTGAATACTTTCCCAGTAAATCAATTGCTTCTAAAGTTTTGTATTCAAGTGTAGTTTTAACTTTACCCGTATTTTGTATTTTTTTTGTAAATACTTCTTCTGTATCACTATTTGGTCTTTTAAGACTTACTTTAAAAGATCCTGTTCCTAAATCTGTAAGTAATATTGCATTTTTTTTATAGTCAAATCCATATGTAAATATGTTACTATTGTTGTTTTGTATTGGTTCTGACATTTTGCGCTCTTTCCTTCCTCTATAAAATTACTTGTTATATTTATAAAGTTTTTTAAAAGGAAAAGATTGATATAATTTTTATTGTTATAAATTTTTGTTACAAGGATTTGAATTATTTTTTATTGTTTAAATTGCGTCTGTTGCTTAAATTAAATAAAATATCCATATTATCTACAGGTATATAGAGTTGTTTTTTGTATGTACCTCTCAATAAATTTTTATCAAACGCAAATTTAATAGAAACGGTTTCGCCTGTAAAATCTTCAGGCAGAGGCTTGAATGGTGCACTTTTTGCAATAGCTTCAAGCGCTGAATTATCTACTTCTTCTACTCCTGAACTTTCTTTAATTTTACAATTTATTAGGTTTCCGTCTCTATTGATTGTTATTGTAGTCATAAATTCTCTGTATGGTGCGATTTTTGGCGGGTTCCAATTGGCTCTGATTGTTTGTTTTAAATATTCCATATACGGAGTCCAATCGGGTTTTTTTGAATCAAGTGTTAGAGTTGTTGTTTGAATATTGTATGCATTATTGTTAAATACATATTTAATCGGAATAAAGTTACCGCTAAATTCGTCTTCTATGGGTTTAAAAGGTGAACTTTTTATTATTGCATCAAGTGCCGAATTGTCAATCTCTTCTATTCCTGATGATTCTTTGATTTTGTAATTTACCAATTCGCCTTCTTTATTTACTTGAAACGTTAAAACCGTTCTGCTGTTTGTTTCTGTAGATGGTGGAGTCCAATTTGTTTTTATATTTTCATCTAAATCTTTTAAATAAGTTTTCCAATCCGTTACTTTTGCGCTAAAAGCAGCCTCTGCAATTTTTGGTTTTAATTCTATTGCTTCTTCCAGATTGTATTTAAATTTATATTCGACTTGAAGTGAATCGCCTTTGTAATTATTTGGTAAAGGTTCAAACGGGGATGATTTTTCAATGGCTGAAATTGCTGCTCTGTCAGCTTCTATCAAACCTGATGATTTAACCGTTTTTGAATTGATGAGGTTTCCTTCTTTTCCTATATTAAATTTAACAACGATTTCATCCGTATTTGTAATTTCAGGCGGATTCCAATTTGCTTCTATTTTTTTATTAACGTTATCAATATAAACTTGCCAGTTTATTTTATTTGTTTGTTGATTATTAATTTTTAAAAGCTCGGCGGGATTGTTTTCATATTCAGCTTGAACATTGAACGTTAATAATAAATTTATGAATAATAATATAATAATTTTTTTCATGTAAACAATTCTATAATCTAACTTAAATATATTATACTATAAGCTCTGTTAAAATTTTATTTTTATATACTTTTTCTATCTTTAGGTATATCTTTTTATCTTATTCAAATTTTTTCTAACATGATTTATCATGAAAAATGATTTTTCCAACCATAAATATAAAATAAATGAAATTTTTTGTTAACTAATGTAAAGTTGAATGTCAATGTGAATACACAATGTTCGGTAAATATAAAAAAATAATTATAAAATTTTGGTCACTAAACTAAATAATGTAAGACAAACTTCAAAAAAAATGTTAATATAGACAAGCAACTGAAAAGAGAAATAATTATAAATAAAAAATAATTCGTAACAAAACTTAAAAGAAGCATTAAATGTAGTAAATAAATTTTTAAAAAATGTTTTATAAAATATAGGTAATAGTGTGTAATTATTGTTGGAGGAAAACTGTGACAATTAGTGTGAATAATCGCAAGAAAACAGCAAAGAAGTCTTTTGATGAATTAGTTAGTGATTTAAGAACATCAAATTCAGAAAAAGTTCGCTACAATGCAGCAAGAATTCTTGGAGAAATGGGTGACTTTAGTGCTGTTGAACCTTTGATTGATGTATTAAAAAACGACAAAAACGGCTCTGTTCGTTTATATGCAGCTCGTGCATTAGGTGAACTTGGTGATGTAAACGCTACCGTTCCTTTGATTGAATCATTGAGATTAGACAGAAACGTTGACGTTCGAGTTCGTGCAGCTCGTGCATTAGGTCGTTTAGGCGGTGAAATTGTTGTTGAACCTCTTGTAGAAGCTTTAAACGATGAAAACCCCCAAGTATGTATCACTGCAACAGAAGCATTAATAGAAATCGGTGACGTTGCAACAGATGCTTTGATTGAATCTTTAGATCATGAAAAAGTTAATGTTCGTTGTGATGCTACTCGCGCATTAGGCGAAATAGGTAATCCTAAATGCGTTGATAAAATCATCAACATGTTAAAAGATGAATGGGTAAACGTTAGAATATATGCTGTTACTTCATTAGGAAAATTGAACGATAAAAAAGCTGTTCCCGCTTTAATTGAAGTAATGAAAAACGAAAAAGAAAACGATTTAGTAAGAGCAGGTGCTGCAGCTGCACTTGGCGTTCTTCGTGACCAAAGAGCTTTATTACCTTTGCGTGAATTAATTATTAACGCTGAAGAACTCGGTGAATTAGAAGATACAGCTCTTAAATCATTCAAAAAAATTATGGCTGCTAATTGGGAAGCTATGCAAGGTTCTCAAAATATTAAAAAACCTAGTTTCTTTTAATTAGAACTTTATAAATATTTAAAAAACCTGCCATTTGGCAGGTTTTTTGTTGCTAACATAATTTATTTTAAAAGATAATTAATTAAACTTCTTATCATTACTCCCGTTGCACCTGATAGAGTTTCTCTGTTTGATTTATCAATATAGGCTGTTCCTGCTATATCAAGGTGAAGCCATTTTTTTGATTTTGTAAAATTCGATAAAAACCAGCCTGCAGTCGATGTTCCTGCGTTTCTTCCGCCTGTGTTTTTAAAGTCTGCAATTTCTGATTTTAAATTGTCCTTTAATTCATCCAAAATTGGCATTTGCCATGTGTTTTCACATGATTCTTTCGATGTTTCAATGAATTTATTAATTTGTTCTTGATTGTTGCCCAGAACCCCCGTTATATTGTGACCCAAAGAAACTATAACCGCACCTGTTAGTGTTGCTATATCAATAACTTCATCAACGTTCAATTTATCCGCATAACATAAGGCATCCGCTAATGTTATTCTGCCTTCCGCGTCTGTATTATCTACTTCTATTGTTTTTCCGTTCATTGCGGTCAACACATCCCCTTGTTTATATGCGCTTCCTGATGTCATATTCTCGCATAATGCAGAAATAACGTGGAGTTCTATGTCGGGTTTTATTTTTGCAATTGCTTGCATAATTCCAAGAACGCTTGCTGCACCTGTCATATCGGATTTCATTGTGAGCATTGATGTTGCAGGTTTGATATTCATTCCGCCGGCATCAAATGTTATCCCTTTTCCGATTAATGCCACTTTTTTTCTTGGTGTGCTTTCAGGTTTATATGTTAAATGAATAAATTTCGGTTCATTGACACTTCCTTGTCCTACTGCTAAAAACGCATTCATTTTCGTTTCTTTAATTTCTTTTTTATCATAAATTTTTGCCTGAAGCTTATGTTCGTTTGCGATTTCTTGTGCTATTTTTGCAACATAACAAGGTGTTACGATTTGTGCCGATTCGTTTACTAAATCTTTTGCAAATTTCATTGCAAAAGATGTATAAGCCCCGATTTGTGCGCCTTTTTCAATTTCGGGGGTTATATTTTCGCAAATTAATTCAATTGTTTCAACTTCATTATTTTTATTTAAATATTTAGTAAATTCATATAAACCTATTCTCAATGCCGTGAGTGTAATCTTGGCTGCATCTTCCAAATTAAAATTATTTAAAACACAGCTGCAATCGGATTTATTTTCAATAAGCTCTATCCCGATTGATTTTGTGTTTAGTGATTTTATGATTCTTCCTATATTTGCAATAACTTGAGAAAAGGTTTTTCTTGTTAATTCTTCTTTTTTTCCGAGTCCGCAAATAAATATTTTTTTGTTTTCGTTGATTGAATATTTAAAAACCTCATTAACAGAGCCTTTTATTGACTTATATTCAAAAATTTGTTTCTTTAATTCGTTATTTGTTTGTTCATTCAGTTTTTTAAATAACGGAGATTGATTTTGCGAATTTTCATAAACAAAACAAATAACTGCATCTGCTTCGTAATTTTCAATTGTTTTTGTTAAAAATTTCATTGTTTACTCCTTTATAATTTTTCGATTATATTATCAATTTCATCTAATGCTCTTTTACTTCTTATTGTGTTTTTGTATTTTTTATCTTTTAATTTCTTTTTATCATCAACTACTTCTGCTGTTATGCCCCAGTTGGCATTTACGGGTTGAAAGTTTTTGTGATTTTGAAAAGTTATATATTCTATCAATGAACCAAGCATTGTATTATTTGTTAATTTAATCATTTGTTTGTTTTTCAGGAATCTATCAATATTAATTGCGGCAAATAATCCCGTTATAATACTTTCGCTATATCCTTCCACCCCTGTCAGCTGTCCTGCAAAGAACAGATTTTCATATTGTTTTGTTTGAAGATGAGAATTTAAAATTTTTGGTGAATTAATGAATGTATTTACATGCATTATTCCGTACCTCGTTATATTAGCATTTTCAAGACCCGGAATAGACTGTATTAATTTTTTTTGTTCTCCCCATTTTAAATTTGTTTGGAATCCGACAAGATTATATAAATTTGCCATTTTGTCGTCCTGTCTCAGTTGAACAACTGCATAGAATTGATTCTTTTTAAATTCTGTCGGTATTCTTTTATCAAATAATCCGACGGGCTTCATCGGACCGAATCTTAAAGTGTCTTTTCCTCTTTGAGCCATTACTTCTATTGGCATACAGCCTTCAAAATATAATTTTTTAATTTCTTTTTCTTCAAAATCGTGCAGAGGAAATCTTTCTGAATTGATTAAAATATTATAAAAATTTTCGTATTCTTCTTTATTCATCGGGCAATTAATGAAATCGTCACTGCCTTTGTTCCATCTTGAGGCATAGAATGCTTTATTAAAATCTATGCTTTCTTTTTCTATTATCGGCGCTATGGCATCAAAAAATTTAAAATCATTTTCGCCAAATAACTCTTTTATGTTTTGCGCAAGAGTTTTTTCGGTTAAAGGGCCTGTTGCAATAATTGTCGGAATATTTGTATCTATATTATCAAATTTTTCATTTATTATATTTATATTTTTTAGGTTGTCTATTCTTTCTTTTATTTTTTGACTAAAGCCGAATCTGTCGATTGATAAAGAATTTCCTGAGGGAACAGAACATTCTTTTGCGGTTTTAAATAATTCTGAACCCAATCTTATTCCTTCTTCTATCAACAAACCTGAGGCGGACAAAATATCTAATGAACCAAGACTGTTTGAACATACAAATTCTGCGGGTAAATCTGTTTTGTGTGCTCCTGTTTGTACTTTTGGACGCATTTCAAATAAATCTATCTCGTAACCTTTTTTTGCAAGATAAATTGCGGCTTCTGAACCTGCTAAACCTGCACCTATAACTCTGATTTTCATAATAATTTCATTATACAATAAAAGTATTTTACATATTTTTACATTGATATGCTTTTTAATTAAAGTTTTTTAAATGAATGCCGATATATATAGTGTAGATTTTTAAAACAAGGACAGACAATGAAGAGATTATATGATAAAAATTATTTATTGTGTAATCAGTTGATTACAAAAAGCATGCTAAAACGCAGAAAATTAGCATACAGTTCTATATCTAAAATCTGTGATTCCAAAAGTACGCTTAAAGTCGTTAAATAAATCAGTCTATTGTTTTATCCGGTGTTAAATCGTTATTAAATTTAGATGTAAAATTTTCAAAAAAAGTTAAAATGCTGTCATTAAGACTTTGTTTTTTGTCCTCATCTTCTTCCTTAGGTTGATTAATGATTATAAGAACTTCATCTTTTGCGGCCATTTTTAAGTTGTTTCTTGCTATTTCTTCAACTTTATACATAGATGAAAAATTTTGTATTTCGTTTTTCAGATGAGTATTTCTGCTTTCGGCTTGATCGTATAATTCTTGCGCTTTTGATATTTTTGCCTGATAAACAACAATTTTTGCAAAATTTAAAAGTGCGCTATAACTGATTTGAAATATAACAAGAAGAAGCACAATAGTTAAAAAAGAATGGTAAACCCTAACTTTTCTGTTATTTTTCTTTTGCTGTTTTTGTACTCTCGTTTTCAAATTCATATAATTTGCGTTAGCCATAAAATTATTCTATATTAAAAAAAATATTTTAAAACAATTAAATTTTAAATTTGTAAAAATATTTTGCCGTTTTTTGTTTTTTTTGATTCAACTCGTATTCAGCTATTTCCAAATTAAGCCAATTTAATTTATTAAGCATGTCAAGTAAAATCAATCTTCTTACTTCGTTATTATTTTGTGTCATTTTTAAAACCAGCATTTCGTTTTTTTCTTTATTATAAACAAGAACAAAACCGCCTGCTCCGACTTTTGAATATAATTTTGATTTAGATAAAAGTATGATTTCCGTATCTAATCTGTTGAATCCGCCAAAAATATAAGGGTTTTTAAGTACTGCATATATTAAAGGATTATATTTTTCTTGGTTAAAAAAATTATAGTACCCTTTAATTATATTTTTAACCGGCAAACCCCATAACGGTGTCGAACATCCGTCATAAGTTAAATATTTGCTTTCGTAGTTTGATAGTTCTTTTTGTTTGTTGAAAATGATTTTTTGAATCGGATGATTTTCATCTGCATAATTTTTTAAATCATACCCAAGATATTTAGACGTAATCAACATCATTAGGTGCTTGCCTGAACAATTGTTGTGCAGTTTGGCTTTATGATTGTTAAAACCTCTTGTGTCTAGCGGCACCTGAGGAACCAACTCCAAATCAGAAATTTTTATTTTATGTTTTTTAAGTATTTTTTTAAGTAATTCAATATGGAGAGGACTTCCTGTGTGTGAGCCTTGAAAAATAGCCAGTTCTTTTTGTGTTAATTTTAAATCTTTAATAATATTACTGTCGCAAAGGATACTTGCTTGCAGGGGTTTTGCAAGCGAACGAAGATACATAATTGTATTTTGGTTGTAACCCTCTGATTTTATGATTTTATTATCTTTTGCAAGATAATAACTGCCATAATAGCAGCTATCAGTTATGTTATTTCTTCTTGTTTCCAGTAAAATTATCGGTTGATTAGTCAATGTTTAACAGCTTTTTCAATCTTTTTTTCATGATTATATTTTCGTTTTCGAGTCTTGAGATTTCTCTTTGCATTCTTGAAATTTGGTCTATTTCTTCTTCTTCGTTTTCGAATTTAATTGAATACAAACCAACTCCTGTCGGAAGACGTTTTTTTGCTTCATCTTTCAGGATTAATAAACTGTCAAGACCTTTATCCGTAATAAAACCGAGTTTTATTAATACACTTGCCATTTTAATATGACGCCCTTCATCGTTTAATTGTTTTTGATATCTTATGGCTTGCTCCAGTTGAATGGCATTAATTTTGCCAATTCTTTTAATAAATTCTCCGGTTTTGATTTTTCCTGCAATAAACATTGCGATTGCAATATTTTTATTGTTAGCCACATCCGAGATTTGTAAAAACTCAAGTTCATTCAATTTAATAAATATTTTTGAACTGTCTGCAAATGTCCAGTTATTTTTAATTGTAATTTCAAAAAGGTTACTTCCTTCCGATAAATCTTTCATGAAAATGTAATAACCGTCAGAAAGATTTAAAGAGTGATTGTCCAGCTCCTGTTTGCCTTTAAAAGTGAGTTTTGGGCACATTTCTTGAAATAAATCGTCTGTTTGTAATAATTCAACAAATTCATCGAGTTTGCTTTTTAAATCCTGCATAAGCTCTTTTGCAACGACTTGTTTTACCCAAATAGGAAGGTTTTTAATGTTTTGTATAAATAAATCCGAAATTTTTTGCATTGATTTTCCTTTTAAAAAATGACTGTATTTTTTCTTAAACATATTATATAATTTATTGTAAGAAATGTGAAATAAGTAATATTATTTAATGAAAGTTAATATATGGGATTAGACGGAATATCTCCTATACAAATAAGACAGTTCAATGAACCTAATGCAGCTGAACTTAATGCGGTTTTAAATCCGAAACAAAGTTTAAGTCGCGCAGTGGATGGTTTATCGGAAGGTCAAAAAGTTGATCCCGATAAAGAAAGAAATAATCAACAAAATAATCAGGAATCTGATTTTAATAACGAAGAAGATGAGGAATTTGACACAGCCGAGCAAGATGAAAAAGAAAACGAAAAATTTAATTCTTATAAACTGGATTTATCTCAAACAAACAAATACGAATTAAAAGTAAATGAAAATTCTAACAGTATTGTCATAGTAGAAAAAGCCACCCAAAGAACGGTACAGGTAATTAATGCCGACAATTTAGCCATCTTTGTCAGAAATTTGGTTGAAGGAAAGGGCGCTTTAGTAAATAGGAAGTTTTAACAATATGAATCAATATATTAAACAATATCAAAAATCCAATATTGAAACAGCATCAAGAGAACAAATTTTAATCATGCTTTATGATGGTGCGATTCAATTTTTAAATAAAGCAAAAATAGCAATCAACAATAAAGATGTAGAAGCTGCTCATAACAATCTTATTTCTACACAAAATATTATATATGAATTTATAAATTCGCTGGATAGAGAAGTTGCGCCCGATTTGGCTGCCCGTCTCACTTCTTTATATGAATATTTTATAAGAAGACTTATTGAAGCCAATATGAAAAAAGAAATTGCCCCTATAGATGAAGTGTTGGGTTATTTGAAAAGTTTAAAGGCTACTTGGGAAAAAGCAATTGAATTATCACAAAAAGAGGCAATGCA
Source organism: uncultured bacterium (assembly GCA_946622415.1). Classification (GTDB taxonomy): domain Bacteria; phylum Cyanobacteriota; class Vampirovibrionia; order Gastranaerophilales; family Gastranaerophilaceae; genus RUG14156. The sequence goes on from CAMOPX010000005.1 coordinate 71,036, forward strand.
AAAATCTTCTTCCGTTAATATTTCTGATGAAGATGATGATTATGAAGAAGATGACGATAATGACGACGACGAAGATGATGATGAGTAGTAGATAATATGCTTAGTATTGATGAATATAATTATATAAAGTTACTTTATGATAAGCTTTTAAAAATGAACAACTATATCAACACACTAATGAAAAATGGCGAATGGGACAGTGTTGAATATGCTGTTGGTGATAAAGATAAATTAATGAAACAAATTGCTCAATTTGAAAAAGTTCACAGTAATAATATAAAAGACAACCATGAATTAATGAGATTGAGATACAAGATTACGGATTTAGAAAAATCAAATATTGAGCTTTTAAAAATAATTAAAGAAGAAATGAAAAACGAGTTGTCCTCGGTTTCATCAAGTAAAAAATTTCTTAATGCATACGAACCGTCGTCAGGCGGCGGACTTTCAACAATTAATGTTAAAGATGATGATGAATAAAAATTAACTTCTTAAATTTTTATAGCTGAAGAATCCATAAATACAGATTCCTATTAATACCCAAGCTATAAACATATATGCGCTGTGACCCATTTCGCGCAGTGAATAAAACATTAGTCCAATGCAAGATAAAATACCAAGGATAGGGAATAAAGGTACGAAAGGCACCTTGAAAGGTCTTTTTATATCGGGTTCTTTTTTTCTTAAAATAATAACGGCGACACAAATTGCGATAAATGCTGTGAATGTTCCGTAATTACAAAGTTCTGCCGATATATTTAAATCCATAAATAAACTGCAAACAATAATTACTAATCCGACTACCCATGTCAAAACGTGCGGAGTTCTTGATTTTTTCTGTAATACTCTTAATGACCTCGGGAGAAATTTGTCTCTGCTCATCGCATAAAGTATTCTTGTTGCCGCTAATTGACATATCAAAAATACGGATGCTAATGCACATACTGATGCAAGAGAGATTAAACCCGATAATTTTTCATGTCCGATTTGAGTAAGCGCGGCTGAAATCGGAGCAGTTATATTGATATCACTCATGGGAATGCTTCCTGTTAAAACAAGAGCCACAAGAATATATAATATTGTACAAAAACCCAATGTGCCGACAATTGCAATCGGTAAATCTTTTTGCGGGTTTTTTGTTTCTTCTGCTGCGGTTGATACGGCATCAAATCCTATGTATGCAAAAAATATCATAAATGCACCCATAATTATTCCGCTGATGCCATTCGGATAAAACGGTGTTATCCAATTAGCTGCCCAAAATACCTCTTTTGTTGTTGCTATATGATAACCGCCGGTTACGATAAAAGAACCAATCATCAGTAAATTTAAACATACCATAATTGATGCAAATCTTGCAGATTCTTTTATTCCTTTAATTAAAATCAAAGTTGAAACAAGTGTCAGTGCTATAACAGGCAAGTTGATTATAAAAGGAATTTTCCCGAATAAATAAGGAACTTTATCGTGCAAATCAAACCCGTATTCATGGCACATGTTGTACATTGTATGAATGTCAGACCTTAACCATATCGGAAAATTAATTATAAAATTTGGCAAATAATCGGAAAAACCCTTTAAAAGTTGAGTTAAATATCCGCACCATGCAATAGATACGGCAATATTTCCTATGACGTAATTTAACATTAAAACCCAACCTACCAAAAGCGCGCTAAATTCGCCTAAGGTTGCATATGTGTAGGTATAGACGCTTCCTGAGATAGGTATAATGGATGCGATTTCAGAATAACAAAGCGCTGAAAATACGCATGCTATTGCTGCAATAATCATTGAAATTACAATACCCGTGCCGGCGCCTGGGGTTGCAGCATTACCTTTTATGGCGGTGCCGACTATAGTTAATATGCCTGTTCCGACAACAGCACCGATACCTATTACAAATAAATCAAATGCATTAAGTGTTTTTTTAAGCGAACCTGATTTTGCTCTTTCTATGAGTTCGTTTACTGTTTTTCTTGAACCAAGATTTTTTAATATTTTTTTAAACAACGGATTCCTCCGAATCTTCCAATTTTCTCTTATTCTTGTACCCGTATGAAAAATAGAATAATATTCCCATAATTAACCAAACAATAAATAACATCGTTGAAGATTTTGAAGAAAGCATTGAATAAATCATTAGTCCGCCGCAGCAAATAACTCCCATTAAAGGCGTTACCGGAGAAAATGGCACTTTAAAGGGTCGTTTTCTTTCGGGATCGATTTTTCTTAATATTACAACCGCAAGGCATACAATAACAAACGAGGTGAGTGTTCCGTAATTACATAATTTTGCAGCTTCCGTTAAATCAAGAAATAAAGTACCGATTATACATATGATTCCGACAAATACGGTTAAAATGTGCGGGGTTTTAAATTTTGGGTGTATTGTTTGAAGAATTTTTGGTAAGAATCCGTCCCTGCTCATGGCATAAAGTATTCTTGTTCCCGCAAGAAGCATTACAAGAAGAACGGAAGTAATCCCTGCTAATGCACCGAGCGAAATCAATCCTGCAATTTTATCATGTCCCGTGAGCGACATGGCAGATGCAACGGGAGCGTTTATATTAATATCTCCTAAAGGTGCTACACCCGTAAATACAAGTGCTACCAAAAGATATACAACTGTACAAACAAGAAGTGAACCTACTATTCCTATCGGAAGATTTTTTTGAGGATTTTTTGTTTCTTCCGCTGCAGTTGCTATTGCATCAAATCCTATGTATGCAAAAAACATTGTAAATGCACCCATAAAAATACCGCTAATACCTGTCGGTATAAAAGGTACGGTCCAATTTGCAACCCAATTTTCAGGTTTAACATAGAATAATCCCGTTACAACAAAAAGAGCAATAACTCCTAATTTTACAATTACAAGAAAACCTGCCATCTTTGTGGATTCTTTTATTCCTTTTATTAATATTGCAATAATTAATATTGTAATTAAAATCGCAGGTAAATCCATACAAAAAGGAATACCGAAGATGTTCGGAATAACACTTGATGCATCTATACCTTTTGATGAGAGTTCACTTGTTGCTGTTGTGTAGTCATGTATTAAATACACGGGCGGATTTGTAATAAATGCGGGAAGATAATTTGAAAACCCTTTTAAAAAGTGCATAAAATACCCGCTCCATGCTGTTACAACCGCAATATACGCAACAATGTATTCCAATATTAAAATCCAGCCTATGCTCCATGCCATAAATTCGCCCATTGTGGCATAAGTATAAATATAGGCACTTCCCGCAACCGGAATCATTGAAGCAAATTCCGAATAACATAGTGCCGAGAATATACAGGCAACTGAAGCTAAAATAACAGATATCACTAAACCCGAGCCTGCACCTGCGGTTGTTGCATTTCCTGCTGCCGCAATACCGACAACCGTAAATATTCCGCTTCCGATAATTGCGCCTACACCGAGAATTATTAAATCAAAAGCGTTTAACGTTTTTCTTAAACCGCCTTCTTCTGCTTGTTTTATCATACTGTCCGGGTTTTTCAAGGTAAATAATTTTTTCACAATATTTCCCAAAGCACCAAGCTCGGTTTTTTCAGGCAAGTTGAGCGAAAAATCGTTGTTGTTGTCTTCTTTCATTTAATCTCTCTTTTATTTTTTAATTAAAGGGAAACCCATTTTTTCCCTTTGCTGTACATATAGTTTTGCTACATCGGAAGCTAATGTGCGAACTCTGTTTATATAATTAATTCTTTCGTCCTTACTTATTACACCTCTTGCATCAAGCAAATTAAATGTATGTGAGCATTTCAAAACCCAGTCGTATGCGGGCAGAACTATTTCTTTTTCAATACAGCTGTTTGCTTCTGCTTGTGCTAAATCAAAAAGTTCGAAGAGTCTTTTGGGGTTTGAATATTCAAAATTGTATTTTGATTGTTCAATTTCGTTTTGAAGATAAATTTCTCCGTATTTAAGATTGTTATTCCATTGAATATCGAATACGCTGTCAACATTTTGCAGGTACATTGCTATACGTTCAAGTCCGTATGTAATTTCAAGAACAACGGGTTTAACTTCTAATCCGCCTACTTGCTGGAAATATGTGAACTGGGTTATTTCCATACCGTCAAGCCAAACTTCCCAGCCGACTCCTGCAGCGCCTAAGGTAGGAGATTCCCAGTTGTCTTCTACAAATCTGACATCATGTTTAGTTAAATCAATTCCCATGGCACTGAGTGAATTTAAATATAAATCCTGTGCGTTGTCAGGGTTTGGCTTTAATATAACTTGATATTGAAAATAATGTCCGAGTCTGTTGGGGTTTTCTCCGTATCTTGCATCTGTCGGACGTCTGCACGGTTCTACCATTGCACAGTTAAAAGGCTCCGGCCCTAAAGCTCTTAAAAAAGTAGCGGGATTCATTGTGCTTGCGCCCTTTTCTATGTCATAGGGCTGCTGAATAACACAACCGTTATCGGACCAATATTTTGATAAATTAAGTATTAATTCTTGAAATGTTAAAGCCATCTATTCTTTCTTCCTAATCGTTCTTTTTGTTGTTTTTATTATTTTTATTATCGTAATCAATTCTGCCTATGAGTTTATTAAATACTCTTGTTACTTGTTTGAATTGTTCGATATTTAAGCTTTGAGCGCCGTCGCACATAGCGTTATCCGGGTCGTGGTGAACTTCAAACATTAAGCCGTGAGCACCCGCAATGAGAGCGGCTTTACCCATAGGTTCAATTAAATAACGTTTTCCGGTTCCGTGTGAAGGATCAACTATGATAGGCAAGTGCGATACTTTTCTGATTATCGGTACTGCCGCAATATCAAGAACGTTTCTTGAGAATTGGCTATCGAAGCTCTTTACGCCTCTTTCACAAAGTATTACATTCGGATTTCCGTTTGATACAACGTATTCTGCAGCGAGTAAAAACTCTTTTATTGTAGCTGCTGGACCTCTTTTAATCATAACGGGTTTATTGATTCTTCCGAGTGCTTTCAGAAGTTTGAAATTTTGCATATTTCTTGCACCAACTTGAAGAACATCGGCATATTTGCATAAAAGCGAAATATCCATTGTATCCATAACTTCCGTTACAACAAGCAGGCCTGTTTCTTCTCTTGCTTGTGCAAGATATTGAAGCCCTTTTTCTTCCAAGCCTTGGAAATCATATGGGCTTGTTCTGGGTTTAAAAGCGCCGCCTCTTAAAAAAGGACATCCCATTTCTTTTGCGGCTCTGGCTACTTTAATTAATCCTTCGTAATCTTTTTCAACGGAACATGGGCCAACCATTAAGACAGGTTTTTCATCTCCGCCGATTTTTACTCCGTTGGGGAAGGTTATAACCGTATCTTCGGGGTGTGTTATTCTAGAGACGAGTTTATACGGTTCCTGAATTTTTTTAACGGTATTAACACCATCCAATGCGGCAATATTTTCAGGGTTGATATTAATTTCATTTCCGATTACTGCAATTACATTTAACAGGTCACCTTTATGAACATATGATTTCATTCCGTGGTCTTTAATGTACTTTGTAACCCTATCCATTTGTTCTTTTGTTGCGTTTTGTTCCATTACAATAATCATTTTGTTTTCTCCGATTTCGACTGTAGTATTGCAGAGAATATTTAAACACAAACGAAAGTTAATGTATATGAATTATTAAGTTTTATGTTAATATTGGGTCATGGAATATTGCAATGTAGATATTTATACGGATGGTGCTTGTGCCAATAACCCTGGAAAGGGCGGGTACGGTATTGTTATGATGTATAAAGATAAAAATAATTTAATGCACCAAAAAGAATTTTCTAAAGGCTATAAATTAACAACAAACAACAGAATGGAGTTGACTGCTGTTATTGATGCTCTGAATTTGTTAAAAAAACCTTGTAATATAAAATTATATTCTGATTCAAAATATGTAGTAGATGCTGTTAACCAAAAGTGGCTTGATGGTTGGCAAAATAAAAATTGGAAATTAAATACTAAGAATCCTGTTAAAAATATAGACTTGTGGAAAAAATATTTAATTGCAAGCAAAGACCACAAGATTGAATTTATATGGGTGAAAGGTCATGCTTCAAATAAATATAATGAACTTTGTGACAAATTGGCGGTTAAAGCAAGAGAAAGCGACTCTTTGTCGGATGACGAGGGTTTTGAAGCATAGTTTAAATAATTATTGTGTTACTCTTTTAATATTTGCACAAGGCAATTCTGTTGTATAAATAATTAAATCATTTAAGGGTTGGAGATATTTAATCATAAAATTTTTATTTGTGATTTTTTCAACACAAATTGACGAGTCAAGTTTAAAATGTAAATACTCGCCGTATTTACCCCTGTTAGAGGTAGTTGCGTAATCTTTTAGTATTTTTACAATCTCCATATATTGAATTATATCCACCAAATGGAGGATATTATACAAAAGTATGAGATATGTTTACATAAGTTTATATTTAATCTCTGTATTTTATCCGAATATTTCTGCCTCTTCCAAGAAATTATCTGTATCGGATTCTTCATAGTTATTATCATTTGTATTAAAATCAGTATTTTCTTCTTCAGGAATTATTTCTTCATCCGTTTCTTCATTGTATTCGGCTTCTGTATCTTGAAAAGTCACAGAAGGCGTACCATTTTCGTCTTTTTCAACATAGAAAGTTCTTGAGGATCCGTCATCATAGAATTGCGTTACGCTGTTATCATCATTGATTGATATTGCGTATTGGTTTTGCAAATTTCCAAATTCGCTGTTTATATTTTCTCTTTTTGCGTTTTCTTCTTCGGATACGGCTTTACTGTCATTTTCGCTTTTTTCTATTTCTTCGTTTATTTTATCAATTGCAGCTTGCAAGTCTTCTGCAGTTTCCGGGTCTTCCGTTGAATCTTTTTGAACACTTTCTTTTTCTGCTTCAAGTATATCAATGTATCCTTTTAATTCTTCCTTTAATTCGGATTTTTCCGAATTATTTGTATCAAACAGTTTTATGGCATCTTCGACTTCGGCTTTTGCTGTTGTATGGTTTTGCTGAGCTTCTATGAAGGCTTCTGTTGCATCTTGTATTTCCTCCATATTCGCTTCTTGCTCTTCTTCGCTTCCGCTCATAAGATTAGCAAGCGTATTTGTTGCTAAAAGCAAAGCTTCGCCCGTTGTTCTAACATTTTCTGTTAATTCTGTTAAATTTGTTTCCATTGCAGAGTTTTCTTCGTTTTTTGCTTTGAATCCTTCACTGCAATCCGCAATAATTGAATTTCCGGCTTCTATATTATCATCGGGAGTGTTTTGTGTATCGTTTAAAACTTTATCCGTGTTTTCAAGACTGTTTATTCCATCGGTCAAACTGCTCGTTTTCTTGGTTTCCGGCGATTTATTTACTTCGTGGATACTAATCGGATTTTCTTGTAAATTTTGATAATTTTCAGCAGAATTAACCCCTGTGTTATGTTTTGGGGCATTTAAATTTTGTAATGTTAATTTTAAAAAGTCTGCCATAATTAAATTTTTATTGCCTGTTTGTTTAGATATATCGACAGTTTTTACTCTTTACTTTAAAAATTTTTACAAAATTTAATAAATTGATTTGATTTTAATTAAATATTATTGTAGAATTATCTTAGTTATAGTGTATAAATGTACTTGAGGTATAAATGAAAAAGATACAAAAACTATTAGTCATCACATTGGCACTATTTATGTTCAATGTTGCAAATGCCCTCGAAATTGTTGACGTTAAAAGTGATTATTGGGCAGGACAAGAAATTGTCCATTCTATTCAAAACGGTTACATCTATGTTATTGACGGTAACAAATTTAAACCTGAAAATTCAATGCCGAGAAGCGAATTTGTTACAGGCTTAATGAAGGTTATCAGCCGTGACAATGAAGCTATCGAAAATACAACTTCATTTAAAGATGTTAACAACACAACACCTAACAAAAAAAGTATTATGATTTCAGAACAAATCAAAATTGCTTTCGGTTATCCGGATAAAACCTTTAAACCTTCACAAGCAATTACTCACAATGAAACTATGGCATTGATTGCTAATATCACAAAAGGTGATTTTAGTGCAGCCGATATCACAGGATTTAAAGACTATAAAGAAATTCCTCTTTGGGCAAGACGTCCTTTTATTAAAAACGTAGCTAACGGTTTATACGTTAACCATCCGGATCCGTATAAATTCACACCGAACGCTAATTTAACAAGAGCAGAAGCAGCTGTTTTATTTGATAAAATAGCAAATAATCTTGATAAAGTTAAAGATGAATACAGAGATATATTTAAAAATTCTGATATGACAGACGATGATGATATGGGTTACGGCGATTATGATGATAATCTTGGTAACCAATCTAAATTCCTCGGTGACCAAACTCTTGGTCTGGTTAACTTTGCGACAAACAATCGTGTTAAAGTTTACGATAACAAAAAAATTATTGAAGCAGGAAATATCCTCGTTGGTGTAGATATGGATCCTGTTAAAACAAGAAAAGACCTTGTTGGACATACGTATGTTTACACAGCACCAAACGATGTTTATACAAAAGAAGGTACTTTCTTATATCCGAAAGGAACTGAATTCTATGCAAGAGTTATGAAAATCGGATACTCTGCTTGGAGATCAAAACCTGAAAGATCAACTTTTGTATTCTATAAATACTCGCTTCCTAACGGTGAAACATACGATATGGCAGGTGTTCCGTTCACAAGAAAAGGTGAAGATATCATCTATGCTAATAAAGGAAGTAAATCTGCAAGAAAAGCATTACAAGTTAAAGATTATAAATCAGCAGGAAAACAATATTTGATTGACACTGCTCATCAAATGTCTCCTTTGACAGAATTTAAAATAGACAGAAACAAAGTTATCTATATTTTGATTACAGGTGACACTGTATTCCCGCAAGATTCTACATATATCAATCACAGAACTGAACCAAGTCTCCTTGAAGATGTAAAAATGTAGATTAAAAATCAATATCAATAAACCCTCAAGAAAATTCTTGAGGGTTTATTTTTTTATTTAGGTTGTTAATTATGAGATTAATTTTTTATGATAATGCGCCTCTGATTAAATTTTGGCCTATACTTGCTATACCTGCAACCACTAAAGCCGGTGCTACTATTGGCAATCCTACTGCACCTGCTGCGATTCCGCCTGCTACTGCAAATACGCCTAATCCGTATTTACCCAATGCTTCTTTTGCTGTTTCTTTTCCTGAAACTTCGTTTCCCGAAAGTTTTGCTACTGTTTCAGCTTTTGAATTGCTGTTTGATAATAATCCAAATATTGGTACTGCTTGTTTTATACCCGTCATAAATGAACCGTCGGTATTTTCTTCTATTGATTGAAGAGTAGTTTCATCGTTAATTGATGTATATGCTTGATCTAAAATTGCTTGAATTTGTCTGTCTGTAACATTAAAATTGTATTCTGTATTAAGAGTATCTTTGATATCATTAAATACACTTGTTCTAAGTGCAATTGCTGCATCAACATCGCCTGCTCTTAAATAGTATTCTATTTCACCTAAATCTGATGAATAACCTTGCGCAACATCTCTTACTGTTTGCATAATTTTTGCTCTTGTTGCTGTTGTCGGATTCACTCTTGCAGTTGTTCCGTATGAACTGCCTGAAGAATATTGCGAATATTTACCGCTTGCTCCGTAGCCGTAATCAGTATAAGCTCCACCCAGTATTCCCATAACTAACCTCCATTATTTAAACTTTATAAACTAACCTACTCTTTTATAAAGTATTTTTTTGGCTAATTATTGTCATTTTTTAACTTTTATTGTTACAAAACTTAATATTGTTATTATATTTCTATATTTATTGACTATTTATGAGATATCTTATTCTGTTATTTTCTTTATTATTCTTTGTACATAGTCTCTATTGTTTTCGTTAGTTTCAATGCTTCTTATTTGTTCAATTAAACAGTCTTTTTGTTTGTCGGTAAAGTTTCTTGTTATTTCTTTATATAATTCTACATCTCTGAATGCAAGTGAACTTGCTATGTTTCCCGTACTAAACAATTCAAATTGTACTTCTCTTGAAAAACCGTTTGTTGATCTTCTGTATGTATTTTCATTTGTATATATTGCTCTATGCGCTGTCGTTGGTTCATCTTTATCCTTGAATTGTATAATTTCCAATCTTTCTTCAGGTGCAAAATATTCCATTTCTTCCGCATACAAATCGGGATTTGAATACGCTAAATTATCCGCTACCGTTACTCCTTCTTTGTCTTTTAATTTTAAAACTCTTAACATATCATCTTGATCTAAATCTTCTGTTGCTTCTATATATACATAAGGATAATAATATGCAAGATTGTGTGCAACTGTGGTCTTGTCTCTGTTTGCAAGTTTTAAAAGATTATATTTTTCTTTGGGGGTTGCACCGTTTGTTGCTACAGTGTACAGATATCCGCCTTTTTTTGCCAATGCGTGAGCAGTTGTGTTTCCAAAAGTATCTTGTAATTTTAATAGTTTGTATTTATTTTGATTTGATAAATTACTCGTTACTTCTATATATCTTTGCGGTTTTTTTAATGCCAAAGTTTGTGCAACGCTGTGACCGTTATAATTGGGTTTGCTTGAAAGATATAATACAATATTTTCCTGTCCTTCTTTATTGAGTGCTCTTCTTGTAAAAGAGATTTGTGGATTGTATGCTTTAAAAACATCTGATGTAACTTTGTTTTGTAAATTTATGGAAGTTTTTTGTTCGGTATTTCCTGTTTTTTGTACTTTATCTTTTTTATTATTATTTACTGAATTAAAATGGGTTAAATTAATCGGGTTTATGTTCATTTTACTCTTCCTTCTAATTAATTTATCTTATTTATAGTATTTATTATAAAGTGGCTGAAAAATATTTTTTGTCATTAAAATATTATTTGTTGGTTAATTTTTTTGCTTTTGCCCAAAGCTCGTTATATTCATCAAAAGATAATTCTGATAAATCCTTGTTTGCGATTTCTTCCAGCTTATTAAATCTTTTTGTAAATTTTTGATTTGCTTTTGACAATGCAACTTCGGGGTCAATTTTATTCCATCTTGCTACATTAACGAGCGCAAAAAGAATATCTCCGAATTCGTCTTCTTTTTCTTCAAAATTTTTTGCGTTTTTAAATTCTTCTACTTCTGATTCAAAACATTCAAATACTTGTTCTTTGTTCTTCCACTCGAACCCTGCTCTTACTGCTTTTTTTGATATTTTCATTGCTTTCAAAAGAGCCGGGAGTTTAGGAATTCCATCCAGGGTTCTTTTTCTTTCGGTTTTTTCTTGAGCTTTTAATTTTTCCCAATTTGCAAGAATTTCTTTGGTATCTTTAGTTTTATTCTCACCAAAAACATGCGGATGTCTGTGGATTAATTTATCATTCAACATTTTTGCAACATCTTGAATATTAAATTCGTTGTTATCGTCTGCAATTTGCGAATGCAATAGTACTTGCAATAATACATCCCCGAGTTCTTCTTTTAAATGCTCGATGTTATTTTCATCTATTGCTTCTGCTGCTTCATAGGCTTCTTCAAGCATATTTTGTCTTATGCTCGCATGGGTTTGTTGTCTGTCCCATTCACAGCCCTCGGGTGAGCGCAATATTTTTACCGTGTTTATCAATTCGCTAAGATAATCTTTTGTCATACATTTGCCATAATCTTTCGTTTGGATAAAACTTTTTTTGTGTTTAAATTTTTACATACACCGCAATTGTTGCATACATTTTCACAAGGAATTGAACTTTCTTCGTTTTTTGCCTTCAGATATTCTTTTATGAGCCAATTTTTATCCAGACCGTATGAAATATTTTCCCAAGGCAAAATTTCATCTGTTGAAAATTCGTGTGTCGTTTGTTCTTCTATATTTATATTAAGTTTTTTAGAAATATTATTGTATAGTGAAAAATCAACATTTTCATCCCAAGATTCCAGGTATGCTCCGTTTTTATACAATTCATAAATAAATTCTGATAATTTTTCATCCCCTCTTGTATAAAATGCTTCTAATTGTGACATTTTGGGATTGTGGAAGTTAAACTTTACGTTTTTGATTCTTTGCTTTTCGTTATTTAAAAATTCAATTTTTTTTGTAATTTCATCAAGTGAATTTTGGCTTGCCCATTGAAAAGGCGTATGCGGTTTTGGAACAAAAACGGATATCGAGCAGGTTATTTGCGGATATTTTAATCCTTGATTTCTGCAATTTTCGTTTATTGTTTCTATCAGTTTTGGAATTTCTCTTAAATCATCAATTGTTTCAAAAGGCAATCCGATAACAAAATAAAATTTAATTTTATTCCAGCCGTTTTTTATGCAGGCTAAAGTTGCACTAATGATTTGTTCTTCATTTAGGTTTTTATTGATTATATTTCTCATTCTTTGGCTGCCTGCTTCCGGCGCAATTGTTATTGTGGATTTTCTTTCGTTTGCTGCTAATTTAGCAAGTTCTACGGAGAATTTATCCGCTCTTTGTGAAGGAAGAGAAACACTAATACCTGTTCCTTTATAAAAACAGGATAATTCTCCTAAAATATCTTCGATTTCAGTATGGTCATTTGATGAAAGCGATAAAAGAGAATATTCGTCATAACCGGTATTTTTAATATATTGTTTTACAAGATTTACTATATCTTCTTTTTTTCTTTCTCTGATTGGGGCATTAATGTGTGAGGCCTGACAAAATCTACACATTCTGCCGCAGCCGCGTCTTAATTCTATTGTAGCTCTGTCTTGAACGGAAGAAAAATGCGGTATGGGAGAATTTGTCGGGTGATTTTTAGCTGTTAACTGAACTATTCTTTTTTTCGTATAGTTGTCAAGAATAGGCGCATAGACCCCTTTTATTTTAGTTAATTCTTTAATTATTTCCATTCTTGGCAATTTATTTTTTAATTTTAAATATTTTTCTAAAATTTCAATATTAACTTCTTCACCATCGCCGATTACAAACAAATCTATAAATTTTCCCATGGGTTTTGGGTTTGATGTACATGGACCTCCTGCAATAATTAGGGGATGAGAATCTGTTCTTGATTTTGAATAAACGGGAATATCAGATAAATCTAATATCTTTAATACTGTTGTGTAGCACATTTCGTATTGCAGTCCGAAACCGATTATATCAAATTCTCTTGGTCTTTTTTTAGATTCAAGTGCATAAAGAGGCTTATTGTTTTTTTCTAAAAGCTCAATAAAATCTTTATCCGGCGCATATAATCTATCCGCCATAAATTTTTCATTTTTATTAATTAAATCATATATAATTTTATGACCGAAATTACTGATTCCAATTTCATATTTATCGGGAAAAACGAGTAAAAATTTTCCTTCTGCTTTTTCAAAATCTTTATTGTATGAGCCAAATTCTCCCCCTATGTATCTCGAGGGTTTTTCTGTATTAATTAATACATCTTCATAATCTTTGGAAAAATTCTCGTCTATCATTGTCTTATTAAATCACAATTATATTTGCTTTTTATTTATTGTAAAGTTTTGTTAACTATTAACTTTAAAATTAGCAATTTCCGTAAATAAACAGACTTTATTTAAATGTAGGTTAGTTTAAAAGTTAATAGGTTAGGAGTGTGGGTTTATGGCAGTTACGTTATTTGTCTTGAGAATGAGAGAAAATCTCGCTCAAATGGAAGAAGATAAGTATCAGATGTTGCAAAATTCAAGATTACTGAAAAAATTAAGTAATTTTGCATCTGCAATAGGTGACGGGAATATAACACCGGCTGAAATAGCAAGTGTAGGTGACGAATTATTTGAAGATGCATTAGATTTTATGGATCATTCTGATGCTGTAGCGCAACAGGTTGCAACAGAAAAAGCAAGCGAATATGAATCATTATTCGGTTCAATCACAGCATCAGAATATTATCAAAATTCCGGTTTAATGCAACAGGCTCAATTGTATTTTGATCCGGATACAGGCGCAATTGATACAGAACAAATTCAAAGCAAACTCTACGAACAAACTTTAAAAGACTATGCAAACGAAGTCCTAATGCCTATCCTAAAAGAAAAAGAAGTTGAAATTCAAAATGAAAATGACAGATTGCAAACTGAAATTGAACAATTATCCGCAGAATATGATTCATTAAAACAATCAAAGAGTCAAGAAATACAAAGACAAACAATACAACTTTCATAATTTAACCATTGCTTAAAATCAACCAATTAAGTCCGCAAAATAGGCGGACTTTTTTATATATAAAATTGGAATGCGTAAAAAATTTGATTTTTGTGCAAATTCTAAGTATAAAGTTTTTGCAAAAAAAATTAATCTATGTTAATATTAGTTTAAAAAAATATATATTTTGTAATAGATATTAATATAAGTTAGTAAGGAAAAGATAATGACTAAAGACATTCAAGGCGAACAAGCTGACTCAAAACAAAAGATTTTGGTTGTAGATGATGAAGCCAGCATCAGAAGAATTTTGGAAACTCGTCTCAAAATGGCGGGTTACAATGTTGTAACAGCAGAAGACGGTGAAGAAGCTGTTGAGATGTTCAATAAAACTAATCCGGATATTGTTATTCTGGATGTCATGATGCCTAAAATGGATGGATATGGCGTAACAAGAGAAATAAGACGTGTGTCTGATGTTCCGATTATAATTTTAACCGCATTGGGCGATGTTTCTGAAAGAATTACAGGTTTGGAACTCGGTGCCGATGATTATGTTATTAAACCATTTAGCCCGAAAGAACTCGAAGCTCGTGTTAAAGCGGTTTTAAGAAGAACAGTCAGCAAAGATATTGCAGTTACTCCGGGAAAAACTACAAAGAATGTTATTACAACAGGAAATATTAAAATTGATACTGCACGTCGTCAAGTTTATCGTAAGAACGAAAGAATTCGTTTGACAGGCATGGAATTTAGCTTGCTTGAACTTCTTGTTAATAATTCAGGAACAGCATATTCAAGAAACGATATTTTGCAACATGTTTGGTCATATCCGGCAGACCATAGAATTGATACTCGTGTTGTTGATGTTCATATTTCAAGACTTCGTTCAAAGTTAGAAACTGACCCGACTAATCCTGAACTCATTCTTACTGCTCGTGGAATAGGTTACATGTTTCAAAGAATAGGCTAAAATGAACAACATAAATTTAATTAAAAGAAATATCTCCAATTATGATAAAAAGCTTCTCATAATTGGAGTTTTTCATGGAGATGAGCCACAGGGCGAATATTTTATAAATTCTTATTTATCAAGCGCAAAAGCGCCATCTAAAAATCTTCTTTATTTTATTCCAAGGCTCAACAATTCTTCTAAAAGAACAAACAAAAATGATGTTGATTTAAATAGAAATTTTCCGACAAAAAATTGGATTAAATCGGATTTGGGCGATTATTTTGGGGGAGTAGAACCTAATAGCGAAATTGAAACAAAATTTCTTGTGGATTTATTGAATAAAAATAATTTCAATGCAATAATAACAATTCATTCTCCCTATAAAGTTATTAATTATGACGGCCCTGCGGAAGAAATCTCTAAAGAAATACAGAAATTTTTGGGTTATAAAATAACAAATGATATAGGCTACCCGACCCCTGGAAGTTTTGGAACTTATTGCGGAGTAGAAAGAAAAATTCCGACCGTTACAATTGAAATTGACGAAGAAGAAGATTTAGAAGAGCTAAATTTAAAATTCAATAAATTATTTAATTTTTTAGAAAACGAATATTAAATTTTATTAAGTAAAATTAAAATAGCTTTCATTCAAATATAGCTTGGGTTTTGGTTAAGTATTTCAAAAAAAATCGTTTTTTTATGTGAGATTAGGCACAATTAATTTCATTCACTTGTTTTATAAAATCATCAACGGTACAAAAAAAGGAATTATAAAAATGAATGTTGCATCAATTTCAGCTAATTTATATGGATTAAATGCTTTAAATTCAGTAAATAAGTCAGCAAATACTAATCCCATAGTGTCTGATTCTTTAAATAAAAACGGTAAAATTAATTTTAAGGGTAACGCTTCAATTTTAAAAGCCATGGAATCACAAGCTTTAGCACAAAAAGCTCAAATTTCTTTTTGTGGTATAGATAATAATTCGCCTGATGAAACTAATTCCGGTAGAAACAATGTCTTCCCCTATGAACTCTTTGAAGAAAACTTAGAAAAAGCACTTGCTGACATAAATATTGCAATGGCAGATTCGTCGCCTGAAAAATTTTTAGACATATTGGAAGGAATGCCCGATGACGAGTCCAGAAAAAAAGTATTTTTAAAGCAAAATGAAAAAGGATCATTCCCAGCAGAAACTTTAGTATTTATTCATCCGGAAAAATTTCCCGATGCATTAGAGATGTTTGAAAATAGCGAACAAAGAAAAGAAGTGCTTACGCAAAAATTAACAATGAAAGATGACAAAGGAGAAGATGATACAATTACTTTGGCAGCTAATATAGCTAAATGTGAACCTAAACTATTTCTTGACGTACTTGATAAATTAGAAACAGGTGAACAAAAAAAAGAAGTGCTTATGGCACAAACAGTTGAAGTATCGGCAGCACAAATATTAGCATTGTGTTACCCTGATGAATTAATTGAAGCAGTGGGTAAATTGGAAACATTTGAACAGAAAAAAAATGTACTTACAGTAGGTAGAGCGGACCAATATACACCTTTACAAATTTTAGCAAAAAAACATCCTGTAAAATGTTGCCAATTGTTGGGTACGTTTGTTAGTGATGAACGACTTGCTAAACTTGCAATAGATCAGCTGTTAAATGATGGACTAACGCCTTTATCTATTTGTGATGAAGCGCTAAAGGTTTTTTAATACGATTTAAATGAATATAAGTTATGTTTTAAAAACAAAAAATAAAAGATATAAAAAAGTCGGAAATAAATAGTTTCCGACTTTTTTAAATTATAATACATATTTTTAAAATTTATCTAAAATTAAATTCGGGTCTATATTCAAACATTCAGATGTTTCGCAGTTATTTTGTCTTTTGTGCCAAAGACAAGGCCTACAAGTGCAGTTATTTGTAATTAAATTTATTTTGTTGCTTTTGGGGATGAGTTTTTCATTATTCGTGGGCCCGAATATTGCAAAAATATTACTTTCAACAGAAACCGCTACATGCAATGGAGCGCTGTCTACACATATTACATTTGTTGATTTTTGCATTATGAGTGCCATTTCCATAATATCCTTTGTTTTGTTGAAGAAATTTATGAAATTCGGATGTTCTTTTATTTCTTTATTTTTAAGGATTTGATTAATCAAATCTTCATCATCTTGCGTTCCCAATAAAACAACATTCTTGCCTTTTTTTAATAAACCCGTTATCAATTCTATCCAAAAAACAATTTTTGGGCACTTGAATATATTTTTTGATAGAGACATTTTTGAAACACCCGGATGAATTGAGATAAATTCTTTTTGTAATAATTCATCAGGCAATTTATAGTTTTCAGGAAT
Source organism: uncultured bacterium (assembly GCA_946622415.1). Classification (GTDB taxonomy): domain Bacteria; phylum Cyanobacteriota; class Vampirovibrionia; order Gastranaerophilales; family Gastranaerophilaceae; genus RUG14156. The sequence goes on from CAMOPX010000005.1 coordinate 88,494, forward strand.
ATTGATTTTCGGGTTTTGATATTCTGTTTTTGTTATCGGTTCAACCAGATTGTGGTACATTTTTCCTGCGTATTGATTTTCGTTCAACGGAATTTTTTTTGTTAACAGAAAATCTGTCTTGGATGAATAACCTATTCTTTCTTTAATGCCTGATAAATATAGAATTATTGCAATAAAAGGACTTTTTCCCGATGATATCACGCAGTCAAATTTGTTCTTTCTTATATTAAATATAAAATTCAAAATATTAATATATTTTTTAATTCCTTTTGCTTTTATATCGACGCAAATTGTTTCATCAATTAAATCGGTCAAATTTTTAATACTCTTTGAACGATTTTCAAGTGCAAGTGTGATTTTTGATTCCGAATAATCTGTTTTAAATGTTTTTAATGCAGGCAAAAAAAGAATTTCATCCCCAATTCCGCCAAAATTAATAAATAGTGTGTTTTTGTAATTCATAATTTAATTATGCGTACAAAAATTATTTTTCGTCAATCTATTGACTTTAAGCATTGTTATTGCTATTATCTTTAGCGTATTTTGATAATAAATTTATAACTAATATCGGGATGTAGCGCACCCGAATCGAGTGAGTTTAGTGCGAAGCACTTAACGAATGAAGATGAGGGCAAAACTGTGCGGAATAAACGACAAAACGTTGAGTTTTGACGTTTATGCAGTCCTTAGATAG
>CAMOPX010000006.1 GCA_946622415.1 uncultured bacterium
GTTCACTTTTTTCTTTTGCTTGTGGCGTTTGAACCAAAAGAAAAAAGTGAACAATGAAAAATAAAAATAATTTAGTTTGTCGGGTTAAAACCCGACCTATTTTTGGATTCAAATATATTTTCTCCAAAAATTGAGAATTAAATTTTAAAATGTATAATAAAATAAATTAATAACTATGATAATAAACGCAAATTCAAATTCCAAAAGAACTATTCTCTTAATCAATGAATATTTAAAGCTGTTAAAAACTACAAACAGTGAAAATATTCTCATTCTTGTTCAAAATTCAAAGAAAAAACAGGAATGGCTAAAATACATAAAAGAAAACTCCGAAACGGGAAACATAGGAAATTTAAAAATATACAGCTTTTTTGGGCTTTGTTACAATTATATTTCGGAAAACTGGGGATACATTGAAGAAACAATCAAAGACGCAAACAATACAAAAATTATACCGAATCTATGCGGATTGGAAGTCAGCCAATACATCTTTAAACAATGCATTAAAGAAGTTGATTTTTCGGCATACAACTCAAAAACGAGTCTTTTGCATCAGCTTTTGAGAAGAAACTCTTTAATAAATTTGAATAATTTAACAAACGAAGAAATTGAAAACCGCTCAAATATTCTTCAGGAAAGTTTTAAAGATGAAGTAAAACTGGCACTCGATAAATATAAAAAGAAAACAATAGATTTAAGAGCATTTGATTATATCAGACAGCTCAACCTTTTTCAATTCTTGTATAAAAAATTGAAAAACAAGTTTCAATACGTTTTTTTAGACGACGGAGATGAAATAACACCGGCTGTTTTAGAATATTTAAATTTCATAAAACCCGATATAAAAGAGTTTTTTATAGGATATGATAAATTCGGTTCATCAAGATTAGGCTATTTGGGCGCAATAAACACTGATTTTGAAAAATTTACGGGCGAAAAAGAAATCACCATAGATACAAAAGATACAAAATCAAAAAACGCAATTTCTGTTTTTAATTTAATAAAACAAAAAGAATTAATTGATACAACGAAATTTTCTGACATAAAATATTTTTCTTTTTTAAAAAGAAATGAAATGATTGATGATGTAATTATAAATATAAAAAAACTGATTAAAGCAGGCATCTTGCCTTCTGAAATTTCCGTTGTAACACCGGTTTCAGATGAATTTTTAAAATCAGGCTTATTAAAATCGGGCTTAAATTTTAATTTTTTAACCAAAAACGAAAAATTAAACCAAAATAAACTTATAGGCTACATTCTCGACTTATTAAAAATATTCAATAACACAAATCAGGAAATTTCATACTATGCCCTAAAAGGCATATTTATCGAGCTTTTAAAATTCAACGGGATTGAGGCAATAAAATTCATTCAGGAATACAGAGTAAAAAGAGAATTTGATAATACAAATTTATTTGAATTGATAAAAGAAAAAGAAAATGAAGAATTTAAAAAACTGCTTGAGGTTTTTGAAAAAACAAAATCCGAAAAACTCTCAACACAACTGTATGAAATCGTATCAAATTTTGTTCCTCTAAACAAAGAAATAAATAAAGACATAATAAAAATAAACCAGCTTTTAAAACAGATTTATGATTTTGAAGAAGTATTCAACGACAGTGTTTCAAATAACGAATTACTAATTCAGCTCGAAAATACAATAATATCGGAAAATCCCCTATCAGATGATGAGATTGATGAAGATTCAATTGTTGTTTCATCAGCACAAAAAATAATAGATTATTCGATTCATACAAAATATTCGTTTATATTGGATATTACAAACGAAAACTGGCTAAAACAAGATATAGGACCTTTGTATAATGCTTGGGTAATGCAAAAAACGTGGGACAAAGAAAGTTTTGAATTAAAGGATAATATTGATTTAACCAACGACAGAACCGCAAGAACTCTTTACAAATTATATTTGTTATCAGAAAACAACCTTATGTATTCGAGTATTTATGATTCTTTTGGATTGGAAAATTTTTCGGGTATAGAAAAGTTTTTTAAATTCTCGGAAAATAAAACTCAATCAAAAGAATTCAAACCCATAATCCCAAGACCCGATCAACAGGCAGTTTTGGATTATAAAGGCGGAAAAATGGCGGTCAGCGCAACGGCAGGCTCGGGAAAAACTACAATAATGCTTCTTTTAACGGATAAAATACTCAATGGCGAAATAATAAATAATGTTGAAGCAAATGAGATTTTTATTTTGACTTTTATGGAATCCGCAGCGAGAAATTTTAAAGAAAGAATCAAAGCAAAATACCCTAATTTAAAAGAACTTCCAAATATTTCAACAATACACGGACTTGCACTCAGAATAATAAAAGAAAACAACAACTATGCAAAAATCGGGCTTGATTCGGATTTTGAAATTGTTGATGAAATAAAAAGAACGTCTTTAATTAATGAAATTGTGTATTCATCCGGAATCCCGTCAGATAAAGCACCCTTATATGATTCTATGGTTTCCGTTTATAAAAACGAACTCGCACAAGATGAAAACTACAAAACAAATAACAAATTATTTTTAAATATTTATAATTCTTATCAGGAAAAATTAAAGCAGGAAAATTTAATTGACTATGATGACCTTTTGCTTTTGAGTTTAAGACTATTAAAAAATAATAAAGACGTATTATCTTATTATCAGAATTTGGCAAAAATAATAATTGAAGATGAAGCACAGGATTCAAGCTATATTCAGCAAAATCTTATCACATTGTTAGCCGGAAAATATAACAACATAATACGCTGCGGGGATATTAATCAGGCAATAACCTCTACTTTTACCAATTCAAACGTAGACGGATTCAGAGAATTTATTAAAAATTCCTATAACGTTGAAATGGATAGGTGCCAACGCTGCGCAACAGGGGTTCTGGATTGCGCGAATAACACCGTAAAATATGCAAATAATATCGGAATAAATGCTTTTTCTTCGCTTTTTATGAAGCCTGTAGAAAACAAAAACATAATTGATAAAAATGCCGTTGAAAACTATATTTTAAATTCGGAAGACGAAGAAAAAAGCTTTGTTATAAACAAAATAAAAGAAATCCTAAAAACCGATAAAACCGCAACAATAGGAGTTTTATTGAGAAGTAATTTTGCAATAGAAAAATGGGACGGAATTTTTAAAAATCATTCTCTTAAAACCTTTAAAAATCAGGATTGCCTGATTAATAATCCTGTTTATAAAGTAGTATTATTGATTTTAGAATATATCAAAAATCCGTATGACCCAAAAAGCGTCAATACCCTCATAGACACTCTGTTTGAACTCGGTTATTACGATTTTGAAACCGTAAAATACATTAAACAATCAAAAAATCCGCCTTTTTTAGATAATGATTATGATTATCAATTCATTTGGGATATAAATTATTTTCTTTTTAAAAACCATTATTCAATTTATGATTTAGTAAATGAAATCGGAGAATTTTATTTTTCAAAAACACAAAACAAAGAAAATATTCCTCTCATAAGCACTATAGCGCACAAAATTTTTCAAACACAAAAAACTTTTGAAAATACTGTTTCTAAAATGAGAGAAATTCAATACAAAAACAATTTTGCAAACATAAAATTCTTTAATAACGAAAATAAAGAAGATAAAACTTCAACAATTCAAATAATGACACTGCATAAATCCAAAGGAGATGAATTTGATTATGTATTTATCCCCGAATTAACACAGGATAACTTGTGTTTAAATAAAGACGAATTAAAATTAAAAGAAAATACAAAATTCATTCAAAAAATAAAAAAACATCCAAAAACCGAAGAAGAATTAAAAAGAGAAATAACGGAAGAAAATTTCAGACTTATTTATGTCGGAATAACAAGGGCAAAGAAAAAACTGTATTTAACAACATCTGACAGTTATAAATTTTATTCAAAATTAAAAGAATACAAAAATTCGGAGATTTTTGAAGCAATTAATTATTACGATAAATAAACTTTAAATTTTGTAAAATATAATAAAATAAATTATTTTTTTATATTATAATTAAGTCAACAAATGGTAAACATTATGACTGCAATAAAAAATAAAAAATCAAATAATTACACATAAACCAAAAAAGAAGGCGATTTTGCCTTCTTTTTTTTAGGAAAATATGAAAGAATACACAGGAAAAATTTATAACATAGAAAAACTTACCCATGACACAACTAAAGTTGTCATAGAATCTGCTCTTGATTCTGCACATTCAGGGCAATTTATTTCTGTATTATGCGAAAACAGAACCCTAAGACGTCCTTTTAGTATCAGTGACTTTGAAAAAATCGAAAACAATAAAAGTTTATTGACTATACTTGTCAAAATAAAAGGTAAAGGAACCGAATTTTTAAGCAATTTAAAAATTAACGATGAAATCAGTATCTTAGCACCTTTGGGCAACGGTTTTAGTATAAAAGAAGAAGCTTCACTTCTTGTCGGTGCAGGAATCGGTATTGCACCGATGTTATTTTTAAAAAAAGAGCTCAATAAGCAAAATATCAATAATTACCTTATTGCAGGTTTTAGAGATGATAAAGAAATAATCAAAGGCTATGATGAAGTAACAATAGGCGGAAGTGTTGTCGATAGATTGGAAGATTTAATAAAAGAAAAAAACATAAAAATTGTTTATGCCTGCGGACCCGAAATAGTTTTAAAATTAATCGGCAAATTATGCAAAAAATTAAACATTAAATCTCAACTTGCAATGGAAAAAGTAATGGCATGCGGAATCGGGGTATGCAGAGGGTGCGTTATAAAAATCAAAAAAAACGAAACCATATCAACCGCCTCAATATGTAAAGACGGTCCCGTATTTTCGGGTAATGAAATAATTTGGGAAGAAAATGAATAAATTAAAAACAGTAATAAAAAACAATAAAAGAGAATTAATCCTCAAATCTCCGCTGATAGGCGCGAGCGGGACCTATGGTTATACGGATGAATTTGAAGACTTTATTGACCTGAATTGTTTGGGTGCAATTTCAACTAAAGGAATAACTTTAGAAGCAAGATCGGGAAACGAAGGAGATAGAATTTTTGAAACCGAATGCGGATTGATAAACAGAATCGGGCTTGAAAATGTAGGAATAAAAAAATTTATCTCGGACAAACTACCGATTTTAAAACAAAAAAATATAGATTTTCTTCTTAATATCGCGGGTTCATCAATTGAAGATTATGAAAGATTAGCAGATATTGCACAACAAAACAGTATAAAAGCAATAGAGGTTAATGTTTCCTGTCCGAATGTAAAATCAGGATGTATTGAATTTGGGTTGAATCCTGATAGTCTCTTTAATTTAACTTCTAAAATCAGAAAAAATTATAAAGGATTCTTAATTGTTAAATTATCACCGAATACCTCTGATATTACTTCTCTTGCAAATGCGGTTGAATCAGCCGGTGCTGATTGTATCAGTGCAATAAATACCTTGAGAGGACTCGGGGTTGATATAAAAAGAATCGGAAACAAGTTTATCAAAAAAACAGTGCAAGGCGGTTTGTCAGGAAAATGCGTCAAACCTGTTGCACTATATATGGTAAATGCAATTAAAAAAAGCGTAAATATTCCCGTTATTGCAATGGGTGGGATTTCATCTTTGGGTGACTTACTTGAATTTTTGGCTGTTGGAGCTGATGCATTTCAAATCGGAACGGCAAATTTTATTAACCCGAAAATATGCACCACGCTTGCAATGGAGTTAAAAAAATACATAGAAGAAAACAATTTTCAGGATTTTGAAGATTTAAAAACAAAAATCAAAGGAGCATAATATGATAACAGAAAATACAAACGTAAAAGATTTACTTATAAAAGCGGAAGGACTCTTAAAAGGTCACTTTTGTCTGACTTCCGGACTTCATTCCGATACCTATTTTCAATGTGCAAAATTATATCAATACCCCGATATTGTAGAAACCTTAGCTCGTGAACTGGCACAAAAATTATCTTCAATTGATTTTGATACAATTGTTGCACCCGCAATCGGAGCCGTTATTTTCGGATACGAAGTTGCACGTCAAACCAAAAAGAGAAACCTTTTTGTCGAAAGAAAAGATGGGGTAATGCAACTAAGAAGAGGGTATTCTCTAAAAAAAGGTGAAAAAATAGTAATCATAGAAGACGTTATTACAACGGCAAGAACTATTTTTGAAACTAAAGAAGCTCTAAAAGAATTTGAAGTTGATGTTCAAGGTGTCGGCTGTATTGTAGACAGAACCCAAGGCAAACTCGAAAACGAATTTAAAATATATTCGCTTTTACAATCTTCACCCGTAACATACAAACCCGAAGAATGTCCTTTGTGCAAACAAGGCATTGAATTGGTTAAACCGGGAAGCAGAGCAGGAAAATAAGAATGGAACATTTAATTAATATAAAATCACTTTCAACAGATGATATTAATAAAATTTGCAACAGAGCCTCCGAATTTGAAAAGGGAATAAGACGCTCTAACCATATAAACAGACATATTGCAAATATGTTTTTTGAAAATTCAACAAGAACAAAACTCTCTTTTGAAATGGCAGAAAACAGAATATCCGCAAATAAATATAACTTTGATGCAGGTACTTCCTCCATTAATAAAGGCGAAGATATTTATGACACAATAAATAACTTATCCGCAATAGGAATAAATGCTGTTGTTTTAAGACATGAAAGCAATACGTTGATTAATGAATTAAAAGAAAAAACATATTACAATACCATTTCTTTTGTTAATGCAGGAAGCGGAAGTTCTGCTCATCCGACTCAAGCCTTATTGGATTATTACACAATTAAAAAACATTTTCTTGACTTAAAAGATAAAATAATTGCAATAACGGGTGATATAGTCCATTCCAGAGTTGCAAAATCAAATATTGAATTGTTGAAAAAATTTAACGCAAAAATAAGATGTATAGCGCCGATTCAATTTCAAGACGAAACATTGGAAGGAATTGATTATTACGAAGATATAAACAAAGGTTTTGAAAATGCAGATATCGTAATGGCACTGAGAATCCAAAGAGAAAGAATTGCGGAAAAAATAGATTTTGATGAATACATAAATAACTATCAAATTACAAAAGATAATCTGCCCTATAATGCATTATTAATGCACCCCGGACCGGTTAACAAGGATATTGAAATAAAAAGTGATGTATTATCAATGCAAAATGCAAAAACAATTCTAAAACAGGCAGAAAACGGTGTATACATAAGAATGGCAATTTTAGATATGATACTTTCGAGTTATGGGATATAATGAATAAAAAAAATCAAAACATTAAACAAATACCTTCTTTGATAGATATGCATGTGCATTTCAGAGAACCTGGATTTGAATATAAAGAAACAATACAAACAGGTATCGAAGCAGCCAAAAAAGGCGGTTTTGGCGGTGTTTGTACAATGCCGAATACACAGCCCGTTACGGATAACCCCGATACAATTAAATATATTCTATCCAAAGCAAAAAAATACAATTTTAAAATTTATCCTATTGCAGCAATCACAAAAAATCTTAATACACTTGAACTTGTCAATTTTAAAGAATTGAAAGCTGCAGGTGCAGTGGGATTTTCTAATGACGGATTACCGCTTTTAGATAAAGATGTATTTTACGAAGCGCTAAAATCGGGTGAATTAATCCTTTCACACTGCGAAAACGAAACGGAAGAAATAAGATGGCAAATAGAAGTATTTAAAAAAGTAGTTTTAGACGGATACTCTCCAAGATTGCATTTTTGCCACATTTCAAAAAAAGAAAGTGTCGATTTAATAAGAGAAGCTAAAAAACAAGGATTAAAAAATTTAACAGCCGAAACAGCACCCCACTATTTTACTTTTACAAAAGATGATACAGATTCAACAGGCAGATTTAAAATGAATCCGCCTTTAGGTACACAAACGGATAAACGCGCAATTATGGATGCACTCATAGATGGAACAATAGACGTTATTGCAACAGACCACGCACCGCACTCCGATGAAGAAAAATTAAAACCCTATTCTGAAGCACCAAACGGAATAACAGGATTAGAGACCGCATTTAGTTTAGCGTATGAACTTTTGGGATTAGATAAAACACTCGAAAAAATGGCATACAATCCGAGAAAAATTTTGAGAATCGAAAACAAGAAGTTTATAAAAATAGCACCCGACGAAGAATGGGTTGTTTTTCCCACACATTTCAAAACAAAATGCAAAATATCTCCTTATAAAGGAATGAGATTAAAAGGAGTAGTCATAGATGAATAAATTAACCAAAGAACAAATTAAAGAAAAACTCGTTTTAGCACTGGATGTTGAAACAATAGAAGAAGCAAAAAATCTCGTAGATGAATTGAGCCCTTATATCGGAACTTTTAAGGTAGGACTGCAATTATTTTGCGGATACGGATTAGAAATCGTTAATTATATAAAAGAAAAAAATTCAAATTTCTTTTTGGATGTAAAACTCCACGATATCCCGAATACCGTTGAAAAAGCATCATATAACGTTATAAAAAACGGTGCAAACTTCTTTAATGTCCATGCAACGGGCGGAATCGATATGATGAAAGCCGCAAGAAAAGGGGCAGACGAAGCAAGTGAAAAATATAATACAAAAAAACCGATTATTCTTGCTGTCACTGTTTTAACAAGTATTTCCGATGAAATATTAAAACAAGAACTTGCGAACAATTTAACAAGTGAAGAATTTGTTATAAAACTTGCAAAAAACGCAAAAGAAGCAGGAATGAACGGTGTTGTTGCATCAGCTAAAGAATTAAAACTGATAAAAAAAGAGTTAGGAGACGATTTTATTGTACTAACCCCCGGAATCAGACCAAAATGGTCTTGTAAAGACGACCAAAAAAGAATCGTTACACCATCGGATGCAATAAAAGACGGAAGCGACTATATAGTTTTAGGCAGAGCCGTAACAAAAGCCGACAATAGAATCAATGCAACAGAAAGAATTTATCAGGAAATTTTAGAAAGTTAAATTGAAAAGGAAATAAAATGGGTACATTAATACTGCAAGACGGAAGTGTAATAAAAGGAAAATCGTATGGCGCAATAGGCGGCTATATGGGTGAAATTGTTTTTAATACTTCTATAACAGGATATCAAGAGATAATCACAGACCCTTCATACGCAAGACAAATAGTGGTTATGACATATCCCGAAATAGGAAACTATGGCATAAATGAAAGCGATTTTGAATCGGCAAACCCCGCACTCGTCGGTTTTATTTCGAAAAACTGTTGCAATCAGGAAAGCCACTACCAAGCAAGATACAGTATCAGCGAGTACTTAATTCAAAAAGGAATAGTTGCTCTTTATGATATAGATACAAGAAGCCTTGTTAAAAAAATAAGAGAATACGGCACTATGAATGCTTTTATTACATCGGCGGATGTTGATGATTTGTTTATAAAAAAGAAAATAGAAGAAATACAAAATTTTAAAATAGATGCTTCAATACTGGATACAGTCACAACAAGCGAAAAAATAGTGTACAATCCGAACGGAAAAATAAACCTTGCATTTATTGATTACGGTGCAAAAAAGAATATTGTTCTTTCTCTGATAAAAAGAGGGTGCAAAGTAACTGTATTTCCTTCGCACACTGATGCGGATGAAATCCTTAAAGGAAAATTTGATGCCGTATTTTTATCCAACGGCCCGGGTGACCCTGCTGAATATACCTATCAAATTGAACAAATAAAGAAACTTACGGGCAATCTCCCAATATTTGGCATTTGTTTAGGCTATCAACTTTTAGCCCTTGCCGCAGGCGCTAAAACATACAAACTAAAATACGGACACAGAGGCGGAAATCATCCCGTTATTAATCTTGAAAACAATAAAGTAATGATGACATCACAAAACCACGGCTATGCCGTTGATATGATGTCAATAGAAAGCTGTATGCGTCCGACATATAAAAACTTAAACGATAATACCCTTGAAGGCTTTGAAATTACAAGTTTGGGCATATATGCAGTTCAATTCCACCCCGAAGCAAAACCGGGGCCCGAAGAAGGCGAATCTATTTTTGATGAATGGATTAACATTATAAAAAGAAATTTAAAATTGGTTAACGAGGTAAAAAATGAAAAATAAATCTTTGAAAAAAATTCTTGTAATCGGTTCAGGCCCTATTGTCATCGGACAAGCTGCAGAATTTGATTACGCGGGAGTGCAAGCGTGCAGGGCCTTAAAAGAAGAACACATTGAAATTGTCCTTGTTAATTCAAATCCCGCAACAATAATGACGGATGAAGAAATTGCGGATAAAGTTTACATTGAACCTTTAACCGTCGAAAGTCTTTCAAAAATAATCGAACAAGAACGTCCGCAAGGTTTAATTGCAACATTAGGCGGACAAACAGCACTTAATTTAGCCTGTGCTCTGGATAAAGAAGGGGTTCTTAAAAAATTCAACGTTGAAATTTTGGGTACAAATATTGAAAGCATAAATAAAGCAGAAGATAGAGAACAGTTTAAAAAACTAATGCAGGAAATAAAAGAACCGGTACCCGACAGTGCAATAGTTTCTAATATCGAAGAAGCAAAAGCCTTTGCTCTCAAAATCGGATATCCTATAATAATCAGACCCGCATTTACTTTAGGCGGCGCAGGGGGCGGTATTGCAAAAAACGAAACCGAATACGAAGAAATTGTTCATCAAGGATTAAACCAATCCCCGATTAGCCAGGTGCTTGTTGAAAAATCTATTGCAGGCTTTAAAGAAATAGAATACGAAGTAATCAGGGATGCAAACGATACCTGCATTATTATTTGTAATATGGAAAATATTGACCCCATCGGAATACACACAGGGGACAGTTTTGTAGTTGCGCCGAGCCAAACACTGACAAACAATGAATTTCAAATGCTCAGAACAAGTGCAATTAAAATTATTCGCGCCTTAAAAATAGAGGGCGGATGCAACGTACAATTTGCACTTGATACAAAATCAAAACAATATTATGTAATAGAAGTAAATCCGAGAGTATCACGTTCATCTGCTCTGGCTTCAAAAGCAACAGGATATCCTATTGCAAAAATAGCAACAAAAATTGCAATCGGCTACAATCTCCATGAAATCAAAAATTCAATAACAAACGAAACAACAGCAGCGTTTGAGCCGACTCTTGATTATGTTGTTGTTAAAATTCCAAAATGGCCTTTTGATAAATTCGCCTCAGGAGATAGAATTTTAGGAACAAAAATGAAAGCAACGGGCGAAATTATGGCTATCGGAAGAACATTCACTTCCGCCTTTAAAAAAGCTGTCACATCATTAGAAGAAAAGAGTGTCGGACTTTTAAACAGAGAATTTAAAGACTACTCGAACGAACAATTAAAACAGGATTTATCCATACAGGATGACAGAAGAATCTTCAGAGTGGCACAAGCAATATATAACAATATTGATATAGAAACAATTTGCCAAATTACAAAAATAGATAAATGGTTTATTGCAAAAATAAAAGAGCTTGTTGATTTTGAAAAGGATTTAAAAGAAAAACAAATCTCTAAAGCACTCTATCTTGAAGCAAAAAAATACAACTTCCTTGATTCGGAAATAAAAGAATTATGCAATTGCAGACAGGATTTGTTAAATGCATTCAAAATAGATTCATCTTTCAGGCTTGTTGACACATGTTCTGCCGAATTTAATGCAACAACACCATATTTTTATTCAACATATGATGAAGAAGATGAAGTATTGGAATACAAAGAAAAGTCTCAAGAAGCTTCTAAAAAACCAAAAGAAAATATAATTGTATTAGGTTCAGGCCCAATCAGAATAGGTCAAGGGATAGAATTTGATTATTGTTCATGTCATGCGGCTTTTGAAATCAAAAAAAGAGGATATGAATCCGTAATGGTAAATTCAAACCCCGAAACATTATCAACGGATTTTGACGTTGCCACAAGACTGTATTTTGAACCAATGAACGTTGAATACATAATGAACATCATCAAAAAAGAAAATCCGAAAGGCGTTATGGTGCAATTCGGCGGACAAACAGCAATAAATCTCGCTGAAAAGCTCAATAAAGAAGGGGTTAAAATCCTGGGAACCTCTATTGAAAGCATTAACGCAGCAGAAGACAGAAATATATTTGAAAAATTATTAAAAGAATTGAATATACCGCAGCCAAAAGGTTATGCTGTTACATCGGTAACAGAAGCCTTAAATGCGGTTAAAAATTTAGGCTATCCCGTTCTTGTGCGTCCGAGTTATGTAATAGGCGGACGCGGAATGCAGGTTGTATATAATGATGAAGAATTAATCACATATATAACGGAAGCCTTTAAATTTTCAAACGAACACCCCGTCTTAATTGACCAGTATTTAGAGGGAATGGAAGTAGAACTCGATGCCATATCTGACGGCAGAGATGTATTAATCCCCGGCATTTGTGAACACATAGAAAAAGCCGGTGTTCATAGTGGAGATTCAATGTCTATCTATCCTTCACAAAATATTTCCCGCAAAAACGAAAAAATTCTTGTTAAATATACGACCCAAATAGCAAGAAAATTAAATATTAAAGGACTTTTAAACATTCAATTTATTATTAAAGATGATAAAGTTTATGTTATAGAAGTAAACCCGAGAGCCTCTCGTACAGTACCCATTATGAGTAAAGTGACGGGTATTCCGATGGTAAATATTGCAGTAAGTGCAATTTTGGGAAAATCAATCAAGCGTGGCGGATTCGGCACGGGGTTATACAAAAAAACCAATCTTGTTTGCGTAAAAATGCCTGTTTTCTCTTGGCAAAAATTAAACAGAATCGACCCCGCTTTAGCTCCCGAAATGAAATCCACAGGAGAAGTTTTAGGTGTCGATACAACTTTCAAAAGAGCGTTATATAAGGCATTTTTGGCAGGCGGTTTTAAATTCAGCAAGGCAAAACAAAGGGTGCTTGTGTCATTAAATGATCACTGCAAAAAATCAGCCCTGCCAATGGTAAAAAGATTATTCAAACATGGTTTCTTTATTATGGCAACTTGGGGAACACATAAATTTTTGGAACAAAACGGAATACCGTCTAAAATGATTCAAAAATTCATGATAGACAAACTCCAAAAACGTATGAAAGACGGAAGATTGAGTTTCATCATCAACACTCCGACAACAGGAAAAAATTCACAACATTCAGGCTTCCAAATAAGAACAATAGCACAAATGTACGGAGTGCCAAGTTTTACATCTATTGATACAGCAAACGCATTTTTAACGGCATATAAAATGTTCGATAAAAATACCGTTTTAACGTACGATACCATAACAAACTACAGGAAAAAGAATCTTTTGGATATGTTTAATTTAACAAAATAAAGAACAATAAACATTTTATTTGCCTGTCAATTAGACAGGCAAATTAATTATAAATTAAATATTCTTTTTCCTAAATCCGTATGAATCAGAAATTGTTCTTCCTATGGATTTTATTTTATTTCTTATACAACTGTTGCACCGGGTCGGATCTTCATTTGTACAAATTTTATTTGGGTAAATTTCATATTTTTTTCTGTATTCTTTTGATGTCACATTCGGCATAACAACATTTGCGCCTGAATTTAGCGCAATAATTCTTCCATTAGGATTCAAGGTCTCCATTGCTGTTGTTGCGGGGATATTTATATCGGGAAGTATTATGCGAGTCAGTGCCATAACTTTTAAGGATAAAACAAAATTGTCCGAAAATGCATCTTTTAAAGGTGTATCGGGATGAGGAATAAAAGGGCCGATTCCTATCATATCGGCATCTATTTCTTTAAAAAATAAAATATCATCCGCTAAAGATTCAATACTCTGTTCGGGTAAACCAACAAGACAACCTGTTCCTACTTCGTAATTTAATTTTTTTAAATCGTCAAGACATCTTTTTCTGTTATCAAGACTCATATTAGGATGCATTTTTTTGTATAAATTTTCGTCCGTTGTTTCAATCCTCAACAGATATCTATCTGCACCCGCTTTTTTATATTCTGAATATTCATCATACGTTTTTTCACCGATACTGAGGGTCAAGGCTACATCCAGTTTTTTTATTTCTTTTATAATTTCTGTCATTCTATCGACATCATAATATTCATCCTCGCCGCTTTGCAAAACTATGGTTTTAAAACCCATATCGACTGCAGATTTTGCATATTCAAGTATTTCATCTTTTAAAATTCTGTATCTTTGAATATTTTTATTTGGAGAACGGAGTCCGCAATATTTGCATTGTTGTTTACAAATATTTGAAAATTCAATCAATCCTCTCAAATGGACCTCATCGCCAACGTTTTCTTTTCTTAATTTATCGGCCTTTTTAAAGAGTTCTTCGTTTTTGGAATCATCGTATAAAATATCTGTTATTTCTTGTTTTAAAATAGTGTTTTCCTTTATTAATCTTATAAAATATTTTAAATGCAAATAATTTCGTTTGCAAATTAATGAAAATCTTAAATATACAATTCGACAATCTTTTTTATTTCGCTATAATACTCATTTATAACTTTTTCTTCGGTTAAATTTTTTACTGTTTCAATTGCATTGTTAGAAATTTCTTCTTTTGATGAATTTTGAATTCTGTATAATGTATCAACGATATTATTTGCATTTGGTTCGGTCAAAAAACCATTCATACCGTCTTCAATTATCCCATCTATTCCCGTGTTTTTGCACCCCGCAACAACCAGCCCCCTCGCCATTGCCTCTATATATGAAATTCCAAATGTTTCTTTTATTGAAGGCAGAATAAAAACATCACTTTTATCCAACATAAAATTTATGTTTTTATGAGGAATAAAAGGGTGAATTTTGATTTTATTTGAAAGATTTAATTTATTGATTAATTTTTGAAGATTATTTTTTTCTTTTCCTTCTCCAAAAATATCGTATCTGAAATCAAAATCAATTTTTGACAGGGCTTCTATAACAAGATTAATATTCTTTCTCTTTATAAATTTAGAAAGAGTGATAAATTTTATCTTTTTTGATTGAAATTCTTTATATTCTAAAATGTTTTCTTCTTTAACAAATGAAGGCAAAATTTTTTGTGCGTTAAATGCTTCTTTTAAAAATTTGTTTCTTGCGTATTTGTAGGTTGAATTTTTAATAGCATTTTTTAATAATTTTCTAAAATAAAATTTATAAAAAGGATTATTTATAACTTCCCAATCGCTCTGATGAAGAACAACAATATGCGGAAGATTGAGTTTTTTATTGATTAAATAAGAATAAATATGCCCCGACGGCATGTGAGAAATAATGACATCAAATTTATCTTTTAAATATGAAACATCGTTATTTAAAAAAGGAAGAAAGAAGTTTTTATTAATTACAACAATCCCTCGGGAATAATATTCACCGTTTTTTATAATTCTATGACCTCTGATTAAAGAATTAAAAACAAAGTTCGGTCTTACAACTTTTATTTCACAGCCGATTTTTTTCAATCCGAAGGCAAAATCTTCAATTGTTGAAGGTATTGTTTTATCCGGATATAAAGAAATAGGATATAAATCTGTAATTAATAATATTTTCACTATTTAATATTAGCATAATTTGTCATTTTTTGATTTTTTTGAGATAATTAAGAAAAGACTGTTAATAAAGGAGTAATACATGTCAGGTCACTCTAAATGGGCAAATATTAAACACAAAAAAGCAAAAGCAGACGCAGCTCGTGGTGTCAATTTTGCTAAATTTTCAAGAGAAATCATTATAGCTGCAAAAATCGGCGGCGGTGATTTAAACGGAAACTTTAGACTAAGAACTGCTGTTGAAAAGGCAAAAGCAGGCGGTTTGCCCAATGATACCATTAAACGTGCAATCGATAAAGGTTGCGGAAACGGTGCTTCTGACAATTATGAAGAAATCACATATGAAGGCTACGGCGCAGGCGGTGTTGCAGTATTCATAGAAGCTGCAACAGATAACAGAAATCGTACCGCAGGCGATATAAGAAGCTACTTTACAAAATTCGGCGGAAATTTGGGCGAGACAGGTTGCGTTGGCTGGATTTTTGAACCATGCGGATTAATTGCAATAGATAAACCTGTAGAAGCAGGTAAACGCTCTAAAGAAGAAGTAAAAATGTTCGATTTTGATAAACTTCTTGAAGATTCAATGGAATTTGACCCTATGGATGTTTATGAAGATGAAGATGATGACGATTACAAAATAAAGACTACAACCGAACAACTGGAAGCAACAGCAAAAGGACTTGAGGCTTTAGGGTACACAATAAAAAGCGCCTCATTCACAAGAATCCCATCAAATTCAAATGAAATTACAGATCCTGCCGTTGCAAAAAAGATTCTTCTTTTGCTTGAGAAATTGGATGAACACGATGATGTACAAAATGTTTATTCTAATTTTGAAGCAAGCGATGAAGTAATGAATTCTGTCGATATATAATTGGTTAAATAATATATGATAAATCTGAATACAAGCAATATTTTTATGATAATAGGGTTTTTGCTTTCCCTATATGCTTGTGTTTCTAATGACGTAATACAAACACTCGGAACGTTTTTGAATACAACAAAGCACCGTCCCGTGTGGCAGGTTTGGTTATTTACGGGAACAATACTTGTTTTAACCTTTGTTACAGGCTGGCTTGTTAACGACGGAGATATGGCATTCGGATTGTTGGATAGAATTCCGCACCCTGATGTTTTTTATTGGTGGCACATTTTACCGCCAATAATTCTTTTATATTTAACCAAAAAAGGTATCCCCGTTGCAACCGCATTTTTGATTATAAGTGTCTTTTCAACAGGGCAAATTATCGGAATGATGGTTCTAAAATCCTTTGTCGGATACGTCAGCGCTCTGTTGGTATCTTTGATTTTATATTTCTTTATTGCAAGAAAAGTTGAAAAACGTTTCATGTACAAAAAATATAAAGAAATCTCAACCCCATGGGTAATAGCAAAATGGACATCAACCGCAATTTTATGGACAGCATGGCTATTACAGGACGGAGCTAAATTGTTTGTATTTTTACCAAGAAAGCTCACACTCTTACAAATGGTTTTAAGCCTTATCATATTTCTCATTTTATTGTATGTAATTTGTTATAAAAGAGGCGGAGAAATTCAGAACATCATAAAATTAAAAACAAATACACAAGATGTCCGCTCTGCAACGATAATAGATATAGTTTATGCCTGTATATTAATTTATTTTCTTAAACTAAACAATATCCCGATGTCTACAACGTGGGTATTCTTGGGAGTCTTAGCAGGAAGAGAAATAGCTTTATATAACAGACTTCGTTTTATTACGGAAAAGAAAGTTTATAAGCATATAATAAAGGACTTCACAAAAGCAATCATAGGGCTTGTTGTTTCAATTGTTGTTGTTATGATTTTAAATCAGTATGATAAAATTATTGTTTTAATAAAACATTATTTGAGTTTGTAAAATGTTAAAAAATAGTATAATATAATACAATACAAAGGAAGGGTTAGTGTTATGGCAAAAACAAAAAAGATTTCGGGCGAATTGGAATATATAATCTCACCAAAAAGTGTTAATACAGTTTTTGTTCATAAAGATAGCAATCCCGCAACAATCAAGTTGAAGTATAATGATACAAATACAAAATACAACTATATTCCTTTTGTAACAAGAAAAGGCAATAATCTTGTTGTTAAAACATACGTTATAAAAATGTACAGTTCAAATATGTATAAAAAAACAATCACAACAACATTTAAAGATTATTTTTCGGATGAAAATTTTAACAGCATATATAATGATAAATCGTTAGAGGAAAGATGCGCACAAAAAAATGTTACCCTAACGGAAAACAAGGAATATATTTTAGCATCAAGCGATAAAAATGCATCTCTTGTTCTATCTGAAGGCGGCAGTGATTGGATTTATGATACCAAGGGCAATGATAATTATACTCTTGAATATAACTATTATAATGAAGAAGAAAATGCGTATACAGGTACAGACGTAATCATCGAAGCTTCAGGTAATGACATATACAATCTTAAAGATGGAAACCGTGCATACGTAGTAGATATTAAAGGTTCCGATAAATATTTCGCATCAGAAAATAAAGCTATTATCACGGTTCAGGACTGTGCTGGAAATGATAAATATAAAGCCGGCAATCAAGGGGTTTTATCTATTGATGACGGCAAGGGAAATGATAAATATTACTTAAATAATAAATCAAGAGGTATTATCAGTGATAGTTCAGGCAAAGATTATTACGAAATAACAGATTCCTTTATATATCTTAATGATTTAAACGGCAAGGATGAATATATTATCAAAGATTGTACCGAATTAGAATATATTGATTTATTCATACAGGATTCGGGTAAATATAACGATACATATAATTTCAATAATATAAAATACAAATCGTTTACCGAAAATGAAGAAACAGGCGAAGATTATTGTAATATTATTGATACCTCGGGCAACGATAAATTTTATTTGGCTTCAGTTGAAAATATGGTTATCGGAAATAACTACGGAGATGATAAATATACAATCAATAATTCTGAAAGCATAACAGTAAAAGATATAAAAGGAAAAGATAAATATACAATAACAGATTCAAACAATATCTTAATAGCAGACGGCCACGGAAACGATAAGTACAAAGCATACGTAACATCATCCGAAAAGACCTCATCAGATATTGATATTATAGATTACAAAGGAAAAGATAGTTACACTTTTTCTAATTGTACAAATATCGGCATAAAAGATTATGGCGGAAAAGAAGATAAGTATAATCTGGCTAATTGCAGTTTTTCTATAGAAGACGGATACTACGTAAATTCTACTCATGGCATTTTCAGTCCGGATGAATACAAAAAATGCAGCAAAGATACCTATATTATAAAAAATTGTGACACATACGGTTACATTAGAGACGAAGGTGGAAATGACAAATATAAAATTGACGGAATAAATGCTGAGATACAAATTTATGACTATGGAGCAGGAAAAAAAGATACCTTAGAAATTACAGGAGTAAATAAGAATGACATTATATATATGACAAATATAGATGAAGATGGCTTTGATTGTGATTTAATTTTGTACAACAAAAGTACCGGCGGTTATATATCAATTGATCTTTTTTATGAAACAGATGAAGATGAAGAAAATATTATTGGATATTCGAAAGGAAGAATTGAGACTATAAAAATAAATAACAAAAGTATCAAAACCGGCAAAAGCCTATATACTAATTTTAACAATATAAAAGAAGAAGTTATCACTTGGCTAAAAGATACAGTTCACGAAAGTGTAGAAGATATATTAACAAGTGACGATACCACAGCAAAAGAACAACTTATTGCATATTTTACGGGAAATAATTAGGCATTAATAAAAGAGGCTGACATTTTGTACAGCCTCTTTTATATTTATACATTACTGTGTTTATACATCAATATTTGTTGCATATACTGCGTTTTGTTCAATAAAATCACGACGTGGTGCAACGTTATCACCCATTAATATATCAAACAATTCATCACACAATTGTGCATCTTCCAAAGATACTCTTTTTAGGGTTCTATTGGCAGGATCCATTGTTGTTTCCCACAACTGTTGCGGCATCATTTCACCCAAACCTTTGAAACGTTGAATTTGCATTCCTTTTTGACCTCTATCTTCAATCATTTTTGATAATTGAGTAAATGATGTAATATCAACAGTTCCTTGTTCGGTTTCCGCTTTTAAGAGTTTTTCTTCTTCAATTAAAAATTCTCTTATTTTCGGATAAGAATCTTTTAATCTTGCAAATTCTTGAGATTTAACAAGATTTTGCGTAATTAAAACAGGTTCCAATTCGGGTCCTAAATCAATTTTCAGATTAAATCTTGTATTTTCCGGATTTGATGCCAAAAATACTCTGTATTCTTTAGCTTCCGTTATACCGTAATTTTCTGCGTGGTCTTTTATGTAGTGAGATAAGTATTCATAATGTTCTTTCATTTTTGCTTCATTTTCAAAATCCGCAGTCGTTATGCCGGAACGAATTAATCCCCTTACAATAACTGAAGGCATTTGGTTGATAATCGGATTATAGAATGAACGATAGTATTTACCCATTTCATACATTAAAGGTTCAAGTTTATCTTCGGTTACGGTTTTATCCTTGTTTTTATTGTAGAGTTGTACGCCCTTAACGCCTTTTTCTCTGACCATTCTTTCTAATGCTCTATCATCATACAAGTATTCGGTTTGTTTTCCAGCAGTTACCTTATATAAAGGCGGTTGAGCAATATATACATAACCATGGTCTAATAAAGGTCTTGCATATCTAAAGAAGAAGGTCAACATCAGGGTTCTTATGTGTGCACCGTCGACGTCGGCATCTGTCATAATAACAATTTTATGATAACGTAATTTCGCAACATCAACTTCTTCAGGGTTCTTTGAAATATTAATACCCAAAGCCTGAATCATTGTTTTAATTGAATCGGAATTATAAATTTTATCCAATCTTGCTTTTTCAACATTTAATATTTTACCTCTCAAAGGTAAAATAGCTTGAAACATTCTGTTTCTGCCTTGTTTAGCAGAACCGCCCGCAGAATCACCTTCGACTATGTATAATTCGCATTTTTCAGCTTCTCTGCATGAACAATCCGCCAATTTACCGGGCAAGGAAGAAGATTCAAGAGCAGTCTTTCTTCTTGTAAGTTCACGAGCCTTTCTTGCCGCTTCTCTTGCACGTTGAGCCTGCATTGTTTTTTCTATAATTATTTTTGCAACTTTAGGATTAAATTCAAGCCATTCTTGGAATTTATCACGAATAACATCATTAACGGCAGGCGTAACTTCGGCATTACCCAGTTTTTCTTTTGTTTGTCCTTCAAATTCGGGGTTTCCGATTTTAACAGATACAATTGCGGTCAAACCTTCTCTGACATCTTCGCCCGCTAAATTCTGATCTTTTTCTTTTAAAATATTATTTTTTCTTGCGTAATCATTAATTACACGTGTAATACCGTTTCTAAAACCGGTTAAATGTGTACCGCCTGAGTGCGTATTGATATTGTTTGCAAACGATAATACATTTTCTGTGTATGAATCAGTATATTGCATTGCAATTTCAACATTGATTCCGTCTATCGTTTTTTCAATATAAACAGGTTTTTCAAACAGTACGTTTTTATTTTTGTTTAAATGTTCAACATATGAAGCAATACCGCCTTCAAAATGGTATACTGTTTCTTTTCCGTTCTTTTCATCATGGAATATTATTTTTAAGCCTTTATTCAAAAATGCCATTTCACGAAGCCTGTTTGCGATAACATCACAATCAATCTCTGTAGTTTCCGTAAATATTTCAGGATCAGGCCAAAAATGAGTTTTTGTACCATGCTCGTCAGTCGGTCTGATTTGTTCAACGCCCGTTGTTGGTTCACCTCTTAAATATTCTTGTCTGTGGACAAAACCGTCACGGGAAACTTCTACGACGTATTTTTCAGATAGCGCATTAACAACTGATGCACCAACACCGTGTAATCCGCCTGATACTTTATATCCGCCGTCTCCGAATTTTCCGCCCGCATGGAGTACCGTGTGTACAATTTCAAGAGCAGATTTTCCGCTATCGGGTTTTATATCAACAGGGATTCCACGACCGTTGTCCTGCACTGTTACGGAATCATCTTTGTGAATAGTAACGTGTATTGTGTCACAAAATCCTGCTAAGGATTCATCAATTGAATTATCAACAATTTCATATATACAATGGTGCAAACCTCTTTGAGAAGTTGAACCTATGTACATGCCGGGTCTGACTCTAACCGCTTCTAACCCTTCCAATACTCTGATATTGCTGGCATCATAATGTTGTGTTGCTGTAGTGTCTGCCATAAAATTAAAATCTCCCCTTCGGATATAGTGTCTATAACAGTATTATAGTATAAACAAAGTTAAATTTGCAAAGTTTTAATATATTCTAAAGCCTCTTTTTTTGTTGTTATTTCTTTTGCAATTTGCATTTCTTTTAAATTTTCCAAAATCTCACCAACCTTTTTGGAAGGCTTTATATTTAAAATATTCATTATATCCTCACCATTTAATAAAGGTGTCATAACGAACGTATTTTTTATTTCCGCATAATATTCAAGCAAGTTTTCAAGATGATTTAAAGTTAAATCAATCATATCTTTTGTTATTGCTTCGCCTTGAGCAGATAGCCTGTCTGCTCTTGCAAGTTCGATTACATCAGGTACTTCATCCCCCAATTTTCTTATAAATCTTGCTTTTGCTTTTTTATTATCTTCACCCGCATTTATTAATGAACAAGGGTAAATATGGTATCTTACGAGTTTTGATATGTAATTTATTTGTTTATTTGAAAAACCGAGTTTTTTTAATTCTTCTTTTACAAGCTCACCCCCAACCGTATCATGACCAATAAATCTGTGTCTGCCTGATTCTTCTATTGTCCAGGTAGAAGGTTTTCCTATGTCATGGTAAAAAGCTGCAAGTTTTAATAAAGGTTTGTCAAGTCTTATGTTATTAACCGTTTCGATTAAGTGATGAATTAAATCAAGATGATGATGAGAATTTGGAGGTATTTTTTTAACCTCTTTAACAAACGGAAAAATATATTCCAGTACATTATCCTCAAGCATTTTTAATAATGTATCCGTCAAATATTTTGATGAAAAAATCTGCATAATTTCATAATTGATTCTTTCTTTTGCAACGGAATTAATTTTTTCTATATTATTTTTTACAAATTCACACAGTTCTTCTTCAATATCAAAACTTGTAATTGAATAAAATCTGTATAATCTTAGTAATCTCAAGGGGTCATCTAAAATATTACTTAAATTTGTTGTTCTTATAATTTTATTTTTTATATCTTCTATACCATTTGCATAATCAAGTATTTTATCATTTTTTATATCATAATAGATGGAATTTATTGTAAAATCACGACGAAAAGCATCTTGCTCTATATTATTATTTAGTGCTTGTGATATATCTATATAATTTGTTTTATCTTCCAAAACAACTCTATAAATTTTATTTTCGTTATCCAATTCTATAAAAGTAGCGTTTAATTTATCCGCCAGTTTTTTGGCAAATAAATAAGAATCTCTGATACAAACTATATCTCTATCGGAAGAAATTGTTTTGTTGATAAAATAATTTCTTAAATATCCTCCGACAAGATAGATTTCATCATCCGTATTATATTCTTTTATTTTTTCTATTAAACAGTCATTAAACAAATTCATAACTTAAAAATTTTCTAACATATATATGGTACTATGCACACCTGCAACAACCGCATTAGGTGCTTTATATATCATTGAACCCAAAGATACAAGTTTAAATTTTTCTTCTTTGAAGTAATTAAATTCTTCTTCCGAAAATCCGCCCTCAGGACCAATCACAACTGCGATTTTTTCATTTTTATCAATATTTTTAATTGCATCTTGAAGCAAAATTGCAGAATATTTTTCCGCAAATATTATTATATTTTCTTTTTTAAAATTGTTTATTGCTTCTTTTAATTTTATTACGGGATGAATTTTTGGCATATCAGCTCTTTCGCACTGTTTAAAATTTTCGTATGCAATTTTTTCCCATTTTTCTTTTTTATTAATTAAAGAATTATAAGGTGCTGATGTGTTATCGGATATTACGGGATAAATTTCTTTGACACCTGTTTGTGTAGCATTAGCAATCAAAAGGTTTTGAGCATCATTCATCAAAACACTCTGAATAAGACAGACGTTATTTTTTATGATTCTTACACTTTTTTCTGTTTTAAGTATTTGAGCTTGCAGGTTTTTTTTATCTGCTTTTATTATTTTTGAATAATAAATGTTACCGTCAGAATCAATAAATTTAACCTTTTCGTTTGTTTTGACACGCAAAACCTTCGTCAAGTGATAAAAATTGTCATCACTATCTAAAGTTATTATATTGTTTTTTATTTGTTCATTGCTTATCAAAAAATGCGGCATAATACCGTTATTTTAACACAAATCTTTAATTTGTACTACATATGGAGGATATTTTAAAATATTCCTAAAGTTGGTTAAATGCAACAGCAATAAGGCTTTTTAAGGATTTCTCATACTAAAGTATAAAAATTTACAACTAAAGTATAAAAAAAACTATCCGATAGAAAAAATATAAAGGAGAGAAAAAAATGTCTATCACATTAGGTACAAATGTGCCATCACTTATTGCAAATGCAAATCTTAGTGCCAAAACCACAGATTTACAAAGAGTAATGGAAAGATTATCCAGCGGACTAAGAATTAATCGTGCCGGTGATGACGCAGCAGGACTCGTAATTTCTGAGAATATGGAAGCTCAGATAGGAAGTTCTAAACAGGCACAACATAACATTCAAACAGCAAAGAGTTTTCTTACTGTTGCAGAAAAAGGTATGGTATCAATTTCAGACCATATGCAAAGGATTAACGACCTTTTAACAAATATGGCAAATGATACTAATGACATTAAATCAAGAACGGCATCAGTAAACGAAATTATTGAACGTCTTGATGAAATCAACAGACTTGCTGAAACAACAAATTTTAACGGAAGAAAAATGCTTGACGGTTCCGAAAAATCAATCATTGTTCAAATGGGTTCCGATGCAACCGAAGATTCAATTATTGAAATCGGATCAGCATTATCCGACTGTCACACTTACGAAGAAAAAACCGTGGATGGCGTCGTTAGATACGGTATGAATATAGAATTACCGGACGTATTAAATCCGTACAAATTTACATCAATTAAATTTAAAGTTGACGATGAGGATTCAAGCCTTTCAGGACCTTTATTTCAAGGAACAGACGGCGGAAGAACGGTATATTATACAGAAGATCCAAATGAAAACGAAAACCCTAACTATTACACACTAACAACTGATTCAACAACGGGTAAGGTTACCATCCAAGAGTACGCATACGATGAAGGAACGGATTCATACACAGCAACAGGTACAGCACAAGTTGCAGATAAAGATTCCGTTCAAATGAAACAAGACTACGAACCCAACAACGAAAACTGCAGAAACTATCTTGCAAAAATTCAAGATGCAATCGGTTCAATAGCAGAAAAAAGAGGTTTGTTGGGTGCATACGAAAACAGAATAGATAGTTCATACGATGCTATGACAACTCGTATAGAAAGTCTTGAAGAAGCTAAAATCACGTACACCGATACGGATATAGCAGAAGCATCAACTAAATTCTCAAGCGCACAAATATTCCAACAAATCAATGTCGCTATGTTAAGCTCAGCTAACGGCTTACAACAACTGGCCCTTTCCCTTTTAGGCTAATTTAAGCCAAACCAAATTTTTTCTCTCCCGTAGAAAGCACTCCGGAGATACTTCGGAGTGCTTTTTTTGCCATTAAATTTTAATTTTTCTTATGTTCCTTGCGACCAGGAATTAAGATATCTCTCTTGTTCTTCCGTTAATGTATCAATTTTAATCCCCATTGATTTAAGTTTTAAATTTGCAATTTCTCTATCAACTTCAATTGGTAATGTGTACATTTTGTTTTCGAGTTTTCCTCTGTTTTTAACAATAAATTCCATTCCCAATGCCTGATTTGCAAAAGACATATCCATAACGGAAGCAGGATGACCTTCTGCACAAACCAAATTAACAAGACGGCCTTGTGCTAATACATATACGGATTTACCGTTATTTAGAACCCACTCATCAAGATTAGGTCTTATATTTTTTGTTTCAACGGTATACTTTTTTAGTCCTTTTACATCAATTTCAACATCAAAGTGTCCGGCATTTGCAAGAAAAGCACCTTGCTTCATATTTAATATATTTTCAGCCGAAACAACATTTATATCCCCCGTGATAGAAAGAAATATATCGCCGATTTTAGAAGCTTCCGCAATCGTCATTACTCTAAAACCGTCCATAACAGCTTCAAGTGCTTTCAAGGGGTCAACCTCTGTTACAATAACATTTGCACCCATTCCTCTTGCTTTTGCAGCAGCACCTCTTGAACACCAACCGTAACCGCAAACAACAAACGTTTTTCCGGCAAGCAATATATTTGTTGCTCTGATTATACCGTCTAAAGCGCTTTGGCCTGTTCCGTATCTGTTGTCAAAAAGATGTTTTGTTAACGAATTATTAACACCCAATGCAGGAAAACAGAGCTGACCTTCATTTTCCATAGCTTTTAATCTTATAATCCCCGTTGTAGTTTCTTCACAAGAACCGATTATATCATCCAAAAGCTCTCTTTTATCTTTATGCACGGTAGCAACAAGGTCGCACCCGTCATCAATTATAAAATTAGGTCTATGATTCAGTACAGCTTCTATGTGTCTGTGATATGTTTCACTGTCTTCTCCTGCTATTGCATAAACAGGGATTCCATAGTATTTAACTAACGCCGCTGCAACATCATCTTGTGTAGACAAAGGATTAGAAGCTGCAAGCACAGTATCCGCACCGCCTTCTTTTAATGCTATACAGAGTGCAGCAGTTTCTTTTGTGACATGGACAGATGCCGTTAATCTTAAACCCTTGAAGGGTAATTCTTTTCTGAAGCGTTCTTTTATTGAATTTAAGACGGGCATATCTTTTTGCGCCCATTCAATATTTTTTTTGCCTTGTTCAGCTAATGCTATATCTTTAATTTCGTAATTCAAAATAGTCTGCATTTAAGTAACTCCTTATTAGAACATAAAACAATATAGCACAAATATTTTTTTTAAACTTTTAAATTGCACAAAAAGCTAATTAAAAAATACAAATCTTAATAATATTATTTTTTTATGAAGATAATATTTTACGAAATAAAAGATTCGGAATTTGATTATTTATCTGAAAGAATTCCGAACACGATTGAACCTGTATTCATAAAACATACGTTAAACGAATCAACTTATATAGACGAAAAACAAAAAAATATTGACGCAATCAGTATTTTTGTTGCAAGCAGATTGACAAAAAATGTACTCGAAAAATTTCCGAATTTGAAATATATTTTTTTAAGATGTTCGGGATATTCTAATGTTGATTCAGATTATTGCAAAGAAAAAAATATAACAATATTTAATACACCAAACTACGGAAGTTCTACTGTTGCGGAATATGTATTTACTTTAATTTTAGCGGTTTCTAAGAAATTAAATAAGACCGTGCGGGAATTAAAAAACGGTACAACAGATTCATCCGAACTCACGGGTATAGAACTATACAATAAAACAATAGGTGTAATCGGAACGGGAAACATCGGAAGAAAGGTTATTAATATTGCCCATGGGTTTAATATGTCCGTATTAGCTTACGACATCAAAAAACAAGGTGCATATAATTATGTATCAATGGAAGAATTACTTTCAAAATCCGACTTTGTCAGCATAAACTGTCCTTTAACAAAAGAAACAAAAGGACTTATTAATAAATATACGCTATCTCTTATGAAACCAAATGCAATATTAATCAATACATCAAGAGGAGAAATAGTTTCAACAAAAGATTTATACACAGCACTCGTAAATAAAAAATTAAAAGGTGCGGGGCTGGATGTAATAGAATGTGAAGAACTTTTATGTATGCAAAGAAAAGAATGCGAGAATTTTGATAATTTGAGAAATTACTGTCTTAAAAAATATTTTTTCATTCATAAACTTATGCAACTGGAAAATGTTGTTATAACACCGCACAATGCATACAATACAAAAGAAGCAAACCGAAGAATTTTAAATATTACATTGAATAATATAAATTCATGCAGTGATATAGAATTTTGCAATAAAAATCAAGTATTAATAAGTTAATATTTAAGACAATTTATTTTATTTTTTGATATAATTATCGTATGGAAAAAATTAATAATTATATTGAACACACTTTATTAAGTCCTCAAGCATCAAAAGACCAAATCGAAAAACTTATTCAAGAGGCAATAGAGTACAATTTCTTAGGTGTTTGTGTTAATCCCAATTATGTTGATTTTGCAAAAAAACTTTTGGAAGGTAAAAGTACAAAAATTGTTACGGTTGTAAATTTTCCGCTTGCAAACAATAAAATAGAAACTGTTTTATATCAAACAGAACATGCTCTAAAAGACGGAGTGGATGAAATTGATACCGTGATTAATCTTTCTGAATTAAAAAACAAAAACTACAAAAAAGTGGAAGATGACATCAAAAAAACAAAAGAAATATGTAAGGATAACAACTTAAAAGTTATTATAGAAACCGATGTTTTAACAAAAGAAGAAATTGTTATTGCATCAAACTGTGCCGTATCGGGCGGAGCTAATTTTGTAAAAACTTCAACCGGATTCGTTAAAAACGGAGTCGGCGCAACTGTTGAAAATGTAAAATTAATGTATAAAACTGTTTCTCCGCACGGATTAGAAGTAAAAGCAAGCGGCGGAATAAAAACATATTCGCAAGCAATTGATTTAATAAATGCAGGTGCGGTAAGACTCGGAACTTCAAGTGGTGTTCAAATAATTAGCGGCAACTAAAAAGGAAAGAAAAATGACAAAAGAAGAAAACAAAATAACAATCAGATCAGACAGAGATACAGACTATACTTTTATGTATAAAGGTGAAGAAGTTACACTCAAAGCAGGCAGTGTTGTTTCTATTGCCGACGGACTTAAAAACGTTGTCTTTCCGACTGTTGCAATGAAGATAATGAACAATCTTATTGTTATTAAAAAGGATGTTAAATAATGGCGCAAACAAAAACAAAAGGAAATACCGATATTGAAAACCAAGTCATAATAACGGTTGCAGGAAAAGACAAGGTTGGAATTGTAGCGGGAGTTTCAAATTGTCTTGCAAAACACAATGTTAATATTGAAGATATTAAACAAACAATCATGCAGGATAATTTTGTAATGATGATGTTATGCGATATCGGAAACTTAAAAATTACCTTTAAAAATTTCAAAGATGCCATGGCTCTGCTCGGCAAAGAATTAGGCATGGAAATTTGGGTACAAAAAAAAGATATTTTTGATAAAATGCATACAATTTAACTTTTTTAGGAAAAATTATGACAACCTTTAATCAACAAAACATTCTTGAAACAATAAGAATGATTAAAATACATCATCTTGATATAAGGACAACCACCTTAGCAATAAGTCTAAGGGACTGTTGCACGAGTGATACGAAAAGAACAGCAAACAAAATCTACGATAAAATTTTAAAATACGCAAAAAATCTTGTTAAATATGCCAACACTCTGGAAGATGACTATTCTATCCCTATAGTAAACAAAAGAATTGCACTTACTCCAATTTCTTTAATAGGCGAAAGCTGCGATAATGTTGATTATGTTTATATTGCACAAATGATAGATAAAGCAGGCAAAGAAGTAGGGGTGGATTTTATCGGCGGATTTTCCGCACTTGTTGATAAAGGTTTTACAAAAGGCGATATCAGATTTTTTGAACAAATACCCGAAGCATTGGCTTCTACAAAGAAACTCTGTTCTTCGGTGAATTTAGGAACATCAAAAGCGGGAATCAATATGGATGCCGTGCTTAAAACAGCAGATGTAATAAAGAAAACCGCAGAATTAACAAAAAAAGAAGATTCAATCGGTGCCGCTAAGTTTGTTTGTTTTTGCAATGCAGTAACAGATAATCCTTTTATGGCAGGTGCATTTTGCGGAATCAATGAACCCGAATGCTCACTTAATATCGGAGTTTCAGGCCCCGGTGTTGTTGCAAGTGCAATTGATGAACTTGATAAATCCGCTGATTTTGGCACCGTTGCGGAATTAATCAAAAAAATGGCATTTAAAATAACGGTTGCAGGCGAACTAATCGGAAATAAACTTGCAAAAAAACTCAATGTACCTTTCGGAATTATTGATTTATCACTTGCTCCTACACCCGCAAAAGGTGATAGCGTAGCAGAAATATTCAAAGCAATGGGATTGGAGCATGCAGGTGCACATGGTACAACGCTTGCTCTTGCAATGTTAAATGATGCCGTTAAAAAAGGCGGAATTATGGCCTCAGGTTTTGTCGGCGGTTTATCCGGTGCTTTTATTCCGGTTTCTGAGGATGCGGGAATGATAGAAGCAGCAAGAAAAGGCTCGCTAACGATAGATAAATTGGAAGCTATGACAAGTGTATGTTCTGTCGGTTTAGATATGATAGCAATTGCCGGTGATACGCCAAATTCCACAATTGCAGGCATTATTGCGGATGAAATGGCAATCGGAATGATAAATAAAAAAACAACCGCAGTTCGTATAATCCCCGTAATCGGGAAAAAAGTAGGCGAAGAAGCAGAATTTGGCGGATTATTAGGAACCGCACCGATTATGAAAGTAAACCCGTATTCCTCGGAAATTTTTGTAAAAAGAGGCGGGAGAGTGCCCGCACCTTTGCACAGTTTAAATAATTAGGATTGCGTTTTAGTGCGGATTATATGCAAAGAAAAGCGCAAGCACCATAAATCGTTTTATTTCCACGCATTACGTAGCGAATATTTGTTGTTTCTTTTAATTTTCGTTAAAAAACCGTATTGTCTGAGAACCGAAGGTTCGAGTTTACGATTTTAGAAAATTAAAAGATTACAAACAAATAATGAGCGAAGTGTAGCGTGGGGAGTTTCTTTTCCGCCTCTTTTCTTTGCAGGCTCAAAGAAAAGAGGCAAATATAAAAAGACTTTCTTTGGTTCATTTCTTTCTTTTTCTTGCGGCTATTGAGCAAAAAGAAAGAAATAAACGTTAGAAAAATAAAAAATAACTTAATTACAAATTAAAATAAATGTAATTCCACAATTAAATCTTAGCACCTGTTGCTTTATACAAACTGATTTTGTCTATAAAACAATCCATCTTCGCTGTAGTGGTCAACTGTTTTACATACAAAAGCGTTTCTTCATGCTGCAACAAGTCGAGCTTTGATATTACGCCTTTGTTAAATTTCGACTGAGTTAATTCATAGTCTTTATTTTGTATCTCAAGCGCCTTTTTATTGTTTATATATTTGTCATTATCACTTTTTAAATTATATAAAGAATCATTTATTTCTTGAATTGCCGTCAGATTTGTTTTTTCATATTTTTGCAAAAGTTGTTGATATTTAGCTTTACTTATTTTTAGATTTGCTACCCTTTTAAACCCTGTAAATATAGGTAAGCTCGCACCGGCACCTAAAGCAGCGACTGCCGTATTCCATCCCATATCAACACCTGATTGAGCAATAAAAGTTACAAGTCCCAAAATATCAATAGTCGGTAAAAATTCTTTCTTTGCTACTCTAATATCAATCCCTGCAGCTTCAAGCTGTTTTTCAGCCGCTTTATAATCGGGACGATTTACGATTATTTCCGATGAAATTTCACTTGGTATATTAAAATTGTCATTTAAACCGTTATAAGAAATTCTTTCATAATTTTTTGAATTTTCAGCACTGTCTCCGATTAAAACTGCCAAAGCATTAAGTGCATTTTGGCGGTACTTTTTATAATCAAGGAGATCATTTTGAGCAAGAACATAGTTTTTTTCAGCCAAAATCAAATCAGAGGTTGATGTGATGCCTTCTTTATTTGATATTTTCATTAGTCTGAAAATTTCGCCACGCTCTTCGACAAGTTTTTCTTGATTTTTTATCAATTCATCAAATTTTACGATATTATAATAAGTTGCGCCGACCATTGAAACCACTGCAATATCAGAGGTTTGCGTATTAAATTTTGTGCTTTCCAATAGTTTTTTGGAAGATTTTGTTTTATCCCAATTTTTTCCGAATAAATCCAATTCGTACGAAGCTATAATCGGCAGCGAAAAGGAACCTTGACTTTTTGTTTGATAAGGCATTTTCATTAATACGGGCGAAGGACTGATTGATAAACTCGGCAATTGATCTGCGCGGGCAATAGTAACAGAATTTTTTGCAATTTCAATATTTAATGCGGCAATTTTGATATCGTTATTTTTTTCAAGCGCCAATTCAATATATTTTTCCAACAACGAATCGTTTTGCTTTCGCCACCAATCATAATTTATATAATCAAGAATCCTTGTTTCTTCCTCTACTTTATTTTTATTTTTAAACAGTTTAGATTCTTTTTTAAAATTTTGTCCGCTGTTTGTATCCGTAATTGCATAACTATATGGCAAAGATAAGCTGAGTAAAATTGATGTAAATATTGATAGTGTTAAAAATTTTTTCAAAGTATTCTCCAAGTCCCAATTAATTTATAATTTTATTATTGCATTTTTTTCAATATAATGCTAGCATATTAATGTTGCAAATGCAACATGTTATTAATGCAACATATTAGAAAGACATAATGGGGAAGTACGAAGACAGCTTATTTTATCAGCTAAATTCAAATGCTAAATACTTTAATTTATTGTTTGATAATTTTGTTAAAGGTTTAAATTTGGGTTTAAATGCTCATGAACATCTTGCGCTGATTATTATTTCCGATAAAAAAGATTGCTGTCAAAGAGATTTAGCAAAAATACTCGTAAAAGACAGAGCCAACACGGGAAAAATTGCATCAACATTAGAAGCCAAAGGGCTTATTAAAATAGAGTTAAAAACAAAAAACAACAGACCCGTAAAAATACTTTCTCTGACTCAAAACGGGAAAAAAATTTGTAAAACAATAGACGAAAAAGTAAAACCGTTAATAAACAAAATTAATAACGAAATTTCAAAGGAAAAAATAGAACAAATAAAAAATAGCCTAAAAGAATTCAGACAAATTGTGGAAAAAGTAGCCAAAACTAATATCTAGGAGAAAAATATGCCGGAAGAAAATAAAGAAACAAGTCAAGAAAACACTGAAACAAAAGGAAAAAAGAGAAAAATATTTTTACCGTTATTAATAATAAGTATATTAATTGCAGCTTTATATTTTTATCACCAAAGCTTCTATGAATCTACAGACGATGCATACATTGAAGCTGATATAATCCAAGTAACACCTAAAGTATCCGGACATATTACAGAAAATTACATTAAAGATAATATGGAAGTAAAACAAGGTGATTTGGTTGCAAAAATAGATGATGAAATATATTTAGCAAAATATAATCAAGCAAAAGCAAACTATGAAAAAGCTATTTTAAACCAAAAAAATGCAAAAGCCGTTCTTAGTGCTTCAGATTCCGAAATAAGACTTGCAAAAGCGGATTTGGAAAGATATTCGGCTTTATATAAAGAAGGTGCCGTTTCAAAACAAACTTTAGATAACGCGCAAACAAAATATGACAGTGCTCTTGCCCGCCAAATCCAAGCGAAAGAAAATATATTTTCAAACGGAAACAATGTGGCGGATGCCGATTTAAAATCACTTGAAGCAGCGTTAAAACAAGCAAAATTAAATCTTGAATACACTAATGTATTAGCACCAAACAGCGGTACAATCACTAACAGAAGAATAGAAAAAGGTTCTTATGTTTCAACAGGAGGACCTTTGTTTGCTATAGTTCCTGATGAAGTTTGGATTGTTGCTAATTTTAAAGAAAATCAAGTAGGCAGAATGAAAAAAGGACAAAAAGTTACCATAAAGGTAGATGCATACAGAAACAAAACTTTTGAAGGACATGTCGATTCAATACAAAGAGCTTCAGGTGCAAAATCCAGCCTGTTCCCGCCTGAAAATGCAGTCGGTTCTTTTGTTAAAATCGTACAAAGAATCCCCGTCAAAATCGTATTTGATGAAAAAATAGACAAAGAAAAATACAATATAGTTTCGGGTATGAGCGTCGTGCCAAAGGTAAAAGTAAAATAGGTAAATTATGTCGGAGCAAACCGTAAATCAAGAATGGAAGCCTAAATTCAATCCATGGCTTGTTTGTGTACCTTTGATGGTATCTGCTTTTATGTTTGTTTTGGATGAAACAATAGCAAACGTTGCCCTGCCATATATGGCGGGAAGTTTTTCCGTTTCTTATAAAGAAAGCACATGGATATTAACAAGCTACTTAATTGCATCAGGTATAATAATTCCTTCCGTAGATTTCTTTTCAAAATTAATGGGAAGAAAAAATTTCTTGATTCTATCAATAATTATTTTTACAATATCTTCGTTTTTGTGCGGGATTGCAACTTCTCTGCCTATGATGATTTTAACAAGAATACTTCAAGGCTTCGGGGGCGGCGCAATACTACCGTTGTGTCAATCAATGATGTTAGAATTATTTCCTGTTGAAAAACGTGCACAATCAATGGCAATGTTCGGACTTGTTGTGGTTCTTGCACCAATATTAGGCCCTGTTGTTGGCGGTTGGATAACAAGCAACTGGTCATGGCCTTATATTTATTACATCAATATTCCATTTGGAATATTAGCAATATACCTTGCGCAAAAATTTATAGAAGATCCGCCTTATGCCAAAAAACAAAAAAATGTCTATATTGATAAATTAGGCTTTTTTACTCTTACTATGTGGCTTTCCTGTATGCAGGTTACATTAGATAAGGGTAATGATATGGATTGGTTCGGTTCAACCCTAATATGCTGGTTAACGTTTTTCACGGTATTTTTTGCCATTTGGTTTTTTATTGTACAGTTCACAAAAAAAGATTCTCTCATTGATTTAAAAGTATTTAAAGATGCAAACTTTTTCTTGGGTACAATGGTACAAATAATAATGCAAGGGGTTTTGCTTGCATCAATTACAATTCTGCCTCAGTTTCTACAGAGCTTAATGGGATATGATGCGTTTTTATCAGGGTTAGCCGTAATGCCTCGCGGTGTTGGTGCTTTGAGTGTTTCAATAATAATAGGAACAGTAGGAAGCTCTATAAATCCTAAAGTTCTTGTAGTTTCAGGTATGGTTTTATTAAGCATTTCAAGTTTTATGTTATCAGGGTTAAATCTTGAAATTTCAACAATAAATATTGCAATACCGAATTTTATTATGGGTGGCGCAATGGCAATGAGTATGATTCCGATTATTACTCTATCTACAATGACTCTAACCAATGAACAAATGACAAATGCATCAGGCGTGCAAAATCTTTTGAAAAATCTCGGCGGTGCAATCGGTACATCCGTTATTACAACAATAATTTCAAGACGCGCACAAGTTCATCAGCATTATCTTGTTGATAATTTAACGGCAACAAATAATGTCTTTTTAGAAAGATTGCAAAGCTACATAGGCGCTTTTATGGGAAATACGGACATAAACCATGCAACAGAACTTGCAAACAGTGTTTTATATAAACAAATGCTTTTGCAGGCAAATATGTGCGCATTTAAAGACGCTTTTGAATTATCCGCAATAGCTTGTCTTGCTTTAATTCCTCTGCTCTTGTTATTAAAAGGTATACCAAAAAAACAAAAATAACTGTACCGATTTAGAATAAATTATTTGTTTATAATATTCCGATTTTTTAATATAATTTATTTGACAGAAGTAAATATGGTTAAGAGTTTTGGATTTTGATGAAATATATGAAAAAATAAAAACCGCTGCTACGTTGGAAATTAAATACCAATACATAAATTTTGACGGAAGAAAAATGAATTTTTCAAAATTTATGATTAGTATATTAAAAGAAGTGTTAAATAAGATAAACAGAGTTGAAAAACCGGCAATAAACGAACTTATTGTCTTGTTTGAAAGCTATCATCTTGATTCCGTCGGCAGCAGAAAATATACAATAGAAAAAACTCTTGAAGTTTTTGCAAGATTGAGAAAACTAATCAAACCAAAAAACCAAAGAACCGAAAAAGAAAAAACGGAATTTAAAGAAGAAATTGAAGATATAGATGTCAGTTTTGTTAAAGGTGTCGGGCCTGTTGTTGCAAAATTATTCAATAAAATCGGCATTTTTAAAGTAAAAGATTTAATCGAATATTATCCGAAAAAATATATAGAATACAGTTTCCAAAACAAAATTAAGGATTTAAAACTTGGCGAACAGGTTACAATATTCGGAAATATTTATAAAGTAACTCATTTTACAACAAGAAGCAAATTAACTGTTCTAACCGTCACGATAAAAGATTCAACGGGGTTTTTGCCCATTAATTTCTTTATCAAGACAACAAACAGAAAATTAATTGAACATTATAAAAAAGAATACCCGCTCAATTCTTTTGTTATGGTAATCGGTAAAGTAAAATTTGATGATTATAATTCAAGAATTACTTTAGACAAAGCACAAATCCAAGTAATAGGAACAAATACGGATGTTGAATTAAGTAAAAATACTATTGTTCCGGTTTATTCTCTTTGTGAAGGATTAAGCCCCAAAACCCTCACAAATGCAATTAATAATGCTATATCAAAATTTCATGATAAAATATATGACCCCATTCCTGCTCCGATTTTAAATAAATTAAAATATACAGGAAAAAAATCTGCAATTTCTCTTATCCATAATCCAAACTCAATGGAAGAAGTACAAATGGCAAGAAGCAGGCTTGTTTTTGAAGAATTTTTTTCAATGCAATTGAATCTTGCAATATTAAGAAACGAGGTTTCAAAAAGTGATTCCATTAAACTCGAAATTAAAAAAGGCGGTTTAGCGGATAAATTTATTAACGGATTACCGTTTAAATTAACCTCTGCACAAAATAGAGCCCTGGCTGAAATTTTTAAAGATTTAAATTCCACAACACCTATGCAAAGGCTTCTTCAGGGCGATGTAGGTTCCGGCAAAACCGTTGTTGCGTGTGCCATGCTTCTTTGTGCAATAGAAAACGGCTATCAGGGTGCAATTATGGCGCCAACAGAAATTCTTGCATCTCAACATTTTAAAAATTTTTCCGCTTGGCTCACACCTTTAGGGATTAGTGTCGGATTATTTACGGGCAAAAACAGCACAAAGCTTAAAAAAGAACTGTGCGCTAATCTTAAAAACGGTCAAATCCACGTTGCCGTCGGAACCCACGCTTTAATTCAAGAGGGAATCGAGTTTAATAATTTAGGCGCAATAGTAATAGATGAACAACACAGATTCGGTGTAAAACAAAGAAATGCACTGTTAAACAAAGGCAAAATGCCTCAAATGCTCAATATGACAGCAACTCCTATTCCAAGAACTCTCGCTTTGACTCTCCATGGGGATTTAGAGGTTTCTGTTATAGATGAATTGCCTGCAAACAGAAAGCCGATTATAACTACATTAGGCTCTAATTTGGAAAGAAAAAAAGCCTATGAGCTTATAAAACGTGAAATATTTTTTAAACATCAAGCCTATATTGTATATCCTTTGATAGAAGAATCGGAAACACTATCCGCAAAAGCTGCAACAAAAGAAGCTCAAAAATTACAGGAAGGCGAATTTTCACAATACAAAATAGGGCTTCTTCACGGAAAAATGACCTCTGACGAAAAAGAAAAAGTTATGGAGGATTTTAAAAACCAAAAATTTGATATTCTTGTTTCAACAACCGTTGTTGAAGTAGGGGTAGATAACCCGAATGCTACCGTAATTGTAATAGAAAATGCGGAACGCTTTGGTTTGTCGCAGCTTCATCAATTAAGAGGAAGAGTCGGAAGAAGCGAGCTTCAATCATATTGTGCTCTGATTACACAGAGTGCAAGCGCGGAAGTTAGAAACAAATTAAATATAATGACAAAAACAAATAACGGCTTTATAATTTCTCAAAAAGACCTTGAATTAAGAGGTCCGGGGGAATTTTTGGGTACAAGACAGTCGGGACTTCCTGATTTTAAAATCGGTGATATTGTAGAAGATGCCGAAATATTGGAGCTTGCAAGAAAAGAGGCGATTGAATTTATTTCAAACAATAATATAGAAGATTACCCTCTGTTGAAAAAAGAAGCCGAAAGTTATAATCTTTTTAGAGGTTAATTATTTTTTAGCAATTTTTTTACTATTTTGTTTTTATAAAACAGTAAAGTTTAAAAAAAGGAAAAAATGATGCAAGAACTCAAAATTGGTCCGAATACCGGACACATAATCAAAAGAGCTGTTAACTGTAAGACTCTCGGGACTTTAGGACGAGAAGAAGATGCAGCGCAAGTTTTGATGGAAAATCCGATAAAACCGTATGTTGATACAAGAACTTTGGGTCAAAAGTTTTTATTTTATTCAAAAGAAAATCTTGCAAGTGTTAAAAAAGCAACAGAAGGTAAAAAACCGGAAGAAATACTTGAACTTATAGGGATAAAAACATCTACGCTTCCTGACGGAAGTAAATCCATCAGTGCTTTTCATGCACCAACACAATGGTGCACTTTTAAAACTCTCGGAATAAACGAAGAACAATTACTTGCAGATGTCAAAGTTATAAAAGGCAGTTGTGATTTAACAGGCAGCTATTTAAAAAATTTATCCGGTGTTGAACGTATTGACGGAACTCTGATTATACCTATTTTTTCAAAACTTGAAGATTTGAGTTCACTGAAACAAGTAAACTTTATTTCTTGCGACGCAGCAGATTCAAAAACCGTACAAGATACATTGTCAAAATTATCACTCAATTGTATAACTTTTGGAATAAACCGCGTTTTTAACCCTGGATTTAAAAAATTGCCCTTTCAGGATACTCTAAAATCTTTCATGGCATCAGGTTTATATAAGTCTTAATCCTGTTTTAAACCTTGTATTATAGCTTCTGTTATCTTATTTACCTGTTTTATTTCCATACCTAGTTTTGAAATTTTAGAATATATTTTATCGGAAACCTTAGGAATAATTGCCCTTGTAAAACCTAATTTTTGAGCTTCTTTTAATCTGCGCTCGATGTTATCAACATATCTTATTTCGCCTAAAAGTCCGAGTTCACCTATTATTATTGTTGTATTCTTAATTGGTATATCTCTGATTGAGCTTATTATTGCAAGCGCAAGCGCAAGGTCATAGCTCGGCTCAATTATATCTATGCCGCCTGCAACATTAACATATACGTCCTGTTTTGATAAATTTAAACCGACTTTCTTTTCTAAAACCGCAAGAATCTGCAATAACCTGCTATAATCCAATCCGACCGCGACACGTCTCGGATTTGTGTAGTTGGTTGAGCCGACAAGAGCCTGAATCTCATGGAGAAAAATCCTGCTTCCTTCTAATGTTGCAACAACGGCAGACCCAGAAGCATCAGTATTTTGTTCAAGAAGCATTTGGGAAGGAGAATTAACCTCGATTAAGCCATCATCCTCCATTTTAAATACACCGACTTCCGAAATTGCGCCGAAACGATTTTTAATACATCTTAAAATTCTATACTGTTTATATTTATCGCCTTCAAAATTAATAACACAATCCACCATATGTTCAAGCACCTTTGGACCTGCGATATTGCCTTCTTTTGTAACATGCCCGATAACAACCGTTGTTATATTTTTTTGTTTAGCTATTCGCATAATTACGTTCGTGCATTCTCTGATTTGAGAAACAGACCCCGAGGAAGATGCTATATTTGCACAATACACGCTTTGAATACTATCTACAATTAAAAAATCAGGCTTTATTGAATCGATTTGGTTAATAACTTCATCAATACAGGTTTCATTGGTTAAGTACAATGTTTCGGGTTCAATATTTAGTCTTTTTGCTCTCAATTTTACCTGTGTCGGGGATTCTTCAGCACAAACATAAAGAATCTTGAGTTTCTCATCATTAAAGCTTATATTGCAGATATTCTTGGTCGTTTGCAAAACGAGGGTAGATTTTCCAATCCCCGGATCCCCAGCAAGTAATGTCAATGAACCCTGAACAAATCCGCCTCCGAGGACTCTGTCGAGTTCTTCTATTCCTGTTTTAAATCTTGTTTTTTCATCCAGTTTTATTTCTTTAATTTTAGATATCTGTCCGCCTTCCGATATTAAAACAGAAGGTTTTGCGGATTCATTTTTTTTAACAACAGAAGTAACTTCTTCAACAAAAGTTCCGAATTGATTACATTCGGGACATCTTCCCAAATATGCCGCCGTTTCGTAACCGCAATTTTGACAAACCCATTTTGATTTAATTTTAGCCATAAAAAAATTTTATCACGAGTTTGCGGAAAAATTATCATTTTTCGACGTTTCCTGTATCCTTTTTTAATTTTTGTAACAATATACATTTTTTATAGTTCAAAAAAAATATTTACAATCGTTGTAATCAAAAAACCATTAAAAAAGGAAATATAATGAGAGTAGATTCGCCATCATTCAATTTGTTGAATAATCAACAAAACGTTGCATTTTCAAAATTAAGAAAAGAAAAACCAAGAACCACAGAACAAAAACAACAAAGACCACAAAATTATAAGCCTATAGGACTGCCTTCTGTTTTTTCCATTCCTGCAGCAATTGCTTCAACTTTAGAAATAAACGGTTTTAAAAAAATATTCACACAAGAAGCGGAAACAACGTACAATAATGCGGTAAAATTGGCCCGCAGGTACAAATCACCAACAGTTGAAGCAAGACATTTGTGGCTTTCTTCTCTATTGGAAATGGAAAAATATTTAGAAGAAATTAATGACGGTACAGCAAAATTTGACGATTATACACGTCAAAAATTTACTCAAATGATTGCAACCAGTGTTGTTAACGGTCATACTTTGGATTTAAACGAAGATGAAACAAGAGAAAAACTCCAAGGAGTAGTTAAAAAACATATTGAAGTCGTGAAAAGTGATTTTGAAAAAGAAGCACTTTCAAGACCTGCTTTTTCTTCTATTCCCGTACCCTCAAAAAGTTTATTAAAACAATTAAATGAAGTATACAACTTAATGTATCAAAATTCTAACTTTGAAACATTTTATGATAGTTACTATTATCTTATGGCTGCAAACTCTCGAGATAAAAAATTAAAAGAATATTTTGAAGATTTTATGTTTGATACCCAAAATGCAATTATGGTAGAAGATAAATCAAAAGAAAGTAAATTTCACTTGAGTTTCTTTGATGAAAAAGCCAACACCCTGTGGGAATCAGTTGATATGGGTAATGATACAATTGTTCTTTGCGATAGCGAAAATAAATCAGCAGCAGGCTATTTAAAAAGCAGTTTTGAAAATCTTATCAAAAAACCTAATGCAAAATATAGAAGTATAAATAAAGATAATGTAGAAATTATAAACTTGAATAATTTTGCCAATCTGGATTTTCTTTCGGATCTTATGGCAGAAATAAACAAAAAGAGTAAAAAAACAGGAAAAACCACTGTTATTGTCGGCAATATTATGTCAATAATGGGAGGCAACAGTATAGGTCAGCAAGACGAAAACAGCTTTGTTGTTGATACAAAAAAGATAATGGCTCTTGCAAATAAAGACTCAAAGGGCAACAAAAATCCTAATATAAGATTTATATTCACGATGGATCCTTCTTCTTATTATGGAAATCTGCAAGGAGGTATTCTGACGGACATAATAAAAGAATACGCTGTTCAAACCCTGCCTGCAATCACAGCCGAAGATGCAAGAAAATATTTAACGGATGAAAAGGGCGTAAGCTACATAAAAAATGAATTAGGTAAAGATATCGACGTAAAAACAATAAAAAAGGCTATTTATCTGACAAATGACGATAAAGGAAATTATCCCGATAAAGTATTGGATTTGTTAAAGAGAGTTTCAATGTATTTTGTTGACAGTGATTCTATTACAACAGAACAGTTGGATAAATATATCAGGCAAATAGAAAGTCTGTCCGAAGCAAGTGATAGCGAAGAAGAAATAAATATTACATACAACACGGGAAAAACCTTAAATGATATTGTGGGTTCTCAAATGACAAAAGAAGCCGCAAAATCGGTAGTAGATGAAATTAAAAACTGTCCAAAAACAAAGGGGTATTTAATATATCAATCAAACTATACAAGTGACGGCGGCGGAAGAAGAAACACTGCAGAAGCAATAGCAGGGGAATTAAAAATTCCTATGATTACAATTGATGCTAAGGAATTTTTAATGAAGGATTTATCTGCCCTGTATCAAAATCCGAATTTTGCTGAATTAAAGATAAAAACCCTGATTACAAAAGCAAAAGCCCAAGCAAGAACTAATCAATATAAAACCGCTATGCTGTATATAGAAAATTTTGATAATTTTGCAACCGACCCATATAAAGGCTATAGCGTAGATAGTTATGAACAAAAAGCCTTTTCGCAATTGCTTTTGGAAATGGGAAAAGCAAGAAAAGAAGATGGCGCAAATCTCGTTGTAATGGGTTCTGTTAATAACAGGGGTGTAATTGATGATAATATCAGAAAACCCGGCAAATTCATGGATGAAATCGTTGTATATCCGCCTATGGATGATAACGAGATAAAAGATATCATAAAATACTATGTTAAAAAAATGAAGCTTAATATAGAAGGTGATAAACAAAAGCAGAATGAAATTATAGAACATACAGCAATAACAGCAGATGGCTTTAGCGTTGTTGATATTATGTATTTATTGGAAACAGCAAGAAGTGTTTCATTAGAGCGAAACAAAAAAGCAATAGATAAAGCCGATATGACAGAGGCATATTTAAGAACTATATATGGAAGAACAAATAAATACAAAACCTCGGACCACAGCAAAAAAATAGTAACATCCCATGAAGCAGGACACGCTTTGACGCTTCAAATTATGTATAATGTTGCGGCAAAACAAAGCGATATGCCATGGAAATTACCCGATAAAGTAGATTTTATAACATTAGACCCCAGAGGATATTATGGCGGCGCTATGTTCCACAAAGACGGCGAAAACAAAGAAAACACATTTGAAAAAATAATGGCTGATTTGGTTTGCAGCTATGGCGGCCATTCGGCAGAAAAAATACTCTACGATTATTCCGGTTCTTATGGCATAACAAGCGACATGGAAAAAGCAAGATATTTAGCAGAAGCTGCAGTTACCGATATGGGTATGGGCGCAAAAACAGGTGTTCGTCATATAAAAAGAAATTATTTTGGCGAACTTGATGTTTCCGGCAAACAGAAAGAAATAATTGAAGAAGATGAAGAAGCCATTTTATCTGCGGCAGAAAAAATTTCTAATAAAATTCTTGAAGAATACAAAGATTTTATTGAACAGTTTACACAAAAATATTGGCAAAGAGTCGGAAGCGGTGAGTGTATTATTACATCGGATGAATTTAATCAAGATTTACAAGATTGGCTCAGCAAACAAACAAGAGACAAAAGATACAATTTAGAAGCACTGGAAGATAAAATTGCCAAGTGTATTAATGATGTTAAACACGGCAAAGACTTCCATCTGCAATAATAAATAAAAAATATTAGCAAAAAAGACGGATTATAAAAATCCGTCTTTTTATTATGCAAAAAATTTTGTTTTTGTTATGATTTATTTATGCATAATATTATTCATTTTGAGGAGCTTAATTCAACCAGTGTGTATTCGCACGAACATCTATCGGAATTAAAGAATTTTGATATAGTTTCATGTGATATACAAAATTCAGGACATGGGCAATTCAATCGTATTTGGTTTTCATCAAACAAAAACGGTGGAAATGTTTATATTTCAATAATATTAAAACCTGATAACATTACTCATCTTAATGAATTAACAAGATATGTTGCTTCTATCGGTGCCGAAACATTAAAAGAATATTCTCTTAAACCGACATTTAAATACCCGAATGATATTTTAATCGAAGGTAAAAAGATAGCAGGCTTTTTAGCTGAAAGTGAATTTATAGGGCAAAAATTAAAAGGCGTTATTGTAGGGTGCGGAATAAATTTAAATTTAGACGAAAATGAATTAAAAAATATTGATATTCCCGCAACCTCAGTATTCAATGAAACAAAAACACCGATTAATAAAGATGAATTTATAAACAAATTTTTAGATAATTTTAAAAACAATTATGAAGATTTTTTAGTTAACGGAATAAAAGGAGAAATACTATGTGCCAAGAAATAATGCAAAACATTATTCAAAGCTCAACGGAAGGCGCTGTAGTTATGGTAGTTGGAATGGGAATTGTGTTTTCTTTTTTAACAATTCTTGTTTTTGCAATTATGATTATGGCTCGCTGCGTCGCTTGTATTGAAAAAATTTGGCCATCACCCGTTGAAGAAGTTAAAACTTCAACCAAAAACAAAAAAACAACGGATGATACCGAAGTTGCAATTGCGATTGCCGTTGCAAACGCAGCTTTATAATTAATTGATACTATTTTACGAAGAGGAAATAAAAATGACAAAAAAACAAATTAAAGTTATGGATACATCGTTTCGTGACGGTTTTCAGTCCATATACGGAGCAAAAGTTCTTGTTGAAGATTTCATACCCGCCCTGCAAGCCGCAGTTGATGCAGGTTTAAAACAT
This sequence comes from uncultured bacterium, assembly GCA_946622415.1. GTDB lineage: Bacteria > Cyanobacteriota > Vampirovibrionia > Gastranaerophilales > Gastranaerophilaceae > RUG14156. The sequence goes on from CAMOPX010000006.1 coordinate 44,248, forward strand.
TTTGAAACAGCAGGCGGCGCAAGATTTCAAGCTCCGATATTTTTCTGCAACGAAAACAGTTTTGAAACAATGGATAAAATCAGAGCCGCTGTAGGACCTGATGTTACATTACAATCTTTAGCACGTGGCGTTAACGTTGTAGGTCTAAACTCTCAACCCCGTGATATCATTGACCTTCACGCTAAAATGTTTGCAAAACACGGAGTTAATGTTATAAGAAACTTCGACGCATTGAACGATGTTAATAACTTAATTGATTCCGCTAATTCAATCAAAAAACATGGACTAAACCATGAAGTTACAATAACTATGATGGAATTACCCTATGGCTGCGAAGGAGCACACGATGTTGCATTTTATGAAAGAGTTTTAAGAAACATTTTAGATTCAGGGCTTCCCTTTGATTCACTTGCATTTAAAGATGCTTCAGGAACTTCAAATCCGAGAAAAGTATATGCAACAGTAAAAATGGCGCGTGAAATATTGGGCGAAAACGCACACATTCGCTTCCACTCTCATGAAACCGCAGGAACAGGTTTAGCTGCTTATTTAGCAGCACTCGAAGGCGGTGCAGACGGAATTGACTTGGCTATGAAACCGGTTTCAGGCGGAACGGGTCAACCGGATATTATTTCCATGTGGCATGCTCTGAAAGGTACAGATTATGACCTTGGTTTAGATATTAAAAAGATTATGGAAACCGAAGAAATATTCAAAGAATGTATGAAAGATTATCCTATTTCTCCGATTTCTTTAGCAGTTAACCCGATACTTATCCAAGCACCCCTTCCGGGTGGTGCAACAGCAACAACCGTTAACCAATTAAAAGATATGGGTATGTTGGATAAATTCCCGAAATTAATTGCCAATATGAAAGAAGTGGTTGAACGTGGCGGTTATGCAACATCTGTTACTCCTGTTTCACAATTCTATGCTCAACAATCCTTCTTAAATGCAATTTCAGAAAAACCATGGGACCAAGCAAACCCCGGATATGCAAAAATGTTACTCGGTTACTTTGGAAAAACTCCTTGCGAACCCGATCCGGAACTTGTTAAATGGGCTTCTGAAAAATTAGGAATGGAACCCACAACAGAACATGTTGTTGATATCAACGAAAAAGACCCAGATAAAGGTATAGAAGCTGCTAAGAAGAGATTAGAAGAAGCAGGACTTCCCGTGACAGACGAAAATATCTTTATATCTGCCGCTTGTAAAGATGGAAATGTGGATAAAGGTATTGAATTTTTACTCGGAAAAGGTGTTGTTTCCGTTAATAAATCATCAGGAGCAGTTCAAAAATCAACTTCTGCCACCTCTAAAGACGGCTGTACCGTAACGGTTAACGGCAAGAAATATGCGGTTAAATTAAATGGTTCTAAAGCTGTTGTAAACGGAAAAGAATACGATATTGCCGTAAAAGACGGAATCGAAGAAACAAAATCTTTATCAGCAGGTGAAGGTACTGAAGTTAAAGCCGCACTCCCCGGTAATATTTTAAGAATTGAAGTTGCGGAAGGCGACGAAGTTACGGAAGGCGACGTACTTTTGGTCGTTGAAGCAATGAAAATGGAAACAGAAATTAAATCTCCGGTTTCAGGAAAAGTTATTTCCATAGAAGTTTCTCAAGGCGATGCCGTACAAAACGGTCAAACAATGGTAGTTATAGGTTAATTATTCAGCGGAAAGGTTAATAAATTATGACAGTAAATATTCAAGATGCTCTATCTAACCTTTGGAATTCTACGGGAATAGTTAATTTTATACTTCCTGCAGATCCGAATATAGAAAATTGTGTTGAACAATTTATGCATATGTACGGTCAAATAATAATGGTATTTATATGCCTGTTTTTATTGTGGCTCGGCATTAAAAAACAATTTGAACCTTTACTTTTGGTTCCTATTGCATTTGGCGGTTTGATTGCAAATTTCCCTTGCGACCATTCGTTCCAACAATTCATATATTTAGTCGGAATTGACCCAAAAATCGGTATATTTCCTTTGATTATATTCATGGGTGTAGGTGCAATGACGGATTTCGGTCCTCTTATTGCAAACCCTAAGACTGCTCTTTTGGGTGGCGCTGCTCAATTCGGTATATTTGGCGCATTACTTCTTGCGCTTTGTCTTGGTTTCACATTGCCTCAAGCAGGTGCAATCGGTATCATAGGCGGTGCTGATGGCCCGACTTCAATATTTGTTACATCAAGACTCGCACCTGATTTATTGGGTGCAATTGCGGTTGCTGCTTATTCTTATATGGCATTGGTTCCTTTGATTCAACCGCCTATTATGAAAGCATTAACCACAAAAAAAGAACGTCAAATACAAATGACACAATTAAGAACAGTATCAAAAAGAGAAAAAATCACCTTCCCGCTTGTTGTTCTTATACTTTGTGCAATATTTTTACCCGATGCATGCCCGTTAGTCGGAATGTTGACCTTCGGTAATTTATGCAGAGAATGCGGAGTTGTTGAAAGATTATCCAACACTATGCAAAACGCATTAATCAATATTGTTACGATTTTCTTGGGTCTTGCAGTCGGATTAAAACTTCAATTTGACCATTTCTTAACACTTGAAACATTGAAAATTCTTGTACTTGGTATTTTAGCATTCTCACTTGCAACAGCAGCAGGCGTAATTATGGCAAAAATATTAAATCTGTTTTCAAAAACAAAAATCAATCCGCTCATTGGTTCTGCAGGTGTTTCTGCAGTGCCTATGGCAGCCAGAGTAGCAAACAAAGTCGGTTTAGAAGAAAATCCTCAAAACTTCCTTTTAATGCACGCTATGGGACCTAATGTTGCAGGTGTAATCGGTTCTGCGGTTGCAGCAGGCGTATTATTATCAATATGCAAATAAAAATATGATAAAACAATAAAAAAACCGATACTTTTGAGTATCGGTTTTTTTATTCTAAAGCCATTTTTTGCGCATTTGAAACACACAAAAGCAAATCCACCATTTTATATATATCTTCCTGTTTTAAATCTTTATCGCAATCGGATTCATCTATCATTACTTTTAATTTAAGCTCTTTTTCTATCCTATCCAATGCAACGGAAGGTCTGGAGGAAGTTTCAATAATTTCGCGCATTTTATCAATATCATAGCTCAAGGGTTTATCGGGCGGAGTTTGTTTTTTTATTTCGTCAATTACCGTTAAAAATTCTTTTTGATAATCAATTTCGGCTGCCGAATCTTCATCTTCTTCGTTTTGACTATTTATTAGTCCTATCAATTCGGATAATTTATCATCATCAAGCACCGGATAATCTTTGTCCTCCGGTTCGTAACTTTCAGCTTTCCAATTGTATATCCAGCTATCGTCGTACAACCCTACTAATTTTATACATTCAATCAGTGCCTCACTTCTTCCCCAAGGAGAAGTGGCATGGGTTCGATTTGTATAATTATATTTTTCACAAAAATTCGCCCAAGATTTTGCAATACGTTTATTGTATTCTAAAATCCTTTGATGATTCAAAGTAGAAGAAATTTCAGCAAACTTATTAACATCTTTATCAAACAATTCGAGTTGTTTTTTTGCATCAAGCATTATATGCGCATATTGGCTATCTATTCCCATTCCCTTACTTATAATATCATCAAGATTAGAATATCCTGCTTTTCTTATGACGGTATTAACTGTTTCATTAAGGTTGGGATTTGAACTTTCGACTAATTTAACACCTTCTGTATTTTTAAATTCAGCCGAAGTTGATAAATCGCTTACTCTTAATTTTCCTTTTTGAATATCAGGGTTATATTTCACTATATAGCTGCCTTCGGGTATTTTTATATTTCCTCTTAAATAAAAATCATCCCACTTTCCGCCCAAAATATCTTCATTTTGGACACCATCCATTGTTTTATTAAAAGGAAGAATTATTCCGTATTTCATTTGATGCCAACCTTCACCATACATATGTTCATGGACAACATGATTCAGGGCAAAGTGAACGGTTGAACGATATTTTCCCGCACCGCTTTCATCTTTTGTGGCATTTTTTGTTGAAATAATTTTACCATCTATAGGTACATAATTTGTCATATGAACAAGCGCTAAATTATCAGGATTCATATCCTTAAATTTTTTCATGGGTTTTACTTCGCACCCATCGAATAAATCATTATTGCAATCGTAGTACTTAACATCCGGATTGGCGGAAAATGAAACCGTATCATTTTTTATATAATTATTTTTTAACGACGGATTTAAAACTCGATTATATTTAATATTTTGTATATTGTTTAATGAGGAAATTTTCATATATAAATTAAAGCAATAAGACATTATGAATTGTCAGTAATTTAATTAATATTAAATTTTTTTTACAATTCTTCTTTTAAAAGATATTCAGCGAGTTTTTGTTCGGTTGTTCCGTTTAATCTTTTTGAAATTTTCTTTAGTTTTTGACTAATAAGCTCCATTTCATCAGTCCAAACAAAGTAATCATTAACGTATTTTTCACCTGCTGAAAAATCCTTACTCAGTTGAACCTTGATAATTTCCGAGAGCATTTTTTGCGCCGTCGGCACCATTTTTTCTATATCTATTGATAAAAAACCATCCGATGAAATTGAAATAGCTTTATTTAAAATAAAATAGTAATTTTGCATAACCGAGCGAACTCTGTGTGCTTGCGATAATTCCGGTTTTGATTTTAACATATTATCTGCCGCGTATGTTACTATTATTTTATTTCTTTCTTCTTTTGTGTATAATCCGGCATCAGTCAAAACATCAAGCATAGAAAGAGAAACCATATCAGCTTTATTTTCTTCAATAATTGATTTATATTTACCGAGTGCTTCCGTTCCTTCTTTTGGTCCTAAAGAATGCCCGTTTTCATGACCAATCGTAAACGGGTGATCCATTTTATCGTCATAAAATTTGTGAAAATTTTTATCTAAAATATTATCGAGTCTTTCTTGCAGTTTTTGTTTTGCATCTTCTGACGTTATAAATCTTATTTGTCTGTGGTAAACGTTTCTTCTTCCGCCACCTATGGTTAAAGACAATTTGTCATTGTTGGGTAAATTTTCAGCCAAAGTTATCCCTGCTCTAAATGCACCCACATCACCCGCAACATCAACCAAATCCACATCCACCATGGTTTGTGATATTTCATTCTTATCGGAAATTACTTGTTGATATTCGTCATTATAGGGCATATTTTTTGCCATTAGAGGCAAGTATTCTTTAACTTTTAAAATATAATCAGTACCTTCTTTATTGACTATACCTACTCTTGCACCCAGATAATCTTTTGAAATTACTTCTATATTGTTTTTATCGAGTAGATTTTTTAATTCTTCATTTTCAAGAACCGTTTCCGTCATTGTATCAGAGTAATTTTCTCTGGTTATTGTAAATTCAAGAGGAGTATCCTGCATTTTTGCCCATTTTCTATCCGCATAAGCATCCAGCATAGGATCCGCAACCAAAAATGCCTGTGCTTGAAGTCTTAAATATTCGTTAAAATCTATATTTGTCGAAAGACAGCTCGCTCTCAACAATAATTCCGCAGCATTTTTAAAATCCTCTGAGAATTTATCCACATAATCAATTGCGACAAGTTCTTCTTTGCTTTCTTTATCCCATTCAATAACACTTCTTTGGTTTAATATTTTCCTTACGAGTTCAATCTTTCCATCTTTTATATATTTTATTAAAATATTATGAAATTTTTCTACGGTTAAATCCTCCGGATAGAAACCTCTGCCGCCCTTAAATTCCAATTCTTTTGCAAGGATTACCATATTAGATTCACAATCAAGAGAAAAAATTCCTTTTTGCGCATCAAACAATATTTTTGTTAATTTTGCCCTTTCATCGCCTTTTTTAATTTCATCTTCCAAGTATTTTTTAAAAGGTAAATTGTGACAAGAATCAAGCTCCATATTTATTTTTTCTATAATTCTTGCTGCTTTAACAAGATAAGAAAGAGCGTTTTTATCTCCGTCTGCAAGGTTATTAAATTCAGGCGAATCAACATCAAGCATTTTTTTGGTGACCAAACAGTCTTTTGAAGTTCTTTTCTTTAATTCATCTAAATCGAGATTGCATTCGTATTTCATTTTCTATCCTAATTTCCTCTTAATTTTTCAACATATTATATCATTATATTTAAAATATTTCACTATAAATCAAAATTAATTATAGTTAAAAACAAATGTTCTCTTGCATTTAAAACCGTCAGGATAAGAATTTTGGGTTGAATATGAAACCATATTGTCTTTTTTATTCATATCTATCGATATTCCCTGCTTTCCTTCCATATCACCGTCGTGAATTTCTTCAGGCGACATAAATAAAATTTGCATTTTTCCTTTGCCGTCTTTTTCTTTGGACATAATTAAAATGCCATCATCAGAAACAGTGGTCTTGTTTTGGAGTTTTGAATCTTTGTTATTCTTATAAAATTCTTCCATTAATTCGGCACAAGTATCATTTTCTCCATCGAAAAACTCCCTCTTTACAGCCTTTATTAAATCGTATGCTAAAAAGTTTTTTTCTTTATAGGTTTTTTCCGAATCATTTGATAAATTAATTTCAACTACGTTATCGCCTTTTCTGTACGCAAGAAAGTATTTGCTTATTAATAAATCGGAATCTTCTCCCGTAGGATATTTGTATAAGTACCTTTTCCCACCGGAATATATTGCGGTAGTTTGCATATTTTCTTCTATATTATCAAAAAATCTTCCTTTGCCTTGATTTTGTTGATAAAGACTTCTCAAGATTTTTATCGCTTTTTTATGGTCGTTACTGTCAATTGCTTTATTAATACCCAAGCTTGCTCTTGATATATTTTTTCCGTAATTTTGTTCAAAATTTATCTTGTTATATGAGCCTGAAAGTTCCAATGCAGAATAATCAAAACCTCTTTCTGTATTTGTTTTTAAGGATTGCAAACTGTTTTTATTCTGATTTGTTCTTAAAACCAAACTGTGTGACGTTATTCCGTTTATTTTCATATACAGATTGTAACACATTATGTCCGCTTTATAATAAAATATTTAAATATATTAAGCTATCATATAAATCAATTTTCAAGTTTTTGGTATAATAAGATAGTGAATAATATTACACTCCACAAAAAACACTACTTAAGATTATCATTAATTATTATAGCAACAGTATTTTACTTTTTAGCCAATATACAAAGAGTTGCTATTCCGGGAGCAATTTTTGATTTATTACAGAATGATTTAGCCGCCTGTGCATCTAAAATAACCTTGTTAGGTGCAATTTTTTGCTATATTTATGCAATAACGCAACTTGTTGTCGGATTAATGGTGGATAAAATAGGAGGGTTTAGGGTAATTGCAATTGGCGCTGTTGCTTTTGCTTTGGGCGCAATATTATTCCCACACAGTCAATCATTTTTCGGATTGTATATTTCAAGAGCGCTTGTCGGATTTGGTTCTGCAACCTTTTATTTAAGCGCCGTGAGAGAAGTTAAAAAATACGTTCACGATAAGAATTTCACTCTTGCAATTTCTTATATTTTGTTTTTTGGTTACAGCGGAGGTATAATCGCAAATGCACCTTTGGTTTCCGTAATAAATAAAACAAGCTGGCAAGCCGTATTTTATTTTATAGGATTTTTCAGTTTATTTTTATGTGTTTTATATTTAATTCTTTTATTTATTTTTAAACCCGTTCATTCGGAAAAAGAAACAAGGTTTTCTTTTGCACCGTTTAAAGAAATTTTAACCAACAAGGATAACATAATCCTTTACTTGTTCGGAAGCACAAATTATGGACTGTATTATGTTTTGCAGAGTGTTATAGGAAAAAAATTCTTACAGGATTTTTGTTATTATAATGTATCTGATAGTGCGATTGTATTATCAATTATGGCTTTGATTTCAGCGATTGCAGGCACAATAACCGCATATATTTCAAGATGTATGAACAATAAACGTACAGGAATATTCAGAACGTATGCAATACTTTCTTTTTTATCTTCTCTTTCGGTTTGTTTATTTTTGATACTTGATATTCATACAAAAATTATTGCATTTATATTTTTAATCCCTTCTTTTATCGGGAGTATCTCACCTATTCTTATTTTGACGTTGCATATAATAAACAGATACGAAGTTTCAGCAACCGCCGTTGCAATTCAAAATTTCGGATTTTTTATGATGGTAGGGATTTTAGGTACACTATCAGGGGTTTTGATGAATTTGTTTGAACCCGTAAAAACAGGTAATGCCTTAATTTATCCGAACAATTCATATTTATTGGTTTTTGGAGTGTTTTTAGTACTTAGTATTGTAGAAGTTATTTGCGCTTTTAAAACTAAAGACAACTACGGAAAATAAAGTTTTTGATTAACGATTTTTATAATAAAATATTTTTATGAATATCATTTTAGCAAGCGCTTCTCCGAGAAGAAAAGAAATACTTAAATCTAAAGGGTACGATTTTAAAATAATCCCTTCCTCTTATGATGAAAACATTACATCAAAAAAATATTCAAAAGAGCTTGTTGAATTTTGCGCATACAATAAGGCACTTGATGTATTAAAAAACAATAACGACTCTGTCATTGTATCGGCAGATACAGTCGTTGTAATTGATGATATAATTTTAGGAAAACCAAAAGATAAACTTGATGCTTTTAACACTTTAAAAAAATTATCCGACAGAACTCATTTTGTTTCTACTTCGATATGCATTTTATCTTCATCAAAAAAAATTACTGCAACGGATACAACTTATGTAACCTTTAGAACATTAAGCGATGAAGACATAACAAAATATATTGAAACCAAAAACCCGTTAGATAAAGCAGGAAGCTATGGAATACAAGATGACGGATTTGATTTTTGTATAAAAACCGAAGGTGAAATCGATAATATTATCGGTTTTCCTCTAAAATTATTTGAAGAAAAATTGAAAGAATTTAATAAGGAATAAAATATGGAACAAGATATAGAACAATCAGAAAGCCAAGAAATCTCGAGAGTAGAATATATAAGAGAACTAATTGCGGATTCAAGATATGATGACGCAATGGAAATGTTGCAAATAGCAATGGATGAAGAACCTGACAACATAGACTATAATTACGAATTAGCCAGAATATTTATGGAGATGGGTAATTACGCTTCAGCAATTTCTAATTTAGAATTGGTAGCAGATGGGGTCAGAAATCATTTGATATATTATATGCTTGCAGAAGCCTATCAAGCAGATGACCAGATAGATAGAGCAATAGGTTCATACTTAAAAGCTCTAATGCTCAACGAAAAATTTGCACCTGCATATAAAAAACTAGGTACACTGTTTTTAGGCAGAAACGATAAAGAATCCGCAATAGAATACTTTGAAGACTATATCAAGCTTGATATCCCCCAAGAAGAAAAAGAACAAACAAAAAAAATTCTATCAAGAATTAAAGGAGGATAAAAATGCAAGAAGCAAAAAATGTTGAAATTTACACTCTCGATTATTGCCCTTATTGTATGAAAGCAAAGATTTTTCTTGACGAGCATAATGTAGAATATAAAGAAATATCCTGCGAAGATGATGAAGAAAATTTCAGAAAAAAATTAACTGAAAAATACAACCTGCCCAACCTTGCAACTTTTCCGCAAATCATTATAAACGGAGAAAACATAGGCGGTTATAGCGATTTAATAGATAAATTCGGCAGAGGCGAAATAAGTTTTTAAGCACCCGACATTTCTTTTAAAAAGATGTTGGCCTTTGCAAGTATCGTTTCTCTTAATGCAATAGGGTCTTGAATCGTAAACTCAATTTTACTCATTATCTTCGGGTTCAATATAGGATTAGGTATAATATTTTGAACAAGTCTGTCAGCACAATAAACGACACCGCACAATGTAGGAAGTGAGCTTTGAACAGGGTCGTGGTGATATCTGATACAATTTGTTAAAATAACGGGTAATTGCCATTTTTTGGATATCAATGCACCTAAAATACAGTGGTTTGTTCCGAACTGCGCATCTTCAACCTCAACAAGATCAACGTTGCTTTGTTGTGCGAGATATCTTACTTTTGAATATTTAAGCGGGTTTTTTGTGTTTAAAAGAATCTTGCCTATATCATGCAAAAAACCTATAACGAAAGCGTCATCAGGGTTTATTACTCTATATTCTTTTGCAAGTACTTCTGCTGCAATTGCACATTTAATTGAATGCTCCCATAATTCACGGCTTCCTTGGGCAGTCATCATTTTCTTTAGAGCAAGACTCATTATGATGTTTTTCGCCTTCATCATACCCAAAACAACAAGGGCTTTATTAATTGATGTAATTTGTTGACGAAAACCATAGAATGCCGAATTAACCAACATTAATGTTTTTGTAGCTATTGCCTGATCCATTTGCATAATTTTGCCGAGCTCAGCTATACCCGTTGCCGGATTTTTTATTACATTCAACGCTTTAACCATAACATTAGGCATAGGCGGAATGTCTTTGAACTCTGCAACCACCTGTTGAGGATCTAATTTATTTGAACCGTTATTCATCATAATCTTATACCTGCAAATGTTTCTTTATACTTAAAAAACTACCCACTGAAGAAAAAGTAACACCCAGTGTTAATACACTAAATAATACGGTAAACTGTGCCAACGGGTCAATCGGTATCATAAAAAATTCATGTATTTTTATGATATATTCCTGAACAATTTTTATCGGAACAATGGCAACCAATGCTCCAAAGAATCCGTATATGGCACCTTGCAATATTAAAGGTGTTTTAATATACCAATTTGAAACCCCCATCAATCTCATTATTTCTATTTCTTCTTTTCTGGATTGAATAACGAGCTCTATGGTATTATTAATTATTGCGATTGTTAATATACAAACAATAGCAAGGAAAATTAGTGTTGCAGTATTAATAACCGCATTAATCATTTCAAATTTTTCCACTAAATCCTTTGCGTAACTTGTATCACTGATTCCGTTTACGGTTTTTAATTCCTGCATCACGGCAACCAGATTCTTTGTATTGTCAATTTTAACATGAAGCGTATCAGGCAATGGATTTTGTATATCCGGAACATCTATTTCCGTTTTTAATTGCTTCCACGATGCATCCTTTGACACAAAAGAAACCTTCTGTACATGGTCAAGGTTTTTTATTGCCGTAATTGTTTGATTTACGTCCGCATTTTGATTAAGATATGCGCTTATTTCCAATGCAGAACCCATTGAATTAGCAAAAGAGTTGAGTGTCAATGTAACTCTGAATATAGAACCAAAGATTGTTAATATTGCAGCAATTGTTGTTATAATTGCGATATTAACAAGCCCTGTTCTAACCACTCCTTTTACGGTTTCAATGATTATTCTGTAGGCAATTCTAATCTCACTCATCCAATCCTTTGGAATGTGCGATTTCACTCTTTGTTTTATATTTTGATTTCTGTTATTTCTTCTAGTCATATGTTCCGGCTTCTCTATCACTGACAACTTGTCCGTGGTTAAGTGTAACTACTCTTTTTCTGAAGTAATTAACCATATTTTGGTCATGTGTTGAAACAAGTATGGTAATTCCTCTTTGGTTAACCTGTTCGAGTATCTGCATAACTTCAAGCGAATTTTTCGGATCGAGATTACCTGTAGGTTCATCCGCTATCAATAACGGAGGCCCGTTCACAATTGCACGTGCGATGGAAACTCTTTGTTGTTCACCGCCTGATAATTCACTGGGTTTTGATTTGTATTTATCCTCTAAACCGACAACCTTCAAGGCGCCCATTACTCTTGTTTCAATTTCTTTTGATGAAATACCCATTGTTCTTATTACATATGCGATATTATCATATACTGTATGGTTTTGAAGCAATTTATAATCCTGAAAAACAATTCCCATACATCTTCTTAAACTCGGAATTTTGCTCGGTGGGAGATTTCCTATGTCTATACCTGCAACATACACGCTGCCCCTTGTCGGTCGCTCTTCCAGGTATAGCATTTTCATCAATGTAGATTTTCCCGCACCTGATGACCCTACAAGAAACACAAATTCACCGGGTCGAATATCCAAATCAATTCCCCTGAGCGCGTATTTATTTTTATATTGTTTAACTAAATCTCTTATTACAATCATCTTACATCCATAAATTTAATTATTTTTTCATATATTTTCTTGTCGGTTAAACCGTAAAATTCCATTAGTTGTCTTTGTTCACCGGATTGACCGAAGGTATCTTTTGTGCCGATTCTGTACACTTTAGAAGGTGCATAATGACACAACGATTCACAAACCGCACTGCCTAATCCGCCTATCACACTGTGATTTTCAACAACAACAACTTTTTTGGTTTTTTGCGCACTTGCTTTAAGTGCTAAGTGGTGGAACGGTTTAACAACCGGATAATGCAATACATCGGCTTCAATTCCAACTTCATGGAGCTTTTGTGCAGTTGATAACACTTCGTACAATGTTTCACCGTTTGTAACAATAGTCAAATCCTTTCCGTCACGGAGTTTTATTCCCGCATTCGGATTAAATTTGTAATCTTTATCAAAAATGTTTTTGAGATTTGTTCTCGGTATTCTGATATACATCGGAAGCGGTGTTCTTGCAGCATATTCTATAACCTGACGTACTTCATTACAATCCGCAGGAACAATAACACGCATATCAGGAATTGAACGCATATACGAAACATCCTCTAATGCCTGATGAGAAGCACCATCTTCACCCACCGTAATTCCCCCGTGGGTAGCAACAATTTTAACGTCCAATTTTGAATAACAAACCGTATTCCTTATTTGGTCAAGACATCTCGTTGTTGCAAACATTGCAAACGTACTTGCAAAAACAGTTTTTCCGCCATAAGCAAGACCTGCAGCCGTTGTAATCATATCTTGTTCTGCTATACCGCAATTAAAAAATCTTTCGGGATATGCTTTTTTAAACATGGCAGTTTGGGTAGAACATGACAAATCTGCGTCTAATACAACAATATTGAGATTTTTTCCGCCTAATTCAACAAGCGTTTCACCGTATGTTTTTCTCGGGGATTTTGTTTCAGGCTTTTCTAAGAGATTTTTTACTAGCATAATTCCTCCAGCGCTTTTTTAAGTTCTTCATCGTTCGGTGCTTTTCCATGCCATGAAACATTGTTTTCCATAAATGAAACACCCTTGCCTTTTATAGTATTCGCAATTATTGCAGTAAGTTCGTTTGATTTTTTCGCATCAAGCAAAACTTTTTCCAATTCTTCAAAATTATGTCCGTCAACTGTTTTTACATTAAATCCGAAAGCTTCTAATTTTTTATCAAGAGGCTCTAACGTTTTAACATCATTTGTCGAACCGTCGATTTGCAGGTTGTTTTTGTCTATTATTACAACAAGATTTTTAAGCTTTTGATTATTTGCATTCATTAATGCTTCCCAAACGCTTCCTTCCTGCATTTCACCATCGCCCATTAAAACAAAAACTTTTGATTTAATGTTATCTAATCTCATTGCAAGAGCCATACCGACACCGATAGAAAGTCCTTGTCCTAAAGAACCTGTTGAAACCTCAATTCCCGGTAGTCCTACTCTTGATGAAGGGTGTCCTTGAAGTTTTGAACCCAGTATTCTAAAACCCATTAACAAGTCTTTTGAAAAATAACCGCAATGCGCAAGAACAGCATACAGAGCGGGGCTTGCATGTCCTTTTGAAAGAATAAATCTGTCCCTGTTTTTAAAATCTACGGCATTTGCCCATTCAACAGGTACATTTAAAACTTTCTTATATAATACCGATAAAATATCAACGCATGAACACGCACCACCGGGGTGACCTGATTTTGCGTTGTGAATCATTTTTAGTATGTCTTTTCTAACCGCATTCGTAAACGTTTTCAAAATATCAATCCTTATTCATTACAGTACTTATTATACACTTTATCAAAAATATTGGCAAAAGCGGGAATATTCTTTTGAATCTTTCGGGCTGCAAGATTGTTCTATAAAGCCACTCCAGACCTAATTTCCGGTATATTAAAGGTGCTTCTTTAACAATTCCCGAAAATACGTCAAAACTTCCACCGACACCAATCATAGCAGTACCTTTTAATTCGCTTTTTAATTTATAAATTAATTCTTCTTGTTTGGGAGAACCTAAACCAACAAGCAGAATTTTAAGGTCTGCATTTTTAATTTGTTCAATTATTTCATTATCATCCGAAAAATAGCCGTTTCTGATATATGCAATATCAAGCGCCGGAAATTCTTTTAAAATATTTTCTTTTGCCTTTTGAATAACTTCTTCTTTTGCACCCAAAAGACCTATTTTATAACCTTTTTGTGAGGCTGTTTTTATGAGCAATCTTGAAAAATCTATCCCTCTGATTTGATTTATTTTTATTCCTTTTAGTTTCAGTGCAATCTTTACACCAACACCGTCAGGTATAACCAAATCCGCAGAATTTACTATATCAAAAAAAGTCTTGTTTTTTTGAGCATTTATAATCATTTCGGGATTAATTGTTACTATTTGAAAATTAATATTTTCATTGATGGCTGAAAGAACTCTTTCCAGTGCGTCCTCAACCCCGCATAAATCAACATGACAATTCAGAATAGAAACTTTTTCATTCATACTGATATAGTATCATAAAATATATTTTTTAAAAACTATTGTTCGTCTTCTTCTGTGTCATTGTAATTATAAAAATACTGACATCCGTTCCATATACATATTTCTACCTGAGAAACATTACATTTTCCGACAACACAATCAAGAGTACCGTCGGGACTTATTGAAAAATGTTCACAATTTTGACAAACTTTTAAAGTTAAGTCTTTTGATTTTAATTTGTATGTCATATCAGCCATGGCATCATACATTCTTAAACATAAATCAGTTGAAATAAAACGATTTCCTTCTCTGAATACGACTTTTTTCATGCCGTCTTCCGATACTAAATCCAATTTACAATTTATATCTTTTTTTCCATGTCTTACAACAGCACTTACGGTAGCAGAATTAATGTTTTCTTCTTCATATTTACTGTTTTTAATTGACCTCATGGTCAAATTGTTAATATAGAGTTTTGTTTTTTGCCAAGTAAGACAAAAAGGATAAAATATCAAAAAGAACACTTCAGATGCAGTCATTTTTGAAATAAATATTGAAAATAAAAAGTTAGCAAACAAAAAAGCACCCAATACAATAACAAAATTAGAAGCAACATGCTGCGGAAAAGATACCGACAACGATAAAAGTCCTATGTATGCTGCAATAACCAAGATTGAATTAGGTTTTAAGCAAAAGAGTATAAACTCTTTGAAAGTTAAATCCTTGAAAAACAAAAATTTAAAATAGTATGAAAAAAGATGTATCTTATTTTTCAACGAGGGTGAAGCAAAATTATAATTTTTAATATCAACACCCGTGATAATGTATGGAGAATAAATTGATTTTATACCGTTAGAAGCCAAATCCAGAGTATATTCAAGCTCTATATCTTTATCTTCTACGCTTATGTATCCTATTTGGTTTAAAACATCAGAAGTTATAACAAAATTTTCTCCGTCAATCAAGAAAGGTAAATTAAACATAGAACGAACAAGGTTGTAGGTTCTGTTTGAATATTTTAAATATGATGAAATAACAGCCTGCTTTAATCTTTTTGCAAACTGTTTGTTTTTATTCATCGTAATTTTTGTACCTACATAAACCCCGGGTTCTGTAATTGTTTTATTGATATTATAAAGATATTTTTCGCCTATTATTCTCTTTGCACCTAAAAATATAAATGCATCAAAGTTTTTTTCGGGAAGTAATTTTTGAATTAATAAATTAAGCGCTTTATCTTTTGAAAAGAAATCCGGATTTTGAATATTATGAATTCTTGCGCCCAGCGCAAAATCTCTTTCCGCGTTTGTATCGTTCATATCTTTCTGAAATGCGACATGGACTTCGTAATTATCTTTTGAATAATCCTGATTATTCAAAGAAGCAAGAAGTTTATCAAGATTTTTATCTCTGCTTGTAGCGTATATTAAAACACAGAGTCTTTTATTTTCCGTAACTTTACTTCTGTTAATTTCCTGTTCGTATGCAAAGTTGTCTAAATTTCTGGCTTTTATATAAAAGAAAAGTTGGTATATGCAATAAATAAACAGATAAATTATTATTATAGCGAATAATACATCAAATAATATCATAGTTGTATTTTAAATAAAAAAAAATTAAAAATCTAGTTTTTTTATTATTAACTGATATAATCAATTTATGATAAAATTTCTCGGTCAGTGCGTTCAAAACTTATTCTCGGCAATTAAATATACTCTGAAGGGGAACCTCAGATTCAGCTCGGTAATTGCTCAAACAGCATCAATCGGATTTGATTCACTGGGAATATGTATTTCGATTGTGTTTATTGCTGCCTGTGTTATTGCACTTCAAGTTGCACACCAATTTTTAATGTCCGGCGGAGATAGCTATATCGGCGGTTTTCTTGCCGTAGCTTTAATTAGGGAAATCGCACCGGGGTTTGCGGCATTTGCACTGGCTGCAAGAGCAGGTACCGCAATAACGGCACAAGTTGCAAATATGCAAATAACAGACCAAATCGATGCAATAGAAGTATTAAAAGTTGATTCTGTCGGATATTACTTTGCGCCGAGAATTATTGCAGGAGCTTTATCTTGTTTTTGTATAGTTATGCTTGCGGAATTAATAGGAATAGCAGGCGGAGCTTTGGTTTCATATTTTTCTATTGATTTACACCCCATCAGATACTTTAATTCCGTATGGTTAATGCTTGTTTTAAAAGATGTTTATATCAGCCTTTTGAAAGCAGTTATCTTTGGCGGTATTATTGCTTTAATTTGTTCAACAGCAGGCTACAATACAAGAGGCGGCGCCATTAATGTCGGAAAATCAACAACAATGTCTGCAATACTTTGTACCGTATATATTCTTGTTGCGGATATGGTTATAGACATTTTGTTTTATATGGGTAATGTCAGATAGAAATTTATAATTTGTTAACACATGTTAAACAATTTAAAATAAGAGGCAATTTTTTTCACTAAAAATACTTTATATATACGTAAAGGTAAAGGTAGTGTTTTAAACTTTAGTGGGTGAATATGGGTTTATTTGACCGCATAAGTGCGAGCCGCAAAAAACAGCATAGCAATTTTGATATTAAGGAAAAGTTGTTTTATTCCGTAGGCTTAAATAATGCGCTAAGAACAAATACAAATACATATACAAAAACACAGATTCCGCAAGTCTATGATAACGAGCTGGCTCTGAATTTTCCCGCACAGTTTATATACAGATACTTAAACCGCGCAACAATAGAAAATGCAATAAAAATAAATCCTAATATAGAGAAAATATTGTATCAAAGCGAACTTGAGTGCAGATATTATCCCGAAAATGTTAATTCTATCATTATGTCTCATCTTATTCCGACAGCAAGAAAAGCGAAAGAGACATATCTGAATATGGGACATACGAAAAGTGAATCCAATTATCTCTATTTAGTAGAGGCATCACTTCTGCATGATATAGGAAAAGTATTTATTCCTCCTGATATCCTTAACAAAAAAGGAAAATTGAGTCGCAAAGAAAGAAAAATTATAGAGCTTCATAACAGATTAAGCTATGAAATTCTTATAACAACAAGCTTGAATCCTAAAGTAGCTCAGCTTGCATATGAACATCATAATTACGATAAAAAAGTTAAACCTAATGATGAAAATCAGGTTTTAACCATGGCAGATATTTATAGTGCCTTAAAAGAAGAAAGGTCTTACAAAAAGGCTCTCGATAACTTTATGACAAGAACTATTTTATACGATATGGCGGCAAAAGGAGCCTTTGATATAAAATATATGACTTACTTAAAATTTTAATACCTACATTGACTAACCAAAAAAACTAACAAAACCTTGCATTATATGCAGGGCTTTTTATTTTGATTTAAGTCGTTAAAAAGCAAATAAAAAACCCCTCTAAAATTAATTAGAGGGGTAAATTAATATTTAACAAAGGAGGTTTTAGACAATATAGTCTAAAACGGGACGAATAAGTTTATATGACGGCAAAAACCTCTTTTCTGTTTTTGCCTTTTTTGTATGAGATATGCACCCATTTATCGTATTCATTAATTAATTGATCAAATTCAATTCCGGATTCCAAAATAAAATCAATAATCTGTTGAACCTTCAAACCTTGAACCTTAAAATCCGCAGCCTGACCTTTCAGGTGCTGTGAATTCGCCTTTCCGCCCGCCAAAAAATTAACCTTCATATTGCGGTATCCGGATGTTATAATCATAGGTTTTTTTAATTTATCCCTTATGGGTTGCAGACAATAGAAGATAAGATTCAGTAAATTATCTATTTCTTTAATCGTCGGTGTATTATCAATACCCGCTTTAATTGCATTATCGGAATGAATCAATTCCGAAACAGAAAAATTTAAATTCATGGTTTATCCTTTTTTAATTAATATTTCTTTTAAATCATCGATTGAACCCGTCAATTCATCGAGTTTTGAATATATATGATTCTGAAATTCTTTATAGGCATTAATTTCAACGTACTTTTCTTTTATATTTTCTAAAATTTCTCTATGTTTTTTCTCTAATTCTTCCGGTCTAACAAAAATATTATTCTGCCAAATAAACATCAAAAGAATCACAATATACGGAGCAAAATTTTCTATTTGTTCAATATTCATTATTCTGTTATACCTGCTATGTTTGTTTTGATTAAATCAAAAATCGCCTGAGTAATGTAAGAAATATTTGGGATAACGAATTTTTTTAAAAGATATTTAAAAAAGAAATTTAAAGATGAATTTAATAAAGCATTGTCACAATAAGATAAAATAATTTCATCCAATCTTTTTTTCTTATCCAAACCGTTTAATTCCGAGTAATTTTCAAACTTTTTTATATATAATTTAGAAGTTTCAATAAATCCTTGAATAAAGTCTTTAAAACTCATTTTTTATTTTCCTTTCTTTTTTAAGATATTTCTGACAACAATGTATTTATTTCATTTCTGTAGTTTTGTACTTCTGTTTCTATTGATGAAATTCTGTCTGTTTCTCCCGCTCTGATTGCTCTGATTGATTTTAAATCCAATTCATCTAATTTTTCTTTAATTTCTTGTATTCGTGCCTGTTTTTGTTTTATTAATTGTTCTTGTGCATAATTCGGGTTTAAAATAACACTTTCACCATTCCATATATAGCGTTCTACATTGTTATAAATTTCTTCTGTTATTTCAACACAGGTCAAACCTTCCGCACTACATGGGCATTGACCCTTGCCATCTATTTTTCCGTTTATAATAAATACGTAATAATTCATTTTTTTCTCTCCTTTTAGTTATTAGTGCCTATTCTGCGATATCCATAGATATAAATATTCGTCGCTAACAATTGGGCTCCCGTAATTTGGCTATAAATTGTTCTTTTTGCATTTGTACCCACTCCGACAGGTAAAATTCCAACAGAGCATCCTACTTTTGAATAGCTTGTTACACGATTGTATAGTTGAAAATTGCCACTGCCCACAAAATGGTTTGTAACAGGATTTGGAGTCGTACCAATCGCAAATTCAGCATTTCCTGATTCGTACACGCCATCTAAATATACAAAAATTTCATAAGCCTGATTGTCATTAGGCAAATAGCTGCTTAAATCATGGGTATAAGAATTTACCAGTACTGTTGTAGATAAATTTGCAAATTTTGGCTTCCATTGACCGTCTAAAACATATTTTCCATCAGCAGAAATATTTGACAGGGATGTATTAGCCTTATTTTGAGAAACAGATTCAATGCTTTCTGCCAGCGTATCTATGGAATTAAATTTTTGGACAATTGTATCAAATCTTCCGTTTATAGTGGCTATGCTTTCGTAATAATCTTCTATATTATTGAAATAATCCGAAACATCATTTAAAATCCCGTTTGTCTGTAAGGCAATTTCATTTATTCTCTCTATCAATTCATTTGGTGTATATTCGGAACATTCTTCCGCCTTCACACACAACGACATTTGCCTTGATAAAATTTGGATTAATCTGGTTAAATAATCAAAAGAATATTCTAAAGCTTCAAGATTCAATAACGAGCTGTTATTGTATTGTGTTTCTTGAGCAATAGGCAAAGATAATTCAATAGATAAACTTTCATCCTCTGCAAGAACCGAATAACTTGAACCTTGCAAAGGAAAAGTAATAAAGCTGCCGTTTTTGTTTTTCACTTCATTAATGGAATAATCAATATTTAAAGAAAGAAGTGTTTTAATATTGTTTGAATCATAATGATAGACTTTTAATTGAGATATCGTATCTATATAAAAATCAAAATCAAACGTTGTTGAACTGTTGTTCCCTTTGTAATTATTTACGGGTAATATATCGTGTATCAAAGCTGTTTCCTTTCGTATAATAAAATAATTTAAAATCTTCACAAGTTAAATCAACTATTCTGAACCCCAAAGCCGATAGCAGCTTCAGGGAATCATAGTTTGATTTATAAATATAATTGAACATAGATGAGCATTTTTCTTTGTATTTATCAACTTTTGCTTTTATGTATTTATAAAGCTCATATTTATTGTTTTTCACTTCATTTGTGCAAAGAAGCCACACTAAAAAAATATTGTTATCGTTATATTTATGAAAACCACCCAATGCTAAGGGTTTGCCGCTATCGCTTCCGATAAAATATGTGTTTTTAGTGTTTTTAACAGTTTGAATAAATTTTTTTCTCAATTTTTTTCCAAAATGATAAAAAAGTTCGTCTCTATCGGATTTTCTGATGTCGTTTAAAAATTTATTCAAATTTTTCCTGTTTATTAATAATTCAATCATGTATTCTCCGCCTCTTCTAAAGATACGGTTGATGTGATTGCGCTGACGGTTAAAGGCAGAGGGAATTTTTGAAATATGGTAATATTTTTTTCTGTTTTAGGTGTATTTAAAAGCGTAAATTCAACGCTTTTTGAAAAAAGTTTCGATGGAATATTAATGCTTTCATGGCTTCTTGCATTTTGACAAACTGTTCCGTCATCATTTTTTATGAAAAAGTCCTCTCTTGAATTAATAATCTTGACATCTACTTTATTTACAATTTTTTTGATTCCGAGCGTTGAAATATTTTCTATATTTAAGGTTTGCAATTCAAAAGTATAAGGGAGTCCGATTACAATATTTTGCGCAGGATAGGGAAAATTTATCGTGCCATCGTTGTTAACTTCCATACCCTCAACAACCCCAAAATCCAAAAGACCGCAAACCGTTTCTCCTGCTAAATGTTCAAAACCGCTCACGTTTGAAACCTTATCCTCAAACACTCTTGATAGTGCAGAATCCAAGAAAAACGCGTTTTCAAGAGTTTTTATCGTTCTTGATTTCAATCTCTCTATATATCGAACTGTTTGGTTATTTATTTTTCTTTTAACCGTAAAATAGACAACATCTTCATTACCTTCTCTTATAGTCGCAACACTTTCAAATTCACCTTTTGTTATATGTGTATGCCATGCTGAAATTTTTTGACTCGGATTATAAGTAAGAGCGTTTACGGAACCGTCCGACATAACACACCATATAATCCTATTGGGTTCTTTTGAATATGCCATATCAACAATCTGCTTACCTTCAAATAAATGATTTGCAAGGATAGTTAATTCCTGCCCGTCATAAGAATCGGATAAGTAATTGTACCCCAAGTCCCTAACAATACTTCCGCCTAATTGCACAAATACTACCATAGAACCGGAAACCACAGGTTTAATTTTAGAAGAACCGTAATAGGATTGAAGACTTGCTTTTGGTGCAGGATTTGCGCTGAATACTTCATCTTTACCGTTTACCGCCCATTCCGCATTCGTCGACATAACAATCAAATCATCAAGAGGTAATAAGTGTTGAATTGAATTTGCAACATTATCATATAATGACATACTTATTGAATCCGTTGCATTTAACGGCCTTGAAACGTTAAAATTATTATTCGTACCTGTTTGGCTCGCCCAAAGAGTCTGCGGATAGTTTTGTGATGAAGCATAAACTTTTCTTTGTTGATAATAACAAACACAAGAGGGATATTCGTTGTTCGTAAACGGATTAGAATAAACAGGTGCGCAAGAAGTTAAATCGGGTTCTATATTGTTATCAACAAAACTCGTGTTGCTTGTTGTCCCGACGTAACCATATATGCCATTTACCGCCCTATATACATTATATTCCTGTGCATTTTGAACGGCACCCCATCTTACTGTTATATATTCAGACGTTGTCCAATAGGCCTCTAAATGCCCCTTTACTTTTGCCTTTTCACTTCTTGTACTTTCTTCGTTTGTTGCAGTATCTACCGCCGTTACAACGTAATAGTAGTAAGTAGTATTTGAAGAAGTTGAGCCTGTATAAGAAGCTGTGACGTTGAGAGGCGCTGTTATTGCCGATCTAAAATCAATTGCGCTCAATTGCCATTGATTATGCTGTATTCTTGAAAGTTCATAAGGAGTATAGTTTTTATGCACAAGCGTGATTGTGTCTGCCTGTTGAACGTAATCAATTTCAAATAAATCAGCTTCTTGGTAAGGGGTTGTGATTTCATAAATTGTATTGTTGTTATTTAACACATATCCACCATCTTTAATCACTCTTATATAATTTTCGCCGAATTCTAAAATATAATTTTGTTCCAAATTAAAAATAAAAGGTATAAGACGACATTTTTTGTTGTTAAATTTAGTGTTTACCAAAAATTCAAGACCTGAACGATTTTGTACACATCCTTCCTGTAAAACCATTCCGTTTGTCAGATTTTTAACACCTAAAGAATACTGCTCCAAATCAACTCTGCCATCTAAAGACGGCGATAATATACCTTTTGAAAATGAATTTTGACACACTCTTACGCTCATCAGCACCTCGAATCTATATATGTGGTATCGTCAACAAGATTTTCAGCACCCTCTGATGCGTTAATTAATTTTGCGTGTTTTAAAATCTGTCTGTATTTTTCATAAGCAAGCTCGCCTTTTTGCAGACTGCCGGATATAACATTAGATGTTAAAGACGCAAGATAGTAAGAAAGCGCCATTGTATATTCCGCCGAATAAAAAACTTCCTTATCTATTCTTTTTGTATATCTCAATACCGCATCTTCAGCATCGGTTAAAATTATTTTTGAACCATTTTCTAAAGCGTTAATTGAGAATTTTTTTAATACAAAATCATCTTTTGAAAAAACATCTCTTGCGCAAATACAATCATTCGGATAGTCATAACAGTATTTGTAACAGCTTTCTTCTATTCCTTCTCCGCAAAGAGAGAGCTTTTTAAAGCAGGAAGCAAAATTCCAATCAAAATCCTTCAAGACATAATCTCTTGCAAGTTCATAGTAATTATTCAAAAGAATTGCTCTATTGTCATCAAAGTCAGAATTTTCCAATGGAGTTGAAACCCCTAAAATGTTTAATGTAATATTATAGATTTGAGTTTTAGAAGAAGTCATTTGCACCTCCGTTTGAACCTTTATTAAAACTGCCCCAAGATGAAGCTACTTTATTTGTTAAACCTAAAGCATTATTAAATAATTTCGCATTATATTTTGATACAATGTTTTGTCTTTGATTCATATATCTGTCTGCTTTAGTGTAGTAATTTGAGGCCTTATCGTTATATGCATTCAAAATTCCGTATGCTGAATTTTGAGCTTCGTTATATACATCTTGAAAATTATAAAAAGAAGTGGTTGAATTTGTATCAAATCCGCCTGATGCGTTTTGAGCATAGATTTGTTTTGCATTTCTCAAGCCTTTGATTTTTTCTTCTCTTGATAATTCTATACCTGTTTGTTCCTGTTTTTTTGCTTCCGATGCGGCATTTTTTGCATTTGCATAAGCAATTTGCGCATCATATTTTGCATTTTTTCTTTCCTGTACAGTATTATTTATTGTTGCAGCGGCAGTAGTGACCGCCGAAACTGCAGCTGCTGCAGCTACCGGTGCACACATATTTTTATCCTTTCTTTTTTTAAGAAGGGATTTTACAAGCATAATGCCTGCAAAATCCCGTTATTCTATTCATCAAATATTTGGTTTTAAAAATTATATTTCCTGAATTTCTAAACCATCACCGGCAACAACACCTGCCGTAATTTTTCCCGTCGTTTCCGTGGTGCCCGTTACAACATAAGCGAGTCTTATGTAGCCTTTGTTGCCTCTCGGAAGATAAGATATCGGGAATTTGCTTCCTGCGGTCAAATCAGCCTTTGCCAATTGTGAGGTAAATAAATCAACTGCATTTGTAAAATTTGGATTATCGTCGGTTTGAACTTTTACGGTCAAGCTCGTTAAATCCGAAAAATCAGCAACAGATTGAATTATAACGGGAACAAAAGAAACATCATTTTTCCCGAATTTTACGGTATTTGTTGAATATATTGTACCTGTCGTGATTGCCTGTTCATCCGAGAACAGATTTTGTGCATCTAATAACATTAATTCTCCTTTCTTTTTGTTGATTCTATTGAACTTTGGGTTCATCATTTCTTAATTGGTCGACACATTTAATAGGTACACCCAAGAATGAAACTATCGGTTTTCCGCCAAAATCTTCAATTGATAATTGAACATTTGATTTATTGAGCGCTTGAAGGTGCAAGTATGTTTCTACTGTTTCATTACAATAAATAACCGTGTTACCTGTTTTTGCAAATCTTTTGATTCTGTGGTACGCATTTATCATTAATGCAATAAGGTCGGGTGCATTTGCGGTGCCTAATTTTGTAACATCAATATTTGCAATTCTTGCTGTAGAGCGGAAATCACGAACCGTCATACCTACATCCCACTTGAAGTGGTCACGATAAACTTCATACATGTTTCCGTTTGAATCAGTTGCGGTTTGAGCACCTTTATCGGTATGAACAAAGCCCATTTGAGAACCTTTCGGATATAAAAGGTGAGTATGTAAATCTCCCCAAGTAACAAACCATATAGATGTATTTGTATTTGAAACGCCGCCTCCGTTAATTACTCTGTAGCCGATTGAGGTTGTATCATTAGAGATTTTATTGTATCTTACGGAGAGTCCATCAAATCCTGCAGGATTTGTAGCTTTTGAACCATAGAAAATATTTTCCTGAACGGTATTATTCATTGATTCAAGAAAAGCTTGAGCTTCATTTATTCTGAATTGTTGAGTATCACCTTCTAAATCAGCAAGCGATTTATCAACCTGAGAATAAACCTCTAACATACCTGTAGTATCTGTTACTTGTGTGTATTCACCTTTTGATGCTGTAACTCCTTGATAAAATTTTCTAAATTCTACCTCGGGTAAACCGTTTCTGACTGTAGTTTTATGGGTTGAACCTTCATTACATTCTCTAACTACCGCATCCTCTAAAACCACATTGGTTTGTGTTAATAAATCAATAATCGCGTTTGCTATTTTGCCGTCTGTTTTTTGGGCAAATTTGTCTTTTAAAGTTAAATAAGTATTTCCTACTGTTGCCATTTATTTTTTCCTTTCTTTTACTTATGCAAAACTTATAAATTTCTATTCTCTCGGGCCATATAGTATTTGTGCCGGTGTTAATTCTTCTTCAACAGGCTTTCCGCCGTATGACATCATGTCCTCTTGCATTATTTCGCCTATTTTGTGAAACATTTTAATCATTTCGGGATGATAAACGAGCCCCGTTGATACCATTAATTCCTTTAATTTTGGCGTTGCAAATTCATTGTATGCATCATCAGCAACAGACATGTATTGTTTCAGATATGAAGAATTTTTGTTCGGCAATTCAACATCCTCGTCAAATGCTGATGACCACTTTAAAATATCGTCATCAAGTTTTGCCTTTACATTATTCTCGTAAATTTCATTTTGTTTTTTGGACATGTTAAAGGCTATATCCATTAAGTTTTTAAAGGCTTCTTGAGATAGGTTTAATTTTTCCGCAATATTAAGAAAATCTTTCATTAAATTTCCGTCTAAATTAAAACCTTCAATGTTTTCATATTCCGAATAATCGTACGTTTCGGGTTTTCCAAAAAGTTTTTCCGGTATTCTTTCTTTTAAACAGTTTAAATTTTGTTGCATTTTTTTTCCTTTCTATGTGTTATAATTTTTATATGGGGAGTATTTTTATATGAAAAAGATTCAAATTGCAGTTTTTATATTTTTTAGTGTTTGCACATTTTTACAAGTTTATGCCGAAAATAATTTCTCTAAAGCTCTCAGAAATTGCGATAACTATACAAAAGAAGGTGTTATTCCTTTCAACAACCAGAATTTCAATATTTCTATCAGCCTGAATAAAAATATGAAGGGCGTTTGCGTCTATAAAGAAAAAATTCATCAACCTATAGGCTATCAACTTTTGACCTGCAATTTTTCCAAAGGTCAACTTCCGCATATAGCCGATTCTATGGAAAGATACAATCAATTCTTTAAAAAAGAAATTGCGCAAAATAACATTTTTGAAGCAAAAATGTCCACAAACGGAGAAGTATTTAAGGATTACCTTGCTAATCCTGCAATATGCAATATTACATATAAAAAATACTAGGGCTTTTCTTGTTTAATTAAATTTTTAAAATAATTATCGCCGTTTTTAAAGATTAAAATTCTTTCTTTAATAAGGGCTGCTTTATCTGTTTTGGTCAGTTTTTTATTTTCAAATCTCGAATACGAAAAATCGTTCAATACCTGTTTTATAAAATCGTATTTATCCTTATCGTTTTTTAAATTTAAAAATTCAAAACCTGTTTCAATAAGCCTCACTTCGTCTTTTATTGAGTTTACTTTATAAGAAGAAAGCGAGGTTTGGAGCTGTTTAAAATATTCAAAATCTTCTTTTGAGAGTTTTTCTTCATAATTTAAAAGATTCAATTCCAAAAATTCTTCTGTTTTTACTTTTTCATACAATTCAACAAAAGTTTTTTCATCTGATTTTATTCTGTTTTGTAAGAGATTGTACTTATTGGATTTTATAATTTCATCAAGCTCTCTGTTGAAATCGTCAAGCAGAATATTTTGTTCTTCCTGATTTAAATTTTTAATACTTGATATCCAATTGATTAAGGCAAGAGCTTTTTGAAAATTTTTGTCGGCAATTTCAGGGTTATCTCTATTTATCGCAATAAGCGTTTTGCAATTTTCAATACAATTTCTGTATATTTCATCACACCAAATTAATGCTTGTTCTTGATAGTGCTTTCTTATGACGGAAAGCAGTGTTTCTCTTTTTTCTTTAATCAGGTTTTCTGCATTTGATATCTTATATTCTTCGATTAATTTAAATGTATTTTCATCAAAATAATTTATTTTATCTTGCGCCTGTGTGATTGCTTCTTTAGAAATTGTATTTATGTATCCTTTATTTGAATCGTATAAAATTTCCAATATCAAATCATCAAGACTGTTTGCAAATTCAAAAAAATTTGCACTTTCAATAATACTCATCAATCCCCATATCCTTTCTAAATTACACCGAATCTTGACAACAATTCGGCACCGTATGAATCCGCACCACCCATATTTTGGATTATCTGGCTTCCTGTTTTAAAGCTTTCCATCATATTAACGGAGTTTTGAAGCTCTTGTTCTTTTTGTCTTATTTTTTCAAGTTCGCTGTTTGATATAAGCTGGGAAGGATTTATATTTGCAAAATGTGCATAATCTTCTATAATTTTTTCTCCGTTTAGTTTTGATTTTAGAGTCGGATCTATTGAATTTGCAATATTTGAAACAAAAGTTGTAAATCTTTCTATGCTTGAAATGTTTGTAACTTTTTGCGCTTGGGCAAGAGTCGATACAAATTCTATTTTGAATTTACAATTTTCGTATTCATCACCAAATTGAGAAGGCGCCTTTAAAATTCCGACTCTTATTTCTTCATCATAAATCCAATTTAGAATCTGCCTCAGAGCATTATGAATCTGCTCCAACAAAGGAGACAAAAGCACCATTTTTTCTTCTCGGAGTTCATTTACCTCGGTTGCAGTTCTTGAAGTATTGCCCGATGTGGATAATATCATTGCAAATAGATCATTATAAAAATGTTCTTTTATAGTTTGTTTTAATTCGTCTTTTTCCTGCTTTAATTCCAAAATTCTCGGATTAACTTCGTATATAGGACTTATTCCTCTGCCATTTTCATCTTCTTCTATATAGGCACCCGGAACATCAACCATTTTTTTATTTTTTAAACTCGCAGGACCTTTATAAGTCGGGCAGACAATTTTTTTAACGGCTTTTGCATATTCTTTTACCATTGTCATCAATTGTCTTACATCAGCCAGAGCGTTTATTGCGGGGGAATCCTGAGGATAATCAATATCAGCCGAAACCGATGCTTCAAATACAACGTAAGGAAACTTTGAAAAACCTTTCAGGGAAAGAAATTCAGAAGATGACGAAATAAACACGGCAGAAATATATTTTGCAAATTTTGAATTTAGATGTTTTTCTTTGTAGTCTTTGTTTTCTTCAACGTAATGCACTACTTCGTATAGTTTTAAAGGATTGCTTTTTGCTTCTTCAAGAATTTCATCCGGTGCGGAAGCTTCAAACTGTTCTATAATATTTTTCGCACTCAAAGAATAAACTCTGCAGAAACTGTCTATTCTTCCTTTTGTATTTTTAGAATAATAATAAGAACCAATCGGAAGAACCTTGAAATTAACAACATTTTCATAATCACTTTCCAATGCTAAAGCACCGAATCCAAACACCCCCAAGTGTTTATAAACCTCTGGCAAACATTGATAAAAATTTGAATTGTTTAAAATTTCTCTTGTTAATTCTTCTTGCAGAGCGCACCATTTTTTTAAGTTGTAATCGTTTTCAATGTTTTTGTTCATAAATGACGTCTTAAACCACCTGTTTGTCGGATTTGTTGCACCGCTCATCATCCCTGAAGAAAAATTTCTGAGCGCAATCAGAGGAGTTGAATCGATTATTTTTCTGTTTTTTACAATAGGTTTTCTTGTGTTTCTTGCAATAAATTGTGTACTTCTCGGCAAAAAATAATCCGACAATTCTTGCAGATCGGGTTTTATGACATTAAACACTTCCTCAAGTTCTTGTTTTCGTTTTTTAAAATACTCAATATCGTACATTCTATTCTCCTAACAGTGTCTTTTTCTTGACATTCGCTTCATCCGTTAAGCCTATGGGTGAAGTTTTAAGATTTTCTTTGTACCCCGAAGATAAATTTTGGTCTGAATTTTTGGTAACGGAAGCATCGGCTTCGTGTCTTACCACGGGTTCTTGCACAACTTCTTTAATTTGTGCGGGTTTTGAACTTTTCATAAAGCACATAAAATTCTCCTTTCTTTTTGTTAAGTAAACTATATTGTTACATGCGTTAATTAATATATGACAATAATAAATTAATAGT
>CAMOPX010000007.1 GCA_946622415.1 uncultured bacterium
TTCAAACCTGAAGACATACGTTGCATTGATTGTGACAATTTGTCTGTTGAAGACGTCAAAATGTTTTGGATTCTCGTAGAATCCACGTTTGTGTTAATTACTACACTCATAATATACTCCTTTATTTTACTTTTGATTGCATTAACTAAAATGGGGAAATTTTAGTGTTTCCGTTGCAATCATTCATCCTTAACACTTACACTTTATACTTTTTTTGGGGGATAGGGAATTAAATTAAAGTATAAAGTTTCTCATACTAAAGTATAGATAAAATAAAAGCACCCTCTTAATAAAAAGGGTGCTTTTATACAATATATAAGGCATAAGGCTTTTTAGTAATTATTCTTCATTATTTGATTCTGTATTATCAAAAATATTTCCTTGTGATGTTGCATCAACAAGTTCTTGTTTTGCTTCTTGTACCAATTCTTCTTTATCTTTTTCGTCTTCATCGGTATCTATTACTTTATTAACCGAAACAACAGAATCATCACCATCGAGCGTTTGAACTCTAACACCTGTTGCAGGTCTGCCTTGACGTGAAATATCGGAAGCACTGACTCTTGTTACAACACCGTTTGCGGTTACAACCATAATCTCATCAGTTTCTTTTACTATTGATAAATCAACCAATCTGGAAGCAGAGGTTTTGAATTTAGTAGCAATTAATCCCAAACCGCCTCTGTTTTGTGTTCTGAATTCCGATATTTTTGAACGTTTACCAAAACCGTCAGACGTAATAACAAGCAAATCAGCGTCATAATCTTTTGGTACAACGTCACAACCTATAATTTCATCGGATGCACGAAGTTTCATAGAATTAACACCACGAGCCGAACGACCCAGCGGTCTCAAATCTTCAATCGGGAATCTTATTGCCATACCGCAAGATGTGCCAATTATTATTTCGTCATTTCCTTTTGCCAGTTTTACCCAATTCAAGGTATCATTTTCTTCAAGTCCGATTGCAATTAAACCGTTTTTTCTGATATTTGTAAAATTATCAAGAGAAATTCTCTTAATGTAGCCTTTTTTAGTAAGCATAATCAGGAACATATCATGTTTAAATTCGGACACAGGGACAATCGCCGTGATTTTTTCATCCTGTTCAAGCGGAAGTACGTTAATAATAGGTAATCCTTTGGATTGTCTTGAACCTTCGGGAAAATCATAAACAGATAAACTGTATACAAGACCTTTGGATGAGAAGAATAAGACTTTATCATGCATCATTGCAGTAAAGAAATGTGCAACATCATCATCTTCCTTGGTCTTCATTCCGCCTTTTCCTCTTGTGGCCCTATTTTGGCGAACAAAGGTATCCAATGAAATTCTTTTAATATAGCCTTGGCGAGTAATAAAGACTGCCATTTGAGTATTTGGTGTTAAATCTTCAACCGTCACTTCACCTTCTTCGGGAATAATTTGAGTCTTTCTATCATCACCATATTTTACTTTATCTTCATTTAATTCAACTTTAATCAATGCAAGAATTTTTTCTCTTGAAGATAAAAGTTCTTCGTATTCTTGAATTTTCTTTAATAATTCCGCATGTTCTGCTCTGATTTTATCTTGTTCCAAACCTGTCAAACGTCTTAATTGCATTTCAAGAATTGCATTAGCTTGTTCGGTATCCAAACCGAATCTATTTATTAAGCCGTTTCTTGCGCTTTCTGTATTAGGAGACTTTTTGATTAATTCAATAACTTCATCAAGAGAATCCAAAGCAATCATCAAGCCTTCTAATATGTGTGCTCTTGCTTTTGCTTTTTTCAGGAAGAACATTGTCCTTCTTGTAATAACATCAACCCTGTGTTCAACAAATTCCGAGAGAACTTCGTATAAATTAAGAAGTCTTGGTTGTTGACCGACAAGTGCTACCATATTAAAGCCAAAACTTGTCAACATAGCAGTCTGCTTATATAAGTTGTTTCTTACAACATCAGGTTTAGCGTCACGTTTTAATTCAATAACAATTCTCATACCTTCACGGTCAGATTCATCTCTTAAATCAGAAATACCTTGAATTTTTCCGTCTTTAACGAGTTCTGCAATTTTTCTGATTAATTCCGCTTTATTAACTTGGTATGGAATTTCTGTCACCACAATAGCGCTTCTGCCTTGACGGCCTGCACCACCTGATAATTCTTCAATTGATGAAACAGCTTTCATTTTGATTGAGCCTCTGCCGGTTTCATAAGCTTTTTTAATTTCCGATGTACCGACAATCATGGCGCCCGTCGGAAAATCAGGACCTTTAATATACTGCATCAAGCCTTCTGTTGTAATATTAGGATTATCAATTAGAGCAATCGTACCATCTACAACTTCGTTCAGATTATGAGGAGGAATATTAGTTGCCATTCCGACAGCAATACCTGATGTTCCGTTTAATAACAACATTGGTAATCTCGTAGGCAATACGGAAGGCTCTTCCAAGGAACCATCGAAATTAGGCACAAAATTAACCGTTTCGCAATCTATGTCAGCAAGCATTGCCGTTGTGATTTTGTGCATACGCGCTTCCGTATAACGCATTGCAGCTGCACCGTCTCCATCAACAGAACCAAAGTTTCCGTGTCCATCTACTGTTAAATATCTGGTAGAAAAATCCTGAGCCATACGAACAAGAGCTTCGTATACCGAACTATCACCGTGGGGGTGATATTTACCTAAAACTTCTCCCACAATACGTGCGCACTTTTTAAAAGGTTTATCCGGTGCCATACCCAATTCATTCATAGCAAACAAAATACGTCTGTGAACAGGTTTTAAACCATCTCTTACATCAGGCAACGCACGACCAACAATTACGCTCATCGCATAATCTATATAACAACGCTTCATTTCGTCACGAATATTAACGGGAACAACCTTTCCGTCTTCAAATAAATTTGTTTGAGCCAATATCCTCACTCCTTTAAATAGTCTATAACATAGATTATACAATAAAAGAAAACATGGTGCAAAAGAATAATTTAAAAAATTACTCTTAACAGATTTTCATGTTTATTATATAATTCATGCAAATAAAAGATATAGCGAGGAACTAAACAATGGAATTAGCTTACAAAAAACAAAGCTGTACCGAATTAAAGGAAGAAAATATCGGACAAGAAGCAACTTTGGCAGGTTGGGCTTCTACAATTAGAGATTTGGGCGGAATAATTTTTGTTGAATTAAGAGATAAAACAGGATTATTTCAACTTGTTGCAGACCCGCAAATTAACCCCGAAGTTCACAAAGTTTTATCAAAAATCAAACCCGAATATGTTATAAAAGCACACGGAAAAATATCAAAAAGACCGGACGATACAATAAATGACAAATTAAAAACAGGCAGAATAGAAATGTATCCCGATGATGTTGAAATATTATCAACAGCGCAAACTCTGCCGTTTGTTTTAGATGATGATAACGTATCCGAGGATGTACGTTTAAAATATCGTTATCTTGATTTGAGACGTGAAAAAATGATTAACAATTTCAAACTCCGTCACAAAATCGTAACGGCAATAAGAGAATATTTAAACAGCTTAGATTTTATGGAAGTAGAAACTCCCATATTAATTAAAGCAACACCTGAAGGCGCAAGAGATTATATGGTTCCCTCCAGACTCCATGACGGAAAATTCTATGCACTTCCGCAATCACCTCAAATATTCAAACAATTATTAATGGTTTCAGGTTTTGAAAAATATTATCAAATTGCTAAATGCTTCAGAGATGAAGATTTAAGAGCAGACAGACAACCTGAATTTACACAAGTTGATATGGAAATGTCATTCGTAAATCAAGATGACGTAATTAAAATGACAGAAGGTCTTGTTGAAAGTGCATTTAAAGCAGCAGGAGTAGAGGTTAAAGGACCATTTAGAAGAATAACATATAAGGAAGCAATGGACAGATTCGGTTCCGATAAACCGGACACAAGATTCGGTTTAGAACTGTTTGATGTAACAGATATTATGAATGCATCAACATTTGAAGCTTTCAAAAATGTAATCAATCAAGGCGGAACAGTAAGAGCAATCAAAATCCCAGGAATTGCCGGATATTCAAGAAAAGAAATGGATGATGTAAGAAATCTTGCTATTTCATTCGGCGCAAAAGGTCTTGCATGGATTACATATATGGAAGACGGCTCCGTTAAATCACCTGTTTTAAAATTCTTAAATGAAGATCAAATTAAAGAAATACAATCAAGAGCACAAGCACAAAACGGCGATATAGTATTCTTTGTTGCAGATTATCCTGCAATCGTATTTGATGTATTAGGCAGATTCAGACTCTATTTTGGTAAAAAATTAAATATGATTGATGAATCAAAACATGATTTGTTGTGGGTAGTTGATTTTCCGCTATTTGAATACAGTTTTGAAGACCAAAAATATAAATCAATGCACCACCCGTTCACAATGCCCGCTAAAGAAGATATCGACAAATTAGAAACGGATAAAGGCAATGTTAAATCTGTTGCATACGATATCGTATATAACGGAAACGAATTGGGTGGCGGTTCTATAAGAATCCACGATGCGGAAATTCAAAGAAAAGTATTCCAAGCTCTCGGCTTAACGGAAGAAGATATTCATAATAAATTTGAATTTTTGGTAAATGCCTTCAAATACGGAACTCCTCCACATGGCGGTCTTGCAATCGGATTAGACAGATTGGTAGCCTTATTATTAAGAGCACAATCAATCAGAGAGGTAATAGCATTCCCGAAAAATTCAGCTGCAAAAGACTTAATGACCGATGCACCTTCTTTGGCATCAGAAGAACAATTAAGAGAATTGCATTTAAAATTAAGAAATGTGCCGAAGGTATAAAATTGATAAACAATAAAAAAATTACAGTAGTTATGCCTGCATATAATGCAGGCATAACCTTAGAAGAAACATATAATACAATACCAAAAGAATTTGTTGATGAAATAATTCTGGTTGACGATTGTTCAAAAGATAACACTATTGAAATTGCAAAAAATTTAAACATAAAAACAATAGTTCACAGTAAAAATTCAGGCTACGGCGCAAACCAAAAAACCTGTTACAAAGAAGCTCTTAAATCAAATTCGGATATCGTCATCATGCTTCATCCCGATAATCAATATGATCCGAAACTAATTCCAACCCTCGCAACAATGCTCGCATACGGAGAATACGATTGTGTTATTGCAAGCAGATTTTTAAATAACGGCGCTAAAAATTCCAAAATGCCAAGATATAAATACTTTGCAAACAGAATCCTGACCAAAATCGAAAACCTTGTAACCTCATCAGGATTAAGCGAATATCATACCGGATATAGAGCTTTCAAAAAAGAAGTGCTTGAAAAAATGCCATTTGACAAGATGAGCAACGACTTTGTTTTTGATAACGAAATGTTATCATTAATCATTAATAACAAATTCAAAATAGGAGAAATTTCAGTACCGACAAGATACTTTAAAGAAGCAAGCTCAATAAGCTTTAAAAATTCATGCAAATACGGTTTTGGGGTTTTGAGAGTGTGCTTTTTTCATTTGTTAAGCAGATTAAATATAAAAACAAAGCTCTACAAGTAACTTTTTTGAAGAACATCTATTAAACATCTTCCGTATTTTTTTGATTTTATCATTTTTAAAGGAATATTTGATTTATTCAAAATCTCAGAAATATCCAATTGTCTTATTTTATCGTATTCTACAAAAATAACACCTTTATCATTCAACAGTTCTGAGGCTTTTTTTAATATATTTGAATAATCATTTGCCCAAGGCGGATCAATATATATTATTGAGTATTTATCGGTGGATTTAAATTTGAGAGCATCGGTTTTAATAATATTTATAGATAAAGAAATTTTTGAACAGTTTTTTTTAATAGTATCAAAGTTTTTTTTATTTATTTCTAATAATAAAGGCCGGTATCCTCTGGAATACGCTTCCAGCCCCATAATGCCCGAGCCTGAAAACATATCTAAAAATGTATTATCCGGAACTTCATACTGCATAAGCATATTAAATATGCTTTCCCTGACTTTTGATAATGTAGGTTTGACATCGGATGGAACTTCAATTTTAGTCCCTTTAAATTGTCCTGCTGTAAGATACATTTTTTTATAGAACCCTTTAAAATAAATTTACCATGAAAAAAATTATTATTATAGGCGGCGGCGCAGCAGGTGCAAAAGCTGCATCAAAAGCAAAAAGATTAAATTCAAAAAATTATATTGAACTATACACAAACGAAAAACATATAGCAACATCCCTTTGTGGCTTACCATACTATATTGAAGGTTCGGTTAGCGATATTAATAAATTAATTATTAAAACACCTGAAGATTTTATTAATATGGGGATAGAGGTCTTTTTAGAACATACTTTAGAAGAAATCTATCCCGAAAAAAATTGTGTTTTAATAAACGGCAACCATATTTTTTATGATGAATTAATACTTGCCTTAGGTGCAAGAAGTAATTTGCCAAATATAGAAAATATTGATGCAAATAATATTTTTACCCTAAGGACGCTGGATGACGGAATAAAAATAAAGGATGCCGTATCAAAATTCAAAAAAGCAATAATTATAGGTGGCGGCTATATCGGAATAGAATTATCAGAAGCATTAACCAAAAATTCTGTTCATGTGTCATTGGTTGAAGAACATTCAAGACTTCTTCCGAACGGCTTTGATGAAGATTTTTCTAAAATTTTACAAAAAATTGTTTATGAAAAATGTCCTGATACAATGGAATTATTTTTAAATGAAAGAGTAGAAAAAATATATAAAAATGAAAATAACGATTTTACGGGCATAAAAACTTTATCAGGAAAAGAAATTTACGCTGATTTTTGCGTTTTTTGTACAGGAACAAAACCTAATGTCGAAATTGCAAAAAACGCAGGAATCATGCTCGGCATAACGGGAGGAATACACGTTGATACAAAAATGAGAACAAATTATTCTAATATCTATGCCGCAGGAGATTGCTCCGAAGAATATTGTATTGTAACAAGACAGCCGATTTATTTGGGTTTGGGAACATTTGCAAATAAAGAAGGCAGGGTTGCAGCAATTAATGCCGTATCAGAGGGTGATAAAGAAACATATTCAGGGGTATTAAGGTCAGCCATAACAAGATTCTATGACTATTCGATTTCAAAAACCGGTTTAACATTTGATGAAGCGAAAGAATGTATGGAAAAAATTAATATTGAACCTGTCGAAGCAATTATCACAAAAAAAGATAAAGCAAGTTATATGCCAAATGCCAGCGATTTAACAATCAAAATTGTAGCGGATAAAAGAAGCGGAGAAATATTGGGGGCGCAAGGCATAGGAAAATTAGGCTATGTTGCGCAAAGGATAAATACAATTGCTACAGTTCTTAAAACAAGAGCAACGGTAGAAGATGTCTTGCATCTTGATTTGCCATATTCACCGCCATTTTCATCATCAATTGATCCTATATTAACAGCTTGCTATAAATTAAAAGAATTGATGAAAAAATAATTTTGTTTATAATAACTAATATGAATAAAATTATAGTTATATCAGGAAAACAGTATTCTGGAAAAGATACGTTAGCTAAAATTCTATTGGAAGAATTGTCTGATTTTAAAAGAATCGGGATAGGCGACGCTATTAAAATCGAATACGGAAAAATGAAAAATTTAACTTTTGAAGAAATAGAAAAAAATAAGTATCTATATAGAAATGATTTAATTAATTTAGGCAATTGGGGCAGAGAACAGAACCCCGATTATTGGCTAAACAAATTATCTGATATGGATAAAATTATTGTGCCTGATGTTAGAGTACTGCATGAATTAATTTATTTTAAAAATAAAGGCGCATATACAATAAGAGTAAATTCAACCTACGAAAACCGCTCAAAAAGGGGTGTTATCGTAAATGAAAACGACAATACCGAAACTGCGCTCGATAACTATGAAAATTGGGATTATATAATAGAAAATAATTCAGATTATGAAACATTTAAAAACGAAGCTAAAAAACTTCTTGATAAAATAAATTTATACATAAAATTACAGAGCTAAATATACTAATCTTAGCTCTGCAATTTTTAGCATGAAAGAATATTAAACTTTATTTAATTAACTATTGAAATTTAATTGCGCTTGTTTGAATATCAGCGTTGATTTGTTCGCTTACTGCGGATAGTTCTTGATTTATATCTTGCAACTGAGTTTCAACAATCGTTCTTTCTTCTTGTATTTGTGATTGTTTTTCTGTTGCTTCTTGTTCGATATCTTCTTTGTCATCATCTGCCATATCTTTTATATAGGTAGATTGTTCTTGATAGGTTTCTTTAGCTGATTCATACACATTGTTTTTCCAGTTATCGTATGCTTCTTGGTATTTTGTTTCAGCTGAATTTTTTTCTTTTCCGTCATCATCAATTTTTTTACTACCGTAAACATAAGAGTTTTCTTTGTCGCTTAGCTTAGATTTTTTCTTATCAGAACAATAGCTTTCGTATTTTTCTTGAGATTTAAAATAATAAATCTTATTGCCAACTGTTGCTTTCGTGGGTCTTTGGCTTTTTACTTTTTTGTAGTCCTCTTTGATTTTTTGTAAATCAGCTGCTTCTTGCGCCTCAATAACGGCTTTTTGATAAGCCATATTTCTTTGAATGGTTCTTTCTTCCCTACCTAAAGAAATGTCTTGAAGTTCATAGTCATTCGCTTGTAACTTTAGATCCTGCTTCCTTAGTGATAATGTAATCCATGACATAATCGTACCTCATCTTTCATGCAAAAATATATTCCTTCTGTACTTTTTTAATTCCACAACAGAAAAGAGTTCTAACACGTTTGTTACAATTTGTTACATAGTATATAAGGTGTGTTTAACGGTGAACATTAAAGGTATTGCAAAGAAAATATTTAATGATAGAATAATCTTATGAATAGATTTGTTAAATTATTTAATAAGCATCATCATTTTCATATTGTCCTGAAAGGGTAGTATGAATTTTGAAACGCAGATAAATAATTTTTCATAATTCTTCATTAATACCCTTTCAGGTTCTGCGAAAGAGTATTTTTTATTTTTGAAGGATTAAAGGAAAAATGACAATCACAAACATACTATCGGCCCTCGGTAATAACAACAGCATATATCCACTGCTTGTCAGGGATTGCGGAATAGAAAACGTTGCAAAAGTTGCAATGACGTATAAGCAAAACGCTAAAGATTCAAAATTTGTTGCAAGACAGGCAACAAGAGAAAGAATCATAGACGAATACGGAACATCTGCCGTATGGCTGGGCGGAATTCCTTTGATTGAAACTTTAGCGGATAAATTTATTGCAAAAAAAGGATTTCAACCTGTCATAAGCACAAAATTGTTTAACGAAACAAGTGCACAAGGTTTAAATACAAATATAAAAAATTTCGCATCAAAAGCACCAAAAGAAGTTAAAGAACTACAGTTTGTTAAAAACAATCTCGACTCATATAAATCGCTTCAAGTAGGAAAATTTGTAGCATCAACCGCTATTCCGATAATGGTTATGGGTATGATATTACCAAAACTGAATTTTAAATTAACAAGAAAAAAAATCAAAGAAGAAAAGCAAAAAAGAATGCGAACTCTTAATTTTGTCGGAATGGATAAGTTTATAAAAAGTACAAAAAAAGACAATCAGCCGACATTTACAGGTAAAATTGATGTATTGAACATTTCTCAATTACAAAAAATGTTTTTACTTGACGGGGGTTTAAGTGTAGGCAGAGTAAGCACAGCAAGAAACAAAGAAGAAAAATGCGAAATGGCATTCAAAATGGCAGGCATGTGCTTTTTAAATTACATAGCACCAAAAAAAATCGAAAAGGGTCTAAACGGTTTAACCAAAAAGATATTTAAAATAAATACCGCGCTAGACCCTAAAATATTGAATAACAAAGAATTTATAAAAACAATAAAAGAAAACAAAATCGAATTTCCAAAAGATAACTCAGAAGCTGAGATAATAAGATTTCTTGATTCAAAACCCCAAGCACTTTTATCACAAATCACAAAAGAACAAGGTCTTGTTTCGTACTTAAAAGATGATGTTCGTGATCCGAGAAAATTCGTTGATACAAAAAAAGTAGGCGAATTATTTGATTCAATCAAAGAATTTATTAAAGATTCAAATGTAAGTGGAAATGTAGAAGAATTTGCAAAGAAAGCATATAAAGCAAAAGCTTTTAATATTTTAACAAATGTTGCTCTAAGCAGCTTCTTGCTTGCAATAGTACTTCCAAAGCTTCAATTCTTATTCAGAAAAATTACTACAGGTTCAAATCTTGACCCCGGAATAAAAAATCAAAGATAATTTTATAAATTATTAAAAATTTAACATTAAAAGCATTAAATGTTATTATAAAAAAATGAATCAGAAATATAACTATGAAAAAATCAAATCAATTCTGTTATTTATTTTAATGGCAGTATTTATTTACGGTTTATCAATTAATTTTAACGGTGTTGATTATGATTTTTGGGCAAGACTCATACAGGGAAAACACGTTGTACAAACCGGAAGCGTTATGTATAGAGATATATTGTCGTATGTGCCAACTCATACATGGTACGATCCGGAGTGGTTATCAAGTGCAATAATATATTTAATTGTAAATAAATTCGGCCTAATTTCAGTCACAATAACAAAGTTTATATTTATACTTTTAATCTTCTTTATAACTTTATTTACGACATCATATACAAATAAAAAACCTATAGAAAAAATCAATTCGGAATATTTTTTTATAACAATGTTTGTATTGTTTTTTTCGGGTTCAATGGGTCTATTGTTAAGATGTCAACATTTTACATATCTAATTTTACCCGTTTGGCTGTACATTCTTGAAAAAATAAGTGATAATTATGATAATAAAAAATCAACGATATATTTGTATTTATTACCTATTTTAATGCTCTTATGGTTAAATCTCCACGGAGCATGTATTGCAGGGGTTGGTATAGCAGTACTTTATGTTATCGGAAGAATAATAAATCGAAAACCAATAAAAAAATATATTTATGCACTATTCGGAACATCCTTAATGTTTTTTATAAACCCTTGGGGTTCTCAATATATAAAATTCTTATTTGACAGCTGCTTTCTTGACAGACACTGGATTATAGAATGGCAACCGACTATAGTAGGTGAATTTTTGTATATAAAATTAGCAATTTGTTATCTTATCATAACAATGATTTTATATATATTAAAATTAATAATCACAAGATTTAAAAACATAAATTATTCAAAATTGTTTATTATAATTGTCACATATTATTTATCTTGGGCGCATTTTAAGCACATGCCTTTATATGTTATTTGTGCAAGTATATATATGTATAGCGACTTTGAATTTTTGGTATTAAAATTAAACGAAAAAATAACAAAAAAAATAAATATAAATAAAATTTATCAAAGATATATAACTATATTAAAAGACATAACCGTTTTTCTTTTGGTATTTTCTTTAGCATTATACTATATTATATTATCACCCATAAAAACATCTATACTTGATCCAAGAAAGCTGGTATACCCGATAAATACTGCAGAATTTATCAAAGTGAACAATATCAAAGGTGATATGTTTCTTCCTTATTTCTACGGCTCATATATGGCATACAAAACTTATCCGAATATAAAAATATTTATGGATGGCAGACAAGAACAAGTTTATGACTATGATATTTTCGATAGAGAAATGTACTTTATGTACGGAATGGATGATAACAAGGGTTATATTATTGATGAATATGTACCTGATTTATATTTAACTGAGGACGAATGGGATTATTCATATTACTTAAAAAATAATCCCGATTACAAATTAATATTTAAAGATGCCAGATATTCGCTTTATATAAAAAAAGAACTGGCAAAGGATGAATATAAAGATATAACATATACAAATACTTTTGATAAAGATACGATATTTGAAACCAATCTGGACTTTAGAAAAAAATGAAAACACTGATAATTATTCCCACATACAATGAAAAAGAAAATATTTCAAATATCATTGATGCAATAGAAAAAGAAATAATAAATACCGATACATCAATATTAATCGTTGATGACTCTTCTAAAGACGGGACCATTGATATCGTTGAAGAAAAAATTAAACAATACAACAATATCAGAATCAAAAAAAGACCATCAAAATTAGGACTCGCAAGCGCATATATCGATGGAATTAAGCAGGGAATAAATGAAGGGTTTGAATGCTTTATTGAAATGGACGCCGATTTTTCCCATAATCCAAAATATTTAAACACAATGCTTAAAAATCTCGAAACCTATGATGTTGTTATAGGTTCAAGAAACATTAAAGGCGGAAAAGTAAAAGGGTGGGGAATTTTAAGAAATATAATATCAAAAGGCGGTTCATTGTATTCAAAAATTATTTTAAATTGTCCGATTAATGATTTAACGGGCGGTTTTAACGGCTGGAGAAAAGAAATAATTGAAAAAATAAATCTCGATTCAATAATTTCCAAAGGTTACAGCTTCCAAATCGAAATGAAATATAAAGCGTACAAAAATAAAGCAAAAATCATAGAATTTCCGATTGTGTTTGAAGATAGAAAGTATGGAAAATCAAAAATGAGCAAAACTATATTTTTTGAGGCTTTGATGAATATTATAAAAATAAGATTTACAAAATAAAAACAGCCTCTATATCTGAGGCTGTTTTTAATATTTAAAATAAAACTACGATAATTTCTTTATTGTTTCATTAATTAAATTAATTTCGGAATTTAATTCATTTTTTCTTTCAATCGCTTTATCTACAACATCTTTTGGTGCGTTTGATACAAATTTTTCATTTTTCAAACGAGCCTCAATTGAATTAAGCTCTTGATTTAATTTATCAATTTTTTTCTTTTGACGGGCGATTTCTTGATTCAAATCGATTAAATCCGCAAGAGGAACAGTAATTCTTGTATCGCCAACTACGCAGTATGCGCTTTTTTCAATGTTTTTATTTTTATCAAAAGAAACACTTTCAACTTTTGCAAGACGATTTAAATAAGGAATTATTTGACTGTACAGTTCTTCATTATTGTCTATTAAAATATTGATTTTTGATGCAAGCGGGATATTAAATTCGGCTCTCAAAT
Organism: uncultured bacterium; assembly: GCA_946622415.1. Taxonomy (GTDB): domain Bacteria; phylum Cyanobacteriota; class Vampirovibrionia; order Gastranaerophilales; family Gastranaerophilaceae; genus RUG14156. The sequence continues at coordinate 13,144 of CAMOPX010000007.1, forward strand.
TTCTTAATGCTTTTATAGTTTCAAAAACGGTTTCCATTTTTTTAGCATCCGATGAAAATTCAAATGCAGAATTGTATTCGGGATATTTTGAATTTAAAATACCGATAACATCTTTTTTGAGAGGCATTTTTTGCCAAATAGCCTCTGTTATGTGAGGCATAATCGGGTGAAGTAATTTAAGGTATGAATCCAAAACATAAACCAAAACTTGCTCATTTTTATTGATTTTTGATAATTCAATATACCAATCGCAATATTTATTCCAGAAAAATTCATATAAAATATTAGCTACTTCACCTATTCTATAGGTTTTTAAATTTTCATTTACTATTTTAGATACATTATTTAATTCATTTAAAATCCATTTATCAGCGATAGATAATTTATCTTGTTCGATTTTTAAATCGTATTCTTGAGCAGACAAATTCATTAAAACAAAACGTGAAGCATTCCAAATTTTGTTTGCAAAATTTCTTCCGAACTCAAATTTTTCGTCACTGATTTTTATATCTTGACCACCATAAGTACATAAATATGTAAGTGTAAATCTAAGCGCATCGCATCCGTACTTTTCAATTAAATCAACAGGGTCAATAGTATTTCCTTTTGATTTTGACATTTTTTGTCCATGTTCGTCACGAATAAGCCCATGGATATAAACAGTAGAAAAAGGTGGTTTTTTGGTAAATTCCAAACCCATAGTAATCATTCTTGCAACCCAGAAGAATATAATATCAAACCCTGTAACAAGAGTAGTCGTCGGATAGAATTTTTTATAGTCAGGATGATTTGTATCAGGCCAACCCATTGTTTCAAAAGGCCACAAACCTGATGAAAACCAAGTATCCAGAACGTCTTTATCTTGAGTATAGTTATCAGGGTCAGGATTTTTAAGAGCAACTACCATTTCACCTGTTTTATTGTGATAATATGCAGGAATTTGATGCCCCCACCACAATTGACGGGAAATACACCAATCACGAATGTTTTCCATCCACATCAAATAGTTCTTTTCCCAACGCTCCGGAATAAATTTAATAGCACCGGATTTAACTGCATCTATTGCCGGTTTTGCAAGAGGTTCCATTTTAACAAACCACTGAGTGGATAATAAAGGTTCAATTGTTGTATTACATCTTTGACATTTTCCGACATTATGAACATGCGGAGTTATTCGAACAAGCACCTGATGTTCTTCAAGCATTTGAACAGTCTTTTTTCTTGCTTCTTCTCTGGTTAAACCTTGTATTTGAGGCGGTACGTATTCGTTTGATAACATACAGCCTTTTTCATCGATAACTTTGATTTGAGGAAGATTGTGCCTTTTACCTACTTCAAAATCATTCGGGTCATGTGCGGGAGTAATTTTAACAGCACCGGTACCGAATGTTTTATCAACATATTCATCTGCAATAATCGGAATTTTTCTTCCCGTTAAAGGCAATACACAATCAGAACCGATTAAATCCTTGTATTTGTAATCATCAGGATGAACTGCAATCGCAACATCACCAAACATAGTTTCAGGTCTTGTTGTTGCAACAACAATAGCGCCCATCTTATCACTCAAGGGATAAGAAATTTCCCAAAGATGACCATCTTCGGTTTCATAATTTGTCTCAATATCGGATATTGCGCTTTGGCATCTCGGGCACCAATTTACAATATAAGTTCCTTTATATATAAGACCTTTATTGTATAAATCAACAAATACTTTTTTAACCGCATTAGAACATCCTTCATCAAGAGTGAATCTTTTTCTTGATAAATCAAAAGAAGCACCTAATAATTTGAATTGTTCGAGGATTCTGTTTTTGTGTTCATTTGCCCAATCCCAAGTAGTTGCAAGAAATTTTTCTCTTCCTAAATCGTGTCTTGTTTTGCCTTCTTTTGCCAGCTGTTTTTCAACAACGTTTTGTGTTGCAATGCCTGCATGGTCACATCCCGGCATCCAGAGCACTTCTTTTCCGAGCATTCTGTTGTATCTGATTAAAATATCCTGCAAAGTTCCATCCAATGCGTGTCCCATATGAAGAACACCCGTAACATTCGGCGGAGGAATAACAATTGAATAGGGTTCTTTTTTTGAATTACTGTCAGCTTCAAAGCAATTATTATCTTCCCAAAATTTATATATTTCTTTTTCAATATTTCTTGCGTTATAGGTTGTTTCCAATTCTGTGTTCGACATTAAAATATCCTCATTTTTTCTTAACAAAAATAATTTATCATAAAAGTATTAGCCGATAAAGATATTATTATCAATATTTAAGTTATATAAAATAATTTAATGAAGCGTTTATTGATAATACTTTTGATAACTATACTTTTTGTTTCAAATACAAAAGCAAACGATATTTTGCTTGAAAAACCTATTGATTTAAATACAAAAGAAAATAGTACACTTGGTGATTTTTTTCAAAAGTATATCGGCAATGTTGATATTGAAAATTTTATTAAAGAACAGATAAAAGGGAATTACGTACCGGTTAGTTTGGATGAATGTATCAATGTTGCATTAATGAACAACTTTGATATCAAAATAAAAGACCATGAATACAAAAGTTCAAAATATAATGCACAATATCATTTAGCAAAATTTCTGCCGAATTTTGAAACATACAGCTATATTTCACACTACGCAGGACAAATTTTGGTCGGCGGGGTATTAAGCGACGGTTTTGATGAAACGGCAATATCAATTAGTCTTGGTATTACGCACAATTTGACAAGAGGAGGGCAGGAAATATTTGAAGCAAAAGCTGCAAAATACTTTCAAAAATCAAAAAACCACGCTAAAAACTTTACAAAAACTCAAACAATATATTTGACATCAAAATATTATTATGAAACGCTACTTGCAAAAATTAATATTGAAATTTATTTAAAAAATTTGACAGAAAGAAACGCCCAGTTAGAACTTGCAAAGAGTCAGGAAAAATCCGGGTTTGGAACACATTTTGACGTAATAAGAGCACAAAGCGAAGCGCTTGATGCAAAAAGTACGGTCATAAGCGCGCTAAACGATTTCAGAAGTGCTCAATTGAATCTTTCAAACACAATGGGTATAGAAATAAATACAATGTTAATGCCTTTTGAAAACAATATAACCGAATTAAATTTAACGGATTTAGAAAAAAATGTGGAAGAATTTTATAACCTGGCAATGAAAAACAGGGAAGATTTAAAGAGCAATAAAGAATTGATAAAATACGAAAGGGCGATTAAAAATGTATATGTAACGGATTTTTTACCTAAACCTTATGCAACTTTTCATCAACAATTTCAAGGAACTGTTGCAACTTCTATATATCCTAACTACTACTTGGCGGGATATTTGGATTGGAAACCCGGAGAATATTTATCAATCGGAACAATTAAAAAAATTCAGGAGCAAAAAGAAAAAATAAAAGTAAAAAAATTAGAATACGAAAACAAGCTGAGAAACATAGAAAAAACAATAACTGATTCATACACAACATCAAAATTTATTCAAAAACAAATAAAAATAAATAAACAAAGGGTAGATTTTGCAAACGAGAGTATCAAACTTGCAATGTTAAGATTTAAATACGGAAAAGGAATACTGCTTGACATCATTCAGGCTCAAGGAGAAGCTACATCCGCAAGAGTCCAATATGCAGCATCAATTATAAATTACAATCTTTCGCAATTGGAATTGATTTACAATTGCGGAACGATAAACAAAAATTTAATTATCCAAAATTATAAACCATGATAAATATTGCAAAATATTTTTTATTTTATATACTTTTAAGTGATAAATTATTAAGGAGAAAAAAATGAAAGTTACTATTGAAGACGGATGCATTGGATGCGGAGCTTGCGAATCATTTTGTTCAGACGTATTTAAAGTTGAAGACGTTTGTGTGGTTGATGATTCTAAAGTTACAGGAAACGAAGACAGCATTAAAGAAGCTGCTGATGCATGCCCTGTTAGCGTAATCAGTGTAGCAGAATAATTTTATTATTTTTAAAAAAACACCTCTTTTATTTTAAAGGGGTGTTTTTTTTATACATTTGAATCAGTTTTATTTTTGTTTATTATTGAATCTGCAAATTTAACACTCTGCTTAGCTATTTGACCTGTTGCAAAGCCCGCCAATAAACCTCTAAAACCGTTTAAAATCGGAAATTTTAAACCGACAAAAGGCATTAAACAAGTAGGAATAAGAGGTAGCCCGATATTTAACATTATTGAATCATTTTTTTTCTTATCTTTTGAAATACCTAAAGCTGCAGCAAAACCAACAAGAGGAATACCCGCCGTAATAACATCCGTAGGTGCAGAACCGCAATTTATATCCCTTAATTTAGGGAACAGTTCTTTTAATTGTATTGAATTATATTTTTCAACTTCCTTTAAAAGTGCTTGCGTAGCACCTTTTTCTTTTAATTGTTCAACAGGCAGGATATTAACATTCTCATGAACAACAGATGCAATAGTATTATTTCCTAAAGGAGATGTGATACTTTTTAGTGCGCCTTTTATGCCCTTTTCATTAGAAAATATAGCCGATGAAATTCTTTTACTTTTAAATGCACTCGACATATCCGAATTTATTTTTTTAAAATTAAATTCCTTGAATTGAATCAAGTCGGATAGTTCTTTATTGTCGCCGACTAATTTTTCGATATTTGATTGAGCTGATGAAAGTCTTTTTGTAATACCTTTTTCAAAAATACCTCTATAAACATCTGTTAATTTAGTACTTGCGGATTTTAAAATTCCGACATTAAATTTATCCGATAATAAACACACAAATCTGTCCCAAAGGTCATCCTTTACATTGGTAAAATTCATGGCAATATTTTGGACAGATTCCGTAATTGTACTCTTTTGCACTGCTTCTTCAGCTTTACGGAGTTTATCAAGAGATATTTTTCCGGACCTCATAGCGCCGATAAATGCACCAATTACAACAATAGCAGTAGATGCAGCAACTAATAAATATCGTAATTTTTTATTCTTCTCATCCTTCGGGTCATTATAATATTCAAAATTATGACCGTAGGCATTTGTTAAATAAGATTTATTTGACGAAAAATCAACTTTAGGATTAAATTTGCTAAAGTTATTTAAAGAAACCACACTATCATTATTATTTAATTGTGACAACATACATATAATAAAACTTAAAAAACTAAATTATTGCTTATTTTTTCTTCTTCTTTTTAGATTTGTTAAGTTCTTTTAAATCACTTTGTGCGTTATCAACCGAATATTTTGCAAGAGGTTTTTTTGTTTTTCTGTCATAAAAAACAAGCCAGTGTTTTGCTTTTCTATCCGTGACAGAAAAGGAAAGCTTTCCAACTACCCTATCCCCGGGGGCAATTGTCTTAAACCACAAAGAAGTGTCTCCAAAGGGACTCGGGAAAAAAACCTGATTTGTGTTTGAAATTAATGCAATATCAAATGTGGAAAAAGAATAGTCAGTGTAATTATCTATACCCAAAGATAATGTTATTGTGTTATCGTTTCCGAACGGATCTTTTTCAAATTTAACGGCATTAATTCTTAATTTTAAACCCTCAAGAAACAATTCCTCCTGACGAAAAGCATCTTTTGAAAACACAGGCATATCAATTGCGCCTTGTATTTTTATTTTCATTTCATCGCCGGGTTTAATAGTAAAACCTGAGCCTTTCCTTATAATTGCACAGGTAAGACCCACTAAACCACCAATTGCAGCACCGCCCGCAACAGTATAACCGTTAGATGCAACAGCAGCACCCAAGCCTAAAGTATTTAAAGCAATCAATCCGCCTGCAACACCGCCCAGTAATGTATAACCCGCGTGAGTTGCAACGGTTTTTGCAACACCTTTTGCAAGGTGGTCTTTTGTTGAAAAACTGGCTTGAATAGGAATTTGACGTCCGTCAGGTGTCACCATATAATCAAAATCTACATTAACATAGCCGTCACGCCCCATGTTTTTCGGAGCTTCAATTAAAGTTATTGCGCCATGGACAATTGTTCCCGTCGGAATAAGCACACCTTTATCCGATTCAACGTCGGATGAAACTTCGGCAAAAAATTCATCTCCTTCCAGATTGTACCCTGAAGATAAAACCTGTGACACTGTAAGATTAATTGTATCTTTAGAATCAAGCGTTTCAGTTTCACCTGTAAATAACTGCTTTTCCTGCATTTTATTTGTTTCATCAATTTGGATATGTCCTGACATGGTATCCGCAAGACACAAATTCGATGCCAAAAAGCAATTTATTATAAATAAAGATAAAAACTTTTGAATTTTTCTCCCCATAACAAACATTATAATATGCAATTAAAAAAATGCGAAAAAAATATAATTTTTCATATTTTTAAATTATAATATCTTTATAAAATAGAACGGAGAAGAATATGACAGATTGTATTTTTTGTAAAATTTTAAACAAAGAAATTCCATCAAAATTTGTATATGAAGATGACTGCTGTTTTGCAATCAATGATATTAACCCGAAAGCAAAAAAGCACATACTTGTTATTCCAAAAGAACACATTGAATCACTGAATCAGATAACAGATTTTGAACTTGTTAAAAATCTTTTTATTGCAATAAGAAACATAACAAAACAAGAAAATATTACGGATTTTAAAACACAAATCAATACGGGTAAAAACGCAGGACAAGAAGTTATGCACCTTCATATTCACATTTTAGCAAATTAACCTTATGCAAATTTCAAAAGAAGAAAATTTAAAAGCATTTTTAAGAAAAGAAGCCTTGAATAAAAGAGGCGCCATGGCAAAAACGGGATTAATTAAAAAAATCTCAAAAACCATAACAGAAAATATTCTCAAATCAAATGGCTATAAAAATGCAAAAAATATAGCACTTTATTATCCTGTTAAAAATGAAATTGATATTACGGGCATTTTATGCAGTGAAAAAAATTTCTTTTTTCCGAAATGCATTGATTGCGATATGGTTTTTTGTAAAGCAAATTCTATAGATTTATTTGAAAAAGGATGTTTTAATATTCCCGAACCAAAAGGAAATCCAATTGACCCTGAAATATTAGATATAATATATATTCCGGCATTAATGGCAAACGGCAAAAAATACAGATTAGGTTACGGAAAAGGATTTTATGATAAATTTTTCAAAAAGAACAAAATAAAAGCAAAGAAAGTAATCGTTATAGCATCCGAATTTATTAATAATAAATTTATTGAAGATGAATTTGATTACAGATGCGACGAAATCATGACCGAAATATGTTAAATATTTGCTAAAAAATAAAAAATAATTTAGAATCAACTTATGGACGAATTGCGTAAAAATCAGAATGTAATCATTGAAACGAGTAATAAAACTCAAATAGAAGCAACTGTTTTTGATTTTACATTTGACAGAGTCCTTGTACTTGTAAAAGAAGAGTTTGTTCCAAAAGCAAAAGAACTGCACGAATTAGAGGAATTAACAATCACTGTTGATACACACCTCGGTATTAAAAAAATGACGGCAAACGTAATCTCAAGAATTAATCGGGAAAACTTGTTGTTAGTTGAAAACAATCCCGCATATATTGTTATTACAAAGCGTGAATTCAGCAGAGTAAAAGCTTCTCTTGAATTTGAATTAACAAAAAACAAACAAACATACAAAGCAACATCAATAAATATTTCCGGAAACGGAATAGGTTTTAGTTGCAGTGATTGTGAATTTACACAAGGTGAAGAAATCTTTATTAAGATTGAATTACCAACAGAAAACGATTCCGCAGAAACAATCGAAACCCAAGCAAAAATAATAAGCGTAAACAAAGACTATATTGCGGCAAAATATACAGACATAAATCCGAAATATCAAGACAAACTGGTAAAATATGTGTTTAAAACGAGCACAAAAGACAACAAATGGAGTTAAAATTGGAAAATATCAAGAAAGTAGATAAAGAATTAAACAAAATGACAAAAAACGGCCAAATTCAGCAGGCAATAGACTACTGTAAAAAACTGCTTGATGATGAGCCCGCAAATACAAATCTGCATGTCAGATTGGGCGATTTATATTTGGATAGACACCTTGATATATATCAATCTAAACAATATATTGATGAAGCAATTACGGAATACCAAAAGGCAGCCGAAGTTTTAATTGATAACAGCGAAATATATTATAAAATAGCAACAGCCTTATTTTATAAGGGCGAATACGATAAAGCAATTAACTATTTTAATATATCAATTGAAAAAAACGGTAATAAATCAGAATGTTATTATATGATTTCCGTTTGTCTTCAAAAGAAAGACCGTTTCCAAGACGCTCTTGAATATTTGGAATTGGCGCTCAAAAATACCGTATTTAAATCTTCTAAAATGCATTATTCAAAATTCAGACTTTTAAATTCTCTTTATTTTTCAAACAAAAGCAAAAAATTCATTGCATTAATAGAATTGATTTTATCTTGGATAACGTTACCTTTTGATGATTTTTCAATCAAAAAAATCAAAAGAAAATTTAAAATTATAGAAATTTTTCCGAAAATTGCAAAAGCAGATGCCTTAATCAGCATAGGCGATATAGAAGAAGGTTTAAAAATATATTCCGAATTAACGGAAAAAATGCCCGGTTATTCAACATTATATGTTTCTTTGGGTGATGTTTACAGAAAAATCGGAAAACTTGACGAAGCAATAGTTGAATATAAAATGGCACTTTGGATTGACCAATTTAATAATAGCGCCTACACAGGTATCACATACGCTTATGAAGAAATGGGCGACTACGATAACGCAATAGCATATTACAAAAAATACATCAAACTCCACCCCTATAGAGCAGGCGCTCATTCAAACATAGCAAATTTATACTTTATGAAGGGGGATACGGATGAGGCTATAATGCACTATCAGGCAGCATTAACCATTAATCCGAAACAAGATTGGACAAGTTTAGCCGCGCAAACTTTAGGCTTTATATATCAGAATACAAAAAATACCGATTCCGCCATAGCATGCTATCAAATGGCAAACGTATTAACCCCAAAAGAAATTGATATTTATATCTCTTTAGGCAGTGCTTTCTACGATAATCAAGACTACAAAAATGCCTTGATTGTATACAGAAGAGCTTTGGAATTAGATCCTAAAAACTCAAAAATTCACTGTAATTTAGGATATTTATACTGGGGAATGGGTGAATTAAATGAAGCAATAAAAGAGTATGAGCTTTCTATTAAATACGACCCTGATTACGATATTGCACATAACAATTTGGGTGTAATTTATCTCGATGATTTAGTTAAAATACAAGATGCAATAACATACTTTAAAAAAGCAATCGGCTGTAATCCTAATTACGCTCTTGCATATTACAATTTAGGACGTTGTTATGCTCTGAAAAATGAAAATATAGAAGCTGCAAAATACTTCCAACAAGCAATGGATGTCAACAATATCACAAACGAAATCGACCCCGCTGATATTCAAGACAGATTGAATAATCTTTTCAGCTAATTTACTTTTTTATTATTTAACATAGGATTAAATGTATGAATATATGGGTTTATATCTTTAAAAGATTCTTAAATACAATACCTGTCATTATTGTTGTATCATTATTCAGCTTCTTTTTAATCAGATTATCACCCATAGACCCACTTGCACAGTTAAAATTAAATCCCGCAATTTCACAAAGTACAATTGAAAAAGAAACAAAAAGGTTGGGACTGGATAAACCGATTATCGTACAGTACGGTTTATGGCTGAAAAATTTCATAAAGGGCGATATGGGTTATTGCACCGATAATACAAAAGTATCCGTCAAAATCAAATCAAGAATTTTAAATACCCTTCTTTTATCTTTTGCCGTTATATTTACAAGCTGGATAATTGCAATCCCTTTGGGGATTTTAGGTGCAGTATATTACAATTCAACATTTGACAAAATCCTGACAATTCTATCGAGCGTCGGAATGGCAATACCTTCATTTTTCTTTGCAATTTTAATGCTGCTTTTTGCTCAAAAAACAGGCTGGTTTCCTTTGGGCGGATTGACAGGTATAGGTTTTAGCGAATATACTCTGCCGCATAAAATCTTGGATATTTTATGGCATTTATTTTTGCCGACAGTCGTATTGACAACAATATCATTATCATCTTTAACAAGACAAATGAGAGCAAATCTTCTTGATATATTAAATTCCGAGTACGTTAAATTTGCGATAGCAAAAGGTTTATCTAAAAGAAAAGTTATTTTAAAACATGCTTTAAGAAACGCAATAAATCCCATTATTACACTGTTGGGTTTTGAATTTGCAGGATTATTATCGGGTGCTGCAATAACGGAATATGTTTTTCAATACCCCGGACTCGGAAAATTAGTTTTAGAAGCCGTTATGCAATCAGATATAAATCTCGTTATGGCAAGTTTAATGATTAGTGCATTTATGCTGATTGTAGGTAATCTTATTGCGGATATATTACTAAAACTCACAGACCCGAGAGTGAGGGTATAATGAGTTTTAATTTTAAACATTTGATTGATTTTTTTATAAAAATTAAAAAGGATAAAATACCTTTTGTGGCTTTTATTGTATTAATTTTAATGTATCTTATGATACTTTTTGCCGATTTTTTCGCAATATATCCGTCAGATTATTCAAACAGAAAACTTGCTTATCAACCGCCAAGTAATATTTATTTAATCAATAAAGATAATAAAATTGTTAAACCCTACACATACAACTACACAAAAGAATTTAATAAAGAAACGTTTTCAATAGAATATAAGCAAAATAGAACCCAAAAATATAAAATTAAATTTTTGTCATCAGGCTACGAATATAAGCTTTTTGGGTTTATTAAATGCAATCTGCATCTAATTTCAAAACCTGATGAGTGCAATTTATTTTTATTAGGGACTGATGTAAACGGACACGACGTTTATTCAAGGTTATTTTTCGGCGGACAAATATCACTTACCATCGGTTTTTTGGCTTTATTGATTTCGTTTCCGATTGGCGCGTTATATGGCGGAATTTCAGGGTATTTGGGCGGAAAAACAGATAAAATATTAATGCGTATATCAGAAGCAATAATGACTATTCCGAGTTTTTATTTGTTAATTATATTAGCATCGATTCTGCCCTCCAATATGACATCTAAACAGAGATTTATGTTAATAACAATAATTCTTGCCTTTATTGGATGGGCAGGCTTTTCAAGAGTAATCAGAGGAATGGTTTTATCGATTAAAAACCAAGAATACATAAAAGCAATTGAAACAATAGGAGCAAGCAAAAGAAGAGTAATAATAAAGCATATTCTCCCTCAAACCTCGAGCTATATTATTATTGCAATAACATTATCGGTTCCGTCATACATTCTTGCAGAATCAGGTTTGAGTTTTTTGGGATTAGGGATACAGTTGCCCGATGCGAGCTGGGGTAATATGCTTAGAGAAGCACAGGAATTTGCAAATATAATATATAGACCGTGGCTTTTGACTCCGGGTATTTTAATTTTTGTTGCAGTTTTGTCATTTAACGTCTTAGGGGATAAAATAAGAGATATACTTGACCCGAAAATGATAAAATAAAGGTTTTAAAATATGCTGGAAAACTATTCAAACATTCAAAATAATGTTAATTTAATTATTCTTTTTAAAATAATACTCGCAGCCTTATTGGCGTTTATTCCCGGTATGGAAAGAGAATTAACGGGAAAATTTGCAGGCTTAAGAACTCATATCCTCGTTTGTACAGGAGCTTGCGTCTACACGATTCTTTCTTTATACGGCTTTGATGTCAATAGCGGAGTAACAGGACATGTTATCGTACAAAATGACCCCGCGAGAATAGCGGCACAAGTTATTACAGGTATAGGTTTCATAGGCGCCGGAACTGTAATGCGTCATGGAAGTAATGTTTCAGGAATCACAACGGCCGCAACATTATGGATGTGCGCTGCAATAGGAATGTCGTGCGGATGCGGCGAATATTTTACCGCAATTGTAGCATCAATCGTAACATTGATTGTTCTTATCCTAATCAGAAGACTCGAAAAAAATTTTATTTCAAAAAGAAAAGTATCTTACGGAATTTATGATGTCACAATATCAGCACCGATTGAAAGCTGTGATTCAATACAGGAAAACATAACATCAAATTTTCATAAGGTATATAAAATCAATAAAAAATTAACAAACCATGAACAACTAAAGTACAGTGCAACAATTTCAACAAAGAAAAACTTAAAAGAAATTAATGATATATTTAAAAAAATTGATAATATAGAATCAATTGAAATAAAAGAATCGTATGAATAAAAAAATATCTGTCATAAAACCGTATTTTATAACAATGATTACCACAATGATAATCTTATTTTCAACTGCCTTAATCGGAGAAGTAAGTCTGTTGTGGAGAAGTGAAAAAAAAGTTGCGGAAATTGAGCTATCTAATAAAATTTTTGACAAATTTCATACGATAGAAGAACTCGAAAGACAGATAGCACAAGATAATGATAATTACATAGCATACATAAAGCTCGCTCAAAAATACAATGAAATAAAAGAATACGACACTGCAAACATATATTTTCAAACAGCATTAAAAATATCAGAAAGAAGCAACTACTCTCTTTATTCGTATTCAATGTTTTGTATTGAGCGGAAATTATATAATTTAGCTTTAAATTTAGCGGAAGAAATTACACTTGATAACAAAAAAAGAATAAACTATAAAGCAGTTATTTATGAAGCTTTGGGGGATGCACTTGATAAAAACGGAGAAATAGAAGCAAGCATCAGAGCCTATCAAGTATCAATGAAATACGCCAAAGGAGTATACAATAAAAGCAGACTTGAAAATTTAAAAACAAAATATGCAAAAGAATATATAAAAATCGCAGATTTAAAAATAGAAAGAAAAGAAGCAAAATCGGCAATACTCGATTTGGAAAATTCCGTTAAAATCAAAAGTCTTCCGCAGGCAAAGTACAAACTTGCGCTTATATATAAGGATATAAACAAACAAAAAGCAGAAAAAATGATTAAAGCAGTGCTTGATGAAAGCCCGTATGTAGTTAATCCATATATTTACAATAACCTATTAAATGAACTTTTAGAAGAATCAAGGTTAATGGGTAACACCGGTAAAATTAATTACTATACAAGCAGAATAAAGAGTTTTCATAAGTTACTTTCAAGCATATATGTATTTAAAGACGATTTAGCTATTTCTAATATAGATATAAAACCCAAAAAATCAAAATTGTTCGGAAAGGAAAGCGTCTTTTTAGTATTTAAAATAGAAAACGATACAGATACAGATATTGAAGATTTATATTTATTGGCTGAATTGTACTACGGAAATAATAGAATTGAAGTTGAAAAAATAGTAGCTACGAAAACAAATATTTTAAAAGCGGATAGCAATGGGATGAATATGGAAATTAAATTTCCGTCAATTATAACAAAAGACAGTATTGTACTTGCGCACGATTTAATTGTAAAATTCTACGCAAAAAAACAAAAGAAAGCTCCGTGGACATTAATCAGAATTCAACAACTTAAATAAATATTGTATTTTTGGGTATGGTTGTGTTATTTTAAAGATAAGCATATATGTAAATTAAAATTGGAGAAAAATGAGAGTACACGAACTTGCAAAAGAACTGAATAAGACATCAAAAGAAATTTTGGAAGCGGCAAACGAGAAATTAGGTTTGGCGTTAAAATCACACAGTTCTACAATATCCGAAGCACAAATCCAAAAAATCAAAGCTCTATATACTAAAAAAACAACTTCTTCGACAAAACCTAAAGCCTTTGTTGTAAAAAAACAAAAACCGCAACAAACAGAAGAAGCGCCGCAAGCAAAAGAGCAAATCAAAGAGGATGTTGTTAGAAAATCAGTTTCCAAATTGGAAGTTGTAAGAAGTGCAAAAACTCAAGAAAAACCAAAAGTAAAACATACCGCAAGTAAAGTTGAAAAGAAAGAAACAGAAACAGTTTCCGCGCCAAAAACAAAACCTGAAGTTAAGGTTCAAAAACCCGAAAATTCAACTGATAAACTTTCTTCACTTCCTTCTATGACAAGAAGAAATTTTGCAAAACAAACTACGGATTCAAAAGATTCAAAAGAATCGAAAGAAACAAAAGATAAAAAAGAAGCAAAAAAACCAATTAAACAAAATCAGCAACCTCAAACTCCGATTAAAAGACATATAATTTCACAAGATATATATCAAAATCAAAACAGAAACAACAAGAAAAAGAAAAAAGAACACGGCTACAATAACAAACAAGAAGAACAAGAAAGAATCAGTCTTGAAAAAGCCGTACAAAATAAACACAAAAAACACACACAAGAAACGGCGGCAGTTGAAGAAGTAACATCCGTTGTTATAGATAGACCTATGACAGTCGGCGAATTATCGGATAAAATCAAAAAAACTCCGGCAGAAATTATTAAATTCTTAATGCTTGAAGGAGTAATGGTAACGGTAAACACGCCTATTGATACAGAAACATCAAAAAAAGTTGCCAAAAATTTCAATCTTGAAGTTTTAGAAGAGGATATTGACGCATTTATAGCAGCTGAAGAAGAAAAAGAAGATATTAACAAATATCTTAAAAATGCAAAAGAAGAAGATATCATTAAACGTGCACCTGTTGTAACGGTAATGGGTCACGTAGACCATGGTAAAACAACTCTATTGGATTCAATCAGAGCATCAAAACATAAAATTGTTCACACTGAAGTAGGCGGCATTACACAAAGCATCGGTGCTTATACCGTATGGTTGAACAAACGAAAAATTGTATTTATAGATACTCCAGGTCACGAAGCGTTTACACAAATGAGATTACGCGGTGCACAATCAACAGATATTGCAGTTTTGGTTGTTGCAGCAGATGACGGCGTTATGCCTCAAACAATAGAAAGTATTTCTCATGCAAAATCTGCAGGAGTACCGATAATTGTTGCGATAAATAAAATTGATAAACCTGATGCTAATCCCGATAAGGTTTTACAGGAATTAACAGAACACAATCTTGTTCCTGAAAAATGGGGAGGGGATACAATTTGTTGTCCCGTATCAGCACTACAAAAAACAGGTATAGATGAATTATTGGAATACATTTTACTTGTTGCCGATATGCAAGAATTAAAAGCTGTTGAAAAATGCCCTGCAACAGGTGTCATAATAGAAGCAAATCTCGATAAAGGTAAAGGTCCTGTTGCAACAATGTTAGTCCAAAACGGAACTCTAAAGGTAGGCGATTCCATTGTCGCAGGCAATGTCGGCGGAAAAGTAAGAGCATTGTTGGATGATTCAGGCAAACGTGTAAGAACAGCAGGTCCATCTACACCCGTTGAAATACTTGGTTTAAACGAAGTTCCTCAAGCGGGAGATTTGTTTGAAGTTGTTAAAAACGAAAAAGAAATGAAATCAATCGTAGCAGAAAGAAAACAACAAGAACGCTCTACAAGATTGGAAGCAATGACTGCTGCACACGTTCAAAAAGAAGCTATGAGCAACGTGGATGAAATTACAAACTTAAATCTTATCATAAAAGCAAACACAAACGGCTCTGCTGAAGCTGTTTCGCAAGCTATTCAAAACGTAAAATCACAAAAAGTTATTATTAAAATTATTCACGTTGGTGTCGGCGACATTTCAGAAGCGGATGTTATGCTTGCTTCAGCTTCTAATGCAATAATACTCGGCTTCACGGTTAAAGAAGATCCGAACGCATTAATTTCAGCACAAAGAGAAGGTGTTAAAATTAAAAAGTACGATATAATTTATCAGGTGCTTGAAGATATTGAAAAAACAATGTTATCACTACTTTCACCTGAAATTGAAGATGTTGATTTGGGTAAAGCTGAAGTTAGGGCAGTATTTACAATAGGAAAAACCAATAAAATTGCGGGCTGCTATGTAACAGAAGGTAAAATTGTTCGTTCAAAAACTGCCCGCTTATTAAGAAACGGCGAAGAAATCTTCAAAGGCGAAATCGACCAGTTGAAACGTTTCAAAGATGACGTTAAAGAAGTAAGAGAAGGCTATGAATGCGGTATATCATTCTCTAAATTTAACGATATACAAGTAGGCGACATAATCGAAGTTACAACAACAAAAGAAATAGAACCTCAAACGTTAATATAGGTAAAAAATGACAACATTAAGAAACGAACGTGTTAGAAAAGCATTAATGAGAGAAATCTCGGATGTAATATTCAGAGAAATCAAGGACCCTGCAATATGCGGTATGGTTTCAATAACCGATGTTGATGTTTCATCCGATAATACAGCAGCAAGGGTATTTTACAGCGTATACGGAACAGATGAAGTTAAAGCCAAAACATCACGTGCGCTCGAAAGACACGTCGGTCAAATCAGACATGAAATAGGAAAAAGAATCAGATTAAGAAAAACTCCTACGTTGCTTTTTATATTGGATGATTCTCTCGAACATGGCGCAAAAATGCTAAACTTAATTAACAAAATAGAAAAAGGCGAATTGTAGGTTTTAATGTATTTTTTAAACATCAATAAACCAAAAGGTATAAGTTCGTTTGATGTAATCAGATTTTTAAGAAAAAAATTAAAAATAAAACAAATAGGCCATTCGGGAACTCTTGACCCATTAGCAACAGGCGTTATGCAGATTGCAGTCGGAAAAGCAACAAAGTTGCTTGATTATCTTGATTCCGATAAATGTTATTCGGCTGAAATTAAATTCGGTTACAATACCGAAACTTATGATTCCGAAGGAGAAGAAATTTTCATAAAACAACCCGATTTTAATGAATCAGAGTTAAAAGAATGTTTAAATAGTTTTTTAGGAAAAACAAAACAAATTCCGCCAATGTATTCCGCAATAAAAATCAATGGTAAAAAGCTCTGTGATATAGCAAGAAAAAATCCGCAAGAAACAATCGCTATAAGCGAAAGAGAAATTGAAATATATTCAATAGAGCTTGTTGAATTTAATAAAAAAGAATATAAAGCAAAAATAAATGTCGCTTGTAAAAAAGGTACTTATATAAGGTCACTTGCATTTGACATAGGGAAAAAACTCGGTTGCGGCGCATATTTGACAGAATTAAAAAGAACAAAAGCAGGAAATTTCTTAATAGAAAATTCTAACAATTTAGACGATGAAAAATATAACGAAATAAACCCCATAAACGCTTTAAATAACGATAAATATGAACTAAATAATGAAGAATTTAATAAAATAAGAAACGGAAATTTTATAAAAAATTTAAACAATTTTAATAATAAATTGCTTTTACTCACAAAAGATAATAAACTGATAGCTATAGCAACAGTAGAAAATAATTTAATTAAACCAAAAAAATATTTCGGAGAATAATAAATGAACGTATTTGTAAAAACATTTATAATATGCCTTATAGTAACATTAAGTTTTTTATTTTATAAATTTTTCGGAACAGAAAGTCATTCATCCGAAATTGATACAATAAATAACAATATGTATACATTCCAAAAAGACAAACAAGAAATCAATAATAAAGAGCAAATTGAAGAAAATACAGACAATAATTCGGAAAATACGGTAAAAGAAGTCGCAAAGAATCTACACACCTGCTATTTTTATAATACACAAGGAAAATTAATTCCCATAACAAGAGAAGTCAAAGGAAGTAATGCTGTAGACAGTGCAATTTTATTATTACTTAAAGGACCTTTAATATCCGAAAGTCAAAAAGGAATTTATTCAGAAATTCCATCAAATGTTGATTTAATCAACACAACAATAGACGATAAAAAAGTAATAGTTAATTTAACCTCAAACTTCGGTAATGGCGGTGGTTTTGACAGTATTGAGCACAGGATTAATCAATTATCTTCAACGGTTAAAACAGCAGCACCAAATAAAGCAGTGTATTTATATATCGACGGAAAAGAAGTTGAATACTTGGGCGGTGACGGCGTTTATGTTAAACAACCTCTTGAATAATCGGTCCGAATATTTTTTCTTAATCCGCTAAATTGCAAACCATCAAAAATTAACCATTTGATTGATTTACATATAATTATATCGCAAATATGCTTATATATATAATTAATTAAGAGGATTATTGTGAGAAAGTTAATATTATTTTGTTTATTGTTATTCATCGGAGTATTTTGCAGTGCATGTGTAAATTCTTTTGCAATATATGAATTGAATGAAAAAGCCATGGAAATGATGGAAGCAGGCGATAAAGAAGGCGCAATCGCAAGATGGGAATCAATAATTGATCTGGATCCGGATGTATATGAAGC
Source organism: uncultured bacterium (assembly GCA_946622415.1). GTDB lineage: Bacteria > Cyanobacteriota > Vampirovibrionia > Gastranaerophilales > Gastranaerophilaceae > RUG14156. Next base: position 31,427 of record CAMOPX010000007.1, read on the forward strand.
AAGATACAATCTTGCAAATGCATATATAACAGCAAACAAATGTGAAAAGGCACTTGAACATGCGCTTGTTGCAGAAAAAGTTTCCAAAAAAGAACCCCTCGCAAATTATATTCTTGCGGTAGCTTATGACTGTTCAGCTAACCAATTATTAGAAACAAAAGACGAAGAAGGGCAAACAGTAAAAATTGAATTTAGTACAAAAGAAAACGAAGTTAATGCCGTTAAAAAATACATAGATTATCTTGAAAATGCGCTAAAAAACTACGATATATATGTAACAGAAATGAAAAATACAGAAGATAGCGACACGATAATGAGAAAAATTAATGAAATAAAAAATACAATCTCGACAAAAAAAGAAGAATATAAAGCATACCTGTAGATGAATTTGATAATACATCCGCCAAAATCGAATATAGCTTTTGATTTATTTAACCATCCCGTATATTGGTATGGGATTATATTAACAACGGCAATTGCTATCGGTATATTATTGAGTTTTATATTAATCAAAATTGAGTATGATGCAAAAAAAGCTGATGAATTTGTAGATTTTTCACCCGTTTTGATTGTATCATCACTTATAGGTGCAAGGTTGTTCTATGTATTGGGTTCATTTGAATATTATAAAAACAATCTGAAAGAAATTTTATTCATAAATCATGGCGGAATATCCATATATGGTGCCATAATTTTTGGCATTATTACATTATACATTCATTTAAAAAAATACAAATACAATATTTTGAGATATTTTGATTTGGTTTCAATTACGCTTCCTTTGTGCCAAGCCATTGGCAGATGGGGAAATTATTTTAATCAGGAAGCCTACGGAAAACCTATAAATTCATTTTTACAATTATATGTGGATTATAAATTCAGATATCCGGAATATAAAGATGTATCATTCTATGCTCCCGCATTTTTATACGAATCGATTTTAAATCTTATTTTATTTATATTATTAATTACGATTCACATTAAATTTAAAAACATAAAAGCAGGAACAATTTTTTTCTTATATTTGTTTTCATATGGAATAATAAGAATATTTATAGAACAATTCAGAATGGATAGTATTGCATTTCTGAATCAAATTCCTATTGCACAAGTAATAAGTCTAGTTGTAATAATACTATCAATTTTAGGATTTATTTATATTTATAAAATTAAAAAATTTGAGCCTTAATAAAAGGCTCAAATAATTATTTGTTATTAAAGTTCTTATCTTCTTGCCATAACTTTTATCATGGATTTTCCCGTCATTTCTTTTGGCTTTTCTAATCCCAAAATATCAAGGATTGATGGAGCTATATCACACAATGCCCCCTTTGGTTCGATTTCATATTTATCGTTTGATACCACAATAAAGGGAACAACGTTTGTTGTATGGGCAGTTTGCGGAGAAGATGTTTCTTCGTTGAACATCCATTCGGCATTACCGTGGTCTGCTGTAATTATCATTGTAATATCATTTTCAAGTGCTTTTACGGCAATTTTACCGATACATTCATCAACAGCTTCACATGCTTTAATTGCAGCATCCATAACGCCCGTATGACCAACCATATCTGGATTTGCAAAATTAACAAGAATAAAGCCATAGTCTTTATCATCAATAGCATTTAGTACATTATCGCAAACTTGATAAGCACTCATTTCAGGCTGCATATCATAAGTTGCAACTTTAGGCGAATTAACTAAAGCTCTTGTTTCAAGTTTACCTTCTTTTTCTACACCGCCATTAAAGAAAAATGTAATATGAGCGTACTTTTCTGTTTCTGCTGTTCTAAATTGTTTAATATCGTTGTTATCCAGAACATCGCCCAAAATATTAACCAAAACTTGCGGTCTAAAAGCAACCGGAACATCCATTGATTCATCATATTGAGTCATACAGACATAATAAAGGTTGTTTATTACTTTTTTTCTTTTGAAACCGTCAAAGTTTTTATCAGTAAAGGCACGGGTGATTTCTCTTGCTCTGTCGGGTCTGTAGTTAAAGAATATAACAGAATCATTATCTTGGATTCTTCTTTCTGATATCACTGTCGGTTCGACAAATTCATCGGTAATATTATTTTTGTAAGAATTTCTGATAGCAGAATCGGAATCGGATTCTTTAATACCTTCACCCAATGTTAAACAGTTATAAGCTCTTTGTACTCTTTCCCATCTCTTATCTCTATCCATTGCCCAGTATCTTCCGATAATAGAGGCGATTTTAGGAAGATTGTATTTTGCAAGCTCTTCTTCAATTTCTGATAAATAATCAACTGCAGAAGAGGGGGGAGTGTCACGTCCGTCTAAAAAAGAATGAACATAAACATCTTTTAACCCTTTCATAGAAGCCAATTTAATTAAAGCTTTTAAGTGTTTCATGGAGCTGTGAACACCACCGGGTGATGTTAAACCATAGATATGCAGGGCAGAATTGTTTTTCTTGCAATGTTCGATTGCATTTAAAAATTCTTTGTTTTCAAAAAAATCACCTTCATCGATTGATTTATTGATTCTTGTTAATTCTTGATAAACGATTCTTCCTGCGCCGATATTAAGGTGTCCGACTTCGCTGTTACCCATTTGACCTTCAGGCAAGCCAACATTTAAACCGTCAGCATGAATGGTTGTTGAAGGCATAGAAGAAAAATATTTATCAAAATTTGGAGTATTTGCTTTATATACTGCATTATATTTCTTATCCTCAGATATACCCCATCCATCTAATATACACAAAAGTGCTCTTTTTTTAGTATTTGTCATATTAACCTCTCAATTAAGCGTACAAAACAATTTTATCATAGAAAAAAATAATTTTTATATTATCATTAAATAAGCAAGGGATTAAAAATGAAATATTCAAAATACAGTATAGTAATAATAGGAAGCGGGATAAGCGGTTTATATCTGGCTAATTCCGTATCAAAGTCCGCCGATTTAAAAGACGGAATTCTTATTGTCACAAAAAACAACCTGTTTTCAGGTTCCAGCGCATTAGCACAAGGCGGAATGGTTAGTGTTATCCCGGAATTAAATCCTATTGATTCAATAGAATCTCATATTAAAGATACAATGCAAGCAGGATGCGGTATTAATAATTTAAATACCGTGAAATTTGTTTCCGAAAATTCTGCAGAAGTAGCGCAAGAATTGATTACTTGCGGGGTGGAATTTGACAGAAATGAAAAAAATATGTTGAATTTTACGCTTGAAGCTGCACACTCCTGTCCGAGAATCCTTCATTCCAAGGGAGATTCTACGGGAAGAGTTATAGAAGAAGTTTTATGTCAAAATGTAAAATCAAAATCAAATATAGATATTCTTGAAAATACAACCGCAATAGAAATATTAACGGATAAAAATAACACGGCAAAAGGAATTATTATATTCAATAATATTAACAAAACCTATGAAGTAATATATACAAATGCGGTTGTTGTTGCAACCGGCGGAATCGGTCAACTTTACAAAACAACAACAAACCCCTCGGAATCAACAGGTGACGGAATCGCTATAGCGGCTCTTGCAGGAGCTGAGGTTGAGAATATGGAATTTGTACAATTTCATCCGACAGCCTTATATTGCAAAAACAAATCACAGCTTCCTCTGGTATCGGAAGCAGTAAGAGGAGAGGGTGCAAAACTCCGTGATATAAACGGATATTATTTTGCAAAAAATTATCACTATAACGCAGAACTCGCCCCAAGAGACGTTGTTGCAAGAGCAATCAACAGTCAAATCAAAGAAACAAATTCTGAATATGTTAATCTGGACATTTCAACAATCGGAGAAGCTAAATTCAAAAAACGTTTTCCGACGATTACCGAATTATGTGCAAAAAATAATGTTGATTTAAGTACAAATTTAATACCCGTTGTACCCGCAGAGCATTATTTCATGGGCGGAATAAAGGTTAATCTAAACAGTGAAACATCAATAAAAAATCTTTATGCAATAGGAGAATGTTCATCAACCGGACTCCATGGTGCAAACAGACTCGCATCAAATTCTCTTTTGGAATGCGGTGTTTTTGCAATGAATTTATCGGAATTTTTAATCAAAAATATCGAAGAAGCGCCTAACCAATTTGACAAAAAAATCATAAACACTGTTGAAAAATATCAAAATATTTGTTTTGAAAATGATGAACAAATTGATAAAATAAAAGAACTATTTGCTCAACTAAAAAATACAATGACGGAAAACGTCGGAATAATCAGAAATAAAAAATCACTCGACAGAGCAATAAATGATATTTTTGAAATTAAAATGCAGTTAGATGAAGCAAATCCCGCACCGTCTAAAGAAAAGTATGAGCTAAATAACGCACTGTATGTAGCTTCTTTAATTATAAAAGCCGCAAACAAAAGACAAGAATCAATCGGCGCACACTATAGAACCGATTCAATAATACCAAAAGAAAAAGAAGGCATAAATAATAATGACAAAATACCTGTTAAATAATTTTGCAATAGATGATTTTATAATATCCGCCCTAAAAGAAGATATGTATTATGGCGATATTACGACGGATGCAATCTGTGCAAACCTTGAAAATCCTGAATTTAAAGTTGATTTAAAAACAAGAGCAGATGGAATATTGTGTGGAAAAAATGTTTTTTTAAGGGTATTTGAATTATTGGCAGGAGACAAAGTTGAAATAAAATTCTATTTTAATGACGGAGATAAAATAAAATCAGGTGATAAAATAGCACAAATCAAAGGAGATGCAAGATTTATTCTTGAAGGAGAAAGATTGGCGCTAAATTTTATACAAAAGATGTCAGGTATTGCAACCTATACAAGAAAATTTCAGGAAAAAGTCGATAAGTATGGTGTCAAAGTTGTTGACACAAGAAAAAACACGCCTAATTTCAGACTGTTTGAAAAATATTCCGTAATGGTAGGCGGAAAATGTGTCCACAGATTCAATTTATCAGATTGTGTGATGTTAAAGGACAATCATATAGCACTCTACAAAGGCTCCATAAAAAAAGCCACCGAAGAACTGAGGAAAACTCTTTCTCATTCTCATAAAATCGAAGTAGAATGCGATACAAAAGAACAGGTGCAAGAAGCATTGGATTCTAAAGTTGATATAATTATGCTTGACAATATGTCGGTTGATTTAATGAAAGAATGCTGCAATTTAATAAATAAAAAAGCAATAGTTGAAGCTTCAGGCTGTGTTACATTGGATAACATCGAAAGTATTGCTCAAACCGGTGTAGATATTATTTCAACAAGCGCCATTGTAATGAAGGCACCGACTCTTGATTTAGCATTTGATTATAATTAATTTGATAAAATTGCTTTAAAAGCAAGCGGAATATATTTAATAAGGTCAGATGCCAATACACAATATTCGCTCATCGATTTAGAAGCAATTTCACCTGCAAGCCCATGAATGTAAACAGCAAGGCATGCAGCATGCTCCAGTTTTGCACCTTGAGCCGCAAATCCTGCAATCATGCCTGTTAATACGTCACCGCTTCCTGCTTTTGATAGAGCAGAATTGCCTGTATGATTAATAAATATTTTTCCGTCGGGAACGGAAATCACTGTATCATGTCCTTTTAATAACACTATACAATCAAATTCTCTGCTTGCTTCCCAAGCCCACTTTGCTCTGTTTTTTTGAATTTCTTCCACTTCAACGCCAAACAATCTCGATAACTCCATAGGATGAGGAGTAATAATAGAATTAAGCGGGAAATCAAAACTTTTTGTAGTACTTATTGCATTTAATGCGTCCGCATCGATGATGATTGGAGAATAAGAATTTTTATTCTTCTTTAAAAAGCTGATAACTAAGTCACTCACACCGCCAATTTGATTCAAACCACAGCCGATTGATATGACATCATAATTTGCTATTGCATTTAAAAATTTAAAAGCGTCTTTTGGAATGGTTCCGTATTGGCTTTGCCCCAAATCCAAAAAAGTCACATCCGGCGTCAGAGAAGAAACCGTATTAATAACATCCGAACAGCTTGCAAGCATACAGTATCCGGCACCGACTTTTAAAGATGAAATTGAACTTAAATATGCAGCACCCGTATATTGAGTTGAGCCTGCAATATTCAATATATGACCGTACGAACCTTTGTGAGAATTTTGTATTCTTTTCGGTAATAAATTTAATATAATATCTTTTGTTAATACTTGTATATCAGCCATTTGTTGTGCCATATAATCCGCCTTATCTAGTTTAATTCAATATTAAATTGCCTTAATGCCTCGTATGCAACTATTGCAACCGAGTTTGATAAATTCAAACTTCTTGTTGTACTTTTCATTGGTATTGTTAAACAAGAAGTTTTATTTTTATTTAAAATATCTTCAGGGATTCCTCTTGTTTCCGGCCCGAAGACCAGAAAATCACCTTGTTTAAACTTGTTGTCAGTATATTTATTTTTAGTTTTGGTCGTTAAATAATAAAAATTTGAATCAGAATATTCTTTTAATAAATAATCTAAATTTTCCACCTGTTCGATTTCTAATTTATCCCAATAATCAAGTCCTGCACGTTTAAGATGTTTTTCCGTTAAATTAAACCCCAGTCTGCCTGCAAGATACAATTTTGCACCCAAACAGGCGCAAAGCCTAGCTATATTACCCGTATTTTGAGGTATTTCAGGTTCATATAAAACAATATTTAAAAAATCAGATTTCAATTTGTATTTTTATTCCTTATTCAAAAAATCTTTTTGATTCTACAACAACAGGCAGACCTCTTAATACACAAAATGCAACTGAAATAATTGCACAGATTTCACCCACGGAAAGTATTATATCTTGGTTTGCATAGGTGCATGGCATGTGACCTGCTATTAAAAAGAAAAATGCTACAGCTTTGCATACAGCATAAGTAAATCTGCAAAAATTTGATGCGACAATGAATTTAGCAATTTTTCCTTGCATCATAGTAGTTTTTCCAAATGCAGTATATCCTTTTTCAAAAGCTAAAGTTCGTAAAGAATCAGTTATTATCCCGCGAGAAACAACAATAAGAGGTATTGCAACATTTACCCAACCGAGAGAACAAAACGTAATCCAAAATACATTTTCAACAATTCTATCACCCATAATATCCAAAAGCGCACCCAATTTTGTTGAAATATTAAATTTTCTTGCAACATAGCCGTCGAGTCCGTCGAACCACATTAAAATAGCTGTTAAAACAAGTGCTGCAATATAAGAATAACAACAATCCGTACAACATATTAAAGCGGTAACTATAAACACAAAAAATATTCTTGTTAAAGTAATTATGTTTGCAAGATTTTTCATTTTTTCTCCTCATCTAAATCGTTTTTAATAATCAATGCAACATGATATGCGCATAAACCTTTATTTAAAAGTTCTTTTGTTTCTCTGCAGCCTTTTATAATATAATCTCTTTTATCTTTATTATCCAAGATATTGTTAACTGTGTTTGCAATTTTGTTCGGATTTGCGTCAAACATTAAAAATTCATCGACGTAATCTTTCCCTGTGATTATATTAACAAGACACGCTTTTTTAATATTTCTTACCAATAAATAAACAAGATAGAAGAACAAAGGCCCCCTGTATGCAATTATCATTGGTGTTTCATATATTGAAGCTTCAAGCGCAACTGTACCCGAAGCTAATATCAAAAAATCACTGTATGCAAGAAGCTGATGATTTTCATTTTTAATGGTTTTATATGGTACTTTGAATGCGTTATCAGATAAGCTGTTTGCATGTGAAAAAACAAACTGCACATCGTTTCTTGTTTTTTCAATGAGTTTAACAGTCTTTAAAAATATATTTAACAAAAATTTTATTTCAAACATTCTTGAGCCCGGGAAAACACTGATTAATTTTTTATTTTTATCAAGATTATGTTTTTCAAAAAATTCATCTCTATTGTTACATTCCGGTAATTCGGATACTATCGGGTGACCGACATATTCAACATTAATACCTTCTTTTGAATAAAATTCTTTTTCAAAGGGAAATATAGTTAATACTTTATCAATATTTTTCTTAATGGTTTTGATTCTATATTTTCTTGAAGCCCAAATTTGAGGCGGAATAAAATAGTAGGTCTTTATTCCGGCTTTTTTAAGGTGTTTTGAAATTTGAAGATTAAATGCACCATAATCCACAAGCAAAACTAAATCGGGTTTAAATTCGTTTTTTAAATAATTTATAATTTTTTTACCGATTGCAATATGTTCGATAACGGTTTTTGGAGTAAGACCCATTTTGCCCATTTTACTATGGTTAACAAGAAGTTTTACTCCTTCTCGTTCAAGATTTGATTCTCCGACACCCTCAATTATAATGTCGTTATTATATAGTTTTTTTAATTCTCTAACTACCTTAGAGGCGTGATTATCTCCCGAAAATTCCCCTGTTATGATAAATATTTTTTTAGTCATTTTAAAGTGCCACTATAATCATTTTGTGTTTATTTGCATACTTAATCATTTTTTCTCTGTCGGCAATAATTGTTTCTCCGCTTTCAAGAGCTAATACATTAGCTCCATATTTTTTCATGGTTTTAATTGTTCTTAAACCGACTGCAGGAATATCAAATCTTTTATCTTGTGCAGGTTTTGAAACTTTAACTACTGTAGCATTTTTTCTTCTTGCCAGCTTGCAGCCTCGTTTAATACATTTATCAGTGCCTTCAATTGCTTCTATTGCCATTATCATTCTGTCTTTCATTACAACAGATTGACCGATATCAAGCCCGCCCATTTGCTTTGCAATTTTAAAGCCGTATTCTATATTGGCATTTTGAGCCTCATTAGGAGCAAGTTTTGTCAGAACTCCTTTTTGTATCATTAAATTTTTGATAAAAATAGTCTGATCTAAAATTGTTATTCCTATGCTTTCCATTTCTTCTATTATTCTGAGCATTATTGCATCATCATTTAATTTTTTCATGGTTTTTAAAACTTGAATTGCCGTTTTTTCAAGCCTTGGGCGTTTAACAAGCATAGTTTTTGAAACCTTGCCCAAAAATGTCAGTTGTTTGATTTTTTCATCAATTAAAAATTTCTTAATTGAATCAACTTGCCCCGGGCCAAAAGAAACAACTTTATCGGCATATTTTTTTAATTCCTTTACGTTATCTGATGATAAAGAAATACATACAACTTCAAATCCGTTTGATTTTGCGCTTTTAACCATTTCTACGGGCAAATGACCATCGCCCGCAACAAGACACTGTTTATGTTCTAATACAATATTCTCGTCCATTTACAGTTTGAACTCCATTTCATCATTGAATTTATTTTTTGAACCTTGTTCTATATTTGATTTAACTTTTCCTTCGGCTTGGAATGTTTTTGGTTCCATAGTCATTGTTATTCTATCGGCTTCGACAGAATTAACACCTTTTTCAACAATTTTTGATCTGCCCATAAATATTATTTTCTGGGGTTTGTTATTTTTTGGATTTATATGCATAACAGCCTTAGGACCGTCCGCAATATAATCAGCATAGCTTATATGAACCGCGCCTGCTGCCATCATGGTATTATCGCCTTGGTTGTATTGTTGAGTTCTTGCATTAATTATTACTCTGTCGCCATTTTCAAAAGTAACGTCCGAAATCGTGTTGCCCGAAACAATAATATCTCGCCTTAATTTTGAATATTGAATATTATCACCTTTAATTATGCTTTTATTTTGTTTGATTGTAGCATGAGAAGATAATTTTAAATTCTTAACATCACCGTTTTTATCCAAAAGCGCATATGCTTTATCAGAGGTTGCAGTCATATCTTCATAATTAATAACAACATTTCCTGTAGCTGTCATTAAATTTGTATTTGTATCGTATTCCTGTTCATCAGCCGTTATAATAATAAGCGGTTTTTTATCCTGAAGAACATTTGTTTGTGCATTTCCTTGTGCCGTTATAACTTTATTTATTAAAGAAACTTTAATAATATCCGCTTTTACTTCATGCTTTTTATTATTTTTAATTTGGTGTGCATAAGGTTTATCCAGAAAAGTTGCTAAAGAAGGTTTTTTTGTTTTAGGTTCAAGCTCCAAATCAGCTTTTGGCGATTCTACAACAACATCACCGACTTGCACCTTGACGTCACCCGTAAAGTAACCTTTATTTTTATCCATTTGGATTTCTTGCTTTTGAGATTCTATTTGTATGGCAAAAACACTGCCAAACAACATCATAACTCCCAATACAAAATATTTTTTCAAATTTCTCTTCATCATAATACCTAATCTAGCACAAAATTATAAGGTTGTGTATTTTTTCTTTTGCTCATCATCTCCGAATATTTCGGTTTTTGTTTTGCCTATAACCTTAAAAACGGTCAAATCAGGGTTAAACACAGCCTTATTTGCTTTTGTAACAATTTTTCCTTCCTGAATAAATTGAATATTTCCATAAGCCAATATGTCTTTATCTTGACCTTGCCATACAACTTTATCCGCATACAATTGCGAACCGTCACGAGCAACGAAAAGGTTTTCTCCGTCTAAAATAACTTTCTTGGATTTTTCATCATAGTTGCCTTTTTGAGATTTAAAGCTTATAACAACTTCTTCGTTTTTATCATAAAAATTGCCTATGACATCATTTAGTTGTATCGCATTATGCTCCGAATTGTATTCGCCGGTTTTTGCGTAAAATTCCCAGTATTTAATCTCGTTTTGAGTTTCCGTAACAATTATATTTTTTACTATTGCATGCTGGTTTTTCATGCTGTTGTCGGAATTATTTTTTCTGACGGTTTTTGTGATAAACCAAGACCACAAAAGTCCCCATCCCAACACCAATATAAATACCGAAAAAACTATTTTTAAAGCTAATTTTTTATTCATAGACCTATGATATCACAAATCAAGATTTGTATAATATTTAGATTAAATTTTATAAACTTTAATTTAAAATATGTTTTTTGATTACTTTTGACACATAAGTAAAATCATCTTTTATTCCGATATTTTTAGCGGTATTATTTTTTGAATACATTAAATAAGGAACCATTTCTCTGGTGTGATCCGTGCCTTTATATGTGGGATCACAACCATGGTCAGCCGTAATTATTAATATATCATCATCTGTCATACTATTAATAAATAAAGGAATATAAGAATCGATTTCCTCAATTGCTTTTTTATAGCCCAAGGCATCGCGTCTATGACCGTACAACATATCCGTATCAACCAAATTTGTAAATATAAAATCAGCATCACTTGTTTTTATGGAATCAAGTGTCTTTTTTAATCCATCGGTATTGCCTTTTGTTAATATTTTTTCTTTTACACCCGAGCCAACAAAAATATCGTAGATTTTGCCTATTCCAAGAACCTTTTTATTATTTTTATCCAAGATATTCAACAATGTATCTTCGGGGGGTTCAACAGAATAATCATGCCTTAACCCGCCTATACGGACGGGTTTGTTTTCTTCGATATGATAGGGTCGTGCAATAACTCTTGAAACACCGCAATTATATTCATTTAAGATTTCTCTGGCTATTTTAGACCACTCGTATAATGTTTCAACGGGGATTATATCTATATCAAGCGCAATTTGAAATACGCTATCTGCAGATGTATATATAATTGGGAATTTTGTTTTTTGATGTTCTTCATTTAATTCTTCTATTATTTTTGTGCCCGATGCAGGATAATTGCCCAAGATTCCTTTACATCCTGTTCTTTTAATAAATTCATTAATTATTTTTTCATCGAATTTTTTATAGGTTCTAAAGGGGTTTTTTAACACCAAACCCATAAGCTCCCAATGGCCTGTTGTAGTATCTTTTCCTTTAGATTTCATTTTTAAGATTCCATAATCAGCCAAAGGGGAATCAACTCGTGTTACCCCTTTAATATCAACGATATTACCAAGTCCGAGTTTTTCTAAATTAGGAACACACAATCCTCCTGTTGCATTAGCAAGATTAACAATGGTATTACAGGATAAATCATCACCGTATTCTTCAGCATCTTCTATAGCGCCGCAACCCATAGAATCAATTACAATCATTATGGCCCTTTTTTTCATTTTAAAATCTCCAATAAAAATATAAGATTATTTTAAATCACATTAATCGTCTTGTCTAAATATTTTAAATGCCATTTTTGAATTGCTTCTCCGGGATATAAAATACCGATTCCGGGAGGGTAAGGAATAATCATATCTGCCGATATATCAAGCAGAGAATCTTCACTGTTTTTGATATGATGTTTCATACTGAATGCTTGCCATGGTTTTAATTTTGTATTCGGATGAGGTTGAAATTCAGCTTTTTCATATTCAAAATTATTTTCACAGGGCACTTCAATGAGTGCATTTTTTAGTTTATTTAATTTAGCATTTTGAGTACCTATCCCTGTCAAATAAAGACAACAGATTGAATTATTCATTTCGTCTTCTATTTTATATTTATCAAACAAAATTTCAGATAATTTGTTCCCTGAAACTCCTTTTTTTCTTAACAATAATTTCATAGAGTCGTGATTTTCTTCATAAAATTCAACACCTTTGTCTTTTAATGCGGATTTAAAATTATTTATATCGGATAAAAGTGAATCTATCTGTTTTTTGCCCTTTTTTGAATCCAAAAATCTGATACACTGTTCAATATTCTTTAATAAAGGGTATGAAGGCGACGTTGTATGAAAAAGATTAAGAGAAGATTGAAAATCTGAATTTTGGTATCTGAAAATATTTTTATTTATATGCAAGAGTGCCGTTTGATTTAGGGCACCTGCCGATTTATGAAGCGAATTAATAGAAATATCAGCACCTTGTTCTATTGCAGTCTTTGGAAGTTTATCCGAAAAATTGTACAAAGCGCCATGGGCTTCATCTACAACCAAAACCGTGTTATTTTGTCTGCAGATATTTGCTATTTCATTAATATCTGAATTAATACCTTCATATGTCGGGCTGGTCATAATAAATGCTTTATAATCGTTTAATTTTAAAGTTGAATCAAGTTTTTTTGTATCAATATGTGTATAAATTCCCCAATCTTCATCAACTTCAGGCATAAACCAATCAACATCCGCACAGGATAAAACCAATGCGCTAAATACGGATTTATGACAGTTTCTTGCAACAAGAACTTTATTATCAGGATTAACTATGGTTTTTATTGCAGCAAGAATAGCAGTTGTTGCACCTTGCGTAACAAAAAAAGTTTGTCCTGTGCCAAAAACGCCTGATACATAGGCTTGCGCCTTTAAAATATAACTTTCAGGATGAGATAAATTATCATAACCCTCGAGTTCCGACACATCATCTCTATAAAAATTTTTATATTCTTTTGAATAAACAGGGTTCTGATTATGCGATGGTGTTGTAAATATAGTTCTTTTAGGTTTGTTATTTAAAAGTTTAATTATACTCATTTGCTTATCCTCAACTTTGATTCTAAAATAAAAATATTTTAATAAATTAAATGTTTATATGATTTTTGTAATAAAAATACACAATAAATCCAAACAAAATAGATTTAGACATGCTTTCGTTATAATATGTTAAATGTACCGGGTCGGAATTAAAAACCTTACCGGTAAAGATATAAATTAAGGAGAAAAAATGGCACTAAAGAATTTTTTATTTACATCCGAATCAGTTACTGAAGGTCACCCTGATAAGGTATGTGATCAAATATCAGATGCAATTTTGGATGAATTTTTGACAAAAGACCCTAAATCAAGAGTCGCTGCAGAAACAACAGTTACTACAGGTATGGCACTTGTTTGCGGGGAAATTACATCAAATTGCTATGTTGATATACCGTCTGTTGTCAGAAACACAATAAAATTAATCGGATATAACGGAGAAGAAGGCGGTGGCTTTGATTATAAAACTTGCGCAGTTTTAACTTCAATAGATGAACAATCAACAGATATAGCATCAGGAGTTAATAAAGCGATTGAAGCAAGAAGTAATAACGCAGAAATTTCTACAGATGAAACACTTGATATTGGTGCGGGCGACCAAGGTATTATGTTTGGTTATGCCTGCAACGAAACCAAAGAACTTATGCCTTTGCCTATTTCTTTAGCACACAAACTGGCATACAGGTTAGCTCAAGTAAGAAAAGAAAGACTTGTGGATTATTTAAGACCTGACGGCAAAAGCCAAGTAACAGTAGAATATGTTGACGGAAAACCCAAAAGAATAGATACAATAGTAATTTCCACTCAACATGACCCCGTTATTAATGGAAATTCCGACAATACCAGAATTCAGGAAATCATAGAAAAAGATGTAATTAATCTTGTAATCAAGCCTGTTTTTGAAGAATTTGAAATCAAGCCTGATGAATCAACAAAATATTTAATCAATCCTTCGGGAAGATTTGTAATAGGCGGGCCGCAAGGTGATGCAGGTTTAACGGGCAGAAAGATTATCGTTGATACCTATGGCGGATACGCTCGACATGGCGGCGGTGCATTTTCAGGCAAAGATCCGACAAAAGTAGACCGTTCAGCTGCTTATGCTGCAAGATGGGTTGCAAAAAACATAGTCAAGGCAGGATTAGCCGAAAAATGTGAAATCGAACTTGCATATGCAATCGGAAAATCTCAACCTGTATCTATTTTGGTTGATACATTTGATACAGGTAAAATCTCTGATGAACAATTATCAAAAATTGTATCCGAAACATTCGATTTAAGACCTGCGGCGATTATAAAACAATTTGATTTGAGAAATCTTCCCTCAAAAAATGACGGAAAATTTTATCAAAAACTGGCAGCCTACGGACATGTCGGAAGAGAAGATTTTTATGTACCTTGGGAAGATACATCATGTGCCAACGAATTAGCCAAAAAGGCTGAAAACTATATAGGATAAAGAATTTAACTCGGGTGCAAAAAAATTTCTGCACCCGTTTTTAAATATTAGTGAGTTAATTTGAGGGAAAATGAAAAGATTTAATAAAACCGCAACATTAAAAGACTTACTTGAAGAATCAGTATTTAACAGTTCAATATCAAAAAACAAAATGAATAACGTAATAAAACATTCTACGATTTTTTCATTTTGGAATAGTGTTGTCGGATTAAAATTTTCTAATCATACAAAACCATACGCAATTAAAGCAAATAAATTATACGTTAGCACAAAAAGTCCCGTTGTTGCGCAAGAATTAAGTCTTTACAAATTAAAATTGTTAAATAAAATCAATTCTTATTCAAAACCTTTAGGCATTGAAATAAATGACATAATTTTTAATTATAAAAATTATAATTCTTCTGTTCCTGAAACTCTGAATCAAAAAGAAGATATACCGGTCGAATTAAAAGAAAAAGAAATTGATAATGTCAATTTGGATGAAAAAGTAATAGAGCAATTTAAACAAAAGGTTGAAAAAATGCACTTTTTAAATGAAGCGCAAAAAGAAAATCTTTTATCGAAGATATTAAAAACAAAGAAAGCTCACACTATCCAAAAGAAAGAAGATTAATTTTTTTAATCTATAATAGCGCCTTTTGGAACAACCGTAATACCGCCTTGTGATACATAAAATCCTCGTCTTAAATCGTCTTCTTTATTAAAACCGATTTCCGTATACGGAGGGATTTCAACATTTTTATCGATTATTGCACGATTTATTTGACTGTGACGTCCTATTGTTACATTTTCCATTAAGATAGAATCTGCTACACTTGAATAGCTGTTTATTCTAACCTTAGGCGATAACACACAGCCGGATATAACACCGCCTGAAATTATACAGCCTTCAGATACAAGCGAATTTTTTGCAACACCGACTCTTTCATCTTCATCCCAAATAAATTTTGCCGGCGGAAAGTTATAATTATAGGTTCTTAAAGGCCAATCAGGAGAATACAGATTTAATTCGGGTTCATATGCTAATAAATCCATATTAGCTTGCCAGTAACTGTCTACATTACCGACATCCTTCCAATAACCACGTTCGGCCTCTGTTATTCCCGCAAATTCATTCGTTGAAAAATTATAAATATAAACTCTCGAACCGTTATTCAGCATATTAGGAATTATATTCTTGCCAAAATCATGAGAAGAGTTTTCATCCTTTGCATCATAATTTAATTCAGCAACCAATTTATCCGGTTCAAAAATATAATTTCCCATAGAAGCAAGACACATATTGGGATTGCCCGGAATATGTTTTGGTTTATGTTGCGGTTTTTCAATAAATGCAGTTAATCTCCAATCGGAATCAACTTCGATTATTCCGTATTCTCCCGCCAATTCAATCGGAATCGCAATAGCAGAAATCGTTAAGTCTGCTTTTTTATTTATATGATAATTTAGCATTTGGCGAACATCCATTTTATAAATATGATCGCCACCAAACACCGCAACATAAGAAAATTTTTCGTCTGTAATTAGATTAACATTTTGATAAATTGCATCAGCCGTGCCTTTGTACCAGTTTGCATCCGTTCTCATTTGTGCCGGAACCAAGTCTACATACTGATCAATCAAAGATGATAAATTCCATCCTCTTGAAATATGTTTATTCAGAGAATCAGATTTGTATTGCGTCAAAACTTTAATTTGATGAAAACCCGAATTAACAAAATTATTCAAAACGAAATCTATAATTCTGTATCTTCCGCCAAACGGAACTGCCGGTTTTGCCCTGTCTTTCGTTAAAGGATAGAGTCTTTTACCCTGTCCGCCTGCTAATATCATTGTTAAAACTTTATTATGAAACATATATAATCTATTCTCCAATTATTATTTTAAATAAACCAACAATTTAAAACAATAATTCAAATATATGTTTTAAGAATAATTTTTCGTCAAGTATTACAAACTTTCATTTTTGGTCTTTTTCTTTCTTGTGTCGAACAGCCAATCGAAGCCTGCCTGTAATCCGACACCGGTTCTGCCGCCGTTGGTTACGTATGCTTGTAAGAAGCCTGAGAATTTATCTTTCCAAGTTTTTCTTGTACCTATGCCGTATTTGATGTATGGTTTTGCGGAAACATCAGGGAGTACAACGTCGTTTGCTTTTACTTTTCCGCCCATATCGATATTGCCTACAAAAGATACACCTATGTATGGCTGCCAGCCGTTATTGAGGTTTGTTATGAATTTGAGTGAAGGTATTAATAAAACCCCTATGTAGTAATGCTTTAGTAATAGTTAAGTCAAGTTCGGAATGACATTTGTTCAGCATGACAAAAAAATAAGAGAAAAAACATTTTAGATATGCTCTTTCTCTTATATTTATTTTGTAACAATATTTAATATTTGTTATTCAGCTTTTTGAATATCTTTCATAGAAAGACCGATTCTGTGTTCTTGAGGAGTGAATTTCTTGATTAATACTTCAACTTCATCACCCAAATTAAACATAGAATTTAAGTTCGGTTGTCCGTCAGCGATTTCTGATGACGGAAGTAAAGCTTCAACCCCGGGGTAGATGTTGATAAATGCACCGAATGAAGTGATTTTATTGATTGTACCTTTAATCACATCGCCTTCTTTAAATTTGTCGATAATTTCTTCCCAAGGATTTGCACCCATTCTCTTTAATGATAAAGAAATACGTTTTAAATCTTCGTCAATTTTAATAATTTTAACGTCAATTTTTTGTCCGAGTTGAATAACATCAGAAGGATGTTTAATTCTTTCCCAAGAAATTTCAGAAATAGGTAACAAACCGTCAATTCCTTCGATATCTACAAATGCACCAAAATCAGCGATTCTAACAACTTCACCTGTAACAATTTGATCAACTGCAAGTCTTGAGATGATTTCATCGGCAACCATTTCTCTTTGTTGAGTATAAACTTGTCTTTGAGAAAGAATAAGTTTATTTCTTTTCGGATCAGCCTCTAAAATCTTAACTTCGATATCTTGTCCAACTTGCATTTCGGAAGGTGCACCGGTTCTTAATTGGCTGGATGGGATAAATCCTCTTAAGCCTTCGATTTCAGCAATTAAGCCGCCTTTAACAGAAGATAGTACTTTTGCGATAGCTGTTTCGTTTGAATTTTTGATATCTGACAATTTTTGCCAAGCTTGAGCGCATGAAACTTTCTTTAATGAAAGAACGGCAACTTCGTCGTCTTCTTCATCTTTGATGATATAAAATTCTTTTTCATCCCAAAGTTTAACGATATCATCAACGTTTTTGTCTTGGAAATTTGAAATTTCTCTGTTAGGTAAGAATGCTTCGGTTTTAGCACCGATATCTACCAAAAAACCATCCTTTTCTTTTTTAACTACAACACCTTTAACAACATCTGCAACGTTGATTTTGTAGGTGTACGAATTTGATAATAATTCTTCAAATTCGGCATTTGACATTGTTTCTTTTGACATTTATTTATCCTTTCTAATTATATTTTCTATTTTTTGAACAACTGATTTGATAATATCATCAGGAGTGGAAGCACCGGCCGTGATTCCTATTGATTTGATATTTATAAATTTATCCGAATAATTTTCAAGCTCGGATTCATTTTCTATATGAATTGTTGATGTTATATCTCTTAATAATTCTGCTAAATGGGTAGTGTTTGCGCTTTTTTTGGAGCCGACAACAACCATTAGGTCGGATTCGGTTGCGAGTTTTTTAGCTTCATTTTGTCTTAATGTAGTAGAAGGACAGATTGTGTTTTGAACGGTTAAAATAGAACATCTGTCTGCAAGATAGTCAACAACTTCTTTTAAAAATTCTTTTGTTTGAGTGGTTTGTAAAACTACACCGACTTTTTTAGTGTTTTTAATTTTATCTTCCAATAAAATTAATGATTCCAAATTCTTGCAAACATAAATATTTTCAGGGTTAACAGCATATTTTTTGGCATTTGCGCATATTGCCATAACTTCGGGGTGTTCGGGTTTTCCCAAGATAATAACAAGATAATTGTTTTTGGCTAAATCTATCGCTTTTGATTGAACCTTTTTAACGTCAAAGCATGTCAAATCTACAATTTCAAAACCTGATTTTTGAACCTGATTAAATATATCTTCAGATTCCCCGTGCGAGCGAATAATACAGATACCGTCACCTTGATTCGGCAGTTCTTTTAGGGTATTTATGCCTAAATTTTCAAGCTCGCAAATAACGTGAGAATTATGAATTAATTCTCCCAAGACAGAGATTTTTGTATCGGGGTTTTTTAATTTTAATTTCTTTGTTGTATCAACAGCACGCCTCACGCCGTAACAAAAACCGGCATGACGAGCTACCTTTATAATCGGGTTATTCTGTTCAGTAGAACTATCTGAAATATTAATGGTATTAAACCAACTTTCTAAATAAAGTCAATATAAAAAATATTGCTGATTATATTTAAACATAAAAATTTTTTTAGTACAATAAAAATATAATTTTTGAGGAATTTAAATGGATAAGAATAAAAGCAAACTGAAACAGGAAATTATTTATTGGTCCAAAAGGCTCTATGAAAAAGGAATGTCGCCTTCGACAAGCGGAAATATCTCTGTCAGATATAAAGATAATTTTTTAGTATCCGCATCAGGAACTTGTTTAAATGACTTATCTGAATCGGAAATTATATTGATAGATAAAGAAGGGCAGCCTCTTGATAAAAGCAAAAGCAAACCGACAAGCGAAAAAATAATGCATATCGGAATATACAACCAAAGAAAAGATATCAATGCGATTATTCACTGCCATTGCCCGATTTTAACTTCATTTGCCGTTGCAGGTATAGAGATGAATAAAGCAATTCTGCCTGATTTTGGCTTGTTGTTTAAAAAGGTACAATTGGTACCTTATTTTTGCCCATCTACGAAAAAACTTGCAACCGCTGTTAAAAGTGTATTTAAAACAGATAATGTCGCATTATTAAAAAATCATGGGGTTATTTTAGGTGCGGAAGATTTGAAAACAGCATACTACAGATTGGAATGTTTAAGGGCACATGCAGAAACATATATATATTCTAAAATATTAGGAACACCAAAAATAATCAGCAAGAAATCAATTGAAGAAATAGAAAAAATCTATAAAAAATAAGAATTTAAAAGGGAGAATTTATGGCAACACAATTACTCAATGCCAAAAGAGGAAATATTACGGATGAAATGGAATTTGTTGCAGATATAGAAGAAATCGATGTTAGAATTTTAAGAGAAAATATTGCACAAGGAACATCCGTTATTTTAAAAAACAATACAAGAACAATAACTAATCCGACAGGTATCGGAGAAGGATTAAAAATTAAAATTGCAGCTTCTGTCGGCACAACAACAAAAAAAGCTACCCTTGATAAAGAGCTTGATAAAGTAAGAGTAATCGAACAAGCAGGAGCAGATGTTTTGTTTGATTTTTCAACGGGAAATTTGATAGATGAAACAAGACAGGCAATTTTATCCTCAACAAAACTACCTTTGGGTGTTAACCCTTTATTACAGATTGCAATAAATCAGAACAAAAACAAAAGAGGAATATTTGAACTGTCAAAAGATGAGGTGCTTTCCACAATAGAAAAAATATGCATGGATGGTGTTGATTTTCTGGCTTTAGATTGCGCTTCAACAAAAGCAATGTTTGAACAATTAAAAATGCAAAAGAGAAAATCAGGAATTGTAACCCAATCAGGGTTGATTCTTGCTGATTTTATTCACCATACCCAAAAAGAAAATCCGATTTATGAATATTTTGATGAAATTTTGGAAATAATAAAACCTTACGATATGACGCTTTTGATTTCCAACACCTTTAAAACCGGTTGTATGGCAGATTCAGGCGATAAAATCAGCGTCATAGAGGCTGTTATGCAAGGAGAAATGGCAGACAAGGCAAGAAAATATGGTATTCAAGTAATGATTGAAAACATTGGACACATAAAGCCAAACGAAATTGAAAACGAAATTAAACTTATAAAAAAACTGACAAAAAATGCACCTCTTTATACAAAAACGATGACAGCCGAAAACACAATAGGCTTTGATAACATAAATTCCGCTATATCATCAGCAATTGCGGGAATGTATGGTGCTAATATGATTAATTGTACACCGACTTACGAAAACGCTTCTTGTATGACATCAACTCAAGCAAAAGAAAGCATTGTTTGCGCCAAAATAAGTGCAAATTGTGCGGATTTGGCAAATAATAATATTAAAGCAAAAAGATTAAATTCCGAATCCATAAAAGCAATGAACGAAAAGGATTGGCAAAAACAAATTAAAAACAGCGTCGACAATTCTTCATCAGATACAATAAAAGAACAATATAAACTTCCTGATTATTTCTCAACAAAAGAAAATTCAGAAATTCTTAAAAATTTTATAGAAGAATAAATTTGACGAAGAAAAAATAATTGGATATAATCAAATTATGCAAACGCTTATTTCTATTGAAAATGTTGAAAAAACCATCGGAGAAATACTTCCGAATATTGCGCAGTGGCGCAAAGATATGATTCATTATATCAAAGATGAAAACCCCGAAATCAACACCGCAATAATAGAAATAGCTCAAAAAACTAATCTTGACCCCAAGGCCGTTGCCACAGGTGCATATATGGTTTATAAATTGCTGGAAAACGAATCGGAAGAATTGCCGTTTGAAGAAGATGCGGAATAATAAACGAGATTAATATATGACAGACTTTAATAAGGATGAAATTCAAAAAGCAAAAAAACTTGTCGATATGTCCAGAATGTCTAAAATTTTGGAAAATATTCGAGAAGTTATTGCAAACGACCGCAAACAGAAGCAGCCTTTGATTTTAAGAATTAACGAAGCGTTCATTTTTAATATTGCAAGACGCGCAATCCAAGAAAAAAATTCAACTTTTTTAATGTCAATAGCAGGAGAAAGCGCCTCAGGAAAAACTACTCTTGTTAAAAATTCCGCAAAAGCATGCTTAAAATCGGATAAGAACAATATTTATACGATAATTTGCTGTGATGACTATTATAAAGATGCGTCTCGTGAATTAAAAGCAGCAGGAAGTTATGAAAAACTGTTTGAATCGGGTTTCAGTTTTGATACACCCGATGCAATTGATTTGGATTTAATGAAAAAACATCTTATTGCCCTAAAACAGGGAAAAGAAATCTATTCGCCCTCCTATAATTTTGTTACCTGTGAAAGCAAAAAAGATGCGGTACTAAAAAAACCGGCAAAATTGATATTAAATGAAGGCTTATATGTTTTAAACGACAATATTCGTGATATTACAGATGTAAAAATATACGTTTATACTCCATTCGAGGTTATTAAAGACCGATGGTTTGCAAGAGCAACAAGCAGAGGAAAAACCGGACTTGCGGCACAAATGCAATTCCATGACGTTAATCAAACAGCCTTCAGGCACATAAGACCCTCTATGGATATAGCGGATGTTGTAATAAACGGTATGACAACACAAAAATATATTGAAGATTTTATTAATGAACTTATTAATGCAATCGTAAGTGTATTGAACGATAAACACTTATCACTATAACTTTAACTTGACAAAAAGTATTTATGTATTATTATAGTACTTGCCTGATGGGGCGTCGCCAAGTGGTAAGGCACCTGGTTTTGGTCCAGGCATTTCGGAGGTTCGAATCCTTCCGCCCCAGATTAATTTAAAAACTCCCGAAAGGGAGTTTTTTGCTGCATAAATTTAATAAATAATTTTCTTATTTATTTTTTTGTTTTACAAATCTTGGAACCTGATTTTTTGCAATTCTCATTTTCAGATATTGGTCGCTTAATTCTTTCTTTTCTTCCTGAGTTGAAGTTTTTGCTTTATCTGCTAATTGTTGATATATTTCTTTTTCTGCTTCATTGGATTTTACATAAACATCCATTTCCTTGGATTTTGTGTATGTGTTTATTTTGCTTTCGTATACAATTTTAGGTGCTTTATATGCAGTATAAAGCAAAGCGAATCCCGTAAGTGTTGCTGCCATTAATGGTGCAAAAGCACCGATTTTATATAAAATCTTTTTATTTTTGCTTGCTTCTTTTTTATTTTTTTCAACTAGCTCACTGGCTGTTTTTGCAACACTATCAACGAAAAAATCCCCATCAGTAACCAATTCGTTAATACATTTTCCGCCAATAGCAATTTCGCCAATAAATGTTGCTTTAACAAGATTTGCCGTTTCACCTAATCTTAAAATCGGGTTCTCGTCAGCCTTTTTTTCTTGTGTTTTTTCGGAATTTTTTGATGTGAATGTTTTCGGGTTGTTTGGTTGATAATTAAAAGTATTTATAGCGGAAATATCCATCTATGCACCTTTTACCATTACTCCGCTGCCGTTATCCGCAATTTTTGTTATTGCGTAATGGCTAACTTTTTGATCTAAAGATACATCTTCGTCTTTGATTTCCTTGTTGATGTCATTATATATATTTGTTTGTACTTCCTTTTGTCTTGTAAATACATTCATTTCTTTTTCTCTGGCAAATGCGCCTATTCTTGTATTATAAAGTTTTGACGGTAAGGTTAAGCCTAATGCTGCTAATGCTGCAATAATACCCACTCCAAGCGGAAGCTTATATCCTTTTGTACAGCAAGTTGTTATGCCTCCTGCAACAAGACCTGCAAAAGTACTTACACCTGTTGTACTAAGAATCGCTAAATTTCTTTCTGTTTCTCAGTTGATAGGGTTTTCGTATTGTTGAGAATCACCCTTAAAATTTATTCTTGGATTGCGTGCCGTTATAGCATTAATTTGCATAGAAACTCCCTTATAATATCATCATCTGACTTTGTTATAAAACATGTAAAAATATTCTTTTTCGTTTTCTTTTACAATATTAATTAAATTTTAAATTTTAAAAATTCAAGAAAAAACTTTATTTACATAACCCGATAATTGTAGTTTAATTAAATTGTAGAGAAATATTCAGAGTTAATCATGATTGAAATTTTAAAGACAACCGATGAAAAACTTATTGAACTCGGAATCAACGAAGCACAGAGCGGTTCCTGGTTTAATTTAATAAATCCTACTTATGATGAAATACAAAAAGTTTCAATCATATTAAATCTGGATGAAAGCTTTTTAAGAAATTCTCTGGACGTCGATGAGCGTTCACGTATAGAAATCGAAGATGATAGCGTTTTAATAATCACAAACGTTCCTGTTATGGAAGACGAAGGTACATACGACACTTTGCCTTTAGGTATAATTTTTACGGATAAGGGTTTTATTACCGTAACTTCCAAAAAAAATAAAGTAATTTCTTCATTCAACAAAGACACGGCAGGTTCATTCGACACAAGAAATAAAACAAAATTTTTATTGGATATTCTTTTCCGTTCAACAAAATTTTACTTAAGATACCTGAATTATATCTACAAACAATCGGAAGAAATAGAAGAAGAATTAAGAAAAACAATGAAAAATAAAGCATTATTCCAATTGTTTGAAATGCAAAAATCACTTGTTTATTTCACAACAGCATTGAAAGATAACTATATTGTGCTTCAGAAAATAATGCGTCTTTCGAATAGTGCAAAACAAAATCCGCTTTTAAAATTCACGGAAGACGATATTGATTTATTGGAAGATGTAATCACAGAAAACAAGCAAGCACACGAAATGGTAGAAATGCACAGAAACATTTTGGAAAATATGATGGATACGTTTGCATCTATAATTTCTAATAATTTAAACATTGTCATGAAATTTTTAACATCAATTGCAATTATTTTTGCAATTCCTACTATGTTTTCAAGTTTTTGGGGAATGAATGTTGCAGTACCTTTTGCCAATAACCCATACGGATTTTTAATTGTCAGCATAATTTCTGTTACGGCTGCTGTTTTTGCCGCAATATTTTTTGCAAAAAAAGGTATGTTTTAATTAGTTAACATTTTTTATCTGATATAGCCGACCAAAAAATCAGTCTACAGGACTATTCAAGAAATAGAACTTAAGATTAAAAATTAATAAAAAATATTATTGTCAACTTTAAATATATATGGTAATATAAGTAAGTACGAAAAACACAAACGGAGTCAAAATGCGTATATTACCTTTATTGAATTTAAATAAGCATGTAAACAACAAACTAAACAAAACAAATACACAACTTAAAGGTATAAATACGATTTCTCCCAATGCGGCGCATACATACACGGGTAATGCCAGCGTAGATTTAGCTTATGCAAGCATGGTTGATGCGACAATTGCTAACGATTTAAAATCAATGAATTTAATTGTTTAAGATTGAAAGTATAAAATGACAGAAAAAAATTTAGCTCAAATAGGTATTTTTGGCGGATCAGGTTTTTATAAATTTTTAGACGATATTAGAGAAGTAAATATTGATACTCCCTATGGTAAGACATCAGATGCTTTGATGCTCGGCACAATTGCAGGGAAAAAAGTTGCTTTTATGCCAAGACACGGCAGAAATCACAGTATTGCCCCGCACAAAGTAAACTACAGAGCAAATGTTTGGGCAATGAAAGAAATAGGCTGTACAAGAGTAATTTCTCCCTGTGCTGCAGGCTCCCTGCAAAAACATGTTAAACCGGGCGATATTGTATTTTGCGATCAATATGTAAATTGGACAAATGGCAGACTGGATACATATTTTGACGAACAAGATATTAAACATGTATCTGCCGCAAATCCGTATTGTCCGGAGTTAAGAAAAACAGCAATAGAGTGCGCCAAAAATCTTGGTTTTGAATACCATGACCACGGCACGGTTGTTGTAATACAGGGTCCAAGATTCAACACAAAATCAGAAAGTGCATTTTTTACAAGACAAGGCTGGGAAGTTATTAATATGACACAATACCCCGAGGTTCATCTGGTTAAAGAACTGAATATGTGTCCATTGAATATTTCACTTATAACAGATTATGATGCAGGACTCGTAAATGATTGCGACCCTGTCTCTCATGAAGCTGTTATGGAAGTTTTTGCAAATAATATTAATAAATTACAAAAGCTCCTCTTTTCAATTGTTGAAAATATAAGTGATGACAGAAATTGTGATTGCAAAAACAGCGTAGGGTAGGGAATTATGGGAATTGCTTCAGCTGTCGCAAATATATTTGATTTAATTTTTGTACTTCTTATAATTTCAGTACTTTTGACTTGGTTCAGAAATATTGATTGGTACAAACAACCGTTTAGGTTTTTACGAACTTTCAGTGAATTAATTTTTGCACCGTTCAGAAAATTAATCCCGCCAATGGGAGGACTTGATTTTTCTCCTATTGTTGCATTTATTGTACTGGAAATATTAAGAACCGTAACAGTGAGTTTTCTGGTTTCTATGGGACTTTAAAAATACTTAAATATTATAAAAATCACTTCCTTAAATAGAAGGAAGTGATTTTTATATATATTCATAATACTAATTACTTTTTAAATACCAAAACGGCATTACATCCGCCAAAACCGAAGGAATTAGATAAAACGGCAGAAAGTTCTTTTTGTTTTGCTTTATGTGGTGTGTAATCCAGATTAGCAACTTCAGGGTCTTGTTCATCAAGATTAATCGTTGGCGGAATAATACCTTCTCTTAGGGCCTTGATACAGATTATGGCTTCAACTGCACCTGCTCCGCCCAGCATATGGCCTGTCATTGATTTTGTAGATGATACTGACAAATTTTTGTTTTCCATAATATCACCAAATACCTTTTTAATAGCATTAGATTCTGCAATATCTCCAACATGGGTTGATGTACCATGGGCATTAATATAACCTATGTCTGAGGTTTTCAAACCAGCATCTTTTAAGGCTAATTCCATAGCCAATGCTGCACCCGCACCTGTCGGATCAGGTGCAACCATATCATATGCATCAGAAGATTGACCGTATCCGGCTAATTCTGCGTAAATTTTTGCACCACGCTTGAGCGCTCTTTCTCTTTCTTCAAGTACTAAAATTCCCGCACCTTCCGACATAATAAAGCCATCTCTTTTGATGTCGTACGGGCGTGAAGCTTTTTCAGGAAATTCGTTTGCCCTTGAGAGTGTTTTAGCAGACGTAAAAGCACCTATTCCTAAATCACATATACCGGCTTCAGCGCCTCCTGCAAGCATAACATCGGCATCACCTATTTGAATTGAACGCATAGCGTCACCTATCGAATGAGCGCCGGTTGCGCAAGCCGTAACAACCGCCTTAGAAAGTCCGCGTAATCCGTACTTGATTGTAATTTTACCCGCAGGCATATTACATATCATCATAGGCACCATAAAAGGAGAACATTTATGATAACCTCTTGTTTGCATAGTTATGTGATTATTTTGTATGGTTTCCAATCCGCCTGCAGCAGAACCTGCGATAACACCAATTCTTGTTAAATCTTCTTTTTCCAAATCCAATTTTGAATCTTCCATTGCAAGCTGAGCCGCAACAACAGAACACAAAATAAATTTATCCATTCTTCTTGCATCTTTAGCATCTACATAGGGAGTAGTATCAAATTCAGGGACTTGTCCTCCGATATGAACGAGATGTTTTTCTTTATCGAGATTCAGATATCTGATACCGCTATTCCCTTGTATGATATTTTTCCATAAAATATCCACACCTATTCCAAATGGCGACACGCATCCCATACCCGTAACAACTATTCGTCGTTTCATACAGTTCTCCTTATTCTTAATTCCAATTATTTTTATTTTAAAGTAATTATTGCATTTGCAGCAGTCATTCCGGCACCAAATGCGCTTAGTAAAATTTTTGCAGGCAATTTTATTTTGCCTTCATCTATACCTTCTCTAATTGCAACAGGTATAGAGGCAGCAGACATGTTTCCGTAATGCTCAATATTAGATATAACTTTATCATCTGCTATTCCTAACCTTTGTGCCAAAGCATCAATCATCCTTTGATTTGATTGATGAGGTATGAAATAGTCTATATCCTCAATTTTGGTATTTGTTTTTTCCAACAGTTCTTCAATTTTTGGAGGTATTAAAGTCATAACGTACTTATAGACATCTTTACCTTTCATATTAATAAACGATTTAATTTCTTGAGTTTCTGATTTTACCAAAGGACAGGATTTTCCTTTGTATTTTAAAGTGATAAAATCACCGCAAGATCCGTCTGCCAAGAGTTCAATACCTTTTATATCATCGCATCCGCTATTATCTGCAGTTAATATGGCAGCACCTGCACCATCACCGAACAGAACACATACGCTTCTATCTTCCCAATCAGAAAATTTTGTTGTAGTATCAGTTGCAACAATAAGAATATTTTTATAAATACCCGATTTTATAAAGGCACTTGCCGTATTAAGAGAATATATAAATCCTGAACACGCGGCTTTAAGGTCAAAACAAGCTGCATTTGACGCACCGATTCCGTTTTGGATTAAACATGCAACAGAAGGGTATATATCTTCCGGTGCAGAAGCTGCAGCTATAATTAAATCAATCTCCGAGGGATTAAAATTTGCTCTTTTTATAACTTTTTTTGCGGCATTAATACCTAAATCAACAGAAGTAACATCATCAGATACAACTCTGCGCTCTTTTATTCCTGTTCTTGTAGATATCCATTCATCAGATGTATCTAATATTTTTGTTAAATCGTTATTTGTGATTATATTTTCCGCAACTTCGTAATCTATTGCTAATATATTAACTCCGGTCATTTTCTTATCCTTATATTGCATAATTGTATCCGAACAAAAATGCATCAATGTTTTTTTGAATTAAATCTTTTTTATTTTTTAATAATTTTTCAAAAGCGCAGTTAACCATATCTATGGAAAGATTGCTGCACAGTTTCATCAGTATTCCTAATGCAATTGAATTTGCAAATTTAATGTTTCCGAGTTTCATTGCATCGGACGTAAGAGGGGCAAAAATATACTTTATATCTTTTCTTGTTTTTTCAATTTTAGCCAAAGAAGAGTTTACAATAATAGTGCCGTTTTCTTTAACTTTGGATATAAATTTATCTAATGATTTCTGATTAAAAGCTACGACATAATCAGCTTTATCATTTTGTATACAGAGAAGTTCTTCGTCAGATACATTAACTTCGCAACTAACAGCACCGCCGCGCATTTCTGCACCGTACGAAGAACAATATGAAACAAATTTATCATCAAGCATATAAATATTCGCTAAAGCTATACCGACAGATAAAACTCCCTGTCCTCCCGAACCTGAAAAAATAAAATTTCTAATCATTTGTTATATCCTTAAAAACCTTTATGGGGTATATTTGAGTTAATTCTGTTTCAATTTTACGGTGTGAATCCGAAGGAGATAACCTCCAATTTGTAGGACAACTTGAAAGCACTTCCACAAAACTGTATCCTAACCCCTTAATTTGGCATTCAAATGCCTTTTTGATTGCATTTTTTGCATTTATTATATTTTTTATGTTATATACACCGACCCTCGCACTATACGCCGTTCCGTCACACAGCGCAATATGTTCTGCAGCTTTTATCGGGAAACCATGATAGGCTCTGTTTCTACCTGTTGGACTTGTTGTTGTAATTTGTCCCATTGCTGTCGTTGGACCCAATTGTCCGCCTGTCATCCCGTAATTTGTATTATTTATACAAATTACAGTAATATTTTCACCTCTTAGAGCACTATGTAAAGATTCACCAAGACCGATTGAAGCAAAATCGCCATCACCTTGGTAAGTGAATACAAATTTTTCATTTTTATTTGCTTTTGTTGCTCTTTTTATACCTGTCGCAACTGCGCACGCTCTGCCATGCGGAGATTCAATACAATCCACATCTAAAAAATCATAAAGAAATACTGAACATCCGGATGACGCAACTGCAATCGTATTTTCTTGAAGATTTAATTCATCTATTACTTCCGCAACCAATTTTATAACTAACCCATGGTCACATCCCGAGCAGAATGTGAAAGATGAATTTTCTTTGATTGATTTAGGTTTAGTGTATACTTGCATAATCTTCCTTAATAACGTTTTCTATAGCATAAATTAATTCATCTCTTTTTAACCAATCGCCGACAGGTTTTCCGACAAAAGAAATTTTAGTATTTGATAAAACGGCAAGACGAATATCTTTTAACATTTGTCCGAGATTCATTTCGATATCTATAATACCTTTTAAGTTTTTAGATAGTTCGTTTAATCGTTTATACGGGAACGGATAGAGTGTTTTGGGTCTGAATAATCCGAATTTTAGCCCTTTTTCTCTGAAATATTTGCACACAGCTTTTCCGTGACGAGAAAGCGAACCAAATGCAGTAATAATATACTCTGCATCCTCACACATATATTCTTCCCAATCCGTTACTTCTTCTTCGATTTTTTTATATTTGTTATTTAAATCTAATATATGACGGTTTAATTTATCCTGATTAGGTTCAAGCGAATGAATTTCCCTTGAGGGTCTGTTATGAGCACCCGAAAGAACCCAAGAAGAATTATCGATTTCGGGATAAGTATTTTCAGCTAATTCAACACTCTCTGCCATTTGACCCAACAAACCGTCAAGAAGCAATATAACGGGATTTCTGTATTTTTGCGACAAATAAAAGCATTTATAAGTCATTTCGATACATTCCTGAACATTTGAAGGTGCAAGCGAAATAATTTTATAATCACCATTTCCGCCGCCTACAGTTGTTTGATTATAATCACCCTGAGAAGGATATATATAACCTTGTCCCGGGCCCGCTCTCATAACATTAACAAGCACTATAGGTAATTCATCGGACGCGGCATAAGATAGCGCTTCCTGCATAAGAGAAATAGCACATGAAGAACTGGATACAAGAACTTTAGCACCTGTTGAAGATGCACCAATAGCCATATTAATTGCACCGATTTCAGATTCGGCACAAACATAGCCAAGTTCTCTTTCTTGCATAGCAGCACTCAAATATTCCCCAATTTCGGATTGGGGAGTAATCGGATAACCGAAATAACAGCTGCAACCACATTTTACGGCAGCTTTTGCAATTGCAATATTACCTTTTAATAATTCTTTTTGATTCATTCTTTATATACATTCGTTATTGCTATATCAGGGCAAACCATGGCACACTGTTTGCAGGCAATACATTGGTTGTTTGAGTCGGAAAATTCAACGATACATTCACCGGTTTTCCCTGTATGAGTACTTTTTTTGATTAGATTTTTAGGGCAAACATCTATACACAAATAACATGATTTGCATTTTGAATCATCTATTGTTATATATGACATTTTCCCCCCAAAAAATTACTAAATATACTATTATTTTCTCACAAAAATAAAAAAAGTGAATTGTTAAACATAAGTATACAAAATGAGTTCGCAGAAAAATTTAGATTTTTTTTGAAACCTTTGGAACAGCTAAGAGCTTCTTTATGCTATCCCGCAAATAGACAAGCTCTCACACATCTTATAGTCGGGTTTGAAATTGTTTGAAAAATTATCATATTTCAAACAATTCCTGCATTTTCAAATAGATTTAAGTAATGTTACGAAATCTTTACAAAAAAATCCAAAAAAAGCAATTTTATAAAAGAAATATACTTTATATATATGTAAGACATAAATGATAAATTTTTAAAGCACAACTAACTACACACTAACCTTTTCTACACGAGAGTCAAGTAAAACGATTTCAACCCGCTTATTTTTTAAAGCGGGTTTTTTATTGTTGTTTAGTTTTATTTTTGGAATAAAATTAAGAAAAAAAGGAGGCAAAATGTATAACGTATTTGTAAAAAAACAAGGCAAATATTCTCCTGATTTGATGGGAGAATTCGCTAATATAAACGATGCAATTAAACTTGCAAACGAATTAAAAGAAAAGGATTCAACTATCTCATACACAATAGAAGAAACATCCGGACATTTTGACAGCTATGGCGAACCGCTTACAACAGTAGTAAAAAGAGGTTAATATAAAATTTCGGAATTAAAAAAGACTGCACAATTTGCAGTCTTTTTTTTGTTTTATATTTTTCATTAGATTTGGTAACTTTGGAACAACGGTAAATACAAAGCAAGACCCAATGTGCCAACCAAAACACCAATACCAATCATTAATGTAGGTTCAATCATTTTCATAAACGCATCAATAACCGAATCCAGTTTTTTATCAATATAATTTACGCAGTGGAATAAAGAGTCACCTAAACGACCTGATTGCTCACCTGTTGCAATCATAAATGTCATCATTGTCGGAACTTCCTGTACGGATTTCAATGCAACAGAAAGGTGCGTACCTTGTTGAACTTTACTTGCAACACTGCGAATAGCGTTTTTCAAAGTAAAATTATCCATAGTTAAATTTGCAAGCGACAAACAATCGACAATCGGAATACCTGCTTCGTATGAAACCTGCAAAACCGCAATAAAGTTTGAAAAGTTAGAGAACTTAAGCATTTCTGAAAGTATAGGAATTTTTAATACAAAATTATCAACTGCTTTTCTAACCTTAGGTTGTTTATATGCCCAAGCACCCGTTAAAATTGTTATCGCAACAGCACCAATCACAACAAACCAGTAGTTTTTCATAAACAAACCGGCATCCATACAGGCTTTAGTAATCGGAGGAAGTGGTTTTCCCATACCGTCAAACATTTCTTTAAACGCAGGGAATACAAATACAAGCATGACTATAACCGCAACAATCGCAAGCAAAATTACGACTGCAGGATAAATCAATGCACCAATAACTTTTGATTTAATATCATCTTGCTTTTTCAATAGTTCCAACATTCTGAGTAAAGTTTTATCAAGTTCCCCTGAATCTTCACCGGCTTTAACAAGACCGATATAAACTCTGCCGAAAATATCACGATATTTTTCAAGAGTTTCACCTAATGTAGCACCACCAATAATTCTTTTTCTGAAGTCAGATGTAATTGTACGAATTTTGGTTGAATCCGAATTTTGTTCAATAAACATCAAGGCTTCAATAATAGGAATACCGGTAGAAGTAAGAATTTCGAGCGTAGATGTAAAATCAATCTTTTCTCTCAAGCTTAATGTAGAAATCTTAACAACTTTTGTTTTAGTTTGTTTGGTTTTATC
Organism: uncultured bacterium; assembly: GCA_946622415.1. GTDB lineage: Bacteria > Cyanobacteriota > Vampirovibrionia > Gastranaerophilales > Gastranaerophilaceae > RUG14156. The sequence continues at coordinate 64,356 of CAMOPX010000007.1, forward strand.
AATAACTTCTTCCACCAGAGTAGGAACCAAACCCATTTCTTTGATTTTTTTTCTGGCTTCAAGAGCAGTCTCGGCTTCAATACGACCCGAAACGCTTTTTGTTTTATCTTTTAATGCTTTATAGTTATATACACTCATTATTTTTCACCGGCCAAACCAAGAATTCTTACCTGTTCATCAATTGTTGTATTACCCTCAAGAATATGTCTTAAACAAGACATACGTAAAGTTTTCATACCTTGACTGATTGCATAATCTTCTATTTCAATATCGTGGGCACGTTGTGCAATCATCTTTTTGATTTCATTATTTATAACCAAAATTTCCATAACAGCCAAACGACCCAGATAACCTGTATTTTTACAATTCGGACATCCGTGTGGTTTGTATATTTTTGTTTGAGTCAGTTTTTGAATTTCAACAGGGTCTGTTAAAATTTTCTTCGCTTCTTCAACTGTCGGGTAATACTCTTCTTTGCAATTCGGACACAACTTTTTAACAAGACGTTGTGCAATAACACCAGATACAGTAGACGAAATAAGGTAATCTTTTGCGCCCATTTCAATCAATCTTGTAACCGTAGCTGCGGCTGAGTTTGTGTGGATTGTAGACAATACCAAGTGACCTGTTAAAGAAGCTGAAATTGCAACTTCCAGAGTTTCGTAGTCACGAATTTCACCTATTAATATAACATCAGGGTCTTGCCTTAATATTGCACGAAGTGAATTTGCAAAGGTGATACCCGCTTTTGTATTGATTGCGGATTGATTAATACCTTCCAATTTGATTTCGACAGGGTCCTCAATCGTTGTAATATTAACATCATCTTTATTCATGTATCTTAAAAGCGCATACAGAGTGGTTGTTTTACCTGAACCAGTAGGACCTGACGTCAATACAATACCATTTGGCGCAGAAACAAGATATCTGATTTTTTTAATATCTTCTTCAGATGCACCCACAATTTCTATTTCAGATGCTTTTGCCTGTTTTGCACTCATCTGTGGCGCAAGAACACGGATTACCATTTTTTCACGGCCGGCAACAGGAAGCGTGTTTACACGGAAATCCTGAGCTTTGTTTTTATATTTCATCGTAAACGAACCGTCTTGGCAACGTCTGTGTTCTGCAATATTCATTTTTGATAATACTTTAAAACGAGAAATTAAAGCACTGTCTATTTTTGCAGGTATTTTTAAAGCTTCAACCAAAGAACCGTCAATTCTGTATCTAACTCTATAACCAACCGACATAGGCTCAATATGAATATCTGATGCACGTCTGTCGATTGCCATAGAAATAATTTTATTTGCTAATTGCGAAACCGCACCGTCTGAATCTTGAACTTCCTGTTCTACTTGTTCCCAGAGTTCATTCTTATTGCCTTCTATTTGTTCATCTTCATCGAGCTTTTGGATTAATTCTTCCGTGTCAGATTCATCGGTATTGTAATACGTATTTACGAAATTTTCGTATTCTAAATGCGTAACCAGCATTACAGTGGGTTTTAAACCTGTTTGATAAACAATTTCGTTTATTACTTTTGTATCATTAGGATTTACCATACCGACAACAAGGGATTTATCAGTCATGCTTAAAGGAATTACCTTATTAATTTTAACAAAGTCTTCCGGTAAGACAGAAATTGCCGTAGGCAAAGCCTTTAATTGTTGAGTTGTCGCATATTTAAGACCCATTTGAGCACCGAGTGCTTCTTTTAAGTCTTTAATTGTAACATAGCCTAATTTAACCAGAATAGAACCCAAGGGAATCTTTTGCACTTTACTTTCGGCTAACGCAACATCCAATTGATCAGGTGTAATTAATTTTTCTTCAAGCAAGATTTGACCAAGTTTTTTTGTTTCAGGTGCTTTTACTTTGGATACATCCGCCGTTGCAACACCATCGCCGTCATCTGTCATCATGTTTTTTTCTTGTTTATTTTTTTCGGCGTTTTTCTTTGCCTGTTCAAATATATCGTCTATTTCTTTATCTGTTTCATCTTCGACAGATGTTACATCGGATTCATCATCTGCAGATTCATTGTCATTTTCTTCAACAGAATTATCCATGCTATCATCTTGTGAATCAGAAGAAATATCAAGACTTAAATCGTCATCGATATCTAAATCGCCAGCACTATCTTCTTCGTCCTCTATTATATCAATATCATCACTCTCGTTGCCTTTGGGCATAACACCACCGTGTTGCGCAATAAATTGCTTCAAAAAGGTGTTAAATAACCCCGCAAAACCATCTCTTTCAATAGGGACAAATCTGACCTTATTACTGATATGTTTATTTATGTATTTAACAATTTCGTCTTTGTGTTGCGAATCGCTGCTGATTGCAACATAAAAGATGTCCTTTTGTATATTAATCGGGACGAAAGATAATTCTTCCGCCACCGATAATTCAAATTTATCTGCTAATTCAAAATTTATACTGTTTTCAATTTTTTTTAAAAGTGTTGTGCTCATTTTTGAATTTCTCTATTACAGATCATAGACATTGCTGTCTGAGTTGTTATCTTTAATAATATGCGGTGTTACCACAATAACAAGTTCTTCTCTTGATTTTGTATTACTGCTTTGTCTGAAGAACGCGCCGATAAACGGTAAATCAGATAAGAAAGGCATTTTAGATGCTTTTTGGCTTTCACCTTCTTTGATTAATCCTGCGAGTACTAAAGTTTCACCATCTTTGATTCTGATGTTTTTCAATTCTAAGTCACGTCTTTGCAGTAATGTGTATTCAGGAGCCTGAGTTTTAATTGTAGAAAATTCAGGTGTTATATTCAAGGAAACATAACCATCAGGAGATATAAACGGAAGCACTTCAATCAACAGACCTTCATCGTCACCGATATTATATGTTTTTTGAGTTCCGCTTGTAATACCGTTTGAAGTTTCCAAAACTTGAGAAGTAACAGATTTTACATAGTCAGATGTCATATCAATTGTTGATTTTTGTCCGTTTGTTACCATTATCTTAGGATTTGTAAGTGTTCTTCCGTTACTGTTTTCTATAATATAGTTAAGTGTATACAGAAGAGCATGGCTGCTTGAACCTTTAATATAATATGTCGGATCATTCACAACGGTGCCGTCAGAAGTACCTATACGTCGTTCTGTAGTATATCTTTTACCCCACAAGAAGAACGGATTTTCTGTAGAACCTATATTAAATCCTGCAGCATTGAATCCTAGTGAAATAAACGGAGTCCATAGGTTCCATGCGTTGTTAAATTCTTTAGAACCTGCTTCGTTTAATTCTATAACAGACAATTCAATATATGCCATCAACTGTTTCTTATCGTTTTGTTTAATAAATTCTCTTATTGCTTCAACCTGTTCGACAGAACCGCCATATACTGAAATCTTACCTAAAGAAGTAAAATATGTAACCGTTAAAGGAGCAACAGAGAATGCTTTTAAACTTGATTCTCCGGGACTTGTAGCGGTAACCGAACCGGTACCGTCTGATGAAGTAGAACTTTTACCTTCTTCGCCATAATTATCACGGCATGCCAGTTTTCCACCACCCAGTGTAATTTTGTCATCTTCGCTTGATGAATCATCATCCTGAACTTCTTCCGATGTTGATTTTAAAGAGAAGAATGTATCACATATTAGCTGAGCCATTTCTTTTGGTGTTGTATGGTTTACCGTAAAGCTTGTCATTTGAGGTTTAACATCTAAAACCGGCAAAACTCTTTTGATTGCAGTAATGTCTTCATTTGAACCAAAAACAACAATTTGATTGGTAGAAGGATTAGATGTAACGATTGGTCTATGCGATAAACCGAATATGTTAGATTTAAATAAATTTTCATTTAAAAAGTCAGCAACACTATTTGCATTTACATATCTAATCGGCAGAACAGTCATATTCTTTCTGTTGTATCCGAGATTTTTAGCACCCTCTAATGTAACAACGGTTAAAGTGTTGCCTTCCAAATTATAAGTTAATTGAGATGATTTAAATATTGCAAGAAAAGCGTCGTTAATATTTATATTATTTAAATCCATTGTAAGTTTACCTTTTACGGATTCGTCAAATATAATATTCAAACCGGCTTTGTCCGCAAGCATTCTCAATACTTGTCTGATATCGGAATCTCTGAGAGAGAGATTGATAACTGCTTTTGATTTGGTAATCGGAGTTGTAGAATCCAAGCGCATTGTTGTTTCAACAAAACCACCGTCTGATGAATAGGTGCTACCTGAATTCGGATATAAATATGAACCCGACACGCTATCCAAATAAGAAACTCTTGCATCATCATAACCAAATACAGCAGAGCCAAGCATTGTAAAGCTCAATAAAGCTAAACAAGTTGCACTAAATTTACTCGGCTTAAATTTTAACATTTTATTTATTCCCCCAAATTGTTTTTTATTCAACATTTATTTCTACTGACCCGTCTTTAATTTTACCTTTTCCCATACTGTCAGCACCGCCGTTTTTATCGACTATTTGATATTGTCTGCCCGTTGGCAAGTATTTTGCGTTTCCGTAGAAATTATCCGTAATTTTAAATTCTTCACCTACGTTAGCTTTATATGTATTGCTTCCGTACGAAATCAGGACGAAGTTTTTACCTATATCGATTACTCGGTATTCGTTTAATTTATCTCCACGTTGTACAAAATAATCGTTATCATCATATGTAATAATTGCTGATGGTTTAACATCATCATACATAATACCGGATACGGAAATTGAAAGCATTTTTACCGCTTCATTGTCCTTTACCCCATATTCTGATGGCGGTTTTGGAATAGAAGGATTTTCAAAGTTTATATAAGTTTCAGGTACACTTACTGCCATATATTTAGAATTTGGCAAGAAAGGATTAGAACGACCGCCAACTTTTATATCAACAACTTCTTTTTTCTCTTCCTGAGGAACTTCCTCTGCTTGAACTGTGTTTTCGGTATCTTCATTTACAACAGGAATATCTTGTTGTTCGTTTGCACGTCTTGTAATTTCTTCCGCCGTTAAATCATTTACCTGATTATTTGCGGTAAGGTCACCATTTGATGCACTGTTATTCATCATAAATGAATAAATATAATAACCGCCTCCGACAACAATAATTGCAACAAGTAAAGCAATTAATACAGGCATGATTCCGCCGCTTTTTTCTTTCGCCGGAGCATTTCTCGGTGTAATATCCTCTTCAGGGACATCTTGGCTTCCTTGAGGAATATCTCCGAAATCTGACGAATCGAAATCGAATTCTTCACTATCTTCTATATTGTCTTCAATATTATCTTCCGCATTATTTTCTTCAGAATTAATCGGTTCAGGCTCTTCTTCACTTGTTATATTAGAATTATCGCCTTCGCTTAATATTCTTCTTAATTCTTCTTCATCGGGTTCTTCATCTTGAGAAGCTATTTGTATTTCGTCTTCGGATGAAACAGCAATATCATCTTGAGCAGAGTCATCATCCACAACACTGATTAAATCATCGGTTGTATCATCAAGCACATCTCCCCAAGAAACAACCCCATCTTCCGATATTTGTATTTCGGAGGAGTTATCTATGATATCTTTTTCATTTTCGTTTTCATAAAACATTAACGTAAACTCTTTATTTTAATACTAATAACATTTCACCTTTATTTATAATCAGGTGCCACTATACAAGTTTAGTTTACTATAAGCTACGGATTTGTCAAAATGTAACTTTTTAGTAACAATTTTCATCATAAGTGAACTCTATTCCACAAACAATAATGGTATCATCGTTTTTTATTCCGCATTCTCTTAATCCCTCATAAACTCCCATTGAATCCATAATATTTGCAAAACGCTTCATTTGCTGAGTATTTCTAATATCAGTAACAGAAGCTATTCTTTTTAATTTTCCTCCATCGACACTATAAGTGTTTTTGTTTAATTTGGTTATTTCAAAATCGGAATCATCATTGTTGAGTGACTCAATGTCCTCTTTGATATCCAATTTTATTTCAATATCATCTATCTTATCAATAACATTATATATGTAATTTAATAAAATATCTATTCCGTGTTTTGTTGCAGTTGAAATAATGAAAACCTCATCTTTGATATTGTATTTTTTAATAAATTCATTTTTAATTTCTAAACTGTGTTCCTCATTTACCAAATCAACCTTATTTAAAACCAATATTTGTTTTCTCTTGGCTAATTCGGAATCAAACTTTTCCAATTCTGAATTTATCTTATTATAATTATCTAAAGAATCATCCCGAGATATATCAACTATATGGAGTAAAAGTTTACATCTCTGAACATGACGCAAAAATTCATGTCCCAATCCAAGTCCTTCCGATGCGCCTTCTATAAGACCGGGGATGTCTGCAATAACAAATCCGTCACCTTGCGGCTTTTTAACAACTCCAAGATTCGGAGTCAAGGTCGTAAAAGGATAATCGGCAATTTTTGGTTTTGCAGCACTAACTACACTAATAAAGCTTGATTTTCCCGCATTAGGCATTCCGATTAGTCCGACATCGGCAATTAATTTTAATTCCAGTTCAAGTTCTCTTTCGATTGCAGGTTCACCGGGTTCGCAGAATTGCGGGGCTCTTTTTTGTGCTGTTGCAAATCGTGCATTTCCTCTGCCGCCCCTACCGCCTTTCGCAATAAGTACTGTTTTCCCGTCTTTATTTAAATCAGCTATAAGGTTATTTGTTTTTAAATCTTTTACGATAACCCCAACAGGCATTTTGATATATAAATCTTCCCCGTTTTTTCCATGACAATTTTTATTTTTGCCGTTTTCACCTCTCTGCGCTTTATAGACTGATTTATGCGTAAAATCAAGAAGTGTTGACATGTCGGAAGTTGCAATAAAATAAACGTCTCCTCCGCAGCCGCCGTCACCGCCTGCAGGTCCGCCTTTATCAACGTATTTTTCACGACGCCAAGCCAATGCACCATTTCCGCCGGCACCTGAAATAACTTTTATTTTAGCTTTATCAATAAATGAAACCACTACCCGACTAACCTTCCGGATGTATCTTTATGTCCCAACAGTATTTTATTAATTTCGTAATCAAGAAAGACTAAATCAATTTTTTCGGTATTTGAATCAATATTTCTGTTTACAACTATATCTACAAGAGATTTTAACACCGAACAAAAAATATTTCTATCAATCTTTAGATTAAGGAATTTGTCAAATTTCTGTAAAAGGTAAGGATAGACCTCAAGCGCATAAAAAAGATTAATCGTTTCAATATATCCTATAATTTCGTTATCAATTAAATTAAATTCAAACTTCTTTTCAAAAATAAAAACAAGATAATATTTGGCATGCTTATATAAATCTAAAATCAATAAATCTTCGCCTATTGTTTCACAATTTTTGTTGTAATATTCAATAAAATTTTTGTATATGTTTTCATCTTCGCAAATTATGTAGCTGTTTTTTAAAGTTAAGTAATCTTTAATAAAACTTGCGATTAAATTGTAATCGTTTAAAAATTTTGTCTTTAAATCATTTATCAAAATAAGATTTGTTTTTGACAAATTCAAGTTTAAAAAACATAAAAGCTCTTCTGTTTGTGAGAAAAAATCCATACATATATTCTACTTGTATGTATACGCATTATCAAAATTATTAATAAAACTTAATTAAGAAAAAATGCGAAAAGCTAATTTCTGTAACCTGTTCCCGCTTTATAGCCCGAAACAGAATATAATACAGGCAAGGCAGGCTCTATCCACTTTAATCCGGAAAGCACTGAAACCGTTGCAATATCATCCGTATGCATACACATATCAATGGGTTCGGGTTTTCTTTCTTTTATTTTTTTATTAGGAGAAATAATAGGATTAACGATTTTTTTTGAAATCATATTTGCAATTTTCGAGCCTCCTATTACTCCAGTCAAAATAATTCCGGCTGTCATACCGAGCGCACGGGCGAGTTTTGATGTAATTTTCATTTTTTCTAAAATGGCCAAAGCTCCGCCTGCACCGATATTACACAAGAATATATTTGCTAAATACTGGTAAATTCCTTCGCTGATTTTATCGGGAAGATTTTTTTTGTAGTCATCTTTTGACACTATATCAGAAGCAACACCACCCGCAATACCGGTTGCAACAGGTATAGCGCCATACACAGAAAGATATCCGATTTCTGAAAATATATCCTTTGACTTAACATTTTCAGGCTCCGGTATAAGTTTATTTAAAAATTCTCTACCTGAATCACTTTTTGATAATTTATCCGAAAGGTTTTTTACATCAGTATATGAAAGAATTTTTTCTTTTGCTTTATTTAATATATTAGCTGTATCTTTATCTGTTTTATGTAATAACAAAAATTCATCAGCCAATTGGGTTGTTTGTTGCTTTACTTTATTCAATTTAGGAATAGGTTCTCTTTTCGTAATAAAACCTGCAATTTTTGGCGCATTAACTGCACCCGCAACAGCACAAGCAAGGGTTAGAGTGTTTTTGAAAAATTTTTTCTTTAAATTTGATTTTTCCTCGTCTGTTTTGTTTTTTAAGTTTTTATTTAATATAAAAGCGTCATGTGCGGTTTTAAAAATTACTCCCGCAGTCATTAATTTTGGCATGGCATTATCGAGTTTTGATATTAAAACAGGCTGGTCCAAAAATTTGCCGAAAGCCTTGATGGAATTCATTTTTTAGCCTTTCTTGTTGTTGTTAATGTTGTTTGTAATACAAAATTCAGTAAAATTGCTTATTTTTTCTATTAATTCTTCATCAATAACATGCTCGATTTTACAGGCATTTTTTGATGCAATTTCAAAATCAGCATTTAAAATTTTATGAAAAAAATCACACAAGACTTCATGTTTTTTTATGATTCTTTTAGCTTCAACTATGCCTTTTTCGGTGATTTTAATACCTTTTCTTCCTTCATATAAGATTAAATCCAAATCAGAAAGACGAATTAAAGCTTCTGATACGGATGAACGGGAAATATTGAATTTATTAGCTATATCAATAGCTTTAAGTTCTTTATTTTCCGTAATTGAATTATAAATCAATTCAATATAATCTTGTAAGCCTGATGTAATCATGTTAGGTGAACCTTACTAAATTTATAAAATTATTGTAAGGCATACCTGACAAATTGTCAAGGGAAAATTTTAAAGTTACAAAATCCGCTGTCTTGGATTTTGCTTCACTCTGGCAAGTATTCCGCTTCACTTCGTTGCCGC
>CAMOPX010000008.1 GCA_946622415.1 uncultured bacterium
TGCTCATCGCATTGTACTTATTCCACACACTGCTATCGCTTTGAAGACACCCCAAGGGTGCTTCCATTTTGTACGGCTCATTCTTCGTCTACAAAATTAGGGCGTAGGTCGCTCTTTACTCCAAATTTAAAAAACCTCGGATATTTAATTCTGAGGTTTTTTATTATATTATATTGTTATTTTGTCGGGTTAAAACCCGACTTATAGTCTATTTTTAAACCTTTATGATAAGTATTATTGTTGGTTTTAAGATTCTGAAACAAGTTCAGAATGACAACATTCAATTATTTACACAAAATATTATAGAACAAATCTCCTCTTGAATCAGGTATAATGTTATTCCATGAAGAACGGTAAATCGGGAAATTGAATTTTTTTATAAAATTGCCTTCCGTATCATAAATTACAACTGCTTTTGGTGCAACTTTTCTTTGTTTACAATTGATTAAAGCTCGTGTCATTGTATAGGATATTTTTTTATTATATTCTTTTTCGTAATTTGTAAAATAAGCGCCATTATCGTTTAATTCTTTTGTCCAGTAGCTTCTGATATCTGTTTGTTTGAAGCCGAGTTTATCAATATATGTAGTAATACTATCCGTATCCATAAATAATCCGTTATCAATTTGTTTCCAGTTGCTCGCAAAAGTTATATCGGAATTTATAAATATTAATAATACAGCGATTAAAAAAAGTTTTTTCATAAGATTCTCCTTTAGTTTCTATGTTATCAATATATTTATTTAAAGTAAAGATAAAAGCAAAACGAATGAATTAAAAAAGCTTTAGAATAAATCTAAAGCTTTTTTAATTTTAATATCTTCTTAAATCTGATTTAACTCTGTTTAATTTTCTTTTTAAATAATAATTTTCGTTTTCCAATCTTCTTATTTTTGATTTTTTCTCATTTTCGCTGAGATTTCTTGATGATTGAATTGAACTTATTTTTCTTTGATTTTGTTTTATTGTGTATTCAATTCCTGATAATTCACATTGTAAAATAATTTATATAAAAACTGTATACTAATTACTTTTTATTTATTTATTTATTTATTTATTTATTTTGTTTTAATGGTATTATCTTCACTTTGAAAGTACTTAAATTATTTATGGTTTATGTTATGAAATAATAGAATCACTAAATATTTAAATATTTTTTCAGGTATCTTCCTGTGTAGCTGTTCTTTTCTTTTATAATTTGCTCGGGCGTACCTTTAAAAATAACTTCTCCGCCGCCTTCGCCGCCATTTGGCCCGAGGTCGATTATCCAATCGGCACATTTTATTATATCCATATTATGTTCAATAATAAGCACCGTATTTCCATTATCTGCTAACTGTTGCAGCATTGTTATTAATTTATCGATATCATAAAAATGCAGTCCCGTAGAAGGTTCATCTAAGATATAAAGGGTTTTTCCCGTTGCACGCTTGTTTAATTCAAGCGCAAGTTTTACCCTTTGGGCTTCGCCGCCCGATAGCGTTGTTGCGCTTTGTCCGAGTTTTATATAATCAAGACCCACGTCGTACAAGGTTTGTAATCTGTTTGCGATTTTCGGAACATTTTTGAAAAATTCAAGAGCTTCTGCAACATCCATCTCAAGAACATCCGCTATTGATTTTCCTTTGTATTTAACTTCTAAAGTTTCTTGGTTGTATCTTTTTCCCTTACAAACGTCACATGTTACATAGACATCAGATAAAAAGTTCATTTCAATTTTTAATAAACCGTCGCCTGAACATTTTTCACATCTTCCGCCTTTAACGTTGAACGAGAATCTGCCTTGTTTGTAGCCTCTCATTTTTGCCTCCGGCGTTTGAGCAAACAGCTCTCTTATATGGGTAAACACTTCCGTATACGTTGCAGGATTAGAGCGAGGTGTTCTTCCTATCGGGGATTGATCCACTACGACCAATTTATCAATATATTTAAAACCTTTAATTTCGTCTACACCTTGGGGTTTGGGTTTGTTTCTCAATAATTCATGACGGGCATATTGAGAAATTACATCAGAAACGAGAGTAGATTTTCCCGAGCCTGATACACCTGTTATAGCAACAATTTTTCCTAACGGAATATTTACATCTATATTTTTCAGATTATTTTTGTGAGCATTTTTAATTTCAAGAAATTCTCCGTTACCCTCTCTTCTGCTTTTCGGGACAGGAATTTTCTTTTTTCCTGACAAATATTGACCGGTTAAGGATTCGGGAGTATTTTTAATATCTTCTATACTTCCTGTTGCAACAATATTTCCGCCTTTTATTCCCGCATAAGGACCGATATCAACAATATAATCAGCGGCACGCATTGTATCTTCATCATGCTCTACTACAATAAGTGTGTTGCCTAAGTTTCTTAATTTCATTAAAGTTGAAATTAACATGTCATTATCTTTTTGATGCAGACCTATAGAGGGTTCATCCAGAACATATAATACACCGGACAACCCGCTTCCGATTTGTGTTGCGAGCCTTATTCTCTGTGCTTCGCCGCCCGAGAGTGTACCTGAGCTTCTGGATAAAGTAAGATAGCCTAATCCTACATCCAATAAAAATTTTAATCTTGCTCTTATTTCATCGAGTAACTGATGGGCTATTTTCATTTTAAATTCACTCAATGAAAGATAAAGCTCTTGTATAAATTCATATTCTTTATCAATCGACATTGAACAAAATTCAAAAATATTTTTTTCGTTAATTTTGACACTTAAAGCAAAAGGATTCAATCTTCCGCCGTTACAGGCTTTGCAGGGGTTTGAAATCATATATTTTTCAATTTCCGCTCTGATTAAATCCGAATCGGATTCATATTTTCTTGTTAAATAAGGTATTACGCCCTGATAACTCATAACATGAGTGCGATAGTGTTTTGTGCCGAAATCGGCATATGTGATTTTTATTTTTTCATCACCGTTTCCATAAAGAATAATACCTTTTTGAGCAGGTGTGAGTGATTTAAAAGGTGCTTCAAAATCAATTTTATAATGCTCGCACACGCTTTCTAAAACATCCGAGTAATATGGGTTTGCAGTTCTTGCCCAAGGATAAATTGCTCCTTCTTTTAAAGACTTATCTTTATCCGGAACAACGAGGTCGGGTGAAATTTCAAAATGAGCACCAATACCGTGACAAACGGGGCATGCGCCTTGCGGATTGTTAAAACTCATTAAACGTGGCGTGAGTTCTTCAAAACTTATTGAACAATCGGGACATGCTAATTTTTCTGAAAAAATTGTATCTGTGTTGTTGTCTAAATTATTAACAATTAAAAGTCCGTCAGATTTTAAAAGAGCTGTTTGTGCAGAATCGAAAACCCTTGATTTTGCTGATTCTTTTACGATAATTCTGTCTACAATAATTTCAATTGTATGTTTTTGTGTTCGATTTAATTCAATTTCGTCTTCTTCTAAATTATATATTTCTCCGTCTGCTCTGACACGAATAAAACCTTCTTGAGACAAGGCGGAGAGCATTTGCTTGTATTCGCCTTTTTTGCTTCTTACAATAGGAGATAGAATTTGTATTTTTGTACCTTCTTTTAAAGACATTATTTTATCAACAATTTCATCTATTGTTTGAGGTACGATTTCTTTTCCGCATTTAGGGCAATGCGGCGTTCCGATTCTTGCGTAGAGCAATCTCAAATAGTCATATATTTCGGTTATTGTACCGACGGTTGAACGAGGGTTATTTGAGGTGGATTTTTGGTCAATGGAAACGGCGGGAGAGAGTCCATCTATTCTTTCCACATCGGGTTTATCCATTTGCCCCAAGAATTGTCTTGCGTATACGGATAAACTTTCGACGTATCTTCTTTGTCCTTCGGCAAAAATTGTATCAAAGGCAAGAGAGCTTTTTCCTGAGCCTGATACACCGGTAAAAACCGTAAGTTCGTTTTTCGGTATTTTTAAAGATATATTGTTTAAATTGTGGGCATTTGCTCCGTAGATTTCAATTTCATTATTCATAATAAAATTTTAGCACACGGGATTTAATAAATTTAGTAAATTAAAAAATTTATTTTATAAAATTGAAATCAATAAAAATAATCATTCTGCGCCCATCTCTTTAATTACGGAAAAAATAGTTCTATTCACGTTTTCAAGAAGTTTTTGTTCTTCAAGTTCTATATTTTCCTTTGAATACTGTCCTTGTTGCACGGGCACATATTTTGCGTAGTAATTTGCATTATATTTCAAGTTTCCGAGAGTCTTTGCCATATAGTTTGTTGCAAGAATATCATTGTAACTTTCTTTTAAAGATTCTGACGTACTTTTGTATTTTTTTTCAAAATTTTGGCAATATAAATCAATCACATTAACATTTGCATTAAATCTTTGGATTGTGCCTTTTTCTTCAATACATTTTTGCAAATTATAAAGTGCTGTTTTTATTTTTAAAATATCATTTATATATTGACTGTTGGGTTCTTTTTTTATGATTTTATCAAGAAAAAGAGTATCATTTGTCGGAGCTTCTTTAAAACTTGTTTCATCGGTCTCATCTTCGGGAATAATTTGCATATCCATATTTGAAGACGTTTTTGTTTGTTGTTTTAAATAGTTAAAATCAGCCTCGATATCGGGGAGTTTCCCATAATATCCGCGTGGTATTTCTTCTTCTTTGTTTGTTTGCGGGTTGAATCTTGTATTTTTTTCTTTTTTTGGTTTTTTTGAGGGTTTTTCTTTTACTTGAGGGGGCTGTTCCTTTATAACCGAAGGACTCTTAGGTTTTTCTATCGGAAAATAAGTATTCAACTGATAGCCTTCATCAGAGTAGGCATTTAAACTAAAAAATATTAATAAAATAAATAAAATATTTAAAAATTTTTTCATAAATTATTTCAACAGGTTTTGTAACAAAGTTTCCAACAATTTGTCATAAGTTGAAAAGATTTTGCTTGAAATTTCAAGCTGGTTTTTTGCTTCTTTCCAGTATGTTGCGTTTGCTTTGAAATCTATATTGGATAATTCAATAAGTCCGCTTCTTATTTCACCCCTGCCCGCAACAGGTTTTCCTGAATATCTTGTTTCCAAAAATTGTCCGCTTTTAAATTCAAAGAGTTCTTGAGGATTGTGAAAATTTGCGAGTGCAATTTTAAACAAAGGTGTCATTTCTTTTCCGTTATTGGCTTTTCCGTAGAAGACGCCGTCTCCCTTTATTTCAAATTCATCATATTTGCCTAAATATTTGCCGTTATCGGGATCAATCCACATTTTGATTTCCGATGTCGGAATATTCATAGCACCGCCCTCGGATAAAGAATCCATTCCGTTATTTTTGCCTGCGGTCATTATTTCGCCTTTATCATTCAAGATGTAACCCTGAACGGCAGAGCCGTCTGATGCTCTATATACACCTTCTCCATCCAGCTTAAATTCGCCAAGACGAGTGTAGGCAGTTCTTCCTTCATCATTTTTTAATATAAAATATCCGCTTCCTTCAAGAAAAACATTTTCATCCGAAGTTCCGGGGATTGCTTTACCTTGCCCTACATTTTTCAATAGTCTGTCAGGCATGGCATTATCCAGATAAGTTTTAAAGGTCATTTTATTTTCTTTAAATCCGGGAGTATATAGATTCATCATATTTTCAGACAAATCATCCATCCAGATTCGGGTGTTTTTGCTGTAATTCATTGAATTTATGTACATGTTTGTCATAAAATTTTCCTTTATTTATCTTGATTAATTGATGAAATCCATTACCGATTGCAAAAGATCTTTATAAGTGGACATTATTTTTCCCGAACAATCGTATTGTTTTTGTGCGAGTTTCCACTTGTTTACATTTGTTCTCAAATCCACATTAGATAGTTCTACATGGCCGCTTTTTACTTCTCCTGTTGCAATAGAGGGTTTGCCTGAATATGCGGTTTCTAAATATTGTCCTCTTTTAAATTCAAAGAGTTCATTCGGGTTATTAAAATTCATTAATGCGAGTTTATAAATAGGCACTTGAATTTTTCCGTCGTCTGCTTTTCCGTATAAAATGCCGTCGTCTTTTATTTCATATTCTTCATATTTGCCTAAATATTTGCCGTTATCAGGGTCAATCCAGAGTTTTATTTCTGTTGTCGGAACGGCATTGGCACCGCCTTCTTCTATTGTTTTTTTGAAGGCTTCGGAATCCAGTGATTTTGTTCCTGCCATTATTTCGCCGTTGTCATTCAAAATATAACCTTGAACTTTAGAACCGTCGGATGCTTTATATACACCTTCTTTATCGAATTTAAAATCACCATATCTTGTGTATGCAAGTTTTCCTTCTTCGTTTCTTATTACAAAATATCCTTTACCCAATAAGAAAACGTTGGAATCCGAAGTTCCGGGGACAGCTTTTCCTTGCAGAGGATTTTTTTCCACTTTATCAATAACGGCTGAATCAAGATAAGTTTTGAAGCTTACCTGATTTTCCTGATATCCGGGGGTGTATGCGTTCATGAGGTTTTCAGATACCGCATTCATCCAGTAGATAACATTTTTTTGTATATTCATTGCATTGATATAGCTATCTCTCATTGTTTTCCTCTTGTTTCTTTTGTCTTTGGTTTTGTTGTTCGTTATTTTTGTATTTTGAATAAGATAATTCGCTGTAGTTTATTTCTTCGTCATCAAATCTCTGTTTAAGACATGAGATGTTATTCTTTAAATAGCTTTCGGCTTCTGAAGTTCCCGGGATAAAATGGGCTTGTATTTTGCCTTTAGAATCCAGTTTTAATATAACCGTTACATCGTTATCAAAATCCAAACGAATCGGCTTTTTGGATTCAAGTGAAGTTGCAAGCATATTTAAAAGGGGATTGGAGGCATCAATTTTTTTACCGTCAAATGTTTTTAAGGAAATATTCCCGTCATTAACGGAATAATTAATTAAATTTTCCTGATTTAATAAATTTATAAAAAATATTGCGTCATTTATTCCGATTTTATCCGCATTAATTTCAAATTCAGACCCGAAATCCAATTCAAGAAATCTGGAATTTATTTCATCCTCTAAAGATGAAGCCTCGCTTGAGCTGAAATCTTTTATTATATTTTCAAGCTTGTCTTTAATATCGGAAAAAACGGTTGATGAAGGTTTTTGAACGTAATTGTTTTGTCCGAAAATGTCGTTTACTTTGTTTTGGATTCTGTCCGATGCGCATTCTTTTTCTGTAATTGTGTTAATTTCCATAATTTTCCGTATCTCTTTGTAATTTCATTAGTTCTTCAAGTTCTTGCTCTTCTTTTTTCTCTCTGTTTTTTATAAAGAATTTTTGTGAGCCTATTTCATTAAGTTCTTTTAATTCTCTGGCTTTTTCTTCTTGTTTGTATACTTCTTTCTGGTTTTCTTTATGCTTTTCCAGTACATTTACTTCTTGTTCGCGTTGTATGAGGAGTTCTTTTTCTTTTTCCAGTTGTTTTATTGCTTCTTGTTTTTCTTGTTGGAGTTTTTCATCTTCTTCCCAAAGATGTTTAATAAATTTATCGTATTGTTCGTACATCATGGGGTCTGCTTTTCGCATTTGTTCGGATAGATTTTTTATCTGTTCTCGGTTTTGTATTATTAGAAATTCTATTCTGTTTACTTCTTCTTGTGCTTTTATTACTCTTTGGAGTTGTTCTTCTTTTTTTCTTATTCTTATTTCAAGTATTTTTTGCAGTCTGTAGCGAAAAGGCATAATTACTCTCCGTACTAATTGACGGCTGAATATGTAATTTATTTAATAAAAAAATTGCCAAAGTCAAAAAAATCAATTAAACATATGATTTTCATTAAAAAAATATGAATGATAATTTTATTGTTATGATGAGGGGAATTATAAAAAAAATCTTATTTAGTTTGAGTATATTGTTTTTTAGCATTAACAATTCTTTTGCATTGGAAAAAATAGGAATCATAACAGATACATTATTGACCCCTGTTAATTATTACAATGCATATTACAGGACGCCGGAATTTTTTGCTCAGGATGTCAGATTACAGTTACACAAAAAAGGTGTTCAGGTTTTAACCATGGACGAAACCAGAGAAGCTCTCAAAAAATCCGGTATGACACAAAGGGATATTGAGAGTCTGGTTACGCTTCAACAGGGATATGGTGTTGAATACAAAACACTGAAAAAAATTGCAAAAAAGCTTGGTGTATCCAAAATGGTGCTATTAACAATGGGAATGGATACACAGAGGGATTTTTTGAAGAATACGATTTGGAATATAATTAATTCTCCGGGGCAGGATGTTGTTAATCCTACTCATCGTGTGAGTGTATATGTAACTTTTGTTGATGTTAATAAAGAAAACGTACTCTGGGAAAGTATTTATGCAAAAAATATCAGAAACAATAAAATGAAAAATTTAGATACGACAATATCTTCAAATTATGAGGGTATGTTAAGATTAAAAGAATACTCTAAATATATAAGTCCTGATATTGCATATAATGTTAAAATGAAAATGCTTAACGTAAATTATGTTGAACCTCCGACGGCAATAACAAGAGCAAACGTTAAACAATACGTTAAAGATAGACACAACATAGGCGTTAAAAAGGAATTATCCGAAATAGAAAGACAAAAATGGGATACGGATAAACTCATGATGGATACGGGACAAAATATCAAAAATACTGCACAAAGAGTAAAAAATGGTACCGTAACTACAGGAAACAAAGTAAAAGACGTATTTGTTAATATAAAATCAAAAATATTCAGAAAAGGCAAAGACGTAATTCAGGAATTGTAAATAAAATTATAAAGGAGATAATATGGCAAAACCGGTTAACGAAAAAGAAGATAAGAATCCTAACAATAAAAAGGAAGTTAATACAAGTACAATGATGATAATTACAACGGGTATAATTTGTATCGTTGTTGTAATTTGTATGTTGATTATGTATTTGCTTATTGATTCATCGGTAAACAAAAAAATAGCAAAAATTGCACCCGATGAACAAGAACAAGTTGAAGAAGAAGAGGAAGAAGAAGAACCCAATTTGACAAAGCAAGAAGGAGTATTACTTGATTTAGGAGATTTTGTTTTAAATTTGGCAGATACTGCTCAAAGAAGATATATCAAGGTTGCCGTTGCTTTAGAATTATCAAAAACAAAAGAAGAAATTGAACAAGAAAAAAACGCTCCTCAACCTAAAGGCGGACACGGAGGAGAAGCTGAAGCACCCGATAATAATGCTGCAATTATTGCAGAAATGGACAGATATAAACCTGTAATCAGAGATTCAATCATTTCTACACTGTCAAATAAAACTTCTGATGAACTTTCTACTTCAATAGGAAAAGAAATGGCAAAAGATGAAATAGTGGAAGCTGTTAACGGAATATTTGATAACAGAAGAAAAGTAATAAGAGTAAGCTTCGGGCAATTTATCATTCAATAGAATTCAGCAGGTAAAAAGTGCAAGAAGATAACGCAGATAACAATTTAAATAATGAACAATTAAACAGCATGTTTTCTGATGCTGCACCTGAGGAAATTCCGCAGGATGCAATAAATAACGAAGGCGCTTCGCTTTTTGGTGCGGCTGATTTTGATAATGATAAATTAAACAAAGAATCCTCTGAGATTAATGCGGAAGCTGAGGAAGTTGCCGACGATAAAAATATTAATAAAGATGTTAAAAATGAATCCTTGTTTGATGAAACGGAAGATAATATTAAATCTGAATCAAATGAAGCAGACCTGCCCAAGGAAAAAATAAATCTCAAGTTTGGCGATGATGACGAAACTCAAACGGATGATTCTTTAATTACTGTTCGCCCTGTAAGATTTCAGGAATTTGATGAACCTAAACTGAATTTATCAATGAAGAAAAATCTCGATATCATGCAAGATATCCCGATGCATATTACAGTTGAATTAGGCAGAACAAAATCCACAATAAAAGACATAATAAATATGGATATAGGTTCTGTTGTCGAATTGGATAAAATTGCAGGTGAACAAGTTGAAATATATGCAAATGAAAAGCTCATAGCCAGAGGCGAAGTAATAGTTATTGAAGATAAATTCGGTGTAAGGGTAGTAAATACAAATATACAAAAAGAAACAGTATAATTTTGCTTATTTTTTGTGATAAAATTAAAATCTAATGTTAAAAGGCTAAATTATGAAAGCAAATATAATAAATTTCGTTTTTTTAATTCTGTTTCTTATATATTTATATTTTGTATATAAGAAGGGAAAAAAGTATAAAACAGATATAACAAAGGCGTTTGAAACACTGGATTACTATCTTTTAAAAAGATATAACCTCGTGGGAGAATTATTGGAAAATATAAAAAGTTCATTTCAGCATGAAGAAATGCTTATAATAAAAATTAAAGAATTAATAAAATATGATTATGAAATATTAACAAGACACGAAAAATTGGTTCTAAACGGCAGAATAACGACGGGTCTTGAAAAATTGTTTGCTGCAGTTGAAAGATTGGAATTAGGCGACGATTTTTTAAAAATTAAAAAAGAAATTGACGATTTGAATGATACCATCGAAAAAACAAAAAAATCTTTCAATGCTTCTGTAAATACATATAATGCTTATTTGCAAAATCCACCTCATTGTATTTTTACAACATTATTTAAATTTAACAGCGAAGAAGTTTTTGAAAATGTTTCAAATAAGATAAAAAATTCCGAAAAATAAGAAAAAATTTGTAAAATTTTGTAAATTTTTTATAAATTGATGCCTAAAAACAATAAAGATATTGCCCAAAAATCCGATATAAACGTATGGAAGATTTAGGATACAAGATTTTATGGGTTTAGAGTTAAATAATTTCGATTATCATAAACAAGTAGGCATAAAAGGTCAAAGTGCTGATGCTTCCGTTCAAAATCTGGATGCGCAGGAAGATAGTATTCATGTGCAGGTAGCGGAAAATGAAGAAAAAATAACAACAAATGAAGCAGAAAGAAATGACCTTGAAACCCAAAAAGAAGAGCAAGAAACAACCGTTGAAGAAAATATTCAAACCCTGTCATCAGAATTGGAAAATATGACACAAAGCCTGACTGCAATGGACCAAGCAGTTCAACAGGCAGATCAAACCGCAACTACTCAGGAAAACGCTGCACAAGAATTATACAACACAGCTAATTATATGCCTGATATGATACCCGATCCTAATGCAAATCCAAAAGAGGGAGAAAGCGTTCCCATGGTACCCAATCCCGAAAAAAAGGAAATGCTTCAGCAGGCGGATATAGCAAGAGGAGAAGCACAAGAAGCACGAAGAGTCGCTGATGAATTGGCACAACAAGAACAAGAACTTGTTAAATCTTGTGAAGAATTAACGGCTGAAATTGATTCAATAGAACAAGGTGAATCCTCAGAAGAAGGAGAATCCGTTGAAGAAACAGATGAAGAGCTTGATGCTAATAAAGAAGAATATGATGACCTTCAAAATAAAAATGATGAACTTGAACAGTTATTAACAGATATACAAACAAGAAAACAACAAGAAGAAACAAGAGAAAAGCCAACCTATGATGAAGGTATGGATAGAAGTGCATTTGAAGACGGCTATGAATCAACCGAACAAGGTGAAGTTGATAATGATGGAAACGTTACATATAATGGCGCAACTTATACAAAAAATGCAGACGGTACATACAATTATCCTAATGGAAATTGCAGTGTTACAATTAATCCTGACGGTACAAAAACAATAACGGCAAACGGAAAAGTTATTACATACGGAAACGGAACAACCACAATATCTGATGAAAATGCGATTTATAGTCCTGAAAACGGTATGGATTATGTATCAATAAATTACAATACAAATGAAGACGGAAGTATTTCTTCAGTTGCGGGGATTTCATCTAAAGAAAACGGAAAAACCACGGAAACCGCATTTAATGAAGACGGAACAAAGACAACAATCGTAAAAGATAAAAACGGAAATACAATATACGAACAAAATACCAATGAAAATAATCAAACGGCTGGTTTCAAGGTAACACAGGAAGATGGCAGTGTAGTTTCTTATGATGATATAGAAGATTCCGAGTCATTGAAAAATTCAACACAATACGATAGAGAAGCAGGGGATAGAGATGCAATAAAATCCCATGACGGATTATCTAATGTTGAAAACGGGCTTGAAAATGAACAATATTACGGAACGCAGCTTGATTTAGATAAATATTATGACCAATATCACCAAGATTACGGTGAAATGTTTGGTGAAAATTACGGTGAATATATTGATAAAGTCGGAAAAGAGATAGAAAAAGATATTGCGGCAAATTTTGGCATTGATTTAACAAGCGAAAATTCAACTGCTGATATGGCAAATATATATAGAGAAATATACAAAAATAATGAAGAAAGTTTCAAAGCTTATTTTCAAGATGAATATTTTACCCAAAACTATGGAGATACAATTGACCCGAATAATTTAGATGCTCTTGATGATGCTCAATATATTGATATGATGAATAATGCAATGGCATATTTTTCTTGGGATGCTGCGGGTCTGGATAACGATTATTTAAATTTAACAGGCATTGGTTATAATACGGAATCAAGCGATAATTATGCCCTTGGTAATCCTGACGAATATTTTGGTGTAAAAAATGAATCGGACGGAACCTTT
This sequence comes from uncultured bacterium, assembly GCA_946622415.1. Lineage (GTDB taxonomy): Bacteria > Cyanobacteriota > Vampirovibrionia > Gastranaerophilales > Gastranaerophilaceae > RUG14156. Next base: position 12,605 of record CAMOPX010000008.1, read on the forward strand.
ACAATTGCGGGTCAAGAAGGTTTGGTTGCAAATTATGATGTAAACTTGGATGATTTAAGAAGCGCAAAAGAAGGCGAATATACATTAATAAAAGATGGTAAAGAAGTAACCTTATCCATAACCGGTGAAAATGAAGATGAAAAGGCATATACTCTTATAGAAAAAGATGAAAATAACTATCAAACAATAACAAAATATGATTCAAAAACAAACGAACAATCAATAAATGTTAGTTATAATGCACCCGGATATACCCCCGAAGAAGTATCAAGCTATAGTGTAAAATATAATGAAGCAGGTGAATATACGGAGTATGAAAACAAGGTCATAGATTCAGAAACAGGCATGTGGAATGTAGAATCATCAGACGGTAATTACGCATATAATAAAGATATAGAAACAGGCGAATACACATATTACCCGGTTGACGCAGAAGGAAACGTTATAACAAAATACGAAAAAAGTAATGATGATACAACAAAAGATTATAGCTATACGGATAAAAATCTTGCAATTCAAGCAGGCAATATAATCAATAGCGGCAAACAACCGATGACTCAAGCAGAAATTGATGAAGCTGTTGATAAATTAGCATCAACAAACGATTTAACAAGTATTAATGAAATACTTAACGATATTGACGACGGAAATCTTGCAGGTGTTCTGTATAAGTACAATAATCAAAATCAATCAAAAACATTCATTCAAAAGGTTGACGAAAAAATAATTGAATTGGATGGAGAGAGAGATGAGATTGTGGGACTTGTTGCAAATAAGTTATCTGAAGAAGTTAAATCGGGAAACCATCTTGCAACAAAAGTGCTTGCACAAGAACTAAACAAAAATACAGCGGGAAAATTGGGTACTGCGGATGAATTTGTAAAACATTTTATTGAAGATAATTATAATGAAGAAAATTATGAAGTTTTATCCGATGTAACAAAAGAATACTATAGAGAATTCGGCGGTCGTTTAAGAGATGCAATATATAATGATATGGTATATTCAGGCGGTAACGAGCTTGTAGAAAAATTAGAAAACGCTTTTGAAGTAACAAACAGTATGACATACCAAGAATGGTTTAACAAAGAAACAAAAGGCTATTCAGATGAAGAAATTGCAGAAATAAGAAAACAAGCTCAAAATACAACATCATACGTAACAAATACCTTTAATGCGGAAGCGTACGAAAAAGATAGTATAAATGCAAATAACGCAAAAAATACAACAAATGCAACAAATACAACAAATACAAAAAATACAAAAAATACAAAAAATACAAATAATACAACAAATACAACATCAGGTAAAAGCACAACGGTTGCTGATTTGGATAAAAATATGGATATGGAAGCGGGTCAAAAATTAGCTGATGTCGGAGTTGTCGGAAAAGACGGAAACGCTGGCGGTTGGTGTTTAAGAGAAGTAGATAATACTCTTGACAAAATATATGGCTCTCATCAACGATATAACCATGCGTATCAATCAGTTCAAGAATTTAGAAACGAAAACGGTTTAGGTCAATATTTCGGCGAGCTTGAAAATGTATCAAGAGAAGATTTACCCAATTTGCCTGCGGGTTGTGTTGTGATATGGGATCAAGATAGTGTTAATACAAGCGGGCATATATCAATTTGTCTGGGTGACGGACGTGAAGTCAGCGACTTTATAGGAAATCAAATTATAAGAGATGTTGATTTCCATGTATTCTATCCTCAAAAAGCTTAAATTCAGTAAAAATTATGGCTTATATATCTTTGCCGTGGCGCATTTTGTTTCTTTAATCGTAGAATAAACCACTCTTACTACATCATCCGATACAATATCCACTCTTGAATATGCAATTTCATTTTCTTTTTGTTTTGTATCTTCAAATTTTCTTAATTTTAATTTTCCGTATTCTTGGCTTCCTTGATAGAACACAAGCAAGGATTCATTGTTTATATTTTCTTCTTTAATTTTATAATTTCCTAAAGGAATTATGTTTCCGTCATATCCTACAACGGAAACAAGGAGTTTAATATAATATACTCCGTTTTTCATATCTTCAATTGCTTTTTTTTCGCCGCCGATATCCGTTTTTAAATCTTGTTGTTTGACGGGTGGTGTTTCAACTCCGTATTTTCTTCCGAATAAAAATGCCTTTAATTTTCCGCCAAAGGTATCTTCGACAGGCTGCGGAGTCAATTTATTGATTGTATCGTTAAATTGTTTATTGGTGACGGGTTGAATACCGTCAAATGCCGTATCAATAAAATTGAAATCAATACCGTCAAAACTGTCGTCATATGCATAAGAGCAATTTGAAAACATAATAAAAGTTGTTAATATGATTATCAGTTTTTTCATAGTAATATATTAATGTTTTTATTTTAATTATCAAACCATCAAAAAAATTATTTTTATTTAAAAAAGAACAAATTGTCAGATTCAGAAGTTTTAAATATATAAGAAAATTTTACCCGTACAACAAAATACTAAAACTTTTTCATTCGTTTCAAAAGTGTTTGGTTATGATGATACATCATCTCAAGAAAAACGAAATGGCATCAGAGAACACCTTGAAAAAAGGAAACGTTTTAATAGGTTGTGATTTAGGAATTAGCCGTACTAATTGTGCTCTTTGTCTCGATTTCTTTTTTAACCCGAAAGCAGAAATAATTCATCGCGGCTATGACCGTTATTTTGGTTACGAGATGGTAAATATTTATAAAAATTTGTCAGATGAAGATAAAAAGGCAATGGGTTGGGATGAAGAATTTGACAAGAATTTTATAAAAAGCCTTAAAAGTTACGGTTATTGTATGGATATGTAAGAATACCGGCAAGAATCAAAACAGCATGTCTGATTAACAATCTATTGTAGAAAAACCATCAGTTAACAATAATTCTTTTATATTAAAAAAGCGCATTAACCACCTTAGTGAGCTAATGCACTTTTTAAATATATAAAAGACAATTAATTTTTTCTTTAATTTATCCTATTCGGCTGCTTTTTCAACAACTTCTTCAGCAGCATCTGCTACTTTTTCAGCTTTAGCTGGTAATTTTGCTTTAATAGCTGCCGGAACACCTTTTAAAGCTTCCAAAACTTGTGAAAAACCGTCTTTGAATTTTCCTGCGATTTTTGCAATACCTTTAGTACCTTCGGGAGCTTTGCCTTTAATTCCTGCTGCAACTGCAACACCAACTGCACCTAATGCAGCAGCTGTTCCTACTGCCATAGCTGCTTTTTTTGCTTTTGAACCGTTTTTCCAAGCTGTAGTGTATGCTTGAACCGGATGAATTCCATTAACTGTCATTATGTCACCTTTACTTTCTATTTATTTGTACCTATACAACACACGTCAATATTTAAAATTGCTATTTTTATTATAAAACTTAACAATACTTAATAAAATTATCTGTATTTATTATCCTATAAATAGCAATAAATTTCAAGGTTTTTATAAAAATTAAATTTTGTGTTAATCTATTAGCAGGAGGGAATATGAAAAAGTTTTTAATTGTATCTTTAATGTTGTTTTTTATGCAGAATTGTTATGCTGTAACAATTTTTACCTCATCAGGTTTATACGGCATGAAGGATGAAAATAATAATATCGTATTAAAACCGCAATATTCGGAAATTACACAATTAAAATACACTCCCCCGAAATCTGTTCTTATTCCTATGCAGGCAACAAACGAAGTAAAAACCGTTGAAACAAAATTTTATAAAATTAAAAAAGACGGATTATATGGCGTTGCAAATGAAGACGGCAGAGTTGTCCATGATGCAAAATATGACAATATCAAAATGAATGAATACGGCGAAATTGTTTTTGTTAAAAATGGACAAGAAACCCTTGCAAATCCCGTTAAAAATTCTATGAAGGTAACCGGAAAAACAGTAGAAAGTATTATAGGTTTGCCTGTAACAATTGTTGCAGGGGTAATGATTCCGATTGAAATGCTTTCTAAAATCGGAAGAAAATAGGGACAAATATTTTGGAATATAAAGAATTATTGGATAATGCCATAGAAAAAATATATTCTGCAAAGTTTGAAGAAGCAATTGAACTTTTGAATAAATCAATTGAATTAAAAAACGATTTTGAAGTGAGTTATTTTTATCGTGCAGTTGCATATCACAGTTTAGAAAAATACACGGATGCGATATTGGATTATACGAAAACGATAAAACTCAATCCTAAAATGACGGATGCGTACTACAACAGAGCAAAAATAATTATTGAAAACAAAAATTCAACAATATCCGAGCTTACCCGAGCAAAAGAAGATTTAAAAACGGCATTAGAACAGGATGAAAAATTTGTCGATGCTTTATATGCTATGGCATGTACGGAAAAGAAGCTCGGAGAATATCATTCGGCACTTGAATATCTGGAAAGATTACTGAATATTGTGCCTGATGCAATCCATGCCAAAGCTCTTAAAAAATTGATATTGACGAAATATATTGTAAAATAAATTTTTAATTAACTTTTTCCAACAGATAGTCCAGTTTTTTCTTTCTCAAAAGCAGGTATGTTTTTTGGTTTATACTTGCACCTTTTTTAATGAGTTTAATTGATGTATCCGTCATGTCGTTTTTTAGAGCAATATATAAGGGAGTGTTTCCCGTAACGGAATCCCTGTAATTAATTCTTGCGCCGTTATCTATTAAAAAATCCGTTAATTCAACGTTTTTATTCTTTATTGCTTCATACAATTCGGAGCCAAAGCCTTTATCTAATTTGGCGCCATAAGAATATAAGAGCTTAACTATTTCCGTATCGTTGTTTTTTGCTGCGATAAATATGGGATAATCCATATTAAAAGGTTCATTCGGATTGACTTTTGCTTCCAGTAGTATTTCTGTGTTTTCTTTATTTCCTTTTTTTATTTGTTCAACTAAACAATTAACCGTGGGTTTTAGTTTTTTATATTCTAAAACATCTCTCTGTTCCTGTGTGGCTCTGTTTTCTCCGTTTAATGATTTCATTATCAAAGAACGGTCTGAAAAATTGCCGAAAACGGAATAATCAAGAGAATTATCCGCACAAAATGCTGATGTATTAAAGATATACATCAGCATTAAGATAATAAAAATAAAATTTATTCTTTTCTTCATAACAAAATTATATAATTAAACCGCCGTCAACTTCCAGTACTTGTCCTGTAACGTAAGTTGCATCAATTGCAAGGAATTTTATTGCAGCTGCAATATCTTCCGGTGTTCCCAATCTTTTTAAGGGAATTAATTTTAACATTTCATCTGTATTGGGCAAATCTTTTGTCATATCCGTCGCAATAAAACCCGGGGCAACAGCATTTACTCTGATTCCTCTTGCGCCTAATTCTTTTGCAAGTGATTTTGTAAAGCCGATTAAACCTGCCTTTGCTGCGGAATAATTTGCTTGTCCTGCGTTTCCGTAGATGCCGACAACACTTGTTGTATTAATTATTGCACCGCTTCTTTGTTTCATCATGATTTTTGAAACGGGTTTTGTAACGTAATATGCGGAATTGAGATTCGTGTTTATGACTGCTTGCCATTTGTCTTCAGTCATTCTGATAAACAAATCATCTCTTGTTATGCCTGCATTGTTAACTAAAATATCTATCCTTCCGTATTTTTCAATTATTTTTGCAATACTTTCTTCAACTTCCGCTTGATTAGATACATCAAACTTATAGCTTTCGGCATTTACACCGAGTGCTTTTATATCGGATACGGTCTTTTCGGCTGCCGCTTCATTTCCCGCATAATTTATTACTACATCATAGCCTGCTTTAGCAAGTTCTATTGCCGTTGCTCTGCCAATACCTCTTGAACCGCCCGTAACAAGTGCTAATTTATCTGTCATTTTATACTCCTACCATTAATTCTTCTGCTACTGATTTTAAAGTTGTGGTGTCTGATACATTATATGTTTTTATTTCCGATGAAATTTTTCTGTTCAATCCTGCAAGAACTCTTCCGTTTCCGAATTCAATAAATGTATCAACTCCGTTTGTGATTGCATTTTGAATTGATTGATACCACATAACGGATGAATTTATTTGATTTGGCATTTTAATTCTAAAATCCTCTGCCGATGTGGTTAATTGGGCATCCGTATTTGTTATAACGGGAATTAATGCATCATTTAATTCTAAAGTTTTTACGAAATCAACAAAAGAATCTCTTGCGCTATCCATTAATTTTGAATGAAATCCGCCTGAAACTGCAAGAGGAACAACCTTTCTTGCACCTTTTTCTTTTATTAATTCGCCTGCACGATTAACGGCTTCAATTTCCCCTGTAATAACAATTTGAGTCGGGTCATTATAGTTTGCAATTTGTACTAAACCAAGACCACTTGCCTCTTTAATCGATTCTTCTATATCTTCTATTTTTGCGCCCAATATGGCAGCCATTGTGCCTTTTGTTGTTTTTGTCGCTTCATCCATTAATTCCGAACGTTTTTGAATGGCTTTTATTGTGACATCGAGCGTCATAACACCCGCTGTATATAACGCGCAATATTCACCCAGTGAATGTCCCAACGTAAGAGAGGGTTTAATATCGGGATATAATTCTTTAAAAGCGCTCATCGCAGCGATTGATGTTGTCACAATTGCACTTTGTGCATTAATTGTTTTTTTGAGTTCGTCATCAGGGCCGTTGAAACATATATCCGAAATTTTTTTATTTAAAATGCTATCTGCAATATTATAGATTGATTTTGCACTTTGGAAATTATTATACAGGTCTAAACCCATTCCGCAGGCCTGAGAGCCTTGTCCCGGAAAAATAAAAGCAATTTTATTCATATACTCCTCACCAATAAAATTTTATTTGTTTGTTTTAACTAACTGACTAATTCAGCGATTTTTTTATTAACGCCGGATTCAACAGCTTCTTTTGCTACACGAACAGCGTTTTTAATTGCATAAGAAGAACTTCTGCCGTGGGAAATAACCGTAATTCCTTTAACACCCAATAACAAGGCACCGCCAAATTCTTCGTAATTAATTCTTTTGTAAATTCTTTTCATAAACGGTTTTGCAAGAAGACCTACGATTTTAGATACTAAATCGGTTTTAAATTCTTGTTGAATTAATTTAAACAACATCATAGAGCAGCCCTCGATTGTTTTTAGGGCAACATTTCCGACAAAGCCTTCGCAAACAACAACGTCAACATCGCCTTGGAAAAGTTCTTTCCCTTCGATATTTCCGACAAATGCAAAGCCTTCAGCGTTTTCTTTTAATAATTTATAGGTATCTTTAACCAGCTGATTTCCTTTTTCTTCTTCTTCGCCGATATTTAAGACACCAACCTTTGGGGTTTCTCTGTTATATACATTTTTTGCAAACATTGCACCCATAAGGGCAAACTGTTTTAACATTTCGGGAGTTGAAGAAGAATTTGCACCTGCATCTATTAAAATTACGGGGTCTTTTTTTGTAGGTAAAGTTGCTGCAATCGCAGGTCTTTCAACACCCTTTATGCGTCCCAGTCCAAATAAAGAGCTTGCCATAGCGGCACCTGTGGAGCCTGCCGCAACAACGGCATCTGAACTTCCTTTTGCAACAGCATCGACAGCCAAAACGATAGAAGATTTCTTTTTCTTTCTTATCGCAACACCCGGTGCTTCACCCATTTCTATAACTTCATCGGCTTGTGTAAGTTTGATATCAAGTTTTGATAAATCAACCTTGATATTTTTAATAAAGTACCCGCCACGATTTGAAGTAATACCTTTTTTTGCAATTTCATCAAGCACTTCTTGTATTTTGTCTATTTGTCCTACAAGTTCAATCGGCACCTTGTAATCAGAAGCTGCCCAAACAGCACCCTTAACTATTTCCGATGGGGCAAAATCCCCGCCCATAGCATCTATTGCAATTCTCGTCATGATAAATTCCTCAAACCGTTTCCCTGTCTAGCCTGATATTTGTTTATTCAGCCTTTGTTTCTTCAGCTTTTTTTGCAGTTGCTGTTTTTGTAGTTCTGGTTCTTTTAGGTTTTTCTTCAGAATCAGCTTTTTTAGCAGTTGCTGTTTTTGTAGTTCTGGTTCTTTTAGGTTTTTCTTCAGAATCAGCTTTTTTAGCTCTTGTTGTTTTTGCTTTTGCAGGTTTTGTTTCTTCGGCTTTAACTTCTTCTGCTTTTGTTTCTTCAGTTTTAACTTCTTTTTTAGCTTCTTCAGCTTTAACTTCTTCAACCTTCATTTCTTTTTTTGCTTCAGCTTTAAGAGCTTCTTTTTGAGCTTTTTTCACGGAAGCAATGCCGTCTTTATACCATCCGCATTCGGGGCAAACCGTGTGAGTTAAAACTATTGCTTTACAGTTAGGGCAAGTAGTTGTAGCCGGAATTGTTCCTTTCCAGTTAGCTCTTCTTGTTGCCTGACTTGCTTTTCCTGTTCTTTTCTTTGGTGTAGCCATTTTTATTTCCTTTTCTAGTATTATGTTTATTTAAAAATAATTTTCGACTTTAACACTATTCTCTAAAAAAAAGAAATGCTTGTCAATAATCTGCAAGCATTTCTTTATATTTCTAAATTTTTTTAAATTATCTCAAGCTGATTTTTGTGTAAGAACCTTTTCTTGAGAAGTTAACTTTGTCTTCACGAGCTAACCAACCTAAACCTAAGTTAGTGAAGTTATCAGAAAGACCAAGGTCTTTGTTCATTTTTTTAGTAGTAACTTCGCCATTTTCGTTTAGGTATTCCCAAATTCTTCCAGCTGTTTCAATAATTGTTTTTTGCATTGTCGCACTCCATTTCTTTTTTATGTATTACAAGTCTGATGTCATTCACATCGCATTTGCATATTTATCTTAATTTATTATATAGTAGTTGTATATAGTTTAAATGGATGAAATGAGAGAAAAAAATGAATTGGATTTATGGTGACAATGTTGACACGGATGTAATAATTCCCGCAAGATACTTGAATACCAAGGACGAAAGAGAATTGGCAAGTCATTGTATGGAAGATATAGATAAAAATTTTTCTTCAGAAGTTAAAGAAAATGATTTTATTGTTGCGGGTTACAATTTTGGATGCGGTTCGAGCAGAGAACACGCGCCGCTTGCAATAAAAGCATCAGGAATAAAAGCTGTTATTGCAAAGAGCTTTGCAAGAATATTCTACAGAAATGCTATTAATATTGGTCTTGTGATAATCGAAAATTCCGAAATTCAATCAGACGTTGAAAAAAATGATGAAATAAAAATTGACTTGGATAACGGAAAAATTATTAATGTTACAAAAAATAAAGAATATTCTTTTTCTCCCTATAGCGAAGAAATACAAAACCTTATTAATAAAGGCGGTTTAATCAATTACACCAAAGAAAAGTGTAAACAAAACTAAAGTATATTTAAAAATTTGTGCACCTGAGGAATTAATCTCAGATTTTTGTAATGTTTATAAAATTCATCAAAAATTTCTTCAAACGCAAAATCTTTATTCATGGGCATTTTTGGTTGAAGTATTATTGTTGTGTTGTCTTTTTTTGCTAATTTAATTACCGTTTTTATTTCTTCTTTTGTAATATTTTCATCAAAAACCGTTTTAATAAAGACTTCTTTTTTGTTTGCAACGGAAAGAAATTTTTCGTTTTCAATAAAGTTGTTTTTTTGTCCCGTTGCAGACGGTAGTTTTATATCCATTGAAACAACATTAACTTTATCAATTATTTTTTCAAGTTCTTTGTAGCAGGTTCCGTTTGTTTCAAGATAAATGTTTTTATTTAAGTTGTAATTACTCAATAAATCATTTAAAAAATCAACCTCTATTAAAGGCTCTCCGCCTGTAAAACTTACCGTTGTAATAGGATTTTCTTTTAAAATATTGAATAAATCATTTGTTGAATATTCTTTTGCATTATCTTTTCTGAAATTTGTATCGCAATATTTGCATTTTAAATTACATCTGCAAAATCTGACAAAAATTTGTTTTTCTCCAACGTAAAGCCCCTCTCCCTGAATTGAGGTAAAAATTTCTTTTATAAAGGTTTTATTGGAATATTGGTGCATTTCTTTTTTTTAGATTTATTTCTTTTAATTTTTCGTAAAGATAAAATTCTTCATCTGTAATGCTTGTAGGGATTTGAATTAAGATTTTTACTATTTCATCACCTTTTTTTTGGGTTTTTTCATTCATTATTCCTACATCAATCAGTTTAAAGCTCTGATTTGTTTTTGTCAAAGGAGGAATTTTAATTGTTGCATCACCCCATAATGTCGGTACTTTTACATTTCCGCCTAAAATTGCCGTATAGGGGCTAATGTATGCATCGTAATAAACAATGCCGTTTTCGATTTTAAAATCTTCGTGTTTTTGTTCAACATTAACAATAACGTAAAGATTCCCGTTTTTTCCGCCGAATTTTCCGATTTTGCCTTCTCCTTTTATTCTTAATTTGGATTTATTTTTGACGGATGAAGGGATTTTTACCGTGATTTTTTTATTTTTTGTGATTTCCCCTTTGCCTTCACAATATGTGCATTTTTGGTTGTTTGCAAATTTGTGTCCTTCACATTTCGGGCATAATATTGATGTTGCAATATTAACCGTTCTTGTTGTGCCTAAAATTGCTTCTTTAGAATCAATTGTGACACTAACGGTTATATCTTCGCCTTGTATGGCTTTTGGTTCTTCTTTTGTTTTTTTGTTTTTTTGAAATAAGTCGGAAAATGTATAATCTGAAGAATTATTGTACTTTTTTTGGTTTACTTTTTTATTTGCGCTCCTTAATAAATCGTATTTTTTTCTTTTTTCATCATCCAATAAAATTTCTGAAGCTCTTGTTATATTTTTAAAAATTTCTTCCGCTTCAGGTGATGAATTAACGTCAGGATGATACATTCTAACCAGTTTTTTGTACTGTTTTTTAATTTCTTCCTTTGATGACGTTGATTCTACGTTTAATATTTCATAATAGCTCTGCATAAATCATTCCCTTTTTAAATACTTTAATGATATTTTTTAAAAAATCCAATATCGACGAAGATAAATAAAAAAGGCAATTTTGATTTGTTATTTTATTTTTTATATAATAAAAATATGTGCGCCCGTAGCTTAACCGAATAAAGCATTGGTCTCCGAAGCCAAAGAGTGTGGGTTTGAATCCCATCGGGCGTAGTTATATTAAACTATTAATTTTTTCTGCCAGCATTTTTGATTGATTTATAACGGCATCCATATTTAAATATTCAAAACTTCCAAATCTGCCGTTTGTTAAAATATTTTCTTTTTCAAAATATTCTCTGATTTTCTTTGTATTAATTTTATGTTTGATGTCATAAATTACATAAGCGTATTCAAACCTTTTTATATCGTAAAAATTTATATCTTCCTCGTTATCGATAAAACCTATTGTTTTTAAGCCTTCAGCTGCTTTTTTAATGATTTCATCATTTGTCATTTTGTCATATAAATCGTTTTTTCTGTACGTTATTTCTGCCATATAAGTAACGGTATTTTTTATATGATAACTTTCTCCCATAAAATCGAGTTTTGAAATTCTATGAAAAATAACGTTTTTATCCGAAATCATAAAAGCATAGTTGTCTTTTGCATAGTCTTTTTTGACATTAAAAATACAAATTATAATTGAATTATGCTTTAAATTACTGGAAGCATTTTTTATTTCCAAAGGGCAATTTTGGTAAATACCGCATAAATAGTTAAGCGGAATGGTAGAGATTATTTTTTCCGCTTCAAAATTGCCGGATGAAGTTTCTATATTAAAAACCTCATTTTGCTTTGTTATTTTATCGATTTTAGAATTTAAAATAAATTTTGTTTTATTACTCAATTTTGAAATAAAGGCTTTTATTAAAGCCTCCATACCTTCTTGTTTCGGATATGTAAAATAAAGCTGGTGCAGGTAGCCATCAACAGTTTCACCTTTTGTGCTTTTTATAATATCTTCTTTTGGCGGTTTTGGGATTCTTTCGACCATTTGTGTATCCATATATGCGGGGTCAAATTTCCAGATTTTTTCATTGTATGGCCTTAAATATGTATTTGTTATGCCTTCTCCAAATGTCTTTAAAAAGAATTGGAGCATAGATTGAGGGTTATAATTTTCATAAGGATTATACAGAAACGAATTTAAACAATAATCGAGTTTGTGTTTTGGTAATTTTGATAAATCGTTTTCAAAAGGATATTGAATAAATTTTTTGTCATAAATAATTCTATTGGAACGGCGGTGTTTTTCAACATTGTCTTTCAAAAGCTCATTCATAAAACCAAGAATCTCTTCGTTCTTTGAAAAAATAATATGCGGGCCGATATCATAATTTATTCCTTTTATATTAAAACTTCTGCATAAACCCCCTAATTTTTCTTCTTTTTCTATAATCAATATTTCTTCGGTTGTATTGTTTTGTTCTAAAAAATAAGCCAGTGACAAGGCCGATAATCCTCCGCCCAAAATTGTGTATTTCATTTTTTCTCTCCCTTTTATTAAATTTTCTTTTTAAATTTAATTCCTAAAATTGTTATTACCTTGTGTTTTGCATTTTCTCTTTTTATGTTTTCAATTGAAAAAACAAATTTTAATATTTTTTTGAAGCTTTGTGCCTTATTCAATTCTTGTTCAAGCGTAAAAATTTTATAGCTCAGGTTTTTGATTTTTGTATCAAAATAAGTTTCAAAATCCGCGGGTCTTTTTGCTGCGGAATCTTTTAAAGAACAGATAAGCCAATTTATTGCTTCTTTTGCTTTATTTTCAATAATTTTATTTGCAAAAGTAAAATCCAAATTTAAATCAATAATTTTTTCATTTTCTTTTAATTCATCAAAAGAAGATATGAATCTGTTTTTAATCTTCATTTCATTAAACATCTTGTATCTTATTTTGCCTCTTTTTTTGTTTATCATCGAAATAAACGGTTTGTTGAATTTTACTGCAAAGCAGGTTCCATGGTATGAATCCGTAAATACAAAAGAAGAGTGTCCGTAAAGATACAAAAATTCTTCCGGTGTATAATTTTTAACAAATTCAAGTTCGTTTGATAGTGCATAATCAAAATCCAGATTTTGAATGTTTATAATTTTGAGATTTAGTTTTTTGCTTATGTATTTAACGGCTTGAATTTTTTCTTCATTTAAATCTAAAATGTAAGTCAAAAGATAGTTTTTCGGAGTTTTTAAAACGACGTTTTCCGATAAATCTTCATAAACTTTTTTATCAAGCATCAGAGTCGGGTCAATTAATTCAATTGGTTTTATTTTAAATATATTTTTGCAAAGATTTTCGCTCGCTTCTCTTAAAGAAAGATGATTAAATCTTTTTAAAAGGTACTGTTTTTCAATAATATCTTCTTCGTCTGAAATAAATTTGTCGTGACCGAATGAGGTTGAGAATGCGATTTTATTTTTATTATTTTTAACCCACCCTAAAAATGCAAAATCTAACTTTAAAGCGTAAGAAAACATTTGATCTGACCCTACAACAAAATTTTTGCATTTTTCATTTAATTCAATTAATTCGTTTTCATCATAATAAGATTTTGAAATAAAATAGTGTTTTTTGGCAAATTCCATCGGGATTGTATTTTTAATCGAAAAATTTTTCCATTGAGTTTTTAATTTTTGAAGCATTAAACATGTATAGCCGAGGTCTTTTATAATACGATTGACGGCATACGCAACGAGTATTGCCCCATAATTTTTTGAATAGAATGTAGTTAACAAACAAACGTCAAACTTTTCCTCATTTATTAGTGAAGCCGTTGAATTAAAGCTGTATTTTTTTGACAATTCAAAAAATTCTTTTCTCTTTTTATTAAATTTATCAAAGGGAAGCCCTTTTTTTATGAAGCCGTTATTGTAATCATTTTTTAATTTAACAGGAATCAATTTTCCTTTTGAAAAATCAAGTTCGTTTATTAATTCTTCACCTTTTTTGTTATTTAAAAATATTAAAGAAACGCCGTTTTTATAATCTAAATCAGGAAAATATTTTTCTACTCCCCAAAAATCCCCAAGAGAAATATCCGCTTCACGAGGAAGTTTTGAAAAATCACAATCGTAACAAGATGAGCGCAGAATAATGGAATCGTGGAATAATTTTGTAAAATCATCGGTTACAATTTCTTCATTTTTTAAAGTTATTGTACATTTTGAACAACTCCAGCCTGTTTTTTCTTTATCCCTAAAATTTATATTTAAGATATCATTTTTATTGAAATTTTCTTTTAAATACTTTTGCCATTTTGAGTTTGGTGTTATTCCGTGACAGAATAAATCAATTGTGTAGAGTTTTTTGTAGTCTTTTTTTAAATATGAATATAATCCCGCAACTTGGCACGGGCATCCGCAAAAAAGAACAAACCTATCTTCCTTCAGTATTTTTTCGATTTTTTTATAACAGTTATTTGTATTGCTTTGAACGTATTTTGAACCTCTTAATTTTTCTAAATCTTTAAGATTGTTTATTATGATATGTTCAATATTCCATTCCTTATTAAATGCAGCACCTGAGATATAACCGCCTTTTGATAAAATATATTTTGCAATAACGGAAAAAATCCCGCCTGATGAACTTTTTAATCTTTCTTTTTCGTCAGCAAAGCCTGCATAAGTTTTTAAATCATTTTTTTTATTTTTGTTGTTCTTATTTAATATAGGACAACTTTTTAAACACATTTTGCAATTTGAACATTTATTTTTGTTTATCAGAGGAAATAAAAAGCCATCTTTATCAATTTTCATTGTTATTGCATCGTTCGGGCAAGCATTCAGGCATGCCTCGCAGCCTGTACAATTTTGTACAGGTAGAATGTTTTTTGTATTCATTTTTCCCCTTTCATTTAGTTATAAATCAGTATTGTAACTTCATAAACGGTATCGCCCCGAATAAATACAGTTTTTTAATGCTGTGTACCGATATTTTGTATTTAAATAGCGGTATAATTCCAAATAATAACAGCCAGAATCTTCTGGAATCAATCTTTTTTATTTCAAACAGTTTTATTCCAAATAATAAAACCTTGTTGTTTGATACTTTTTTGTTTATAAATTTTTTTAATTTATTAGGATTCTTTTTTATAGCTAAACACAATCTTTTTGCCTGATTGTGTAACGGAGATTTTTTAATATCATCAGTAGAATAGTTTTCAAGATTGCTTTTGATAATTTCAAAATCTTCATTTGTTATTGAATATCCGCATAAATATAATTTTGAATAGATGTTTGCGTATTCTTCCTTAATACAGTATGGTGCCAATATTTTCCATTTTTCGGGGATTTTTTCTCTTATGAATTTATGTACATCTTCCCATCTTTTAATAAAAACGGAAACATTGTATAAAACAGTTGATGCGTTTTCGTTTGTTAATCTGTAATAATTAAAAGCTTCGTTATACCAAGCGATTTTATTTGTTTGGCATAATGTTTGCAATCTGAAATGGTTATCGACATATCCTGCGCCTTTAGCTTCTAAAAGTCTTATGTTTTTTTCTTTTAAATAAGATTTTTTATAAATTGCAGCCCAGATAGAAGGATGAATGGAAGCTAAAATCGGATATTCTTCTATGGAAAACAATTTATTAACCGGCAAATCTTTAACTTCATCCATAAAAAAGCAAGGTAAAATCTCTTCATTGGAATCCGAGGTTTTATCCGAATATTCAAAATAAGGCAATTTTACAACATCGGCATTTAAGTTTTTTGCATAAGAATATAATTTTTCATACATGTCGGATTTAATAAAATCATCTGATTCTATGATAGAAATATATTCGCCCTTTGCTATATCAATACCTTTGTTAACTGAAGCGCCGTACCCGCCGTTTTTTTCGTGGATGGTTTTTATTCTTTTATCTTTTTTAATCCCTGTTTCGTACATATCAATAATTGCTCTGCATTCATCAATATCGCCCTCGTCTATTAAAATAACTTCAATTTCATTAAGACTTTGATTCAAAATAGAATCAATGCACTGCATTAAATATTTTTCAACCTTATAAACAGGAACTATAACCGAGATTTTAAAAGTGTTCATGCAAGACCCTTTGTCGCCTGTGCTTCCAAATTCAAGGTTTTTTCAATTACATAATATGCAAGATGACACATTATCATATGAATATCTTCCGATAATTGCATATTATTAACATTTGCATTTATTGAATATTTTGTAATTTTTTTTAGTATTCCGCCGTCAAATCCTGTCAGGGCAACTGTTATTGCTTTATTTAAATTTGCATATTCTACTGCTTTTACTACATTTTTGCTGTTTCCGCTTCCCGATAATGCTATTACGACATCACCTTCGTTTAAAAGATTTTTCAGTTGTTCAACAAAAATATCTTCATAATTAACGTCATTTGCGTATGCAAGCATAGAAGGAATATTGTCGTTTAAACATATAAATTTGAATTTTTTTTCATATTGATAACTCAAACCCTTGTTGTAGTCGCAATAAAAATGACTTGCAGTTGAAGCGGAGCCTCCGTTACCCATAATAAAAATTTGTTTTCCTTCGTCTCTTTTTCTTAATAAAAGATTAATGAAATTTTCTATTTCGCTTCTGTCGAGATTAGAAATTGTGTCTTGTAATCTTGTTAAATAATTATTTATATCGTTAAACATTTTTGACTCCTATATAAATCTACTTTATCGTAATGTATGATATTTGCCCCCTTGTTGTCAAATTTAAAATCAATTTCTTTTAATTTTGAAAGTGCACGTCGGACTTTGCTATGGTATTGTTCTTCCACATAAAAAAGCAAAAATCCTCCCCCTCCTGCGCCCAGTAATTTTCCCCCCAGAGCACCATTTTCTATTGCTAAATTATAACAATAATCAATATCGGGATTTGTTATTCCGTTTGCAAGTTCTTTTTTATACATCCAACCTCTGTGGAGAATTTCTCCCATTGCGTTTGTGTTGCCTTTTAATAATTCGATTTTTAAATCCCTTGATAAACCTACCATTTTATGGAGATTTCTGATTTTCGATTCATCATACGAAGTGTTTTTCTTTTGTTCGGCCAAAATACTTCCTGCTTTGCGTGTTAATCCCGTATAAAACATTAAAAGGTTTTTTTCTAAAACGTGATATGCATCTGTTTGAAGGTATAATTTTTCAACATCTACAACGCCGTCTTTATAAAATTCAATAAAATTTAATCCCCCGCAGGCGCAGGCATATTGGTCCTGTTTTCCTATGGGCTCATTAAGATCATCAATTTCAACCTGACAGGCGAGTTCTGCAATGTCTGTTTTATTCATATATTTATCCGTATATGCGTTGCATAAGTTAATCAATCCGACAGTAAACGCGGAAGATGATGCCAAACCCGTTCCCGATGGGATATCTGCGCTTGAATTAAAATCTACTCCTGTTATATTGTATTTTTTAAATAAATCTTTTATAATCGGGTGCTGAATTTCATCCGATGATTTTGCCTGTTCGGTTTTGGAATATTTTAAGAGGTAAGCGTTTTCGTCAAAATATGGGTGCATAGAAAGATAAATGTATTTATTTATAGAAGCACTCACAACCGCACCGCCGAATTTTTCATAGTAATTTTTTAAATCGCTTCCGCCTCCTGCAAAGCTTATCCTAAAAGGAGTTCTTGTTATTATCATTTTATTTGCCCCTCGTTTAAAATTAAATTAATTGCTTCATTCAGATTTTTTGCCGAAAAATCAGCATCGTATTCATTTTTATCTGATATAAGAATCGTTTTTGCACCTATATTTTTCCCTGCTTCAATATCGCATTTTGAATCTCCAATCATCCATGATGTATTGAAATCAATATTAAAATCCTCTTTTGCTTTCATAAATAAACCTGTCTTTGGCTTTCTGCAATTGCAATCAATTTTTAATTCTTTTATTTCGCCCTTGAAACCGTTTTTTGGATGGTGAGGACAAAAATAAATTTCATCAAGATATGCCTCTTTTTCACCGAGTAAAGTTTCCAATTTATTATGTATTTTTTCTGTTTCTTCAAACGTAATAAACCCTTTTGCAATCATGGGTTGATTTGTTATGACTATTGCAAGAAAACCTGATTCGTTTATTTTTTTAATTGCATCTTCTACTTTTTCCAATAATTGAAAATTATCAAGAGAAGGTGATGTATCCATATTTTTATTTATTACACCGTCTCTATCTAAAAATATTGCAGAGCGCTTATTTGTTTTATTAAATTTATTGATGTTTCCTTTTTTAAAATCTGTTTTAATTTTATTAAATCTTTCTTTAGTGCCTAAATCTTTAATATATTCTGCGGTTTTATAGCCATAGATATTTTTATCAATAATTTTTGGTAAAATATCTCTGGCGATATCTTGGTATTCATTCTCTTTTATGAATTTAAAAATTTCCGGTGAAAATATATAAACCCCCGCATTAACAAGATTTTTGTAATAGTTATTGTCGTTGTGCGGTTTTTTGATTATTTTTGTAATTTTATTATTTTTATCTGTTTCAATCAGGTCGCTATCATAAGGATGATTGTTCGGGTGAATAATAATTGTTGCAATTGATTCTTTTTGGTTTTTATCAAATTCAATAAAAGAATGAATATCAAAATCCATAACAATATCACCGTAGAAAACCATAAATCTCTTATTTATAGTGTTTTCCAATTGTTTCAGGCATCCTGCCGTACCGAGAGGAAAAATTTCTGTTATATGATTAATTTTTATATTGAAATTTTTTCCGTCTTTAAAATAATCTTTTATTACATCAGACATATATCCCGACATAATAAAGATTTCTTTTGAGCCATACTTTTTTGCAAGTTCAATCTGATATTCAAGTAACGGTTTATTTTGCAGTTTAACCATTGGTTTTGGTATATCAATTAAACCTAATCTCTCTCCTTTTCCGCCCGCTATAATTACTGTTTGCATTTATTGTTCTCCAAAATGTATTGTATGGATTTTTGTATGGCATCATCAGAGGTCATTTTGGATTTCCAACCGAGGTTATTAATTTTTGATAAATCATAACTGAATTCTTTAACATCTCCTATCCAGCCTGTTTCTCCTCCTGTATAATTAATTTTTGCACTTAAATTCATGGTATTTATTACTGTTTTTGCTATATCTTTAACCTTTGTTCTTGAAGATGTGCCGATATTAAAATAGTTTATTTTTTCGTTTGAATTTTTAAATACGAATAAAATTGCATCAATTAATTCCCCGACATATAAGTAAGGTTTATTTTGCTCGCCGTTTCCGAGTACGGTCAATTCTTTAGGATTCTTTTTTAATTTATTTATAAAATCAAATATAACGCCATGGGTTGCTCTTTCGCCCGTTACATTCGGAAACCTTGTTATCCAGCATTGTATTCCATAGTTTTCCGCAAAACTTGAAATAAAGGCTTCCGATGCCAGTTTTGCCGCACCATAGTGAGAAATCGGAAACAGTGGCGCATAATCTTCCGAGATTTTTTCGGTTGTTTTTCCATATATTGCGGAGCTCGATGCAAAAACGATTTTTTTAACATTAAATTCTCTCATCATATTTAAGATGTTATAGGTGGTTTTAAAAGTATTATTAAAATCAATATCAGGATTTTTAGAGCTTTTTTCTATGTCTGAATTTGCCGCAAAATGAAAAACCGCATCAAATCTGTTTTGTTTAAAAACAAAATACAATTTTTCTTTATCCAAGATATCTCCTTCAATAAAAATACAATTTGGGTCTTTTATGGCTCTTTCTATGTTTTCAATTTTTCCGAGTGATAAATTATCGTAGATTACAACTTGGTTATTTTCTTCAAGAAGTCTATCCACAAGATGACTTCCGATAAAACCGGCACCGCCCGTAATTAATATATTCATAATCGCCCTTTCTGTTTGTTTTTAAAAAATTAAAACTCTCTTTTTAAAATTTGTTTTCCGAATAAAATTACACTCATTCTTGAAGTGTTTATTCTTATCGAAAAATTTTTGTTTCTTTCTTTTCTTTTTTCTCTTTTTTTGATAATTTCTTCCGTTCTTTTTTCAAATTGCTCTTTATCGAAAAGAAGCAATCCGAAATCTTTTTTATTTACTTTTTTATAAAAATCTTGCGTTATTTCTTTATTTTTGAAGTAGAAATAAAATTCTTTTGAAAATTGTTCTATAAATTCTTTTCTTGAAGCCTTATCAATTCTATTCAGATTCCAAATATAAGTATTGAATTGTTTAATAAGTTTTTGTGTATTAATAAGCGATTTTATTTTTGGATTTTTATTTAAAAAAGAATCTATTTCTTTATATTCACCGCATATTGCATAAACGTTGCTTTTTGAATTAACTGAAGATGATTCGTTATCGCACCTGTAATAAAGATATGCTTTTTTGGTAAAAACAATATCGGAAGCGCATGATAACGCTTTAAACGAAAAAGAAGTATCCTGATAACTTCCGCCTTTTGTATTTAAAAAGCGGATATTGTGTTTATTTAAAAATTCTTTTTTGTATATTGATGTCCAAATTGTCGGTTGAATTTTTATTATTTCGGGATTTGATTTGATGTTTATTATTTTATTTTCTAAAAAGCGAGAAATTATGCCCGCTTTTCTCGAAGTTGAATTTGTGTGGGTGTAGTAATCGGATTTTACAATATCTGCATTAAATTTATGTGCAATATTATATAAATCAAAAAACATATTTTTATCTGCCCAATCGTCAGCTTCAACTATCCCTATATATTCGCCTCTTGCTTTTTCTATGGCATCATTCATGGAAGCTCCGTAGCCCCCGTGGAATTTGTTTAAATAAACTATTCTTGAATCTTTTTGTTTGTATTTTTCAATTATTTTTCTTGTTTCATCAAAATCGCCCTCGTCGGTTATTATTATTTCGATATCCGAAAGTGTCTGATTGATTACGCTGTCGAGGCATTCTTTTATATATTTTTCTGCTTTATATGCGGGAATAATAATTGAAATTTTCGGAATTGAAGTTTTGAGGTTATTTTTCATTTATTTTCCTTTCAAAAACTTTGATAAAAGAAAAAAGACAGTATTTCTTTGTATTAATACTTTCTTTTACTTTTAAAATCGGAATGCCTAAAATTTTCAATTCAAAAGAATCTGCCCAAAACTCTTTATCTCTGATGTTTGCGTTTTTTTCTTTCAAAAATTTTAATACCAGCTTTTTGGCATTTTCTTTGTCTTGTTTTATTTTTTTAAGATGATTTTTTTCTTTTATTTTTACGGTTGAATAAGGGTTTCTGTAATAGTAGTAATTAACATTCGGAACACTCACGATACCGTTTGCATAGTATATTGCTTTAATTGTAAAAAGTTTATCTTCGCAAAATACACCCTCTTGCCAATTTATTTTGTTATTTATTAAAAATGATTTTTTATAAATTTTGTTTGTCGGGCATGGGTTTTTGGATTGATTTCCTATATCAATTTTATTTTGCAGCGAAGTTGCAAAATATTCGTTTTCTATGTTTAATCTTTTCTTTGTTTTGCCGTTGCCGATTCTTACGTTTGTTGCGAGTGCAATATCGGAATTGTATTTTTTTGCGGTATTGTATAATTTTTCAAAATAGTCTAAATCAACCCAATCATCCGAATCAACATAACCTATGTATTCGCCTTCGGCAATCTTCAAGCCCTCGTTTCTTGCAGCACCCTGTTTTTTGTTTTCTTGGTGTATGACTTTGATTCTGCAATCTGTTTTTGAAAATTCATCCAGAAGTTCTTTTGTTCTGTCGGTAGAACCGTCATTTATGACGATTATTTCGATTTCTTTCAGGGTTTGTTTTATTAAAGAAATTAAACATCTGATAAGATACTTTTCGTTATTGTAGGTGGGTACAATAACGGAAACCTTAATGTTCTCAATCCCCGAAGGCATAAAAATTCCGTGCAACTCAGACACGATATTCTGATTGTTGAATATCTCTTTCATTATCTATAAACTGTATTTCCTTAAAAATTTGCTGCCATAAAGGCAACTTTCGCCCAATGAATTCATACTAGCATAAACAGGAAAATTTTGCACATTCGTTAAAAAATGTAAACTTTATAAATATTATGTAAGCATTCTGCTTAAAATGAAAATAATTGGTGTATAATTAACACGATTAGAAAATAGGGGTACAAAAGATTATGGAAAAATCAAACTATTTAAGAAGCGTGCTGGAAGAAGCAAGCGCAAAGAACGCAACAGAACCCGAGTTTTTACAAACTCTTAAAGAAGTATTAACATCTTTAGAAAAAGTTGTTGTTAAAAATGAAGATTACTATAAGTCGTTATCCTTGCTTGAAAGATTAGTTGAGCCGGAAAGAATTATATCTTTTAAAGTTCCCTGGGTTAACGCAAAGGGCGAAATAAAAGTAAACAGAGGATACAGAGTACAATTCAACGGCGCAATCGGACCATATAAAGGCGGACTTCGTTTTCACCCTTCCGTAAATCAAAGCATTATGAAATTTTTGGCTTTTGAACAAACCTTTAAAAATGCCTTAACAGGATTGCCAATCGGCGGCGGTAAAGGCGGAAGCGATTTTGACCCCAAAGGAAAAACTGATTTAGAAATCATGAATTTCTGTCAAAGTTTTATGAACGAATTACAAAAATATATTGGTGCAGACGTTGATGTTCCCGCAGGTGATATCGGTGTTGGCGGCAGAGAAATAGGATATTTATTCGGTCAATACAGAAAAATCAGAAGCTTATATGAAGCAGGCGTATTAACAGGAAAAGGACTTGAATACGGCGGTTCTCTAGCTCGTAAAGAAGCAACGGGATACGGTTTAATGTATTATATGCGTGAAATGTTGACCACTAACAATATCGAATTAAAAGGAAAAACAGCAGTTATTTCAGGTTCGGGTAACGTTGCAATTTATGCTGCGGAAAAAGCAAAACAAATGGGTATAAAAGTTCTTGCTATGTCTGATTCAAACGGTTGTGTATATGACGAAAACGGTATTAATCTTGATATCGTAAAAGAAATAAAAGAAGTAAAAAGAGGCAGAATTAAAGAATACTTAAATTCTGTTCCGTCAGCTAAATACACTGAAAATTCAGGTACAACTCCTGCTGTTTATACAATTAAGGCTGATATAATTTTACCTTGCGCTACACAAAACGATATTAATTTAGAAACGGCAAAAATATTGGTTGCGAACGGTGCGATTGCCGTTGGTGAAGGTGCAAATATGCCGACAACAAACGAAGCAATTGAATACTTACAAGCAAATAACGTTCTTGTTGCACCGGCAAAGGCAGCAAATGCAGGCGGTGTTGCAACATCAGCTCTTGAAATGAGCCAAAACTCTATGAGATACAGCTGGACGTTTGAAGAAGTAGATAAAAAGCTTGAAAATATTATGAAAAATATCTTCAAACAATGCAAAGACGCAGCACAAGAGTATGGACTCGGAGTTAATTATGTTGCAGGTGCGAATATTGCGGCATTTAATAAAGTATCAAAAGCAATGATTGCACAAGGTGTTATATAATAAAACAAACATAATTACTTAAAACCGGAGATTATTCTCCGGTTTTTTTAATTTCTCTGTTCCATCTTCTTAAAAAATAAACGGATAAAATAAGGTAAATGCCCCACATTAAAACTGTTGCGGTGCAATCGGCACCGTTTAAAACCGCGTATATCCACATAACAAGCGAAGCTAAATTTACAAAAAACCAAATATACCATTGTTCAACGCACCTTTTTACTGTCAACAATTGACCGATTATTGAAAATACTGTTATAAAACTATCTAATATGGGATTTTTTCCGTTTAATGATTTCAATATTAAAAACAATAACAGCGTAAACAATAAACCCAACAAAAGATACAAAAATCTCTCCTTTGAATTTAATTTTGTTTTTATTATTTCATTTTTATTTTTTTTCAGGTTTTTTTTCCATTGAAAAATCCCGATTACTTCCATTGGAAAATAATAAAGTCCATATAAACACAAATTTCCCCAAAAACCGTTTTTGTATGCCAAATAGCAATAGCAAAAAGTTCCCAGCATTCCTATTAAATAACAGTAAACTTTTCCGTAACCTGCAAAAATTGTATAGCATATTCCGCAAATTGCGCTGATAAGAGCGACAAGAGAATCTTTTGAATATATTGAAATTGAAGTCACTAAAGAAATAATTGCAATAAAAGAAATTATTTCCGATTTTTTAAAGTTGATTATTTCATTTTTTATAAATTCAACAGGTTTCATAATTTGTTTATTATAAAATAAATATAATGAAAATAACTAATGCGGTAAAAAACAAACCTCATTTTTCGGGTGTTAATACAAACAAATTTGTATTGTCGGGACTTGAACATATTGCAAATCATGGCGCAAGCTTTGCAGTCGGAGCATCGTTTTTTGGCGCTGCCATATTAAGACCCCTTGTTATTTCAGCTGTTCCAAATACAGATAAAGAAAATAAAAAGTATTTTTCCGCAAATTCATTGTCATCGGGTATTATGAAACTTTTAATGGCAGAAGCAGTTGCTTTGCCTGTTGAAAATGCAATTAAAAACATAGATAAAAATCCGAATAATTTTTTAAACAAAAATACTCTTGAAAATTTTTTCAAGGATAAAAAAAGTTACAACTTTTTAACCCAAACAATCAAACAAACAACAAACCTCTTAACTTCTATTCCAAAATCATATTTAACGGTGGCATTATTGCCTCTTTTAGTTGATAAATTTTTTAATGGAAAAGAAAAAAAAGAAAATATAAATCCGTTGGTATTTAAAGGTGCGGATAAATTTTCTTCTTACAATAAAATTTCTTTTAAAGGGAATGAAAATCGATTATTGAGCAAAGGGATTTCAAAACTTATCAATAATGAAGTCTTGCAAAATTTTGCAAAAAATCATGCCGCAAAAGATACAAATATAACAAAAACTATGTCTGTTGCGACGGATGTGCTGCTTTTGAGCGCATCTACTTTATATACAAATAAATCAAAAAAAATCAAAGAAGAAAGAAAAAAACCTTTGATATTTAATAACATTTTATCAACACTATCAGGCATTACGCTCGGATGTCTTTTTGATAATGCGGCAAAAAAAGGATTTAAGGATTCAATGGATAGTTTCATCAAAGCAAATAAAACAAATCCGAAATTGCCAAAATATATTGACGGTATTAATGTTTTAAGACCAACAGTTATATTTATGCTTGTTTACTATGGAATTATACCTGTTTTTACGACATATTTTGCGGACAAAATTAACAAAAATCCAAAAAACAATTATGAAAATAAAATGTCTGAAAGTTAAAAAATTATTCTTTCAGACATTTTTATATAACTATTTTACAAGCGGAAGAACTTGTGCTGTTATATCCGTGCCGCCGTATAAAACCGCATCTTCTCTTAATACTACATCATAACCCAATTCTTTTGCTTTTTGGTTTATTACGCTGCTTAATTGGTTATCAACTTCGCTAACTTTTTTTGCGTATGCGTCTTTTATTGAATTTTTCTTTTGAGTTAACTGCGCTTCATATTTTTTGATTGCAGCTTCTTTTGATTGGGGTGTTGCTTGTTTTTGAATGTCGGCACTTGCGGTATCATACCATTTTAGCATATCTTTTGTTTGATTTGCTCTTGTAGTTTCCGCAGTTTTTAATACCTTGGAAGCTGCGAGAAGCTTTCCTACGTTAATGTAGCCGATTTTTTGAGGAGTATTTTCACTTACCGCAATATTGTTAATACCAAAACCTAATCCGAATGCAAATGAGCATAATACTAAAGTTAAAAGATTTTTCTTCATATTTTTCTCCTTACCTAAGATAATCTATATTCGATATAATCGGTTGTTTAAATTCTGTTTTATTAATGGAACGAGCATCAATAACGGGTGAAGGCGGAACTATATACCATTTGTAGAGCGCGGTATTTAACCTTTTGAAGAATTTATTGAGCCAATTCCTTTTTGTTTCGATATCCGTATTTTTCTTCTTTTCATACAAAAATTCTGCTTTCATCATATCATTTATTGATTGATTTAAATTTTCAATTCTCCATATGACCTCATCTAAAAATTCATAAGGCATGAGTGCATCTTCCGCTAAAAGGGTTTTTCCGGTATTTGAATCTATTGCGAGTTCTGCCGTAGGCGGTTTTAGGATAATACTTTCAGGAATTGCGTTTTTATTGCTTCTGTTTTTGTTCATCCAGCGTGCAAGTGCAAACAGTTTTGTTTTTACAACATCCGCAATCGGAGCATAACCGCCCGACATATCACCGTTTATTGTGGCATAACCCATATAAAGTTCTGATTTATCAGAGGTTGCAATAGGTAAAGTCCCTGCAAATTCATTTGCAACAGACCACAATATCATACTTCTTGCTCTTGCCTGAATGTTATCAATTGTAAAACTGTTTTTGTATCTTTTATCCCAATGAGATTCAACATTTGAAAAAATATTTTCATATTTATTTTTAAGAAGCTCGACAGAATCTTTAATCGGTACTGTCATAAAATTTATGCCCAAATTTGAAGCCAATTGTTCGGCGTCCGACTTACTTTCTTTGCTTGTTAAACTTGATGGCATTGAAATGCCGAGTACATTTTTATTTCCTAAAGCATCAGCCAACAAAACCGCACAAACAGTGGAATCAAGTCCGCCCGACAATCCTAAAACCGCTCTTTTGAAGCCGTTTTTTGAAAAATAATCAGATATTGCAGTTTTTATTGCGGTATAGGTTCTTTCTAAATCAGGTTCATGGTCAAGCGAAAATTCTTTTTGAGAGTTTAATGTTAATTCAAGTCCTTTTATCAATGGATTTATGACATTTTCGCCATTTAAATTTAATTCAAATAATTCTTCTTCAAAACTTTTTGCCATGGCGATGAGTTTGCCGTTTTCATCGTACATTCTGCTTGTGCCGTCATAAACAAGTTCGTCATTGGCGCCTGTTTGATTAACATAAATATATTTTGTTTTGTATTTTTTGGAAACAAAAGACATCATGTTGTGTTTAAGTTGTTCTTTTTTTGCTCTGGAGCAAGAGGCTGCGGGACACAATAAAACGTCAACTTCCGGTGCAACCGTTTCAACAGGGTCAATTTCATATAAATTCTTTTCAAAAAAATCTTTATCGTTCCAACCGTCCTCGCAAATTATTACGCCGTATTTTGTTCCCCCAAGTTCAAAAATTCTATTCTCTTTTGTTATTTTAGCAGGTTCAAAATAGCGATAATCGTTGTGTTCCGAGTAATTTGCAAGGAGAGCTTTTCTGAAAATTTTTTCTGTTTTTTGATTTTTAATTAACATGACAGAATTAAAAAACGGTTTTCCGATTTTGGATGTATTTTTTTCGGGATAACCTATTAATACGGCAATATTTTTAGAAACTTCTTTAATTTCTTCAAGTGCTCTTTCGCATTGACCTGCAATGTATGGATATCTTGTTAAAATATCTCCGATTGGATAACCCAATAAAAATAATTCCGGAAAAATTATCATTTCGGCATTTTTTTCGATGGCCTTATTGATTGCACTTATTGCTTTGTTTTTATTGTATTCGACATTGCCCGAAATCGGATTAAGTTGTGCTAAAATTATTTTATTCAATTTGTTATCCATAGAAAAATTTTATCATAAATTAAAAAAGAGGGTTAAATGAGAAAATATTGTTTAGATTTGGGGTTTGCAATTTTACTGTTTCTTTTTTCGATTTTTGCCCTCACAAATATAGGTTTTCTTTTGCATTTAAGTGTGAATTGTTCTTATATTTTAATTTCTTTTTTGATATTAGAAATTTATATTTTTAAAAGCGGAAACTTTCTTCAAAAAAATATACTGCTTTTTTTGATTTTTGTTTTGTCTTTGGTTTTTTCAATGTGTTTTATTGATGTGTCGTTTGATGGCAGATGCTACCATTTTACAATAGAAAACTTATACAGACTCGGCTATAATCCGATTTATAACAGCATAAAAGAATTTTCATCAAATCATAATATCTTTTATAATCTTGTTTTTGCCGGAAGTTATCCGAATGCGCTGGAGACAATCAGAAGTAACTTTTATTATCTTTTTCATAATATGGAAAGCAGTAAAGTTGCTAATTTTTTGTTTGCGGCATGTGCTTTTTTATATAGCTTATATTTTTTAAAGAGAAAATTAAATATTTTAAAAACAATTGTTTTGGGTGTTTGTATTTTTTCTCTTACTGTTTTAATTACTCAAATAAATACTAAAATGGCGGATTTTAGTCTTTATTGTGTTTTTATTATGCAGATATTTTCTCTATTTTTGATTCATAAAAAAGAAGAAACCAAAAAAAATGCAATAGTTTTTATTCTGTCTTCAATTTTATCTATAGGGTTAAAATATACGGGGCTATACACAAGCGTTATAATTTTTATTGTTTATTTTTTATTTAAAAGAGAGAAAAATATATTAAAAATGGCGGGAATAGTATTTTTGTCTTCCTTGATACTCTGTTTCCAGCCTTATGTAACAAATACAATTAAATTCAAAAACCCTTTTTATCCTTCAATCGGTTATAATAAATTGGATTTTATGACGGGGCAAAACCCGAGGGAATTTAATAATAAACCGTATTTGTATAAATTTGTCCGTTCAATGTTTTCATCAACCTCGGATGCCAGAATGAACAACCCCGAAACCCCCCCGATATTTTGGAAAGTACCTTTTACAATGCATTTTGATATGCCTTTTATTCAGGAAGAACTAAGAATCTCAGGTTTCGGTCATTTATTTTCCGGTATATTTGTTGTGAGTGTTTTGTTATCCGTTTATTTGATGATTAAAAAAAGAAAAACGAGATTAACGTTTGCATTGATATATTTAACGGTTTTATTAAATCCTCTTTGCTGGTGGGCAAGATTTGTACCCCAGTTACATTTATTGCCTTGTGTTTGCTGCTATTATTTTAGGAAAAATAATTTTATATTTTTCTTTCTTATAGGATTAATAATGGCGAACGGATTTTTAACACTCAGAGAAAATTATTTTGGAAATGCCTACAAAACATATGTTATGAGCGAATATTATAATCACTTATATCGAATTTCTCAAAAACAACCGATTTTAATATACAAAAACAGAGTGAATGAAGATGAAGATGATGAAACAATACTTGAAAGATTGAATGAATATGGGGTGAAGTATTCGCTCTCTAACGAAAAAGATGAAAGTTTTGATTTAATAAAAACAAAAGCTACAATATCAAAGAATTATTATATAAAGTATTAGATATTCAAATCACAGATTGACTAAGAAATATGTGTTTATTAAAATTGAAAAAGAAAAAGTTATAAGGAAAAATAAATGAAAAAGTGTGTTGCCGTTGTCGGCTGCGGTTTATGGGGAAGAAATATAGTTCGTAATTTTTATAATCTGAATGCGCTTCACAGTGTTTGCGATTTGGATGAAGAAAATCTTAAAATGGTAAAAGAACTGTACGATGACGTTAATACGGTTAAAAATTTTGAAGATGTTTTAAATAACCCTGAAATAGAAGCTGTGTGTATTGTTACTCCTTCTCATACCCATTTTAAACTTGTGAAAATGGCTCTTGAAAAAGGAAAGCATGTTTATGTTGAAAAACCCATTTCAACTTCTGCCGAGGAGACACTCATCTTAAAAGATATCGCGGAAAAGAAAAACGTAAAACTTCTTGTGGGACATTTGCTTTTATATCATCCTGCGGTTAACAGATTAAAAATGCTTATAGCGGAAGGTGTTTTGGGCAAAATTAAATATGTACAATCCGACAGATTAAACATAAACTATTTTAAAAACGACAGAAGTGTAATGTGGGATTTAGCTCCGCATGATGTATCAATGATTGCACATGTTACAGGTAAAGCACCAATAAAAGTTCTTAATGCAACGGGAGCATGTTGTGAATTTGAAAATATTTGTGATATTACACATCTGACCATTCAATTTGAAGACGGAATAATCGGGCATGTGTCGGATTCTTGGATTCATCCTCAAAAAAGAGTTACTTTACTTGTCAGAGGTGAAAAGGCAACGGCAATATTGGATGATACAATTCAGGAAGGAAAATTAAAGGTTTTTGATAACAATAAAAATTCTCAAAAAGATATAGAGGTGTTTGATTATTTAGAGATTGAGCCTTTAAAGTTGGAATGTCAACATTTTCTAAATTGTATTCAAAACGATAAAACTCCGCGCTCAGATGGTGAAAACGGGTATATGATAGTAAAAATACTTGAAGAAGCCGAAAAAATCATGCTCGGAAGCAGAAAAGAATTATTGGATAACCACGAATTTAAACTTTCACGTTCTAAATAAATTTTAGGTAATTAATTGTTTTTTGAATCTGATGTTGAATCGATAAGCAAAGGATCTAATATGTCTGATGCAAAGTCTGAATTGTTGTCAGGCAGAATATAAGGAAATGCTATAGCGGTTTTGGAATCTCTATAGCTGCAGCCTAATATTTCCATTAAAATCTTGATATCATCAAGATCTAAGTTGCTTTTTTTTGCTATTTCTTTTATTTCTTCAATTGTTTTATCTTTTTTGTTATAACAAAAGAATCCGTACAAATCTATCATATCTGGAATTTCAACAAACGCAACACTTTTATCTTTTATGGATTGCCCCGCTGCAACTGTTGCATAGTATAAATTTTCATTTAATACAAGAATCGGATTTGTGGAGTCATATTCTCCGCTGTACAATTCCCATTCTAAATCATTAATACTCCCTTCCTGACTTTTGCCGCTTATTGTACTGTCATCGAATATGACTGTATTTTTACCTTTAGTATCTTTATAAGAAACTCTGTGTTTAACTCTCTCGTAATCTGTTCCTGAATTTTTCATAAACATATAAGAAATGAGATTATAGCTTTTTTCGGTATTTGGGCAATAATAAAGGTTTTTTCTTCCCGTGTTTTGTTCTATTTCGTCCATTTTTGATTTCATTTTATCCATAATTTCGGATAGAGAATGAGCGGAAAAAGCGAATGCGAAGCCGTCTAAATATTTCATTAAAGAGGTTTCCATCTCCTTTGTTTTTTCATAATATTCGCCATAGCCTTTAAGTTTATGCCATGGGGTATGGTATTTAGCTTTTTCTCTGATTCTTTCTTTTACATAATCGCTATCAAGGGTATTTTCAAGCAGATTATTTAAAATATCGTTGCTTGTGATATTAGCGGGCATCGGTTTTTTAATGACTTGGGCTCTAAAATTTTTATAGAGTTGAGGATTTTTACTGTTGGCAAAATCTGTTATTCTTTTTTCCAAACTCTCGTGCATAATATCTTCAATATCACGTCCTTCTTGAATTTGTTCGATAACATCAATTGCTAAAGCTTCTAAGTGTCCTGTTCCTGCTAAAAAATTTGCACCTCTGTAAGTACCGTCTTTTGTTAAAACGTCAAAGCCATCTAGTATATGTATTTTGCTATCATAATACGGAACTACTTCTCCTGTTTCATATTGTTTTATTGAATGGTCATCAACAAAAACAACAGGGATTCCTTTATTTTTTAAATTGAATTTGATTGCCAAATAACCAAAAACAGAGGACAAATTCGTTTCATCAAAAATCTTTGATGATAAAGAATGAGGTATATATTCGCATCTTTTTTTTAATTCATTTTCCAAAAATAATATGGATTTAAATGTAGAAAACTGGCTCAATCTGAAAACAACTTCTTTTATTAATTTTTCATCTGCGCCGGTTTTTAATTTGATATTAGACAATAACTTTTCAACATCTTCAAGACTCGGGTTTTGGATTTGAGAATTAATTTTATTTGCAAATTGTTCTGAAAATTCTTCAACATCATCATAAGTGCAACAGGGAGTGTAGATTGGTTTGGTTGATGAAATGCTTTTATGTTCAATATTACCGAATGAAAGCGGTTTTATATTAAAAAGCGCATTATAATATTCACAGTTCAAACGAGGTGATGTCACATAAGATTGAAAGCTTTCGGAAGTTTTCTTTGTGTGCTGATGTTTGACTGTTGAATGATTGCGGTTATTTATTTTAGCGTAAATAATAGGGGATATTTTCATTATGTATTGATAAAACGTATGAAGGAAAAAAGTTGTCAAAAAGTGCAAAGGAAAAATTTTTGAACTCTTTTCCTCTATATGTATGATTTAATTCAAATTGTATTAAAGCATAATTTTATAGAAACGATATCCTTAATAATATATTATTGTCAAGCAAGGATATCAAATGTTAGAGAGTAAAACAGTTCCCCAAAAAAGAAAAGACGATACCAATATGACAAACGCACAAGAAACAATGCAAAAAGCGACTTTCGCTCATCAAAGATATTTGCTGAAAGCAAATAATGACGATTTAGCATCGGCAATAAACGGCTATATTGAAACAATAAGCCAGAATCCGTCAGAAACGAGTGCATACTACAGGCTTGCGACCTTATTACATAAAAACGGACAAATTGGAATCGACAGTGCGATTGACCAATGCAGAAAAGCTGTCAAATTAAGCCCTAAAGATGCTAACGCTCATATTTATTTGGGGTATTTTCTATCGTTAAATTCAAATTTTGATGAAGCTAAATCCGAGTTTGAAACAGCAATAAAACTCAAACCGGCTTCAGCAAGAACCCGCCTTGTGCTAGCTTTAACAATGCTTGAAAAAATTAAAAAACAAGCTAGCGGAAAAACAATAAAAGATTACACAAATGCACTCTACTATGGTTTGAGTGGTGCTATAATGAGCTTTTTTGATAAAACCAGTATCAAAATGGTTTGTCAAAATTTAGCGGATGATTTCAATTTTGCAAAATATAAAACCGTGGGTGCGATTTTAGAAAAGGTAAATTCAGAAAAACAAGCATACAATTTATATTTGAGTGCAGTTGATAATTCAAGAAAATCTATTGCTTTGTATGAAAGAATGGCAAGAATTGCAATAAAGAAAAATCGTCCCGATATTGCTTTTGATTGCTTAAATAACGTTGTAATTTTGTCAAACAACGATCCCATGAAGGTTGCAAATGCAATTGAATTTGTGGAAGAATACCAAAACGATAAAGTTGATACATTAATTGATTATTATACGATTCTTGTTAATAAATATCCGGAATTTTCAAAATGCTATTATGAATTGGGTCATTTATATATAAAGAAAGATGAAAAAATAAATGCATTATCTGCATTTAAGCTTGCTTTAAAATATGATGAAAATAACCCGTATTATCAAAATTCTTTAGCCTATGCGTATGTTCAATTAGAACAATATGATAATGCAATTGAATTATATAAAAAAGCATTGGAAGCTAACCCTAATGACGAATGGTCTGCAGTTGTTGCGCAGGCTTTGGCGGCAATTTATCATCAGGTAAAGGGAAATTCCGAAGCTGCAATATCAATGCTTGAAAATAGCTTGCTTTTAACAAAAAATAAATCTCAAATCCATGAAGCAATAGCAGACATATATTACGATATTGAAAATATAGATAGTGCTATCGAATACTACCAAATGGCACTCGATGAAGATAATGACAATCCGAAAATATATTCCCGTCTTGCAATGGCATTTTGGGAAAAGGATTGTATTGAAAAAGCAATAATATATTATTCAAAAGCAATAGAATTAGATTCAAGCTATGATATTGCATATAACAATTTAGGCGTTGTATTCCTTGATGGTCTGGGGGATGCATCGAGAGCAATCGAATATTTCAGAACGGCAACTGAAATAAATCCAAATTATGTTTTGGCTCATTTCAATATGGCAAGAAGCCATGAAGCAATGGGAGAAAAGATTGCTGCTGCAAAACAGTACCAAAAAGCATTGAACATTAACAGGCAAACAAATGAATTAGATTTCAAATTGATTGAAGATAGACTCTACAAACTCTTTGAAACATAACAACCCGAATGCAGTGAGGCGTAGTCCGACGGACTAGCCGAACAAAATGAGGGCAGAAGTGTGCGAAGTGCGCAACGGGAAAGCGGTGAGCTTTGCCGCTAGCACGAAGCCGTACCAATGCGACGTGAGCCGCAGGCTCTCAGGAGCAAACCCGAATCTGCACTTGTTTAGTGCGCAAGCACTTAACAAGTGCAGATTCGGGCAGAAGAATGTGAAGCACGCACTCGGTTGCGATGAGCAAGCGAGAAGTGCGTAACTGGACTCAGGCGACGTGGAAATTTCTAATTTCCACAGGAGCAAACCCGAGTCAAACGAGTTTAGTGCGTAAGCACTTAACGAGTGCAGACGAAGGCATCGGGTGTGAGAAGCCCGAACGGATTTGCGATGAGCAAAGCCGACAGGGCGGAACCGTACCAATGCGACGTGGAAATTTCTAATTTCCACAGGAGCAAACCCGAGTCAAACGAGTTTAGTGCGTAAGCACTTAACGAGTGCAGACGAAGGCAAACAACCAAAAACCAAAAACATCACCATATGAGCAGATTAAAAAGAATATTTGAATCAACATTAGCCAGAGCAATAAGTGCCACTCTTATTGTTTCTTTTGCATTAAGCATTTTTTTGTTTTTTGATTTTTATGAAAGAAAAGTAAATGAAGTTATAGGATATTATCTTGTATATAAAGGTGATAAAGCGTTTAAGAAGCACGATTTACAGGAAGCAATTTATTATTACGAAAAAGGTATTGTTTATCACCCCCGCCACTATAGAGCAATGTATAATCTTGCCAATATTTATGTGGTTTATGAGGATTATTATTCCGCATTAAAAAACTACGAAAAGGCATTAAAAGTAAAGCCTGATTATGAAATCGCAAGAATAGATTATGCAATAATACTATCGGAAACCTATAAAACAGATGAAGCAATTGAAGAATATAAAAAGGTAATAGAAAACATTCCGAAATTTTATAAAATTCCCTTTATTGTGGATAAAGAAAAATCTTATTACCATAATAAAGGTGTTGCATATTATAATATGGGTGTTGCCTACAGAACAAAATCGCTTCTTGCGGGGTTAGATGATACAATCAGCAGAAATTATATGAAAGAAGCATCATCTTCTTATGAAAAAGCGGTTGATATTTTGAATAACTATAATGCCAATTACAATATGGCTTTGATAAATCAACTCTTAAAAAACAAAAATCAAGCCGGATACTATTATTGTAAAGCTATGGAAGTAGGCCCTTTAGAATATGAAGCTCATTTTAATTATGCAATATTATTAAACGATTTAAAACAGTATGACGGTGCTGCGGAAGAATTTAAAAAAGCGGGCATGCTGCTTGATACTGCCGGTGATTCAAATAAAAGCCGTTATATCTATGGGATTTTAAGTGAAGTCAATGAAAGAATAGCAATAAACAGTGACAAAGAATACTACAAAAAATTGGCGGCGCAAGAAGAAAAAAATTTGAATTTAAGATATAAAGCGGGAAAAGTTGTTTTTGATGCCGAGGATAAAAAAACAGACAGCTTTTTGGAAGACTTTAAAACTTGTGCAAAAAAAGAGCTGTTCGCGGGGGGTAAAAAATAGTGCAGGTTCAAACATTATACAATTTTATATATGAATTCATTAAAAATTTTGAACAAACAGTAACAAGAGAACAGCTTATTGAAAGCTTTCAAAAGGCAATGAATAATTTTTTTGCAACGGAAGAAATAAAAATATATTTAATGGATGAATATTCTTATCTTTTAAAAGACTTTATTAAACCATGGGAAAACTTTTCTCTGAATAATAAAAATTCAGAAGTACAAAAGTATTTTGATAATTTTTTAACCCAAAAGAGTCAATATGAGTCGGATAAAAACATCCTTTATTTTCCTGTTGTACAAGCACACAAGACACTCGGGATTGTTAAATTAACAGCAAAAGATGAAATAGATAAAAACAGTGATTTTTTTGATGTTTTACCTCTTATAACAGCTCAAATATCTTTGTTTTGTAAAACATTAAAAGATAGAGAACAAATAAAATTAAGTTCAAAATTTCATCAAATAATCAAAAACATAGCTCAAATTACTCAAACCCAATATGAATTGGATTATATTCTTCCTATAATGGGAGAAATGATTGACGGATTTATTTCCGATCATCTGATCTATATATTTTTAAAAAATAAGAATAAAAAAGAATACAAATTAATTTGGCCGAATAATTGTTCCGATAACAGAATCTATGAATATCTTGAAAACATAAATTCAAAGTCAAAAACAATTATCGAGCAATCGGGAAAAATGGGCATTTTCCCGCTTATCATAGATAATCGTGCCTATGGTGCCATTGTTGCATACAATCACTTTGATAAAATTACAACAAAAGAAATAGGCTATCTTGAAGAAATAACATCTCAAGCGCAATTGACTATTACACGCGCAAAATCATATTTAGAAGTACTAGAGCATGCAACGCTTGATGCTCTTACCGGATACAACAACAGACACCAATTTGAAAAAAGATTAAAAGAAACAACCGCAATAGCAAAACGTCAAAATCAGGAATTATGCTGTATTATGTCGGATATAGATTTCTTTAAAAAGGTAAATGATACCTATGGACATTCCGTGGGCGATTGTGTATTAAAGACAGTCGCAAAAACAATAAAAAAAGAACTGAGAGAAGAGGATATAGCATCCCGCTATGGCGGAGAAGAATTTATATTTCTTTTGCCTCATACAAATATTGAAGAAGCGCAAATTGTCGCAGAACGTCTGAGAAAGGCGATTGAAAAGAAAAAAATAAATATTGAAGATTATAATATTGAAAACACAAAAGAAATATCTGTCACAATATCAATAGGTGTTTCAAAATTTAACAAAGCTGATAAAATTCCGGAAATTCTATATAAAAAAGCGGATGAAGCTCTTTATCAGGCAAAAGAAGGCGGCAGAAACAGAGTCGTTGTGTATAAAGAGGATTAATTGTTATCCTGAAAATCTAAATCATCATTTTTAAAAGCAAGATAACCGAAGCAATTACGAACAATATAAATAAAAGTGCTTTTATGGTGCCGTAGTCTTTATCTTGATTTTTTTTAGAGCTTTTTCTTTCTTTTTTTGGTGTTGGTTTTTTATTTTTGTTTTGCTGTTTTTTGTTTTTTTCCTTTGAGGGCTTTGGTTTTTCTTCTTTATTAATGTTTTCTTTTATATTTTTTCTTGCTTCTTTGATTTTTTCTTTTATTTTCAGTTCTTTTGGGGTGAGTTCTTTTTTCTTTCTTTTTGTTTTTTTGTATTGAGAGGGGTCAGAGATTCGGTTTCTATCTTTAATGTTGTTTTCATCCGTAGTTTTATCAACCGAGGATAAAAATTCTCCCTGTTTTTCATTTAAAAGATTTTCAATTAATGTTTCTTTTGATTCGTTTTCCAATTTTTCTAAATATTTATTTGTAAGGGTTTCTTTTTCTTCTGATTTTTGAGTAATTAAAAGAGTTTCATCAAAGATGAGCTTATCTATATTTTCGTCTTTATTTTTTGCATAAGCATAATTGATTCCCGCTTCAAATGCATGCCTTATGACTTCCAGTGTTTTTATTGCCGTTGCATCTTCTCCGTGGGCGCAGGCGTTTCCTTCTTTTTTTATAAAAAACAAATCGTCAATAAATTCTTTTTCTCTTTGTGTTTTGATTTTGTCCTTCAGATTGTTTAATACGGTATCAAATGTCAGTTCTTTGTTATCGGAATTTAGAATTTTTTTTGCCATTTTTTCGGCATAAATCCTGAATTGAACTACAGCCTGATTAAAATATTCATCTCTGAATAATTTTTCTCCGTCCTCAACTATTAAAAATAATTCGTTATCAACTTTTTTCAAAAAATCAAAATTGCTTGCCATTTAATAATATTAACATAAAATATGCCCACAAGAAAAATCGGTACTATTATTTTAGATGTTTTTGTTATAAAATTTATTTGCTATGAAAAAAGATTTATTATTAGAAATATTGGTTCAGGAATTACCATACAAATTTATTCCGAGTGCAATTTCGCAGCTTGAAATTGCTTTTGAAAAATTATTTAAAGAAAATGCATTGGCATATAAAAAAATCAATGTCTATGCGACCCCGAGGCGTTTGGCCGTTTTGGTTGACGAATTGGCGGTTTGCCAAGAAACTGTTTCAAAAAATGTAAAAGGGCCAATTATATCGGT
This sequence comes from uncultured bacterium, assembly GCA_946622415.1. GTDB lineage: Bacteria > Cyanobacteriota > Vampirovibrionia > Gastranaerophilales > Gastranaerophilaceae > RUG14156. Next base: position 50,624 of record CAMOPX010000008.1, read on the forward strand.
TGCAAAAAATGAAGCAGGAGAATATACCCCTGCGGCAATAGGTTTTGCAAAGAAAAACGGTGTAGATGTCTCTATGCTTTATGAAAAAGACAACTATATCTGGGTAAATATAGAAACAAAAGGAAAAACTGTTGCCGAAATATTAAAAGAAAACATTCAAAACCTGATATTAAAATTACAAGGCTCGCATTTTATGCGTTGGCAATATAACACAGAAAAATTTTCAAGACCGATAGAAAATGTTGTTGCGCTTCTTGATGATGAAGTAGTTGAGCTTGAAATTTTAGGTAAAAAATCAACAAATAAAACTTTAGGACACAGATATTCAAAGAATCTTGAATTAACAATTAAAAATCCGAAATCTTATATTGAAACTTTGAGAACAGGCAATGTTATTGTTAATCAAGAAGAAAGACGTGATTTAATAATAAAATTAACAAAAGAATGCGCAGAAAAGAATAATCTCGTGATAAAATTTGATAACACGGGTGATTTATTGGAAGAAATTACATATATCACGGAATATCCCGTTCCTGTTATTTGCGAATTTAATGAAAAATATCTTCAAATTCCAGATATTGTTACAACGACGGTAATGATTAGCCACCAAAGATATTTCCCCTTGTGGAATAAAGACGGAAAATTATCAAATAAATTTATCACTATTGCAAATTACGTTGGTGATGAATTTGAAAACATAAAAGCCGGAAACCAAAGAGTAGTTGTAGCAAGATTGGATGACGGTATATTTTTCTTTGAAGAAGACACAAAAACGAAACTAATCGATAAAATCGATAATCTGAAAGGAATGACTTTCCAAAAGGGATTGGGAACGTTATATGATAAAACGCAAAGAATAATAAAACTTTCGGATAAAATAGCGGATAAATTAAATATTAAAGATAAAACCGATATTTTAAGATGTGCAGAGCTTTCAAAATGTGATTTATCAACAAAACTTGTTTTTGAATTTACAGAATTACAAGGCTTTATCGGAGAAGATTATGCTCTGTTTGATAAAGAAAAACCCGAAGTTGCAAAAGGGATTTGCGAACATTATTTCCCGTTGAATGCAAATTCAGAGCTTCCTGAAAGCATTATAGGACAAGTGGTTTCTATTGCGGATAAAATAGATACGGTTTGTGCTCTGTTTATTTCAACGCAAGGCGACAAAAAGAAAAAACGTCCCACGGGTTCAAATGATCCATTGGGTGCAAGACGTGCCGTTATAGGAATAATTAGAATAATTCTCGAAAACAATTTGAATATCAATCTCGAAGAGATTATTAAAACCTCGCTTGATATGTTATCAAAGGAATTTAATACAAGCATGGAGGATTGTTTATTAGAAGATATTAAAGATTTCTTTAATTCAAGAATTACATTCATGTTTGAAAAAGAAATTTCATCAAACGTATTTAATTCAATAAAGAGCTTTAATTCTTTGGAAAATCTTTCAGGTTATATTACAAAAGCAAAAATTTTAAATAAATATCAAAACGATGAAAACTTTAGTATAATCAAAGAAAATGCTTCCCGTGTATTTAAGATTTTAAAAGATAATAAATTTGAAGATATCACAGAAGCATTATTCTCTACGAATGAAGAAAAAGAATTATATAAAGCAATAACTATGCACAATGCAAGTCCTGATAATTTAGAAGAATACATTATCTCTCTTAATGCTTTAATTAAGCCAATAATAAACTTCTTTGATAATGTGCTTGTTATGGATAAAGACGAAAAAATTAAAAACAACAGAATCGCTCTTTTAAATAAATTGAGAAATAAATTTAACGTTGTTTGCGAATTTGATAAGTTATGATTTTTGAAAACGATAAAAAAAGAATTCATGAGAGTGCCTTATTTAAACGTAAGGCACTCTTTGAAATAGCAAAAGGAAAGAATCCAAAAGAAGTCATAATAAACAAAACAAATTCAAAAGACAAAAAATATTCAAGCAAAATGTATTATAAATGGAAGAAAGAAGCATTTTTAAAAACCCCCGATATGCAACAATTTGGGTTTGGCAGTGATTTATCGGATATTGATATGGAGTATGAAATAAAAGCCTTTGAGCTTAAAGATTATTACTTGAATTTATTTAACAAGTACAAGTTAAATAAATCAAAAGCTTTGTTAAAAGAGAGCTATACGATTTCTTCGGATGAATATTTACTGTATTTAAAAGAGGAAACGATTAATAGTTTATAAAACACTTAATATTAATTTATTTTAAGGATATGCTAAAAATACATTTGACAAACATACATTTTTTTGGTTTTATATATTTAGAGTCATTCTAAGATTGAATGTAGAAGGAGTTGCTTTAAATGCAAAATAACGAACTGCCAAAAAATATGGGTAAAAAGATAGTTGACGCACTAAAGCAACAGGATTTTGAAGAAATGACAGAATCCTCTCTCGATGAGAACGTTGAAGATGTTACAGAAGATATTTCATTAGACGAAATGACTTCAGAAGAAAATGGCACTGCATTTGATTTTGGTGCAAGTGCAAAAAATTATCAGCCGGTATTTTCAGTTAATGAAGAAGGCGAAATTGCAGATTCAGATTTGAAATTGTCAATCGAAAATGATGAAGACGTTGAAGAATTTGAAATGCCCAATAACATCAATGTTCTTAAAAGATTAATTGCACAATTACCGACAGGTGTTCCAAGACAAACCGGTGCGCAAATAATCAGACAAACAATCGAAGCACTCGGCATTCCAATGAAGACAGTTCTCCAAGATGCTCAAAGAGTAAGAGATTGTTTGAACAGCTCAATAAAAGATTGCAATTATACAATTCAAGAATATAAAAGCAATATTCGTACATTAGAAAAACAAGCTGCAAGCTATCAAAAACAGTTAAATAAATTAAACGACATCATAAGCTTGTTTGTATACGGCGAAAAGAAATAGTTTCAAAAAGAAATAATTTATTTTGCCCCCATCGTCTAGAGGCCTAGGACAACACCCTTTCACGGTGTAGACAGCGATTCGAATTCGCTTGGGGGTACCATATAAAAAAGACCACAAATGTGGTCTTTTTTAATATGTAAACACACAACGAAAATTCATTCGCTTGGCGGATTTTAACCAGGGCGCAACAGAGCTTTAGCTCGTCGTGAGCCCGTATGTTCGAGAAAGTTTATGAAATATAGCTTTGCTTTAGAAAAACGAAATGGAATACTAAACTTTCAAGTTGTTAAAATCCAAGACGGGGGTACCATTTATAAAAAGAACCCATTTGAGTTCTTTTTAATATTATGTAAAAATATTTTTTCAAAAAATAAACTGATTAAATAGCGCCAATACCGCGAAGAATCCCTATCATTCCTTCTGCAGCTATATCGTTTGTGACTTTACCTTCTTTATTAAAATAATAAAAATTCATCACACAAACAGATATTTTTTTATTTGTCGGTTTTATTCCCATAAAATCGCCGTCGTGGGTTCCTGTCATGTCCCATTTAACTGCGACTTTGTTTTCGTCTGCCACCATATCGGTAATATGCCATTGAACATCAGAAAAACCTTTTCTCATCCAATGAACAACAGACAAATAACCCTTCCCCCCATACAAAGGCTCAGGGTTTACAGGGGTATAAAAAGGTGCGTCATTTGCAATAAGCTCGTCTGCTAATTTTTCATCTGCCGTATTTATCATAGTTTCAAATTTTTTTATCAATTTTTTATTTCGTTCAATAAAATCCATTTCTCAACCCCAATTACCTTATTGATAATTAAATCTTATCATAAAATCATATTTAATTATAAAAACGTTATTTAAAAAACCGCCTTTTATGGCGGTTTGTTGTCTTGAGTATATTCAAGTTACATTGTTATTGTACGAAACATTATTGGTAAATAAAATGGATGATGTATGATAAAATACACTAATGTTGATAATAATACAAAGCTTCAACATATTTATAATATTAGATAAATGTGATGAATAAATATTTTATTCACACAAAGTAAATCTCAAAACCCCGTCTTTTACGGTTTCATTCCACATGGATTTTGGGCGCACCCAAATATCACCCTTTTCAACATTTTGATAAACAATCATATCTTCATTGGTTTCTGAATGTTTTGCAAGAGCAATAATTTTATATAAATTGCCTTTGTAGTGTTTATATGTTTTTCCGATTTCAATTTTTTGCATAAATTTTGCCTGACAATTTCTTTTCCCATTCAAATGCGGAAGATATGCTGTCTGTAAGAGTTTTATTATTTTGCCAGCCTAAAACTTCTTTTGCTTTTTTATTATCTGCAACCAAAATTTCAGGGTCGCCTTCCCGTCTTTCTTTTGTTGAAACGTTAATATTTTTGTTTAATACCTTTTGACAAGCATCAAAAACTTCTTTGACACTGTTTCCTTCGTTTGTTCCAAGGTTGAAAAAGTTTGTATTACCGCCATTGAATAAATATTCTAATGCCAAAATGTGTGCCGTGATTAAATCTTCTATGTTAATATAATCTCTTACACAGGTGCCGTCTTTTGTATTGTAATCGGTTCCAAAAATATTGAATGTTTTATTCTCATCAAAAACGGATTTTAAAATGTTCGGGATAAGGTGAGTTTCTATATTGTGCCATTCGCCGATTCTTGCTTTTTCATCTGCGCCTGCAACGTTGAAATATCTGAGTCTGACAGATTTTAAGCCATACGCTTTATCAAAATCATCCATCATTTTTTCTATCATTAATTTTGTGTTCCCGTATGGGTTAATCGGATTTTGGGGATGGAGTTCGTCTATGGGTGTGTATTTTGGTTCTCCATAAGTTGCGGCGGTTGATGAAAAAACAATCTTTTTAACGTTGTTTTCTATCATAACATTCAAAAGATTCAAAGTTCCCATAACGTTGTTATAATAGTATTTTAAAGGTTCTTTTACGGATTCGCCGACAAGTGAAAGCGCTGCAAAATGAATCACGGCATCGATATTGTTGTTAAAGACTTTTTTTATATCTTCAATATTTAATAAATCGCCTTTTATAAATTCAAGTTCCCCGTGCTTTTTGAGTTCATTTACGGTTTCGATATGGCCTGTCGATAAATTATCAAATATAATTACTTTTTTACCTGCTTCAAGCAATCTCATAACACAATGGCTCCCGATATATCCGGCACCGCCCGTAACCAAAATCATAAATAACCTCCAAAATTATATTAAATTATTGAGCAAGCTCAATTTTTTTCTTTTCAAGCATTAATTTATCATAAATCCATTCCGGCACAAAATTTTTGCCCATAAGAATCGTTCCATGGTTCATAGAAGGCGCATGGAAATCTGAACCGCCCGTCACGATTAAATCATATTTTTCCGCAAGTGTTGAAAAATGTTCTACTGCAGCAGGAGAATGTTTTCTGTGGTAGGCTTCAATACCTCTTAATCCGCAGTTTACAAGTTCTTTTGTTAGTTCATCCGCAATATCAACGTCAATAGGATGGGCAAAAACAGGTATTCCTTTTGCTTCCGAAATAATTTCAACTGCATCATGCGGAGAAACGGTTTTTCTTTCAACATAAACCTCGGAATTGTTGTTGATGAATTTAGCGTACGCTTCCATAACGTTGGCACTTCCGCCGCAAGAAGTTATTGCACGGGCAATATGCGGACGACCGATTGAACCTTTTGGTGCAACGAGTTTTTGTACGTCTTCAAATTTTATTTTTAAACCTGCTTTTTTGTTCAAAAGACTGATTATTTTGTGTGTTTGTTCAATTCTGGCTTTTTGTTGAACATTTATTAATTCGATAAAGTCTTTGTTTGAACTGTCCATAAAGTAGCCTAAAATATGAACTTCAAAACCCTTGTATATTGTATTAATTTCAACTCCGGGGATGATTTGCATTTTAATATCGTTTTTCTTAACGTAATCATCTGCAATACCCCAAGATAAGATATTATCGTGGTCAGTCAGCGCAATACAATCCAATTCGCATTCTTGAGCGGTTTGAACAATTTGTATAGGGTCAAGTACGCCATCAGAATAGGTTGTGTGAATATGTAAATCAATTTTCATTTTCACAGCCCCCTTCTTCCGGTGTATATTCAAAATTTATTCTTTTAATGTCTGTCGGAATACTTCCTTTGAAGCTGATTTCGCAGGCATTGAGAACATATGGAGACGAAGTTTCGACTTCAAATCTTTCATTTATGGAAGTTAAAAGCCTTTTAAACGAAGCCTCGTATTCCATTCCGATTACACTGTTTTTGCTTCCGCAAAAGCCGGCATCGGTAATATATGCAAGTTTGTTATCTATTATTGTTTCGTCTGAAGTTTGAACGTGGGTATGTGTTCCGATTACGCAATTGACGCCGAGAGTGGATGAATATTTTGCGAAACATTGTTTTTCTGCTGTTGCTTCCGCATGAAAATCTACAAGGACAATCATTTCATCAATATTGTAATTTGATTTTAATTCATTCATTAAATATTCAATAGCGTCAAACGGGCAATTAATCGGCGGCATAAAGGTTTTGCCCAATAGATTTATTACAATTAATCTGTTGTTAAAAACTCTATAACCTACACCCTGTGCGGATTTATGATAGTTATAAGGGCGAATAAGAGCAGTGCTTTCATCAATATATTGTAATATATCTTTTTTATCCCAAATGTGATTTCCTGAAGTTAGGCAGTTTATGCCATATTCCAACAGTTCGTCATGATTTTTCTTGGTTAAACCGAAACCATGACTTGCATTTTCGGCATTTGCAATAATAAAATCGTATTTATCTTTATTTTCGGACAAAAATTTATCCGTAATACAACGACCGGCTCTGCCTACTATATCGCCTATAAATAAAATTTTATATTCTTCTTGCATTGTAAAATTGCCTTTTATTTGGCAATTTCGGTAACTCTAGCTTCTCTGACTACCGTTACTCGAATTTGTCCGGGGTACTCCAATTCATCCTCAATGCGTTTTGCAATATCACGGGCAAGTTTTGCACTCGCAACATCATCAAACACAGTAGGTTGAACAACAACCCTAACCTCTCGACCAGCCGATACAGCGAAGGACTGCTTAATGCCCTCATAGCTGTTTGCGATTTCTTCCAGCTTTTTGAGGCGTTTAATATAGATTTCAAGCGTGTCACGTCTTGCTCCGGGACGGCCTGCGGAGATTGTGTCCGCAATTTTAACAAGCGCATCAGTTAATGTATTCGCGGGTACATCATCGTGATGAGCTTCAATTGCATGAACAATCAATTCCTTTTCGCCATATCTGCGAGCAAGTTCGGCTCCGAGTTGAACGTGTGTGCCTTCTTGTTCTTGGTCTACTGCTTTTCCTATGTCATGCAACAGACCTGCACGTTTTGCGCTTTTTACATCCGAACCGAGTTCGGCTGCTAACATTCCGGCAATTTGTCCGACTTCGATTGAATGTTTTAAAACATTCTGACCGTAGCTTGTTCTATAATATAAGCGTCCAAGTGTTTTTGAAAGCTCTTTGTTAAGGTTCATAATTCCGAGGTCAACGGCTGCACGTTCACCTTCTTGTTTAATTTTGTTTTCGATTTCTTTAACCGATTTTTCGTAAACTTCTTCAATACGAACAGGGTGAATTCTGCCGTCTTGTATGAGTTTTTCTATGGTTAATTTTGCAATTTCACGTCTGACAGGGTCAAATGATGAAAGAACAACCGCTTCCGGTGTATCATCAATAATAAGGTCTACGCCGGTCAGAGTTTCAAGAGTTCTTATGTTGCGGCCTTCACGACCGATTATTCTTCCTTTCATCTCGTCAGATGGCAAAGATACAACAGATACGCTGGTTTCAATAACCTGTTCTATTGCACATTTTTGCATTGTTTGAGATAGAATTTCACGAGATTTTTCTTCTGCGGTTTCTTTGATTTTTATTTCATTTTCACGAATCAATTGCACCTGTTCTGCAGCAAGTTCGTCTTTTAATTGAGTGAGCAAAGTGGCTTTTGCTTCTTCTCTGGACATTTGCGCTACACGTTCAAGTTCGGTTATTTGGCGTGCAATCGTTTCTGCCAGATAGTCTTCTTTCTTTTCGAGTTCATCTTCTTTTTTTGAGATTTCAACTTCTTTATCAACTACAGCTTGCGCTCTTGATTCTATTTCGTCTTTTTGTTTTGAAAGTTCGGATTTGATTTTTGAAAACTCTTGCTTTTGTTGACGCACGTTTTCATCAAATTCCATTTTTTCTTGATGTAATTCTTCTTTAGCGGAAATAAGTGCTTCTTTTTTCAAAAAGCTTTCTTTTTCCTTGAAATCTTCAATGTATTTTTGTTCGTTTTTTTCTAAAACTTCAACTTTAGCTTTTTGTCTGACAAACAGCATAGTCATAATGCCGCAAACTACAAGTAAAAGAGTTAAAATTATATATATTACGGTATTAATTGTCCTAGTCCTCTTATTATGTGTCTACTACAATGGACTGATAGCATTTATTGTTCGATTTATATATGAAAAATAATACAAGCCATTTTAATATCTTTATTGTACCATAAGAAAAAATTTTTATATAAAAATTAATAATAATTAATATTTATATTTAATAATACAAACAACGCATTTTAAAAACTGAAATTCCTGTTAAAATGTTATTGACTTTAAAAAAATTATTATTATATATATAAATATAAAAGAGGCAATTATGTTTTCAAATTTAGTTAGTATAATAAATAAATCTTTAAACACCGCTCAAGGTTTGACTTCTGTTTCTAAGACACCTGTTCAAACTCAAAACAACAATCCTTTCAAAGAAAATATTAATCCCTTTTTAAATAATACCTATGGTTCGGGGAATTATTACGGTAAAAACCAACCTGTTGCAGGCGGTTATTTTGCGGGCTATTACAACGGAAAACCGAATATTGTCGGAAGAAAATTATTTATTGAAGTTTAAGCTTGTTCCGGGTTTTTGTGCATTTCTTCTTCGAGTTTTTTGATTGCCGGGTTTCTGTGGTCGCCATCGTTTAACATTTTTCTTAAAAGTATTGTTGCTTTAGGTTGTAATACTCCCATTGCAATGGTTGCTATTGCAACATTTGCCAATATTGAAAATACCTTGTAGCCTTTAATTGCTTTTATGTTTTGTATATTTTCCGCTAAATCTTCAATATTATTAAAGCTCTTTAATAAATCCTTTTCTTTAATTGCACTAATCATACTTATGGCTTTATTTCCGTCTTTTTCTACTGTTTTTAAGGCGCCATTCTTTTCTAATATATCAATAAGGGAGTGTTTCGGGTCTAATTTATATATTTCTTCGATTATATTTTTTCCGCTGTTTTTTATTTCTTTAATTTTATCTTTTGATTCAAATATTTTTGTTTTTAAATCTTTATCAAACAAAACCTTTGGATCTAATCCGACAGGCATTTTGAAGTATTTACCCAATTTTTCAAAGCCGGCTTGTATCGGTTTTGCAAGACCATATATGAAGGCAATTTGGCAAATTTCTTTAAAGGCAACTTCTTTCTTTTCACCTTTTCTTGCTTCTGCCAGTCTTGTTGATGTAATAACACCGTCTAAAATCAGTGTATTTAAAATTGGATTTGTCATAAATGCACTTAAACCGGTAAATGGAATATTATTTTTATTTGTATTTTTTAATTTGCTTGTGAAATTTTGGTGAAGGTTATCTGATGTGAGATTTTTATTGATTAAAATTTTAGATGCGTTATTTTTCTTTTTAACGTCTTTTTTGATTCTTTCTTCGGTTGATTTTTGTTTGAATTTAATGATATTAACTAAAGCAACCGCACTGATACCTGTTGCGAGGACAAATTTTCCGATTTGAAAACCTTTATACATTTGAGCATTTGTCGGAATTAATTTTTCAGGTAATTTTAATTTTGTAATTATATTTTTTGCTGTTTCGTTTTTATCTTTTAAGGTTGATAAAATTTCTTTTTCTGCAAGAGATGCGGGATTTGTTGAATTATTTATAAAATTATCCTGAATATTTTTGTATGCATTCTTGTTTATACCGTCATGGATCATATTGCCGAAAAATTTGGCTATGGGATTTGCTTTTTCAAGTTTAGCGTTTTTTGCTGTTTCTGCAGCAATATCTTTAGGATTTATAATTAAATTTGTATCAAAATTTGGATTTAATTTAAAAAACGGATATACCGTTTTATCTATAACCCATTTTAGTGCGGGAATCATTAAAAGCCAAACGGCACCCGTACCAAAGCCTTCTATAGCTTTTTCTCTTGCATCGTCTTTTCCGCCCTCTTTTGAATATGTGTAAACAACGGCACCGTTTGCCATTGAATCTTTAACCAGCATTGGCACAATAGAATCATTGTTGTTACCTAACTGTGAAAGTAATTTTATTCCTTTATTTGTAAAATCTGTTGTTATGCTTTGAATACTCATATTAAACCTTTTTAATCAATTATAGTCCCCAAATTAAGTTCATTAATTTTTGAACTTGTCGATTGATTTGAGATTTTGTTTTTATGTTTTTTGAAAAAATTAAACTACACATATTCCTACCTTTTAATTAACGTTTTTGAAAAAAATTTATTGCTATTTTATGAAATCATTTATACAAATTTTAACAATAAAAAAGACCTTCCGAATCGAAGGCCTTTTTTCTAAAATTATTTTTTTATTTCTTTTCAATCGGAATGAAAACAAGGCCTTGTTCTTTAAAAGGTCTCATACGTCGAATCAATTCAATTAAAAATTTAATCATTTATTTCCTCAAATTTTCTACATTGGACATGTTACTACATATTTTTTGTTTTGTCTACATGTGAAAAGAATTTTTATTTGGTTTTTTGGGATGTTTGTTTGATTTATTTATAGATTTAGAGAAAAACTATCTATAATAAATACAAAAACAGAACGGATTTTTATTCTTTGTTCCATTCTGTTTTGTATTTTATTAATCTTATAATTTAAAATTAAACTTCCTCTTGTTCTTCTTGTTCCTGAGTTTCGGAATCATCAAGAGAATCTTCTTCATCTATACCTGTTTGAGAAGTTTCTTCCACAGCTTCTTCAGCTATTTCATCAATCGGTTCTTCTTCTTCGATTGCGTAATCTTCTTTTACTTCCTCATCTTCGTTGTAGTTATTTTCAACGGCTTGATTGTTTTCTATTTCTCTTGCTTGTGATTCTGATTTTATATCGATTTTCCAACCTGTTAATCTGTGAGCAAGTCTTACGTTTTGTCCTTCTCTGCCTATTGCAAGCGATAATTGGTCATCAGGAACAATAACAAATGCTTCATGTCTGTCTTCTTCGTCTGCGAGAATGTCAACAGATATAATTCTTGCCGGAGAAAGTGCATTAACTATATATTCAACAGGGTCTTCCGAGTATCTTACGATATCAATTTTTTCGTTTTTCAATTCTGACACAATTGTTTGTATTCTTGAACCTCTCGGACCGATACAAGCGCCGACTGAATCTACTGAAGGGTCGTTTGACCATACGGCTAATTTTGTTCTGAAGCCTGCTTCACGGGAAATTGATTTAATTTCTACGATTCCATCTTCAATTTCAGGAACTTCAAGTTCAAACAATTCTCTTACGATTTCCGCATGGGCTTGCGAAACGATAACTTGAGGAAGTTTAGATGTTTCTTTTACATCAAGAACAAAAACTCTGATTCTGTTTCCGGGTTTATAGTATTCTCCTGGGATTTGTTCTTTGTATGGCATTATTGCATCTGTTTTTCCTATGTTAATGATTACGGCTCTGTCGGTTCTTCTTTGAATTATACCTGTAATCAGAGTACCTTTTTTAGATAAGAATTCATCTAAAACCATTTTTCTTTCAGCTTCTCTGATTCTTTGTGTAATAACTTGTTTTGCGCTTTGTGCTGCTACTCTGCCAAAGTTTTCGGGTGTAACTTCTATTTTTACTTCATCATCAAGTTCGACATCTTCATCAATTTCTTTTGCGTTTTCCAATGAGATTTCGGTATTTTCGTCTTCCACTTTATTAACAACAACTTTTGTTCTGAAAACGCCGATTTCTCCTGCTTGCTCGTCTAAAATCGCTTCAACATTGGTTGCTTCTTTATCTTTTATATGTTTTTTGTATGCTGCAACCAATGCATCGCAAAGAGAAGATACAAGTATATCTTTTGAAATGCCTTTTTCGCGTTCAAACTGTTCTGCTGCTTCAAATAATGCAGTTCCGATTTTAATCATTAATTTCTCCTTTATTTTTATTGATTTCTATTTTGTCGTTTAATTTTGTATAGTGAATTTTTTCCATAGGAATAGTATATATATTTTCTTTGTATTCCGCTTTGATTCCAAAGTTTTCATTGTAATCCAAAAGTTTTGCGCTCAGAGTTTTTTCTTCAATGCCCTCTATTGAATTTTTGAGTTTAATAATTACGTCATGCCCTTTGAATATCATGTATTCTTTTGGGGATTTGAATTTTCTGTCTAAACCCGGGGAAGAAACTTCAAGGTAGTATTTAAAAGGAATAAGTTCATCAAGCATATCTCCTAAGCTTCTTGAAATGTTTTCGCAATCGAGATGCGAAACACTATGCTCAAAAGAATAAATAAAAATTCTTAAAAAATTATGCCCGTTTTCTTTTTCAAGAGAAATTTCAATAGGAATAAGTCCATAGCGCATTGCCGTATTTTCAATTACGGGTGTGATATTTTCTATAATTTCTCTTTTGCTTAAAAATTCCTTCATTGTTTAACCCTTATAAAAACAAAGAACGCCAACGTTAACGCTGCGTTCCAGTTTTTATTATTGTATAAACCGGTTTGTGGATAGCCACAAACAGATTATAACATTAAAAAAATAAATTTAAAGTAAATGTTAATTATTCTTCATAAGTTCGTTTACGAGATATGCAACACCGGGTCTTTTATCGTATGCGGCTTCATTATTAATATCGCCATTATTCTGCGATAAATCTTTGTATACAGATGTACCCGAATATACATATGAAGCGGCATAGTCTTTGTTTTTATTGTAACATTCTGCGAATTCAAGACAACTGGACATAGTTGAAAAATCATTTTCTAAGCCGTACGTTGCACAAATATCGTTTTTAAAATAGTCATAATGATCAAGAATTGCCGCTTCTGCTGATTCTTCAAAAGTATAATATAATAGTCCCTTGGGTTCATGTTCGGTAGGTTTTCCTAACGGATCGCCGTTTTGGAAATAGCAATTAAAATTATTTTCAGATTCTCGATAATGTATTGCGCATATTAATTCTGTCGGCATTCTGACGCCGATTTTTTCATATACATCATCCGAAATTATTTCATATACTTCTTTATTGTTTTTGTATGTTTCCGTAACTTTTTTTGTTATATTTTCAAAACTGTCTTCTAATTCGGGACTAACGTATTTTTCGATATCAATATCCTGTTTTATTCTTGAAGTTTTTTTAATCTTTTCGTTAGCGTTTATGTTTTCTGCCATTATTCCGTTTTCAGCATCATGTAGTGCTTGAAGACATTCGTCATCATTGATGTTGAATATTGCTTCAGCAGTTGTATCGTTGTATTTAAGCAAAAAAACTTTACTGTCTTTGTCGTTAGATTTTACTTTTCCGCTTTTTTCGTTGTTCAGCGAATAATTCTCATTGATTTCCATGGGGTGTAAACTCTTAGTCCGTTGTTACCATATAGTTATCGGCAAAATTAATAAAAACTTTAATTTTTATATGTTAAATTTTGTTAATTATTATTGCAATAAACCGGTTTGTGGATAGCCATAAACCGGTTATATTATAAAAAATAAATTTCAAATATTTTGTTAACTGTTTTTCATGAGTTCTTGCATAACTATAGCAACACCGGGTCTTGAGTCGTAAGCAGTTTCATCATAAGCCCCGTCACTTACATATAAACCGCCGCTATATTTGGTTGTGCCTGAATATACATATGGCGAAGTATGGCCGTTCGTTCTGTATCCATAGCCATTATAACTTTCTGCGAATTCAAGACAACTTGACATTGTCGAGAAATCGTCAGCTACATTATATTGAGGGCTTACACTATTTTTAAAATAATTACAATGTTCTATAAGTGCCGCAGTTGCAGAATCGACAAAGTTATCAAAATACAATCCTTGAGGATAATTTACGGTTGGTGCTCCCAACGGGTCGCCGTTTTGGAAATAACAGTCAAAATTGTTTGCGGATTCTCGGTAATGTATTGCGCATATTAATTCAGGGGGAATTTTTACTCCCGTCTCTTTACTTACGTTTTCTGAAATTTCTTCGTATTTGCTTTTGTTTTCTTTGTATTTTTCTTTTACATAGTTTAATTCGTAACTAAAACTATCTTTCAATTCTGTTGGAATGTTTTTTTCAATTTTAATATCTTGCTTAATTTTTGAAGATTTTTTGTCTTTTACACTTTGTATTTGAGTTTCATTTTCGGCTTCGTTTAATGCTTGAATGCCTTCATTATCATCAGTATTTAATGATACTTCTGTTGTTTTATTACTTTTAAATAAAGAAGTTTTTTTATCTTTATCTTCTGATACCGTCGTATTGTCATTTGGTTTTTTGCTAAACACACTTACATTGATAATTTTACTGATTTCCATCCAAAGTACTCCTTATTTTTTGCTACAATATTAGTATCGGTAAAAATGTAGGAAACTTTAATTTTTTTATTAATTATTTTGTGTATTAATATCAGCCATGGCATCAATAATTACGCCTGCACCGGTTGACGGTCTACCAAGCATCATTATACAGCCGTAATCTTTAGGGTTATTGTTCTGAGCGTATGTTGTACAAGTTGAAGATGTGAGTTGAGTAGAACCGTCAAGAGGGCAGATATTTCCTCCATCTTCACACGCTCCGCAAGTCGTTTGGTTCGCACATTTCAAAAGCAATTTATATCCTGCTTCTAAACATTCTGCGGTTGTATAGTATCCGACTCCGCCGAATATTCCGCAATCCGCTTCCATATACGATTTATAAGAAGCGACAACCGATGCTTTATCTGAATCTTCTGAATCTTTTCTATATATTTCATAATTTATTATATCGCCAGCTTTTGCAAGGTTGACCCCGCTTTTTGCTGAGCCGTTTTTACAGTACGTTCCGACAGTATCAGCAGAACAATCAGAAGGGATTATTTTTCCCTCTATTAATCCGTTTTTATATATTCTTACGGGAAATCTGTCTATTCCGACTTTATTCATACCCTTAGACGGACTGTCTATATCAAAAACAAGTTCTTTATAAATATATTTACTTCCGTCCGAATTTATCTTATCTTCAGTAATCCAATCGCTCGCCAGTCCTTGTATCGTAATTCCGTTTGCAAGTGTGAAATTAATATCACCCGTAGATGCGGTTGTACTACAATTTACACTTGATTTGAGGGCAAAAAAATCCGCCATTTTTGTACATAACCAGTCAAATGTACCCGAATCGGTTGTAATTGGTGTATCTGCCACACTTAAGTCGTCATTTTCCGAAAATATTGTACCTAGTGCCGAATTCAGTGCATTCATTCCGGCATAAGCATATAATCTTATTTTATTGTCGTTCGGTTTTATATTCACAATTGCAAAAACGGCCATTATCATCATTATTGCAACACATATCATTACTTCCGTTAAGGTAAATGCTTTTTTATTTAGTTTCATAATTCGTTCCTCAAAAAATCAATATAGCATAAATTTTTGCTCAAAACGATATAACAAAAGGATGATAATTTGTTTTATAAAATAAATTTTTTTATGTTAAAATATCCAAAGAAAAGTTAGGAGGAAAAATGAAAAAAGGTCTATTTCTTTTATTAGCTATGGCAATACTTACTCAAACAGGTTATTGTGTTGAAAGTTCTACAGTTTCCGTATTTAACGAATTAAAAAATGCGGTTGTTCAAGATATCACAAGCACGGTTACGACAGGTGTTAATAACGTTAAAATTGCAAGTTACAAAGTACAATTAGAACAAAAGAAAAAAGAACTCGAAGAAGTACAAAACAGCAATACGTTTTTTATCATTAAATATTTTAGAGAAATGTCAATCAGATCTAAAATTCGTCAATTGGAAAATGACATAAAAGATTTAGAAGAAGAAAATGCTAAAAATACAACAGCAAAATAAAATATTATTCCGTAATATAAAAAAACAGGAATCCATTAAGATTCCTGTTTTTTATTGTTTTATTATTTTTTACTAATAAGTCCAAGAGGTATTTTGTTCTATTTTTTGTCCTTTTGAATTATATTTATATACTGTTGTTTTTGTTGAATCAACTTTTCCGTCACCATTGCTATCGGTTTTAACTACTTCTTTTGTGACTTTCCCTTTATCGTCATATGTTGATACGGTTGTTGAATCTGTTTTTCCGTCATCATTTTTATCTGTCTTTACGGATTGTTGTGTTGCTTTTCCGTTGCTATCGTATATTGCGGTTTTTATTGATTCTGCGTTTCCATCGTTATCGGCATCTTTTTTTGTTGTTTTTTGCGTTATTTTACCGTTGGCATCGTATTTATAGTTGTAAGAATCTTTGCTTACTGCAACACCCG
>CAMOPX010000009.1 GCA_946622415.1 uncultured bacterium
AATATATAGTAAACAAATATCGGACATATGAAACAAACCGAATATCCAACCCAAGCGTATTAATTAGGTAAAAGTCTGTAAAAAAAATCTGTTTTCGTTTAATCCGGAGTTACACTCCATATTAAACAAATTTTGAATTAAAATTTTGTCATCGGTTCGTTTTCAGCTCATCGCCCTACGGAAAATCCGCTGATAATTCATTCTCAAAGTTACTCATACTTTTTGTATAAGTTTTTTGTTTAATATTTATCCCAGTTTTCTCTTAAATGTTCTGCTTGCAAGTGTCAGGGTTATTGCGGCAATTATTATTAGCGGAATTATGTTTACAATTACATCGCTTATTCCCATTCCTTTTAAAAATATTCCTCGGGACAGTACCATAAAAAATCGTACGGGGTTTAAATATGTCAGGTATTGCCACCCGATAGGCATATCTTCAATAGGTGAAATAAAGCCTGACAACAAAACCGCAGGCATCATAAATGTCATAACAGATAAAATTGCTTGCTGCTGAGTATTGCATATTGCAGAAATAAAGAGTCCGACACCGACTATTGCCATAAGAGAAATCAAAATTGAAACAAAGAACAAAATTATAGAACCGTTAAAAGGAACATGGAAAAAAGCTATTACAATTCCGACCATAATCATTGTTAAACTCATTGCGATTATTAAAGGCGGAATTGATTTACCGAGAAGAATTTCAAAAGATGATAAAGGACTTACAATGAGTTGGTCAAAAGTGCCCAATTCTCTTTCTCTTGCAATAGATAATGCCGTTAAAATCAAGGTTGAAACTAAAGAAAGCATAGCAATAATAACTGTTAAAATATACCATTTATATTCAAGATTAGGGTTAAACCAATTTCTTACAGTCGGGTTTATTTGTGTTCCTGTATTTCCTGTAAGTTCTGCATTATACCCTGCAATAATTTGCGAAGCATATCCTGCTCCGATTGAAGCAGAATTTGTTTGTCTGCCGTCAGATACAACAAGAACATTTGCACCCATGCCCGATTTTATATTGCGTGAAAAATCGTTTGGAATATTTATACCGATTTGAACTTTTTGAGTATCAAGATACTCACGAAATTCGTTTTCATTCTCAACATAATAAAATGTTCTAAACTGGCGCGAATTTTCAAAACGGCTTAATAATTCTCTGCTTTCTACGCTTTGCGAGCGGTCTAATACAACTGTATCTATATTTCTAACCTCCATAGTTGCTGCGTTAGAAAATATTAAAAGCTGCATAATCGGCATCATAACTATAATGGCACGAGATTTTGGGTCATTCCATATTGTTATAAATTCTTTTTTCATTAGAGCATATATATTATTAACGGCTCTGCGTATAAAATCTCTAATCATTTGATAACCTCATCTGCGTTTTTTTATAAACTGCAACAAACAAAATCAAGCCTAATACGGTTAAATAAAAAGCATTTGCTAATCTAATTTCAGGAACACCACCTGCCATAAATTCACTCTCAATAAATGCAATATAATATCTTGGCGGAATTATTGCAGTTAAATATTGGAAAAATACAGGCATTGAATTTATCGGAAACATCAACCCCGATAACATAAGGGCAGGCATAAATCCCATACTCATAGCAACCATACTTGCCATAAATTGATTTTTTAATACAGTTGAAATTAATAAACCAATGCCTAATGATGTAAATAGAAATAGAGCGCTGACTAAAAACAACATCAAATAACTACCCTTAAACGGTATCTGAAAAATACAAACACAAAGGAATACGTTAAATGCCATAGATACCATTCCCAAAATAAAATACGGGATATATTTACCTATAACAATATGTATTGCTCGGACTTTTGTTGATAGCAAGGCTTCCATTGTTCCTCTTTCCCACTCACGAGCAATAACAAGCGAAGTAAGTAAAATTCCGATTAATGTCATAGTAATAGCAATAGAACCCGGAACGATAAAATAATGAGAGTTTAAATCGGGATTATACCAAGTTCTTATTTCCGCATTAATTAAAGGTCTTTGCATTTTTCCTTTATATTTGCTTGTTAAAAGCCATTGATTAGCAATCATATTGGCATAACTTTGAACATAATTTGCAGTATTAACTTCACTTCCGTCTGTTATAATCAGTAAATCCGCTTTTTGTCCACGAGAAAGTTTTGTTGAAAAATCATTCGGGATTACAACCGCACCTTTAATTTTTGAACGAACAATAGCAGTTTTAATATCTTCCATATTATCAAAATTTATTGAGTTGACGTATTTACTGTGTCCGAAAGATTTAACTAAAGTAGCCACTTCAGGAGAATTATCGTCATTTTTAATTCCTATTGTAACCTTTACCGAATCAAGATTAACACCATACATATAAATCAGAAAAGATATTAAAGGCAAAATAAATGCGATTACAATACTACTTGGATCACGAAGTATTTGTTTTATTTCTTTTTTAATTAAGGCTAATAAGATTTTCATTTTTCACTCTCCTTAATTAACGTAATAAATGTTTCTTCCATAGTCATATTGTCATGCTGAACTTGTTTCAGCATCTGATTTCGTTCTTCTTGGGTTAGACCCTGAAACGAGTTCAGGGTGACATTTTCACTTTGAGATATTAATTTTGCGATTTGTTTTAATTCCGCAGGTGTTCCGACGGCAATAGTTTCACCCTTATAAAAAAGGCTTATTCTGTCGCAATATTCAGCCTCATCCATAAAATGAGTTGTAACCATTATCGTTACACCTTTTTTAGCCAAAGATGTTATATGATTCCAAAAATCCCTGCGAGTCAAAACATCAACACCTGATGTCGGTTCATCCAAAAACAACACGGGCGGATTGTGAATGAGTGCCGCAGCCATTGAAAGCCTTTGTTTTAATCCCAAAGGGAGTTCTTCTGCTTTTGTGTTTTCATACTCTTTCAGACCAAAAACCTCAATTACTTCATTAACCTTTTTATCTTTTTTTAAAATGCTAATTCCGTAAGCAAGAGCGAAAAAGTCCAAGTTTTCTTTTACTGTTAAACTTCCGTAAAGAGAAAATTTTTGAGCCATATAACCTAAATTTGCTCTGGCACGCTCGGGATTTTTCTTTATATCAATTCCCATAATTCTTGCAGTACCACTTGTCGGTCGGGCAAGTCCGCACATCATTTTAAATGAAGTTGATTTTCCTGCTCCGTTTGGTCCTAAAAGCCCAAATATTTCACCTTTTTTTATTTTAAATGTATTATTTTTTACAGCATAAAATGGTTTATTTGTTGGGCCGTACCTTTTTTCTAAATTATCTGCCTCTACGGTCAATTCAACATCAGGTGCGTGGTAATCATAGTTTTGTGCTATCCGTGATTCTTCTTTATTGTATCCGCCCATTAAATCGATTACTTTATTTTCAAATTCTTGCGGCGTTGGGGCTAAATCGTGCGGTTTTCCTTCATATATAACTTTTCCTTTATCCAAAACAACAGCGGTATCAAAATTATGAGCCTCATCTAAATAAGCAGTTGACCACAAAACAGTAGTTTCAGGTGTTATCATTTCACGAACCATTTTCATTAAATCTCTGCGTGATATAGGATCAACACCGACAGAAGGCTCATCTAAAAGTAAAAATTCGGGATTCCCGAGAAGGGTACATGCAAGCCCCAGTTTTTGTTTCATACCGCCTGATAATGCGCCTGCAAGCCTGTCTTGAAAAGGTGCAAGGGTTGTAAATTCCAACATTTTATCAAAATCGTGTGTAACACCTTTTAAATCAGCATATAATCTTAAATTTTCAATAACAGTCAAATCTTCATATAAACCAAACTTTTGAGGCATATAGCCTATATGCAGATTCAATTCGTCTTTCTGGGCAACAGGATTAAACCCAAGCACATTTATTTCACCCTCATTTGGCAACAATAAACCGATTATTGTTCTCAATAGTGTGGTTTTTCCTGCTCCGTCAGCACCGATTAAACCTGTAATTTTACCTTTTTCTATATTTAAAGACAGATTATTTATTGCAATAACCGGGGCAACGGAAGAACCAAAATTTTTAGTTAAATTCTTAATTGTTACCGTGTACATGGGCTAATCTCCCTCGCCCCTCTGGGGTGAGGGTTGGGGTGAGGGGTTATCATTTCCCCCTAAATCTACCTTTATTGTAACAGGCATTCCCTGTCTTAAATATTCATCAATATCATTGATATAAACTCTTATACGATAAACTAAATCCGTTCTTGTATCAGTTGATTGAACCGTCTTTGGAGTAAATTCTGCAACAGGCGAAATATACCCGATTTGACCTTTGTATTCTCTTTTCTTTCCGGTTTGAGGATTTATTGTATCTGTGTATACATTTACCTCTTGTCCGTATTTAATGTTGCCTAAATCTTTTTCATTAACATAGGCTCTAACCCAAACAGGATTAGTTTTTGCCATTGTATAAACAGGTTGTCCTTTTTGAACATTACTTCCGGGTTCAATTACACGAACCATAATTATACCGTCTTCAGGAGCGTAGAGTTTTGTATAATCAAGTTGGTTTTTGGCGTAAGTTTTATTTGCCTCGGCAAGTTTGTATTCAGCTTGAGTTCTATTTTTATTGTTAAATAAAGTTTCAACATCTTGCTTTGATATCGCACCTAATTCACCTAACGGTTCGTTCCTGTTATATTTTTCCAATGCGTCATTTTTGAGAGCTTGCGTTCTTTCAACATCAGCTATTGCTTTATTGTAGTTGGCTTCATAATCTCTTGAATCCAATGTTGCAATAAGCTCTCCTTTTTTAACGGTATCACCTTCTTCTTTGTATAGTTTTGAAACTTGACCGCCTGCAAGGAAACTCAAATCAACTTGGCGAATTTCAATATTGCCATACAAGGTGAGGTCATTAGATGTATTGTTTTTGTTTGTTTTATAGAAAAATATACCTAAACCGGCTATTAAAAGTATTAAAATTAACGCTATAATCTTTTTCTTCATATTATATTTTACCCCTGTACTTCGTTTAATAACGCTTGAATATATGTTCTGACATTGTTTTTAATTATGTTTTTATCTTCTTCACTAAATTTTTCCTGCTTTAATAATTTTAGCGAAAACGCAGGCATAATTTTGGGAGAATTAATTTGCGAAATAATGAAAATCGTTTTAAATATAATGTCTTTATCATCTGTTTTTTTATCAAATATAGCAGCGATAAGTTTTCTGACATAAACAAGTAAAGGTGAAGTTAATTCAATCCTTTGATGATGATGTTCTTGAAGTAAGAAGCCCATCAAATCATTTGAAATAAAACCACCGTACATCATATCAACAGATTTATCCAATATTGTGTATAACAAATCGATTTGTTCTTTTTTAGATAAAGTTTCAGGCTCAACTTCAAGATTTAAAAAGTTTTTGGCATATTCTGTCTGCTTTTGTATTAAATCATCCAAAATACCTTGATACAAACCCTCTTTACCACCCCAAAAATATGAAATCATACAGATATTTGCACCGGCATCTTTGCAAATTTCTCTAATTCCGACACCGTCAAACCCCTTTTTAGCAAAAAGTTTTGTTGCCGATACAAGGATTCTTTCCTTGGTTGCCGGCATTAAACGGGCGCGCTCGCTATCGCTCGACTTTTGCCCTCTGCCGACAATCCGCTTTTCATTACTTCTAACTTTTGTTGGCATGCCAAATTTCACCTCACAATAAAATCATAAAACAATCGTTTGATTTTTGTCAATAATTTAAAATTATTGATGTGTTTATCACTTACGGTTCGTTTTCAGCCCATGTTAAAAAATATGTCTATAACATGCACTATTATTGTCTTATAGACTTGACTTATTGTAAGACAACCCAGGCAGTTTTAAGAGTTTGTGTATATAGATTAGGTTTTAATGGGACATTTGAAAAAAGATTTTTCTGCCGAATTTCGGCTTTACGTTTGAATTACACCCTCTTCCAAGTGGTTGACTGAAACTACTCAAAAAGTCACTTTATTGTCCACAAATTGGCGGCAACTTTCCACTATAAATCCACCCAAATCGCTATAATCTAAATATATCGCCACATTCCCCGATGATATTTTCCAGACAAAAAGTCCGTTTTAAAATTACCCACCCCCAAACTCGGAAGTTAGTCGGAAGGTTAAATATCTTTTATATTTCTACTATTATTTGTTTATGAGTGATGCTGAAATTATTACTTTAATTATATTTGGTTTTTTATTTTTTGTAGTCGCATCTATATGCGTACATTTTATACAATAAGAAAAAATATGAAGAAACCTCATATTTTGACATTACTAAAATTCCTTATTCACAAATAAAACATAACTCAGGACATAGAGGTGAATATTTAATATATAAAGAATTAAAATATTTGGAATTAGAGGAAGTAAAATTTTTATTCAATCTATATATTCCAACTTACAACAATAAAACAACTGAAATTGATGTAATAATGATTGCACCTCAAGGAATTTTTGTTTTTGAAAGTAAATATTATAGTGGTTGGATTTTTGGAACAGAAAGCCAAAAGAAGTGGACTCAATCTTTGCATATTGGTTATAGTGATACACAAAAAGAACATTTTTATAATCCAATTATGCAAAATGAATATCATATAAAATATTTGAATAATATTGCAAACAAGAATTTAAAATATTATTCATTAGTCGTTTTTTCAAATGATTGCGAGTTTAAAAGCATTAAAAGAAATAAAAATTCTGGTACAATATTAATTCACAGATATGAATTAAATAAGGTTATCAATCATTTGTTAACAAACAACAATCAAGCATTATCTCAATCTGATAAGGTTAAATCATCACTATCTATATTTGCATCCAAATAATGTATCTATTTTTAAATACAAAAACAAAAAATTTTTAAAATTAAGATGTTTTGAAAAAATCAGCAAATAAAACAAAATACATTAAAATATTGATAATTCAAATATAAAGATGATAAAAGTTTGCAATTCTTTTGTTTTAGACTTACGATAGATAATGCCTTGAAAATTTTATAAATTAATATACGAAAGAATGGTTATGGAATTATATTTTATAGCGTTATTGATACCGGTTTTTTGCGGATTATTATCAATATTTATTAAAGAAAAACACAAAATGAAAGTGTGCTCTATTTTTGCGGGTATTTCAGCACTTTTACTTTTAAAACCCGCAATATATTCTATTTATACAGGCGAAGAACTCAGTTATAGTTTTTATATATCAGAAATATTCGGCAGAATAAATTTTGTAATAGATCCGTTGTCTGCCTTTTTTATTCTTGTAATTTCAATTATGAGTTTTGTCGGAATAATTTATGCAAACGGATATATAAAACCGTATTTAAACAAAAAGCTAAACACATCTTCTCACACATTTTTTCTAATGCTTTTAACTGCTTCTATGCTGGGGGTTGTTACTTGCCAAAATGCTTTAGCGTTTCTTATTTTGTGGGAAATTATGTCCCTATCTTCATTTTTTCTTGTTATTTTTGAAGAAGATAAAAAAGAGGTTCTTAATTCGGGTATAAAGTACCTCGTTTATATGCATATTTCGGTAATTTTTATAATGTGTGCTTTTGCGTTGATGAGTAACATTTCAAACAGTTTTAATTTTTCCGATTTTACAAATGCAATAAATCAAAACAGTCATTTTAAAGATATCGTATTTATACTATCATTTATAGGCTTTGGGACAAAAGCAGGTTTTATTCCTTTTCATAACTGGCTCCCCGATGCACATCCTTCGGCTCCGAGCCATATATCGGGAATTATGTCAGGTGTAATGATTAAAACAGGCATATACGGAATTTTGAGAACAATAGTAATAACAGGTATACCATCTAAGATTGTTGCATATTGTGTTCTTATAATTGCTATTACTTCTGCTCTTTGGGGTGTATTATACGCAATAAGTCAACACGATATCAAAAAGCTTCTTGCTTATCACAGTTTGGAAAATATAGGTATAATCGGAATAGGGATAGGAATCGGAATGCTCGGTGTAATCTATCACAACGGTTATACTGCAATTCTCGGTTTTAGCGGTGCAATATTGCACGTCTTGAACCACTCAATTTTTAAGATGTTATTGTTCTTTTGTGCGGGAAACGTATACAACAAAACTCATACCAGAAATATTGAGCTTCTTGGCGGTTTAATTAAAAAAATGCCGTATACTGCAGCTTTGTTTATAATAGGCTCAATTGCAATATGCGCTATTCCGCCCTTTAATGGTTTTGTTAGTGAATTTTTAATATATTCGGGCGTTGTTCTCGGTATGTTTAAATCCAATATTGCATTGTTTTTGACCTTGGTTATTACTCTTTCTTCACTCGCTCTTATCGGGACTATGGCGATACTCTGTTTCACAAAAGTTGTCGGAGTAGTATTTCTCGGTAATCCAAGAAGCAAAGAGGCGGAAAATATTGATTCTGACGCAAGCAAAGTAATGACTGTTCCAATGACTTTTCTTGCAATACTAACGTTTGTAATCGGGATTTTTCCCCAATTTGCCGTTTCTGTTGTTGCAATTCCAACATTAAACATTTTAGGCTTCAACACGATTCCCGAAGAAATTAAATCAATATTTGAATTAGCAAATTTAATCAGTGTTTTATGCTTTATATTCCTTGCAATTTTGGCAATTACTTTTGGTATAAGATTTCTTATAAACAGAAAAACCAAAAAACACACTACTTGGGGCTGCGGATATAATAAAATAAATTCAAGAATGCAATACACTGCATCCAGCTACGCAGGTTTATTTATATCCACATTAAAACCTTTATTCAAAAGAGTCCCGCATATTAAAAAACCAAAAGACTTATTCCCGAAAATCGCTTATTATGAAGTTGAAATTGAGGATTTAGAAGAAGCATACATCATAAAGCCGTTAATAAAACTGGATGAAAAAATATTATCAAAATTTGAAAGAATTCAAAACGGAAATATGCAGCAATATATTCTATTTGGGCTGGTATTTTTGATTTTGGCAATATTGGGATTGATTTTTATAGGATAAAAAAATGACATTAATATTAGATATTTTAATACTTTTCATTATGCCCTTCATAATGCTCGGCATAATCAAAAAAACAAAAGCCTTCTGGGGCGGAAGAAAGGGTGCATCAATATTTCAGCCTTTATATGACGTATTAAGATTAATGAAAAAAGAATCAATATACTCGGAAACAACTTCGCTTATTTTTAAACTTTCACCGATTGTTAATTTTTCGGTTGTAATTTTTGCATCACTCTTTGTACCGTTAATAAACGGCTATTCTATATTAAATATTCCTTTTGCATTTATCATATTTTCTTATATACTGGGTTTTGCAAAATTCTTTTCACTTATTGCTTCGCTGGATACGGGAAGCAGTTTTGAAGGAATGGGAGCTTCAAGAGAAGCTTGTTTTTCAACAATTGTAGAACCTGCTTTTTTTATATCAATGGCATCAATTATTGCCTTAACTAAAGTAACAAGTTTTGAAGCCTTAAAAATGATTTTACAAAATTCGGGGATATATGGAATATTAATCACAATATTAACAGTAGTAACTCTATTTATAATGCTGTTAATCGAAGGGTGCAGGGTTCCGGTTGATGATCCTGCAACACATCTTGAACTTACAATGATACATGAAGTTATGATACTGGATAATTCGGGTGCTGATTTAGGCTTTATTTTATGGGCTTCTGCAATAAAGATGTTTCTTTTCGGAGCATTAATTACATCTCTTATTATCCCTGATAATCTTCCTGTTTGGATTTCTTGTTTATTATTTATTTTATCGATTTCACTTTTGGCATTTGTTATAGGCACAATAGAATCTTCAATAGCCAGATTCAGAATGACACATATTTTTGAATTTATTTTTATAATGTCTATCATGGCACTTTTGATTTTGACTCTTGTTACATATAGGATATACGGAAATTAACTATGGAAAATATTTTTATTATATTGCTTGGTTTAACAATGCTCTATATAGCTTCTACTTCAAGACTCTTGGGGCATATTAATATGCTTGTTGTTCAAGGGGTTTTGCTTCTTTTGATTTCTATCGGGGGTTTAGCTGATGAACAATGGTTTAATTTTGAAATTTTTAATAATACCAAAGAGAATTTTAATCACATATTGGGAATTTTGTTTATATTAATTGAAACAATAGGTGTAAAATCGATTTTAATTCCCGTTTTTTTAAAAAAAGTTTTAAACAAAACTCATACTCATAGGGATTCGGGAGCTAATATTCCGCATTTTTATGCTCTTGTTATTTCAAGTTTAATTTTATTTGCCGGTTTTATGATGGCAAATCTTCATATAAATTCATTTAAACTTATATCTCCGTTGATTTTTGGAGTATCAATTTCAATTATTATTACGAGTTTATGGATGATTTCAATTAAACACACTGTTTTATCCAATGTAATCAGCTTTATTACAATGGAAAACGGTATATTTTTGTTATCTCTTGCAATAGCAAAAGAAATGCCGATAGTAGTAAATTTGGGTGTCCTATTGGATATATTTATTGCAGTATTTATTCTCGGAATGCTCGTTTTGGAAATTGATAATGAATTTAGAGATTTAGAAGTTTCACAATTGTCTGATTTAAAGGATTATGAATAATGATTAGTTTAATTTTAATATTCCCGATTTTAGCTTGTTTAATAATATTTTTAATAAAGAACAAAAACATTAACAACATAATAATCAGCTTGTATGCAATCATACATTTTGTATGTTCTGTTTGCCTTTGTTTGAACTTTAACCCGTACGACATAAAACAGAATCTTTTTGCTGTTGATGAATTAAACAAAATATTTCTGATTGTTTTATCCGTAGTTTTTTTGGCGGTTGCCATTTATAACAGCGGCTATATGAAAGATGAAGTATCTTCTCATAAAAAGCTAAGACATTTTGGCTATGCGGTATTATTATTCATACTATCTATGACAGGAACAATTTTAAGCTCTAATCTGGGTATAAGCTGGGTTCTTATTGAAGCAACAACCCTTGCGAGTGCTTATTTGATTTATTTCAATAAAACAAAACATTCAATCGAGGCTGTTTGGAAATATGTTTTTATTTGTTCCATCGGTATTGCTCTGGCTTTCGTCGGAATAATATTATTAACCATTTCAACAGGTGATTTGAATTCTTTGTATTTCGTTGATTTATATAACAATGCAAAAATATTTAATATGTTTTGGCTTAAATTGTCTTTTGTGTTTATTTTATTTGGTATAGGAACAAAAATGGGTCTTGTACCCGTTCATTTTTGGCTTCCTGATGCCCATGCGCAATCTCCCTCGCCAATTTCCGCATTACTTTCCGCAACATTATTAAACTGTGCATTTTTTGTAATATTAAAGGTCTTTAAAATTTTAATTATTGCAGGCTGCGACAGCTGGGCAAGAATTATGTTATATACAATGGGCTTTTTATCTTTATTTATTGCAAGTGTTTTCATCTATCACATCAACAACTACAAAAGAATGCTTGCTTATTCTTCAATTGAAAATATGGGAATTTTGGCCATTGGTATGGCTCTTGGCGGGATAGGAGTAGTAGCTTCCATAATTCATCTTATAGGTCATTCTTTAATAAAAGCTTCATTTTTTATGACTTCGGGTAATATTTTAAAGATTTATAATACAAAAAAGATAAAATCAATAACGGGACTCATCTCGACCGACAAAAAAACAAGCTGGCTCTGGGTATTGTCTTTCTTGGGAATTTCGGCTTTTCCGCCTTCAATACTCTTTATCAGCGAATTTTTAATCTTGAAAACAATGCTAAAACAACATCATTATTTTATGAGTGCGGTATTTTTATTTTTACTTACCATTGTACTGTACGGACTATTAAAAGTTGTTTTTAAAATGACTGTTGCGGATAACAAGGAACACACAAAAGCTTATCTGCCAATAACAATGTATGCTCCGCAAATTGTACTTTTGCTTATAGCGTTTGTTTTAGGAATATATTTTCCTTATTTTGATACTATAAAACAAGCCTTAATCGGATATTAAAGGATAAATTATGAATTGGATAAAAACAAAGAATAATAATAAGATAAATGCTCTTGAAATACCGACAGGTACCGTTGAAGAATTAAAAACGGATTTAAGAAATATGAAATACAGGCCAATCGGATTTTTTGGAAAACAAGAATTTTCAAATGTAAGATTGTATGTCGTTCTTGCAGATGACAGTTTGGGCGACATATATGTTTCATCAATTTTATTTAATCCCGATATTAAATCCTACGATTCTTTAACACCGGAATTTCCTGCGTTTCATAACTTTGAAAGAGAATTTTATGAAGATTTCAAAATAGAACCCAAAAACCATCCATGGCTAAAACCCCTAAGAAAAAATCAAGACGAATACCCGTTTTTCAAAATGGAGGGTGAAGATGTCCATGAAGTGGCGGTAGGTCCAATTCACGCAGGCGTAATCGAGCCCGGACACTTTAGATTCATGTGTCAAGGAGAAAAAATATATAATTTAGAAATAATGCTCGGGTACCAACACAAAGGCATAGAAGAACTCATGCTTAATCCCAATAACAGATTAGCTGAATCTATTTGCGGGGATAGCGTAATTGCATACAATATGGCTTTTTCTCAAGTAATCGAAGCGCTGACTCAAACAACTATTCCGAAAAGAGCACAACTCATAAGAAGAATAGCACTCGAAATGGAAAGAATGGCAATACATATAGGTGACTTAGGTGCAATATCCGGAGATATGGCATATTTAATGGGGGCTTCCATTTTTGGCACAACAAGAACACTGATTATCAATACTATGCTTGAAATTTCCGGAAGCCGTTTCGGAAGAGGGTTATTTGATGTAGGCGGTGTAAATTTTGATATAGATAAAGAAATGACCAAAAAGATTAAATCTACAATCGATGAGGTTTTAAAAACAGTTAAAAGAACAGCCGAAACTATGCTCAAAAAAACCTCTTGTATTTCAAGAATGGAACAAACAGGAACTGTCAGCAAAGAAACGGCTGTTTTATTGGGTGCAGTCGGTATGGCAGCGAGAGCCTCAGGCATAAATATAGATTCTCGATATGATTTTAAAGATGAATGGTACCTAAAATATTGGCAAAATACAGAATTTAAACCCGCAGGCGACGTGTGGTCAAGATTTATGCTAAGGTACAAAGAAATTATACAATCGGCTGCATTTATAAATAATTTTCTTGATGAATTAGATAACAACAAAGACGGCCTTACAACTTCAATAAACAATATTCCTCCTAATACCTTTGCAATTTCAATTGTTGAAGGATGGAGAGGAGAAATTGTCCATTGTGCAATAACGGGAGCCGATAGCGAATTTATCAGATATAAAATAAAAGATGCATCTTTTAACAACTGGTATATGCTCTCTATGGCAGTCAGAAACAACGGCATTTCAGATTTTCCGCTATGCAATAAAAGCTTCAATCTTTCTTACTGCGGAAACGATTTATAAATAAAATTTAAAATAGGGATTTAAAGATGTTTGACACAATTAAATTAAAATATTTTCAAGGCAATCAATATATTAAAGATATTAAAAACGCACAAATAAAAGAGCAATTTAGGGGTTTTCCGATTATAAAAAGTTCAAAATTGGATAGCTCTGTTTGCCCGACAGGAGCACTATCCGCAAATCCTAATTCAATAGATTTAGGGAAATGCACTCTATGCGGAAAATGTCAGTGCGAAGCAATTAAATTTACAAACAAATACAAACTGGCTTCAACCTCAAAAGAAAATCTGATTATCAAAGAGAATATGACTTACGAAGATTTTGAAAAAATCGCAATTAAAGCAAGACAGGAAATTAAAAGAGTTTTTTCAAAATCATTAAAATTAAGGCAAGTATCTGCAGGCGGCTGTAACGGATGCGAGATGGAATTGAATGCTTGCTCAAATTGCAATTTTGATATGGGAAGATACGGAATTGATTTTGTTGCTTCTCCTCGACACGCAGACGGAATTGTTATCACGGGCCCGATAACAAAAGCCATGGCATACGCCCTTGAGGACTGTTATAAATCGGTACCCGAACCTAAAATAGTTATTCTAACCGGAGCTTGTGCTATTTCAGGCGGAATATTCCAAGATTCAAAAGAACTTGATAGAACATTTATTGAAAAATATAATATTGATTTATATATACCGGGTTGCCCCGTTCACCCGCTGACATTTATCAATGCAGTGCTTGATTTTATTTCGGCATAAATTTTTTAAATAATATTTTTCGATTTTATAATTGATTTATCATAAACAGTTAATGTATTATTAGACTAGCATTTTGTTAAGATGTAAATACGAGGATTTTATATGATTAAAAAGTTGTGTATTACAGTTCTAATATCTGCTTTGATGTTTAATTTGAGTGCATTTGCAAAGGAGAAAAATATGACAAGACAAGAAATCGCTGATAAAAATTTAGAAATTTTGTTTAATATAACAACTAAAAACAATAACGGCCCTGATAAAGATTTTATGGATATTTTGCAAAAATATATTTTTGGAGAAGTCTTTACAGTGGGTGATTTGGATATAAAAACAAGAGAATTGTTAACCGTTACAAGTTTAACCGTTATGCAAACACTGCCACAGTTAAAAGCACATATCAATGGTGCCTTAAATGCAGGAAATACTCCTATTGAAATAAGAGAAACAATCTATCAGTGTGCGCCGTTTATTGGCTTTCCAAAAACCTTAAATGCAATAGCTGTATTTAACGAGGTTATAAAAGAAAGAGGACTGGAAAAAGAATTAAAAAGTACAAAAACAACTAATGAAAGTGATAGATACCAAAAAGGCTTTGAAATACAAAACCCGATGTATGGCGATGAAATCGTTCAAAATATGAAAGGTTTACCTGATGATATGGGAAGTAACGTTGCAAGATTTTTAACGGAAGTTTGTTTTGGTGACTTCTGTACAAGAGAGGGTTTAGACCTTAAAAAGCGCGAACTTATGACAATAGCAATTCTTACAACAACAGGTAATACGGGGGTTTTAAAAAGCCACATTAAAGGAAATCTTAAAGCCGGTAATTCAATTGAAACAATTACCGCTTCCATAATTCAAGTTATGCCTTATGTAGGTTTTCCAAATTCCTTTGCAGCATTGAAAACAGTTCAAGATGTAACAAATGAACAATAAAGAGGTTATATTTATGAAAAAATTATTATCTGTATTTTCGATTCTGTTTTTAATATCAAACCTATGCTTTGCATTTAATTTCAACAAAAAGGAGAACAAAATGAATTCAATGGAACAATATCAAAAAACAATAATGTTCCCGATTGGCAAACCAAACGATGCTTATAAAC
This sequence comes from uncultured bacterium, assembly GCA_946622415.1. Classification (GTDB taxonomy): domain Bacteria; phylum Cyanobacteriota; class Vampirovibrionia; order Gastranaerophilales; family Gastranaerophilaceae; genus RUG14156. The sequence continues at coordinate 15,354 of CAMOPX010000009.1, forward strand.
AGTATTTTATCGGGCAAAGTTATATTTCACCCGTTTCAACCGAACAGGTAAAAATTTATAACGTAACGTTTGAGCCAAAATGCAGAAACAATTGGCATATTCATAAAGCAAAATCAGGCGGAGGACAAATGTTGATTGCCGTAGGAGGCAGAGGATATTACCAAGAATGGGGCAAAGAGCCTGTTGAAATGAAACCGGGCGATGTTATAAATATTCCCGCAAACGTTAAACATTGGCACGGTAGTGCACCTGACAGTTGGTTTTCACATTTGGCAGTAGAAGTAAAAGGTATTGAAACAGACAATGTTTGGCTCGAACCCGTTACAGATGAAGAATATAATAAATTAAAATAGAGGAAAACTTAATTACACCTTTCGTTTTTGAAAGTAATTTTACTATTTATAAATCACTTTCAAAATCCGTATAAATTCTTTCAGGCTTTCCCTTTTATCGTTTGTGTGAACACATAAATAACATTCAAATTTTTCTTCACAATCAAACGGAATCCAAGCAAATTCCCCTGTGTAATCTTGAAAAAATCCGGGGGTTAAACAAATTCCTTTATCAGCCAAAATATTTGTCATTGTTGTTTCATGGGTTTCTGAATTAAAGTAATCTATGTCAATAGAATTTATTATTCTCTGCTGCAGTGTTCTCAATTGCGGTGGTGAACCACCGCCGACCATCAACGTTCTTCCCTTTAAATCAGATATTTTTGCAGTTTTCAATTTTGCAAGTTCATCATCTTTTTTTGTTATCAAATAAATTCTGCTTGTATATAGATGAATCAGTTTTGTATCAGGGACGTGTTTCATCTCATTATCAAATGTGAAAAATATATCCTGATTTCCTTTCAAAAAATCTTCAGGTTTATAAAATCCGTTAAATTTCGGTGTTATTGAAATATCTGGATATATCTTACCAAATTCTTTCATTGCCTGTGGCAGATAATAAATACAAGAACGTGTAGGCAAGCCGATTGTAATGTTATCAGAATATTTTTTACTGAAATTTTGTGCCTGTTCTATTCCGAGACGTAACTCGTCTTTTACTGTTTTTAGTGTGGTAACAAATTGTTTACCGGCAGGAGTCAGGGTCGCGCCTTTTCCCGACCTTTCAAAAAGCAAAAAATTGAGTTCTTTTTCAACTTCTTTAATCTGATAAGTTAAAGTGGATTGTGAAATATATAAATTCTCAGCAGCTCTATTAAAATTCTGCGTTTGAGCAAGCTCCAATATGTAATCAATTTGTTTTGTGTTCATAATCTTATTATATTTTAATCGAAAAATTAAATCAATAATTCAATATTTCAATTTGAAAAGTTGTTAAGCATAATTTATCATAAGGATATAAAAAAGGAGATAAATTATGCAATATGTAAAATTAGGCAATACAGGTGTTGATGTTTCAAGAATTTGTTTAGGCTGTATGAGTTTTGGAAAACCTGGGAAAGAAAATGGCGTTTTCCCTTGGGCAAAAGATTATGAAGATGCGAAACCTATATTTAAAAAAGCAGTTGATTTAGGTATTAATTATTTTGATACGGCAAATGTTTATCAACTGGGAACAAGTGAAGAAATCACAGGTCGTTTAATTAAAGAACTTGGACTCGATAGAGATGAAATTGTTGTTGCAACAAAAGTACATTTTGCTATGCGTGAAGGCAGACCAAACGGTGCAGGTTCTTCAAGAAAAAATATTATGGCAGAAATCGACCATTCATTAAAAAGATTAGGACTTGATTATGTAGATTTATATCAAATCCATAGGTTAGACCACGAAACTCCGATGGAAGAAATTATGGAAGCTTTGCATGATGTTGTAAAATCGGGTAAAGCTCGTTATATCGGAGCATCTGTTATGTGGTCTTGGGAGTTTGAAAGATTAAACCAAATCGCAGAACGCAACGGCTGGACAAAATTTGTTTCAATGCAAAATCAATATAATTTAATTTATCGTGAAGAAGAGCGAGAAATGATGCCATTATGTCAGGATAGAAAAATCGCAGTAGTTCCTTGGAGTCCTCTTGCAGGCGGAAGGTGTGCTCACCCTTGGGGAACAAAAACCGCAAGAAATTCTATTGATGAAGTATCGCCTATGGTATGGGGTGCAACAGATGAACAAGATAAGGTTGTTGTTGATAACTTAGAAAAAATTTCAAAAGAACTCGGCTATTCTATGGCACAGGTATCTCTTGCTTGGATGTTCTCTAAACCTTATATAACTTCACCCATCGTCGGGTGTACTGATGTTAAACATGTTGAAGAAGCAGTTTCATCTTTGGACATTAAATTGAGTGATGATATAATAAAGAGGTTAGAGGAACCTTATGTACCACACATTCAAACAGGATTATATTAACAAGGAGAATAACAATGGTACAAACATTTATAACCTTAAATGACGGAAACAAAATACCACAATTCGGGCTTGGAGTTTATCAGGTACCGGAAGGTGAAGCAACAATAAATGCAGTTAAAACGGCGCTTGGAATGGGAATTCGCCACATTGATACGGCTCACGCATACCAAAATGAAAGAAGTGTAGGTAAAGCCGTTAAAGAAAGCGGAATACCAAGAGAAGAAATTTGGATAACTACAAAACTTTGGCCTAGTGAATATGGTGAGGGTAAAACCTCAGATGCCATAGACAAAATGCTAAAAAGACTTGATACAAATTATATTGATTTACTCCTTTTGCACCAACAATTTGGCGACTATATCGGAGCATATAAAGATATGGAGCATGCAGTTAAAGACGGCAGAATAAAATCTATCGGACTTTCTAATTTTGAATCTGAAAGACTTGAAGAAGTTTTAAATATGGCAGAAATTCCGCCGTCTGTTTTACAAGTTGAATGCCACCCTTATTACCAACAAAACGAATTAAAGAAAAGAGTTGAAAAATATGGAACTGTTATAGAATCTTGGTATCCGATAGGTCACGGTGATAAAAATCTTATAAATGAACCATTATTTACAAAGTTGGCTCAAAAATACGGCAAAACTAATGTTCAGATAATTTTAAGATGGCATATTCAAAAAGGTACAATTGTTTTCCCTCGTTCAACAAATCCTGTTCATATTAAAGAAAACTTTGAAATTTTTGATTTTGAATTAACTGAAGATGAAATGAATGAAATAAGAAAACTCGATTCAGGCAAAAGATTTTTCAATATGACATTAGAACAACAGGAACAAATGTTAGGTTCTTGGAAACCTGAGGATTAAGGGGGTAAATATTATTATGGAAGAAGTTAGAATTGATGTAAGAAATCAAGAACCCGAAAGAATCGCAAAAGCAAAAAGAAGTTCGGATTTGTGTTTTAGAATAAATCAAACGAATCCAACAACTCCAGAATGTCAAAAGTTAATCAATGAGCTTTTTAATAACACATTGGGTGAAAATACTGTTATTCATCCGCCGATTTTTACGATTTTGGCAGATAAAGTAAAAATAGGTAAAAATGTTGTTATTTTGAATGGTTTTCAATGTATGTCTGCAGGCGGTTTAACTATTGAAGATAATACAATGATATCTTTGAATTGTACTATTGCAACAAACAACCACGATATGTATGATAGATATATTATTACCTGTAAACCTGTTCATATAAAGAAAAATGTTTGGATTGGAGTAAATGTAACAATATTACCGGGGGTTACAATAGGTGAAAATGCCGTAGTCGGAGCAGGTGCTGTTGTAACCAAAGATGTTCCCGATAACGCAGTTGTTGTCGGAAACCCTGCAAGAATAATCAGATATCTTGATGCAGAAAAATTCAAAAATTAAGGAGAAAAAAATGAAAGTATTATTATTTAACGGCTCACCTCATAAAGAAGGTTGCACTTATACTGCACTCACTGAAATCGCAAAAACTTTAAAAGAAGAAAATATTGATTCCGAAATTTATCAAATCGGGATTAAATCAATAACCCCTTGCAGAGCTTGCAGCGTTTGTGCAAAAATCGGCAAATGCGTAATTAATGACGACGACGTTAATAATTTTGTTGAAAAATGCAAAGATTTTGACGGGTTTATTTTTGGCTCACCCGTTCATTACGGTTCAGCTTCCGGCGGTATTACGGCATTTTTGGATAGAGCGTTTTTCTCTGCTTTGTTATCGGGAAAAATGGATTATTTCAGACACAAACCTGCATCCGCTGTTGTTAGTGCAAGAAGAGCAGGAACAACAGCAGCTTTAGACCAATTAAATAAATATATGACAATATCAGAAATGCCGATTATTTCAGGCAGATATTGGAATATGGTGCATGGGGCTTCACCTGATGAAGTTAAACAAGATTTAGAGGGTATGCAAAATATGAGAATACTTGCAAGAAATATGGCTTGGTTTTTGAAATTGAAAGAAGCAGGACAAAACGCAGGTATTGAGCTTCCAAAACAAGAAGAAACAGTATTTACTAACTTTATAAGATAGGAGGAATTATGTCAAAAACTTTGATAGCATATTTTTCAAGAACAGGCGAACAATATTCGGTAGGTAATATTACAAAAGGCAATACTGCTATTGTTGCCGAAATCATTGCAGAAAAAACAAATGGGGATTTATTTGAAATTAAGGTGGCTAATGATAATTACCCAAATAAATATACGTCTCTTGTTCAATTTGCAAAGGAAGAAAAACAAAGAAACGCAAGACCCGCAATTATAGGAGAAGTAAATAATATTAATGATTATGACACGGTATTTGTCGGCTATCCGAATTGGTGGGCTGAAATGCCGATGCCTGTTTATACTTTTTTAGAAAAATACGACTTATCAAATAAAAAAGTATATAATTTCTGTACGCATGAAGGTTCGGGCGGAGTTCACGCAAATGATTTTGCAATATACGGCCATACTGCACAAAAAGATAAAGAACAAACAGAAATGCAAGTAGCAAAATGGTTGAATAGCATCGGTTTTTAATATAACCATAAAACAACAGAAACAAACACTATGTTTTTAGAAGCCTGAAGATTAAGGATTATAAAAAGCCGCGATTTTTCAATATTTTAATAAAATTGACGCTTGATATTCAAGCCTTTCCGTAAACCCTAAAAATTAGATTTTTAGGATTCCAGTACGGTTTTTAGTATTGAAATCATTTCGTCAATATTTTCTTTTGAAATCGTTAACGGCGGGACAAACCTTATGACATTTTCACCTGCACCGATTATAAGCAATCCTTCTTTTATTGCTTTTGTCATAATGTCTTTTGCCTTCACGGTCAATTCAATGCCTGCCATAAGCCCTATTCCTCTGATTTCTTTTATAACGGAATATTGCTTCTTGAGTTCAGTCAGTTTTAAATTCAAATATTCACCCGTGTTTTTAACATTTTGAAGGATTCCCTTGTTTATTAATTTATCAAGAACCACATTTGCGCAAGCACAAGAAACGGGATTTCCTCCGAAAGTTGAAGCGTGATCTCCGGGTGTCAAAATAGAAGCTGCTATTCCTTTTGCAGCACAAGCACCAATCGGAAGTCCGTTCGCTAAACCTTTTGCCATTGCAACAATATCAGGTTCAACTCCAAAAGTCTGATAAGCAAATAAGGTACCGAGTCTTCCGATTCCGCATTGAACTTCATCAAAACAAAGCAAAACATTTTTTTCATCGCAAAGTTTTCTTAAACCTGAAAGAAATTCTTTTGTCGCAGGATAAAGTCCGCCTTCTCCCTGTACGGGTTCAACAATAATCGCGCAAGTATTATCATCAACAAGAGCTTCCACGCTTTTTAGATTATTAAATTCTGCGTATTCAAAATTCGATAATAAAGGAGTAAAGGATTTTTGATACTTTTCTTGTCCCGTTGCGCTCAATGCCCCTATTGTTCTTCCGTGGAAGGAATTTTTCATTGTAATTATTTTAGAACAGTTTTCTCCTTTTGTTTTGCCGAATTTTTTTGCAATTTTAATTGCGGCTTCATTTGCTTCGGCTCCGGAATTACAGAAAAACACTTTTTCAAAACAAGAATTTTCAACAAGAAGCTTGGCAACTTGTGCTTGAGGTTTTGAATAGTATAAATTTGAACAGTGATTAAATTTATTTAATTGTTCAATTGCGGCATTAATGCAGTCTTTATCCTTGTAACCCAATGAATTTACGGCAATTCCCGCAGTAAAATCAAGATATTTTTTGTTATTTTCATCGTATACATACACATCCTCGCCTCTTGTAATTTCTATATCAAAACGATTGTATGTATTCATTATGTATTTGTCGCTTAGTGTTTTTGTATCCATTATATTATTCCTCTATTATTGTTCCGATACCGTCATTTGTGTATATTTCCAGAAGAAGCGAATGCTTTATTTTTCCGTTTATTATATGCACGGATTTTACTCCCGACTGAATTGCTTTTGCACATGATTTTACTTTTGGAATCATTCCGCCTGTTATATATTTATTTTTTATCATAGATTCTATCTCAACGGGAGTAATCTTCGATAACAGTGTAGAAGGGTCACTTTCATCTTTTCTTACTCCGTCGGTATCCGTCAGAAAAACAAGTTTTGTTGCTTTAAGTGCAATTGCAATTTCGACTGCAGCATGATCAGCATTAATATTAAATGTTTCTCCCGACTCGTTTGTGCCTATGGGAGATATAACAGGCACAAACGAAGAATCCGTTAAAGTTTGGATAATTTTAGGATTTATTTTGCAAATTTCTCCTACATATCCAATATCATCAGGACTTTTATTTGCTTCAATTAAAAGTCCGTCTTTGCCTGAGATTCCGACGGCAAGAGTACCGAATTTTTGAAAATCCGATACTATTGCCTTATTAACAGTCCCCGATAAAACTTTTTCCACTGTTTTAACAGTTTTAGAATCCGTTACTCTGAGACCGTTTTTAAACTCGGGTTCAATGCCTTCTGTCTTTAAAGCTTTATTTATTTCAGGTCCTCCGCCGTGAACCACAACCGGATTTATACCGACAGCTTTAAGATAGGCAATATCTTTTATGACAGACTGCCTTAAAAGAGTGTCAGTCATTGCACTTCCGCCATATTTAATTACCACCGTTTTGCCGTTAAATTTATTAATGTACGGCATTGCTTCAACCAAAGTTTCTGCTTTCTTAATGTATTTTTCATAACTCATAATTTTATGTCCTATATTCTGCATTAATTCTTACGTATTCATAACTTAAATCACATCCCCAGCCCGTAATTTCTTCAGTACCTTCCTGAAGTATGATATCAATTTTAATCTCTCTCATTTCAAGAATTTGAAGAGCAAATTCTTCATCAAATTTATACGGCATTCCGTTTTCATATAAATCTATACTTCCTATTTCATTTTTGAATGAAATTTTAACTTTATCTGGGTTAAATTTTACACCCGAGGCGCCCATTGCGGATAAAATTCTGCCCCAGTTTGCATCTTTTCCGAAAAATGCCGTTTTAACAAGCTGTGAATTTAAAATAGCTTTGCATAAAGTTCTTGCATCTTCTTTTAAACGAGCACCTTTTATATTTACCTCTAAAAATTTTGTTGCCCCTTCTCCGTCTGTTACAATTTGTTTTGCAAGATTCTTTGTCACATATTCAACAGCTTCCCTAAATTTGTTAAAATTTTCATCTTCTTTATCAATAAGTATATTCTCCGCCATACCGTTTGCAAGAATAAGACAGGTATCATTTGTGCTTGTTTCGCCATCAACTGTTATCATATTAAAAGAATCCGCAATATTGCTTTTAAAAGCCTTATCGAGCATTTCTTTTGTGATATTTATATCCGTTGTCAAAAACCCGAGCATTGTTGCCATATTCGGATGTATCATGCCTGAACCTTTTGCTATACCTGATATTTTAACGGGTTTTCCTTTAATATCAATTTCAACCGTTATTTGTTTTTTAAATGTATCGGTTGTCATAATGGCTTCTGCACAATTTTGTGCGCTTTCATCAGAATCGGAAAGTTCTTTTGATACATTTTTTATACCGTTTAAAATAATATCTCTATCCAATAATTTTCCGATAACTCCGGTTGATGAAACCAAAACCTGATTTTCGTTGAGATTTAAAGAAGTTGCAAGGGTTTTAGCACAATCAACCGCATCAATATACCCCTGCTCCCCCGTGCAGGCATTGGCATTTCCGCTATTAATTGCAATTGCTTGTATGTAATTATTTTCGGACAGAACTTTTATCGCAAGTTTTAAAGGTGCCGCTTTGACTGCATTTGTCGTAAAAACAGCAGAGCATAATGCAGGTTTTTCGCTATATATTATAGCTAAATCTTTTTTGAATTTTTTTATTCCTATATGATCCCCTGCAGCCATAAAACCTTTTGGAGATGTTATTCCTTCTTCTTTTATTATCATTGATTTCTCCTCTTTATACTGCGTACAATGGCGGCAAATTGATAGCCGTATCTTCTTCAAAACCAAACATAAGATTCATATTCTGAACGGCTTGTCCCGACGCCCCCTTGAATAAATTGTCTATTGCTCCGATAACAATAACGGAACCTGTTCTTTTGTCAATCGTAAAACCGATATCAATATATTCGGATGACTTTACATTTTTTGTTTCAGGGAAAACCCCTTTGTTTAAAATTCTGATAAATTTTTTGTCTTTATAATATTTTAAATAAGCTTCTTTAAGTTTTTCATAATCACATTCGCAATTTAGTTTTGCATAACAAGTTGCAAGGATTCCTCTATTCATAGGTGTCAAATGCGGAGTGAAAATAAGATTTATATTTTTATTTGCAGCGATTGACAATTCTTGTTCGATTTCGGGTGTGTGTCTGTGAGAAGCTATTTTATAGGCTTTAATAGATTCATTACATTCACAGTATGAAGTTGTAATATCAGGTTTTCTTCCCGCACCGGTTACGCCTGATTTTGCGTCAATTACTATCGTATCTGTATTTATCAGGTTTCCTTTTACAAGAGGATATAAACTTAATATGCTGCATGTTGTGTAGCACCCCGGATTTGCAACAAGTCTTGCTTTTTTGATTTCATCAGAATGTATTTCACAAAGACCGTATACGGCTTCTTTTAAAACATCTTCTCCAAAATGTTCGACTTTGTACCATTTTTCATAGATATTTTTATCTTTCAATCTGAAATCAGCCCCTAAATCAATTATTTTGCATTTGTTTAGAATATTTTTATTAACGTTTTTTGATGCAATCCCATGGGGCAGTGCAAGAAAAATCACATCGACTTCATCGGCCAATTTTTCAATTTCATCGTTTGTTAATTTGAGTTCCGTTAAACCGTTTAAATTTTTATATATATCAGAATAGTTTTCGCCTGTATAGCTAACGGAATTTACTTTTACAACTTCTGTATAGGGGTGAGAATACAATATTCTGAATAATTCCTGCCCCGCATATCCTGTTGCGCCTATAATTGCTGCTTTAATTTTGTTCATTTTTATTTATCCATTCTTCTTCTATTAAAATTACTTTTTCAAGAGCCTCCTTAGAGGGTCCCCCGATTACTTTTCTTGATTCGAGAGAATTTTTTATATCAATTGCAGAGTATAAATCGTTTTCAAAAAGATTACTTATTTTTTTATATTCATCAAGCTTCATATCACTCAAGGTTAAATTATTTTCCATACAATATTTAACCGCCTTGCCTGAGGCTTCGTGGGCATCTCTAAAAGGAACGCTTTTTTTAACAAGATAATCGGCAACATCCGTTGCATTTAAGAATCCTTCTTCGCAGGCTTTTAACATCTTATCTTTATTGACGGTTATTGTTTCAAGCATTTCAGGCAAGATTAAAAGACAAGCTTTCACGGTGTCTATTGCGTTAAAAAAGAGCTCCTTATCCTCTTGCATATCTTTGTTATAAGCAAGAGGTAATGCCTTCATAACCGTCAATATTGATACTAATGCGCCATAAACCCTTCCTGTTTTACCTCTTATAAGCTCTGCTATATCGGGGTTTTTCTTTTGAGGCATAATACTGCTTCCTGTTGCATAAGAATCATCAATTTGTATAAATTGAAATTCTTTTGTTGACCACAAGATAATTTCTTCGGAGAACCTGCTCAAATGAAGCATTATGAGAGATAACGAAGATAAAGTTTCAACAACAAAATCCCTATCCGAAACAGCATCAAGACTATTTAAACATATATCATCAAACCCCAAAAGTTCTGCGGTTTTATATCTGTCTATTCCGTATGGTGAGGCCGCAAGAGCAGCCGCACCCAATGGAAGAACATTTACTCTTTTGTAAGCATCTTTTAATCTTGAATAATCTCTTTTCAGCATTTCAAAATAAGCACACAAATGATGTCCGAAGGTCACGGGTTGTGCTCTTTGAAGATGAGTATATCCGGGCATTATAGTTTCTTTATGCTCTTTTATTAAAGATAAAAGCACTTTTAACAATGAAACAATTTGAGATTTTAAATTTTGAATCTCGTCTTTTACATACATTCTCATATCAAGTGCAACCTGATCATTTCTGCTTCTTGCAGTGTGCAGTTTTTTTCCTGTAGCACCTATCTTTTGCACCAACAGTTTTTCAACAAATGTGTGGATGTCTTCAAAATCCGAATCAAAATCAACTTGTCCGTTTTTAATTTCATCTAAAATCTCATTCAAACCGCCTTCGATAAGATTAAATTCTTCATGTGTCAAAATACCTTGAATCGAAAGCATTTCAGCATGAGCAATACTTCCTCTAATATCGTATTCATAAAGTCTTTTATCAAAACTCAATGACGAATTAAAGTCATTTGTTGATTTATTTAATTCTTTTGAAAACCCTGAACCCCAAAGTTGTTTCATTTTTTATTCCTTATCTATTTTTCATTATTCATCTTATTAACAAGTGCATTAACCTTTAAAGGTAATCCGAAAAGATTAATAAAACCTTCTGCGTCTTTATGGTTATATAATTCACCCGTTGTAAAACTTGCGAGACTCGCATTATATAGAGAATATTTTGATTTTGCTCCGGCAGGAATAATATTTCCCTTATATAATTTTAATTTAACGGTTCCCGTTACATTTTTTTGAGTTGAGTCAACAAACGCAGATAATGCTTCTCTTAAAGGCGTATACCATTGACCCGCATAAACAGCTTCTGCAAATTTGTTTGCAACAATTGATTTAAAGGATTGAGTTTCTTTATCCAAACACAAATATTCAAGCTCTTTATGAGCGGCATATAAAATTGTACCCCCCGGGGTTTCATATACTCCTCTCGATTTCATTCCGACAACTCTGTTTTCAACCATATCAATTGTACCTATTGCATTTTTTCCGCCGATTTCATTTAATTTTTCAACTATTTTTAACGGAGTCAACGATTCCCCGTTTACTTTAACCGCTTCTCCCTTTACAAATTCTATTTCAACATATTCTGCCTTATCGGGAGCATTTTCGGGTGTATTTGACATATGAAGGAGTGAATCATAATTCGGTTCAAGCGAAGGATCTTCAAGCTCTAATCCTTCATGGCTTATATGCCATACGTTTCTGTCCCTTGAATAGGTATCACCTTTTTTCATGGGAACTTCAATCCCTCTTTTTTCCAAATATTCAACTTCATCTTCTCTTGATTGAATATCCCAAATTCTCCACGGTGCAATTATTTTTAGTTCCGGCGCAAGAGCTTTTACAGATAATTCAAATCTGACTTGGTCATTTCCTTTTCCCGTTGCACCATGGCAAATTGCCGTTGCGCCTTCTTTTTTTGCTATATCGACAAGCTTTTGAGTTATAATCGGTCTTGCTATTGAAGTTCCGAGAAGATATTTTCCTTCATATACAGCTCCCGCCTTTATCATCGGATAAACACATTCTTTGACAAATTCTTCCTTACAATCAACAAGATAATATTTGCTTGCGCCTGTTTTTAGTGCTTTTTCTTCGAGCCCATCGGTTTCTTTTCCTTGTCCAACATCAACACATGCCGCAATAACTTCATAATCATAATTTTCCTTTAACCAAGGAATGATAACCGTTGTATCAAGACCGCCCGAATATGCCAAAACTACTTTTTCTTTCATATTGTTTCTCCTTTTATTTTAAAATCCTTAGTTTACATAATTGATGCCATAATTGCCATTTGCGCATATCTTCTGTTTTCCGCCTGATTAAAAAGTATGTCCGCATGTTTTTCAAAAGTATCAAAATCAATTTCTTCTCCCTTGTGCGCAGGAAGACAATGCATAACAATATGGTTTTTTGAGGCATTTTGAAGAAGTTGTTCATTTACCTGATAGTTTTTAAAAGCTTCTTTTCTTACATCAGCTTCTTTTTCCTGACCCATACTTGTCCAAGTATCAGTGTAAATTATATCTGCATCTTGGACGGCTTTTTTGGGGTCTTCTAAAATTTCGACCGTAGATGCGGTTTCTTTTGAATATTTTTTGGCCAACAAAACCGCATCTTCGGGTGCTTTATATCCGGAAGGACAAGCACAAGAAATATTTATTCCAAACATAGAGCAACCAACGAGTAAACTGTGTAAAACATTGTTTCCGTCACCTATGTATGCCAATTTTTTACCTGTATAATTTCCAAAATGTTCTTTTATGGTTAAAATATCCGCCATAATCTGGCAGGGGTGTGATTTATCCGTCAGAGAATTTATAACGGGAACACTTGACCATTGTGCAAATTTTTCCAATGTTGAATGAGCAAAAGTTCTTATTGCCATACCGTCAACATATTTTGCCATAACTCTTGCCGTATCTTCTATGCTTTCTCTTTTTCCGGGGGCGCATTCTTCTTTTGTAATGTATAAAGGTGTTCCGCCAAGCTTCACTATGCCTGTTTCAAAACTTAATCTTGTTCTTAAAGACGGCTTTTCAAAAAATATCAAAAGTGTTTTGTTTTTACAAATATCAATCTTTTCATTGTTTTTTACTTTTGCTTTTAAAGTTGAAGCGAGTTCTATTAATTCATATAATTCTTCTTTTTTGAAATCTTCCAAATTTATAAAGTCTTTTCCTTTTAAATTCATATCCTTCTCCTTTTTTTAATACAAAAAACCCATTCGATTTATATCGAATGGGAATATTTTATTTTTTTCAAAACAAATATAAAATCACAAAACAATTCCGCATTCGATATATGGAATGCTGCGTCGTGCTTGAATTGTAAATGTGATAGTTTTCAAAATTTTTCCCTTTTTTATTATAGTGTGAATATTACACTATTTTTTTAAAAAATGCAATAGTTTTTTTAAAAAAATTTTTATGTATTTTAAATAACAAATTAATTGTATTTACATACAAGCAAATTCATTATAAATTATATGTAAACGGATGTATTTTGGGAGTAAGGTTTCCTTTATGTTAAACAAAATTATCAATTTTTTAAAAAACAGATCGTTAGTATTTAAACTCAGCACAAGTATTCTTTTAACAATTTTAATCGGCTCGTTTCTGCTGAGTATTTTTATATCTAATTATTCTAAACCCCTGCTAAAAGAACAGGTTGTATCTTCTGCATATAAAGCATTAAGCGAAGTAAATCATAATATTGCACAAGGTGCGGATATAACGGAACAATCAATCGTTAATACCGCAAAAATCTTGGAGTTAAAAAAACATACAGACGATGAAGAACTAAAATTATTGGCTGAAGCCGGTTTGAAATCAATAAGAGAACAATATGGACATTTTTATGAATTTTTTATATATATTCCGCCGAAAAATGAATCCGCTAACGGGATTTTATATCTCAGTTATGTAAAAAATAATAAAATTATAACCGTAAAATGGGAAGAAACAGGTTTTGTAAAAGACAGAGAATGGCTGAATGCCGTAATTACTTCAGGTAAAATTCATTGGACAGAGCCTTATATGTCGGTTCATCCTGATGGAAATAAAATATTATCATCAACGGTTTCCGTTCCTTTCAGTTACAGAGGAGATAAAACTTTTGACGGAGTTATAGGAACATCGGGCAATTTAGATGCTATGCGTGATTGGTTAAACAGCTACAAATTTGAATCCAACGGCAGATATCTTTTAACTTCCGCAAAGGGCTTGTATTTAATTCACCCCGATAAAAATATTGAATTTAAAAAAACAATATCAGAGCTCGCTCGGGACATAAATTCAAAACAATTAAAATATGCGGCAGAACAAGTCAAAAAAGGAAGTATGGGTTTTGTTACAATGCCAAAATCTTCCGTATATAAAGGTGAAGTTGTATTTGTTTATGCGCCGATTCCAAAAACAAATTGGAGTTCATACCTGGTTTATTCTGCCGATAGCTTTTATAAACCCATAAAACATTTTCAAATTATTTTACTGTCTGTAACTGTCTTGGGTGTATTTTTGCTCATTATGATGATTAATTGGATATGCAAATTTACAACAAATCCGATTGTTGAATTGTCACAAATTGCGGAAAAATATGGTAAAGGTGAGTTTGAAGCCGAGCTTCCTCCTGTTGAATCAAATGATGAAGTCGGTATTTTAACTCAGGCTTTTTACAATATGAGAGACAATCTTTTAAAATTGTTAAAAATCCAAAAAGAAAATGCAAAAGAAGAACAAAAAAGAATATCAGAGCTTGAAATTGCATCTAAAATTCAATCATCGGTTCTTCCTTGTAATTTTCCAAAAACAAAACATTTTGATATATCTGCTTCGATGGCACCGGCTAAAGAAGTGGGCGGAGACTTTTATGATTTCTTTTACACGGATGAAAATCATTTCGCATTTTTAATTGCCGATGTATCCGGAAAAGGCATCCCTGCTTCTTTATTTATGATGAATGCAAAATCTTTATTAAAGAGCAATTTGTTGAGCGGATATCCTTTGCCATCTATAATTGACAAGGTGAATAACGAATTGTGTACAACAAATAATGCGGGAATGTTTTTAACAGCATTTATTGCGGTATTAAATGTACAGACAGGCGAAATTGAATATATCAATGCAGGACACAATCCTCCTTTAATCAAAATTAATGATAAATTTGAATATTTAAGAACAGATAACAATATAGCCTTGGCTGCCGTAGAAAATTTTAAATACAATTCTTTAAAAGTGTTATTAAAACCCGAAAATAACCTTTTTATATATACGGATGGCGTTGTAGAAGCTCAAAACACAGAGGAAGAATTTTACGGAGAAGAAAGGTTAGCTAATTTGTTAAACAGCAAAATTCAAAAGCCTAAAGAAATGATTGAAAGCATAAGAGCGGATATCAAAGAATTTTCTAAAGGTGCTGCTCAATTTGACGATATAACAATGCTTGATATTAAATATTTAGGCTAAACTACAAAACTTACGGTTGTAATGCCGTTTATTGTAGTTGTGATAATTTCTTCAGTTTGTTTTTCCAAAAGTTTGTGAGAAATAATCGTATCTTCGTTAAAATTTTTCATATAATCAATGCCTTCGTATTCAAACGTCAGCACTTTGTTTTTGTCTTTTAAAAATATTAATATCTTTATTTCACCGTCAAAATTCGGAAACAAAATGTTAGCTAAAAATTCTTCACTTACCATTTGCATTTTCAAAAGCGTTGCATCATCAATGCCTTTTTGTGTGCAATAATCTTTAAGTTGCGAATTAATAGTTTCTGCGTCATAATTTAATTTGTTAAAAGTAATATTCATTTTTTTACCTTAATTTATATTTAAAACTTTATCAAATCCAACCATTTTAAAAATTTCAAGCACTTCCGGTTTAATATTTACTATTCTCATTTGACCATTAGGAGTAATTTTCTTTTGAAATGATAAGAATGCTCTTAAACCGACACTTGAAATATAATTAACATCACCCATATCGATTGTTAAATACGATATACTGTCAAGTTCAGGATTAACTTCCTGTTCTATTTCGGGAGTTGATGTGACATCAATTCTTCCTGAAAGTTTAACCAAAAGTTCTTCCGTACCAAATTTCTTTTTTTCAATGTTACTCATATGAATCCTCTTTTAAAAAATAATATACCGTGCAATTTGTATTTTCAAGCCTGATATTAATCTATACCAAACTTTAATATTAATATGTTTTTGTTATCTTCTCTTTTATATTCAATATCTTTCGATATCTCCTTAACCATAAATATCCCCAGTCCGCCTATCGGTCTTTCTTCAAGAGATAACGTAATATCGGGGTCTTCTTTTTGAAGGGGATTATAATATATTCCTTCGTCTTCAAATTTTAATGTTATTTCATTATCCTGTTTGTCAAAAGAAATTTTTGCCGTGCCTTCTTTATCATCATATGCATAAGATGCGATGTTAACATAAATTTCTTCTAAACAAACATCAATTTTATTTATTAAGGCGCTATTCAAGTCCCAAGAAGCAGCAATATTGTGCCACCTGTCGGACAGTTGAGCAAAATTTTCAATCGAAGCTTTTAATTCTAATGTATTTAACATAATAATAATTAAAGTATATATTAAAACTTATCTATATGCCCACAAATATCCCAATTTTCATAAATTTGTAGTATGGTTATCTGATAAAATTTATTTTACGGCTGTTTTTTATGGTCATATTTTCTGAATTTAAATCAATTCATTGTAACAAAATTTAGTATCTTGTTGAATAAATTTAAAAAAAATGTTAGTATAGAACGCATTGGAGAACAAATGAAAATATATTTAACAACAATTCAAACACATCATCATTGCATAAACTGATATGCAATGCTTGGCTATAATTATATAAATTTTAGATTGAACATTGCATTATGATTTATGCAATGTTTTTTATTTTAATAAATCTGAATCTATATAAAAAATAAAAAGTTAAAACAGAAAGGAAATATAATGACGGAAAGAATCAGAATTGCACTGCAGAAAAAGGGACGACTCCAGCAATCTTGCGAACAAATATTTAAAAATTGCGGTCTGTCATATAACGTCGGAGAAAGACAACTCTATTACAGTATATCAGAAATGCCTGTTGACTTACTTTTTGTAAGAGATGATGATATACCGTCACTTGTTTCACAAGGAACTTGTGATTTTGGTATTGTCGGATTAAACACTTTTGAAGAAGTAAGATACGAAGATAAAGAAAACTTTAACGCATCAATTTTTGCAAAATTAGGTATATCAAAATGCAGATTGTCTATTGCAATACCTGAGACTATGAATTTTGAAAATTTATCGGATTTAAACAATTTGACAATTGCAACAACTTATCCCAATATTGTGAAAAACTTTTTAAATCAAAACAATATAAAAGCAAATACTGTTTTAATGAACGGTTCGGTTGAAATATCTCCGAGTTTAAAATTGGCGGATATTATTGCAGATATTGTATCCAGCGGCGCAACTCTAAAACAAAATAATTTGAAAGAAATTATTACAATATTGGAATCCGAAGCCGTTTTAATCAATAATAACAATATAAATTCAGAAAAAAGAGAAATCGCAAACAGGTTAATGGTTAGAATAAATAGTGCATTATCTGTTTCTTCCAAAAAATACGTTGTATTAAATGCCCCCAAGGATAAAATTGATGAAATCGTTAAAATATTACCGGGGTCAGAATCCCCCAGCATGCTGCCTTTAGCAAATAAAGATATGGTTTCAATTCACGCTATATGTACAGAAACTATGTTCTGGGATGTTATGGAAAAATTAAAAGAACTCGGCGCAAGCTCAATTGCTGTTCTGCCGATAGAAAAAATGTTAAATTAAGGAGAAAATTATGTTAGATATCAATAAATTGGATTTTGAAAAAAGCAACGGCCTTATCCCTGCTATAATACAAAACGATAAAACTATGGAAGTTTTAATGCTCGGCTATATGAACAAAGAGTCATTAGAAAAAACTCTTAAAGAGAAAAAAGTCTGCTTTTACAGCCGCACAAGAGAAAAGTTATGGCTAAAAGGCGAAACATCCGGCAATTTCTTAAACCTTGTTTCAATTGCGCCGGATTGCGATAATGATACTTTATTAATAAGGGTTAACCCTGTAGGTCCTACCTGTCACACAGGAAATGTATCCTGTTTCAGCGATAATTATAAAAACGAATTAGGCTGGTTTTCAAAATTGGAAGATATTATTGAAAAAAGAAAAACTTCATCACCCGAAACAAGCTACACTGCAAAATTATTCCAAAAAGGGATTCAAAGAATATCTCAAAAAGTCGGCGAAGAAGGCGTCGAAACGGCACTTGCCGCTGCAACCGACAGTGATAATTTTATAGACGAAGCATCCGATTTAATGTTCCACCTGCTTGTTTTATTGAGTGCAAAAAATGCAAGTTTAAAAGATGTCGCTGAGTGTTTGGAAAAAAGAAACAAATAAAGAGGTAAAATGAAAATATACAGATACAATGAATTAAGTCTTGAAGAAAAAAATAAAATCTGTAAAAGAGAAAATGAATCGGATGAAAATATCACAAAAATTATTCAAGACATCAAAAAAAGAGTAATCAAAGAAAAAGATAAAGCTATAATTGATTTAACTTATGAATTTGATAAGGTCAAACTTGATAACATAAAAGTTACATCTAAAGAAATTCAAAAAGCAATTTCGGAAGTTGATGAAAATTTAAAAAAAGCAATTAATATTGCAAAAAACAATATTGAAAAATTTCATAAATTTCAATTAGATAATTTAAATTCAGAAAAAATCGAAACTACAAAAGGAATATTTTGTTATAGAAAATTTTTACCCATTGAAAATGTAGGTCTTTATATTCCAAATGGCAGCGCACCTTTGTTTTCTACCGTATTAATGCTTGCAATTCCTGCAAAAATAGCCGGATGTAAGGAAGTTTTTATGTGCACTCCCGTAAATAAGACAGGCAGCATTGCGCCTGAAATTTTATATTGTGCCGATATTTGCGGAATTAAAGATATATATAAAGTTGGCGGTGCTCAGGCAATTTATGCTATGGCATATTCGACACAAACAATCAAAAAAGCAGATAAAATTTTTGGTCCCGGAAATCGATTTGTTACCCATGCGAAAATGGATGTGTCTTCAATTTGCGCAATAGATATGCCTGCAGGCCCGAGCGAAGTTCTTGTTGTGGCGGATAAATCAAGCAATCCAAAATTTGTTGCATCGGATATCTTAGCTCAAGCAGAGCACGGTGTAACTTCTCAATCAGTTTTAGTTTTATCGAACGAAGAAATTTTACCCGAAATTTTAAATGAAGTTGAAAAACAAACGGATAAATCAGACAGAAAAGAAATAATAAAAGAGTCGCTAAAAAACAGTTTTGTTGTGTTAACGGAAACAACAGAAGAATCAATAGATTTTTCAAATATTTATGCACCCGAGCATTTAATTTTAAATTTTAAAGATTATAAGCAATATATTGATTTGATAAAAAATGCAGGTTCTGTGTTTTTGGGTGAATATTCATCTGAAAGCTTCGGAGATTATGCAAGCGGCACAAACCACACACTTCCGACAAGCGGATTTGCAAAATCGTATTCGGGATTAAATATAGAAAGCTTCGGAAAACAAATCACCTTTCAAGAAGTAACTAAAGAAGGATTTGATAATTTAGCCGATACTGTTGAAATTATGGCAAAAAAAGAACTTTTAACTGCGCACTATAATTCCGTATTCGTAAGGAGAGATTATGAAAAATAAAGTAATATTTATAGATAGAGACGGTACAATAATAAAAGAACCGCCCGAAACAGAGCAGGTTAATTCATTAGAAGAATTGGAATTTATGCCGTATGTAATATCTTCTTTAAAAAGGCTCTATGAAAATAATTTTAAATTAATAATAGTAACCAATCAGGACAACTTAGGAACAGAATTAAACCCTTTGGAAAATTTTGAAAAAATAAACAATAAAATTTTTCAAATTTTAAAATCCGAAAATATTGAAATAGATAAAATTTTCGTTTGTCCGCACACAAAAGACGATAACTGTAATTGCAGAAAACCAAAACTCGGTATGATAGAAGATTGGCTTTTAAATAACGAATTTGATAAAGAAAATTCTTATGTCATAGGAGATAGAACAACAGATATCGAATTTGCCAAAAATCTTAATATAAAAGGGTTTTTGCTAAATAATGACAACAATTGGAAAAAAATAACAGATATAATCATAAATAAGCCGAGAATTTCGGAAATAGAAAGAAACACAAAAGAAACCTCGATTAAATTAAAAATGAATCTTGACGGCACGGGCGAATATAAAATTTCGACAGGTTTAGAATTTTTTAATCATATGCTTGAACAATTTTCAAAACATTCAGGTATCGATATGGAGCTATATTGTCAGGGTGATTTAAAAGTTGACGAACACCACACAATAGAAGATTGCGCTATTGCAATAGGTGAAGGCCTGAAAAAAGCTCTAAATGATAAATTCGGAATCGAAAGATACGGATGGGAAAGAATATTGGTAATGGATGAAGCACAAACAACGGTTTCCATAGATATTTCCAACAGACCCGTTTTTGTTTATGATGCCGTTTTTAACCGTGAATATGTCGGCGATTTTCCGACAGAAATGACAAAACACTTTTTTGAAACTTTGTGTATGTATTCGGGAATTAATGCACATATTTCAATTAAAGGCACAAATACACATCATATGATAGAATCTTGTTTTAAAGCTTTTGCAAAAACCATAAAAACGGCAATTAAGAAAACCAATTCACAAATATCTTCCACGAAAGGGGTTTTATGAAAGAAATTACGGTAATAAATTCAGGCGGCGCTAATTTATCATCAATAAAATTTGCTTTAGAAAGATTGGGAAGAAAAATTATTCTCACAACCGATAAAGAAACAATTAAAAACTCTGAAAAACTCATTCTCCCCGGCGTCGGAAACGCAAAATACACAATGAAATTATTAAACGATTTAGACTTGGTTAATGTAATAAAAAATCTTACTCAACCGATTTTAGGGATTTGCCTCGGTATGCAATTGTTGTTTAATTATTCCGAAGAATCTGATACTAATTGTTTGGGCATAATAAATCAAAATGTTATAAAATTACCGCAAACGCATAATTTTCCCATTCCTCATATGGGGTGGAATTCACTTGTAATTAATAATGATAGTCCTTTATTGGACGGAATAAAAAACGGCGACTTTTGTTATTTTGTACATAGTTATTATGTCCCTAAAGGAGCAAATACTCTTGCACATTGTGAATATTCAGATAAAATCAGCGCTGTTATTCAAAAAGATAATTTCTTTGGATGCCAATTTCACCCCGAAAAATCATCCGATGTCGGAAGCAAAATTTTAAGAAATTTCTTGGAGGCAATATGAAAATAATTCCCGCTATTGATTTAATAAACAACAAATGCACAAGATTGCAAAAGGGTGACTTTAATAAAGCAACAACCTACGATATTTCACCGTTTGAAATTGCAAAAGAATTTGAAAAACACGGCGCAAAATATTTGCATATTATTGATTTAGACGGCGCAAAAAACGAACAAAATGCCCAAAGTAATTTTATTATTGAGATTGCTAAAAAATCAAATTTAAAAATTCAAACAGGGGGCGGAATCAAGACAAAAGAAAAAATAAAAACCTATATAGATAGCGGAATTGACAAGGTTATTATAGGAAGCCTCGCAATAAAAAACCCTGATTTAGTAAAAGAATGGATAAATTATTTTGGTGAGGATAGAATCGTCTTGGCTTTTGATATTAAATTTGAAAACGAAATCCCGATAGTATTCACAAACGCATGGGAAAAAGGTTCGATTTCATTATACGAAGCAATTGAAAATTATAGTCCCGCAAGCAGAATTTTATGTACAAATATAGATAATGACGGATTATTAAAAGGACCGGATATAAATCTGTACAGAGATATTCTAAAAAAATATAAAACTCTGAAACTTCAGGCTTCAGGCGGAATTTCTTCATTAAATGATATTCAAAATCTGAAAGATATAGGCATTGAAGAGGTGATAGTGGGTAAAGCTTTGTATGAAAATAAAATTGACTATAAGGAGTTATTTAAATGTTAGCAAAAAGAATAATCCCCTGCCTTGATGTAAAAAAAGGACTTGTCGTAAAAGGAGTACAATTTAAAAACCACAGAATAATTGGCGATGCACTTGAATTAGCAAAAAAATATCAAGAACAACAGGCAGATGAACTCGTATTTTATGATATTACGGCAAGCAGTGAAAATAGAACAGTTGATAATGCTTGGATTACAAAAATAGCGGAAAACATTAATATTCCTTTTTGCGTAGCAGGCGGAATAAAAACCGTTAAACAGGCAGAAATTATTTTAAACAGCGGTGCGGATAAAATTTCAATAAATTCTTTTGCGCTGGAAAATCCGAATTTAATTACGGAATTAGCTGAAAGATTCGGTTCACAATGCGTTGTTGTCGGTATCGATAGCAGATTTGAAGATGGTGAATATTGGGTTTATCAATATACAGGCAGTGAAAAAACAATAAAATCAGCCAAAAAAAGAACAAAAGATTGGATAAAAGAAGCTATGGATTTGGGTGCAGGCGAAATTGTATTAAATTGTATGAATCAAGACGGTGTTAAAAAAGGATACGATATAGAACAACTCAATATTATGTCTGATATTATTAATATTCCCCTGATTGCATCGGGCGGCGCAGGGTGTATAGAAGATTTTGAAACTGTTTTCAAAAAAACAAACGTATCAGGAGCGCTTGCAGCAAGCATTTTCCATGACAATAAAACAGAAATTCCAATTTTAAAACAATTTCTAAAAACGAAAGGAATAACTGTCAGAATATGAAAAATTTAGTCAGAAAAAATATACAAAAATTGGCACCCTATGAAAACGGATACAGAGAAAATATTAAAGAATGCATTTTATTAAATGCAAACGAAAATCCGTATTTACCTTATCCTGATGATGAACAATGCGTATGCGCCAACAGATACTACGATGACAATTTATATAAATTGTACAAGATTTTTGCTGATTTATATAAGGTTGAAGAGGACAACATAATAATCACAAAAGGAAGCGATGAAGCGATAGAACTTTTGGTTAAAACTTTTTGCGAACCAAAGGAAGATTACATTATGGTTTTTTCTCCGACATTTAGTATGTATAAATTTTATGCGGATGTTCAGGATGTTAAAACAGTTGATATACCTTTAATTTTAAATGATAAAGCAAATTTAAACATTGAAAAAATAACGGAATACAAAAACAATCCTCCGAAAATCATTTTTATCACAAACCCCCAAGCGCCCGCAGGAAATTTATTAAACAGGGAAGATATAATTAAAATTATAAAAACTTTTGATAAAAAATCCATCATCGTTATTGATGAAGCATATATTGAATTTTCCGAGAACGAAAGCTTTGCCGGTGAATTAAAAAAATATAATTCAATTGCAATTTTAAGAACATTGTCAAAAGCATATTCCATGGCAGGACTCCGCATAGGGTGCTGTATATCATCACGTGAAATAACAGAAACACTTAAAAAAGTTCAACCCCCGTACTCTATTTCAACAAAAAGTACGGAAATTGCCGTTAAGGCACTAAGCAAAGAAGGACTTGCTTATACTAAAAAAAATATTGAAAAAATCATTCAACAAAGAAAAACTGTTTTTTCGATATTAAAAAATATGAAAAATATAGAAAAAATCTTTTTAAGTGACACTAATTTCATATTTTTTAAATACAAAAATATCGAAAAATTAAAATCCGAATGTATGAACAAAAATGTAATTTTAAGATTTTATAAAAACGAATTTAAAGATTATGTAAGATACACTGTTTCAAACGAAAAAGAAAATGATTATGTAATATCTTTATTGAAGGAACTTGACAATAATGAACAAAAATAAAACAGTCGCAATACTCGGCACTTCAAAAGAAAACGAATACAGTAAAACTTATTTAAAATTGGCTGAAAAATTGTCATATGTTTTAAGTCAAAACGGATTTGATATAATAACCGGAGGCGCAAAAGGAATAAACTATTGCGCAAATTACGGCGCAAGCTCATTTGACCCGCAAAAAAGCTGGGTAATAGACGCTGATATTGTCGGAATAGATTTTGAACAAATATCTCCAAACGGTCAAAAATTATATAACATTTTAAAAAAAACAAACACGGGATGTGAAAGGTCATCCCTTATGTGTAATTTATGCAAAGCCATAATCTGCTTCCCCGGCGGAATGGGAACCATAGAAGAAATCGGCGTTATATTGGAGCATATGTATTACAATGTCGATTCTCCTTGTGAAAAAATATTTTTAATCGGCGATTTTTATTATCCTTTAATTAAATTAACGGAAAATATGATAAATCATGGTCTTATAGATAAAAGAATTATTGATAGAATTATATATTTACCCCTAAACTCAGACATAAATTTTGATGATTATTCAAACAAGATAATGGGGCTGGTTTTAAGTTGATTATCCGATTATTTTAATTTTCATGCTAAAATATTAAACAATTGTTGGGGAAGTTTCTTTTAAAGATGTCGTTTAAATTTGAAAAACAAAAGATTAAAGATATTATTTTAATAAAGCCTGAAATATATAGTGACAATCGAGGGTTTTTTATGGAAAGTTATAAAAAATCCGAATTTTTAAATAACGGCATAACAGAAGATTTTAATCAGGATAACTATTCAAAATCCAAAAAGCATGTATTGAGAGGACTGCATTTTCAGCAGACACCATACGAACAATCCAAACTCATAAGATGCTTGAAAGGACGAATTTATGACGTTTCGGTTGATATAAGGCTAAATTCAAAAACCTTCGGACAATACGTTAAAATAGAATTATCAGAAAACAATAAACATTTGCTCTATATCCCTGCAGGATTTGCACACGGATTTGTGGCACTTGAAGATGAAGTTGAAATATTATATAAAACGAGCAAAGAATACAACCAAAATGCAGATAGAGGCATTATTTGGTGCGATAAAGATATTAATATCGATTGGGGTATAGATTTTGAACCGATTTTATCCGAAAAAGATAAGACTCTTCCGAAATTAAAAGAGGTTATTAATGGTTGTTTTTAATAAAAGAGAATATACAATATGAAAAAAATTCTTGTAACAGGTTCAAAAGGAATGCTGGGGCAGGATTTATGCCCTACACTTATGGATAACGGTTATGAAACAATAGAAACCGATAAAAATAATCTCGATATAACAAATTTTGATATTGCAGAAAAAATAATATCAAAAGAAAAACCGAATTATCTTATTCATTGTGCGGCATATACTGATGTCGATAAAGCTGAAGAAGATATTGAATCCGCACGAGTGATTAATGCAAAAGGAACGGAAAATCTGGCAAAAATCTGCGCAAAGTATGATATTCCGATTATTTATATATCCACTGATTACGTTTTTGACGGTGAAAAAAATTCACCCTACAAACCAAACGATATCCCAAACCCAATCAACAACTACGGTTTAACAAAATTTGAAGGTGAAAAAGCAATAAAAAATTATTGTAAAAAGTATTTTATTATAAGAACCTCTTGGCTCTACGGATTCCACGGAAAAAATTTTATAGAAACAATGATATCACTAAAAGATAATCGGGAATTAAAAGTTGTTGATGACCAAATAGGCTGTCCTACTTGGACAATTGAATTATGCGACGGAATTATAAAAATCATTGAAGAAGAAAATTATGGAATCTTTCATGTTTGCGGAAGCGGCGAAGTGAGCAGATTTGAATTTGCAAAAGAAATTTTTAAGCAAATGAAAATCAATACAAATCTAATACCCGTAAAATCTATCGAATACCCAAGACCCGCAAAAAGACCAAAGTACAGTGTTTTAGATAACAATGGTTTATGCAGAAATTGGAAACTTGCGCTTCGGGATTATTTAAATCTAAGGTTTTGAAAGGGTAACTGTCGTAAACAAAATCATCATTGCAGTTGTCTTAATATCGTATTATCTCTGATAATCAACAATCAAACAACTCCACAAAGAGTCCGAAACAATCCCTTAACCCCCCTGTTCGGAAAGCACGCATACACCATTATTATTCAAATTGTAACCATCTTTACATCTTACACATGTATCGTCAGCCTTTGTACATGCGCAATTGCCTTCATCTGTAGATTTACACTCGGTACAGCTTAAAGACCCTTGGTCTGCATATTGGTTACCGGGGCAAGGCAGACAAACTTCATCAGAAGTTGCACCTTCTTCTTGTTCAGGATTAAAATAAGTATCCTTAGGACAAGCCGTACAAGCCTGTGAACCGAGTGCATCATTACTGTATGACCCTTTAGGGCATGGGATGGCCTCTATTCCGTCACAATAGTGTCCTAAAGGACATATTTCGCAATTCCCATTATTAGAATAATATACACCGCTTTCTGATATCATACACTTGAAACATTTATTTTCTGTTTGGCATTCTTCGCAATTTTCCGCCTTGCACTCTACACATTTACAAGCTGCAATATTAACAAGCATACCTTCATCGCATTCAATCGGGCACTGCTTACAGACAGCATCTTCACCTTTGGTACATATTGTACAATTCGGACCTACTTTTTCGCCATCAATAATTAGATCTTGGCAATCAGTCGTATATTCAGATTCTTCATTATTTTCTTCAGCTTCAATTTTTATTGACTTACCGGTAATTTTTTTTGTAATTACAGGCACAACGGCAGCAGTCACTATGGATAATATAATTAATGAAAGCATGACTTCGATTAAAGAAAATGCTTTTATATATTTAATAAAGTTTTTTTTCTGTTTTGCCATTTGTTCCTTGTGTATGTGATTTATATTTTATTAAAATATAGCAAGTTCAGATGAATTAATAAATACTACCAAACTTGCTATATATTTTATTTTAACTTGGATTCTTTACGCATCTGAAGCCTCTTGCTGCAAATTTACTGTAATTAACAGCTGCTGTTTGGCATTCTCCTGTGCCACCAATTGGGTGATTACAAGCAAATGTGGCATCAAATCCGACTGCTTGCGCAAAATTTCCTGTAGAATAGTTTGCGTGATATACCTGCGGATAACATTTTTCACCCGTATCGGAACCAACGCACTTTTGACTTGTAGTATCGCATCTTGCGCCACTTGGCATCTTACCATTTAATGGATTTTTTTGAGCGCACATATAAACGCTTTCATCAAGATTGTTATCAATAACATAATGATATGCTGTCATAGAAGCCAATCTGCCGCCCAAATCTTTACAAATTTGTAGTGCACCTTCATAGTTGCAAACTGTGCTTGCACAACCAACGCCGCTGCAACCGCCTGAAGCAAACGCACCGGCAGCTGTTTTCCAGCAACATTTAGTAGTTTTACTATTGCAGCTTGTACTATAACTAACAAATTTAACACTGGTCGAAGTAGTAGAAGTAATATTATGTTTCGCATACATACATACCGCTCCATCGCCTGAATTTACAAATTTCCAGCCGCTGTCGCATCTATATTTACATGAACCTCCGCTTAACTTGTAACCAACAGCGCAAGCGGTACATGCACCTGTTGTCCTGTTGCACGCTGTACAATGTGTAGTCTTTGAAGAACACGCCTTACATGATGATTTACCTTCTTCGTCTTGATATTGTCCTGCAGGACAAGCAGCACAACCTGTTTGACCTGCGGTACAAGAGGTACCCTTACTACATGGATTACCGTTAGCGGTTCTTCCCTTTATATTGCAGCCTCTGCAGTTACCGGCAGAACATTTTGAACATGCTGAATGACCTGCGGTACAATAAGTACCCGTACCACATTCATCGCCATCTGAGGTTCTGCCTTCAATATCACAACCCTTACAGTGACCTGCAGTACAGCTTTTACAAGCTGATTTACCTGTATCATCCTGATATTTTCCGGTGCCGCATTTAGAACAAGCTGTTTGACCTGCGGTACAATAGGTACCCGCATTACATTCTGCACCATCAGAGCCTTTTCCATCATTGTTGCAGCCTCTACAGTGGCCGGCAGAACATTTTGTACATGCTGTTTGACCTTTCGTACAATAGGTACCCGCATCACATGCTCCGCCATTTGTGGGTCTTCCGGATTGGGTACAACCCTTGCAGTGACCTGCAGTACAATTATTACAATATGTCCTTCCGGCTACATCCTGATACGTGCCAGGTCCGCAAGCTATCATACTACATTTATCTGCGGCTAAATAATGACCCGCAGTAACAGCAGAACATGCACTTGCATTTGAATATTCACCCGAACCGCAATTAACACATCCGTTTTTACCGCTGTTAGATGTTTTACCGCAAGCACAGTTCAAACATGCTGTATAAGCACCTCCGTCATTCGGAGTGTATTTGCCCACACTACACGAAGTTTTTGTATATGCTCTATTAGCAGGACAATAATAACCGTTATTACAATTTGTGCATATTTTTCTATTTCCGGAATTAGGTGAGTAATTACCTGCAAGACACGATGTACGAGTAGTTGCACCATCTGCAGGACAATAATAACCTGTATTACATGGTTTACATTCTGTTTGCCCTTCTGCATCCTGATATTTACCTGCAAGACATATTGTCGGTGTACTCATTCCTTGGTTGGGGCAATAATGACCCCTTGTACAAGGTTTGCAAGAAGTTTGACCTGTTAAATTTTGGTATTGACCTGCAGGGCAGGGTACGCATTTATTTGTTGAAGTATTTTTATAATATCCTTTATTACAAGAACCTTCGCATGTTCCGTCGACATTACATACGCCGAGACATGAATCGCCACAAGGTGTGCAAACGGTTTCCGTATTACATGCTTTTGTATGTAAACCTGAAGGACAACTTACACAGGTACCGCCTAATAAGTAGTAATCAGCAGCACATTTACATTGTCCGCCACATAAATTGAATCCTGTTTTACATTGTGTACATGTGCCGTCATCTTTTTCACAAACACTGCAAAATTCAACCTTGCTATCACAAGATTTGCAAGCAGTTTGACCTGTTGTATCCTGATATTGACCGGAGCTGCACTCAGTAGGTTCAGACGCTCCCGAAGCAGGACACATATTTCCGATTGTACACGAAAGACAAGAAGCCTTACCTGTTGAATCTTGGTATTGACCCGGATTACAATTTTTACATGCAGTTTGACCTGTTGAATTTTGGTATTGACCGGGATTACAATCTTTACATGCAGTTTGGCCTGTTGAATTTTGGTATTGACCCTGATCACAATTTTTACATGCAGTTTGGCCTGTTGAATTTTGGTATTGACCCGAATTACAATTTTTACATGCAGTTTGACCTGTTGTATCCTGATATTGACCTGCAGGACAATCTAAACAGTTTTCATATCCGTTATCATCAGAAGGTGTATATTTACCTTTAGGACATATGGTACTGCTATCCAGTTTTTCTGTACCGCCTTCAGGACAAGCGTGCCCTGAATTACAATTTTTACAAGCTGTTTGACCTGAAAGATCCTGATATTGACCTGCGGGACAAGGAGCCTGTCCTGTCATAGCTTGAGAAGGACACATATTACCGGGGTCACAGCCTTTACATGTAGTTTGGCCTTTTAAATCCTGAAATTCTTTTGGTTGACAAGGTATTTGTCTTGTATTTCCGCAATTTTCATCATCACCGTTACAAACAGGAACAGGACATTTGTATCCCTGATCGCATTCTTTGCATTCTCCTTGACCTTCCTGATCTTGATAATATCCCGCTCCGCATGGTTCGGGTTGTTTTGTTGTATTGTTGGGACATTTTTTGCCCTTCGGACATGGGATAGGTTCCGTGTTGTAGCCCACATTTCCGCCTGATTCTTCATCATCAGGATCGGGAGGACAGTAATTGCCTTCGCCACATTCTACTTTATTTATACCGTCAGGACAATAATACCCCGCAGGGCATCCTATACATTTTTTACCATCAGGATAATATCCTACTTTACATTGCAGACATTTATCTTTATTCGCACATTTTACGCAATTAACATCTAATGTAGAACAACCAACACACTCACAACTTCTGGTATTTGCATATTCATCCATATTACACGCTAGCATGGTTTTGCTGCACTGTAAACATTTGCTGGGATGTTTCATACACAATGTACAAGCACTTTTAAACGGCGGAGTACATTGTTCCGTAATGCCTGCAGCATTTTTTATACTAACAGGGAGTTTATCTAACCTTTTGACCATTACAGGGGAAAATGCCGCAGATATACAGGTTATAACCAATAAACCGACCATAACCTCAACAAGCGACATTGCTTTAAATTTGCGTATAAAATTCGAAAATAACTTATTCATCTATATATTTCCTTTTATAATAATCATTTTTTTACTCGTTGAACGGTAATCGATGACATAATATTGCATAAACGCAAATGCTAATTCTATTATAGAAAATGCAATCTTTTTTGCTCCTTTTAGCAACCGAATACCTCCGAACGACAAAACTCTTTATGCTTAACAGCTTTAAATTCCCAAAAAATATTATTTTTTAACAATATTTTGCAAATTTCTCCGTATAAACCGAGCATATACTACTTCCATTTTAATACAATAAGTATTATTTCACATTATTTAAAATTTGTAAACTATGTTTATTTTTGTTATTCAATATTTTGTGATTTATTAATATAATATGAGATATAAAGAGATGCTGAAATAAATTCAGCATGGCAAACCAAAAAATTCCGAAGCGACTTCGGAATAATATATTGTAGAAATATAAAGGAAAATTGTTTTGGAAAATTTAGCCGGATTTTTATCAAGATTTGTTGGTGTAGTAGGAATTATTGTAATTCTCGGAATTTGTTTTTTAATGTCCAACAACAGGAAGAAAATAAACCTTAAAACAATAGGGGTCGGATTGTTTTTACAATTCGCTTTAGCTGTTTTTATTATGAAAGTACCTTTGGGTGTAAAGCTTTTTGCATTTCTTTCCAAAATTATCAATGAAATTCTCAATGCTTCAACCGAAGGAACAAACTTTGTTTTCGGCTGGCTGACTAATTCTCCTGCCACAATAAGCGAACTCTTCCCCGGAAAAGATTTTATTTTTGCATTGGTTTTAATGTCAACCATGATATTGATTTTGGTTATCGTAAACATCTTATATTATTACGGAATAATGCAAAGAGTAATTCTTATGCTGGGAAGAATAATGAACAAGGTAATGGGTGTATCGGGTGCGGAAGCACTTTCAAATTGCGCAAGCCCTTTTGTCGGAAACGTCGCGGCACAATCCTTGATTAAACATTATTTGCCCAATTTAACACGCTCCGAAATGCTTGCTTCTATGACAGGTTCAACCGCCTGTATTTCTGCAAGTTGTATTGCAATGTACACAGGTTTCGGAATAAGCACGGAATATCTTCTTGCGGCTTCTGTTATGGCAATTCCGGGGTCTTTTGTCGTATCCAAAATAATATACCCCGAAACATTAGAACCCCAAACAAAGAAAGATTTTAAAATCAGCAGAAGAAGAACTGATGTAAATATCTTAGCAACAATATCAAAAGGTGCCTCTGAAGGTATGAAGGTTTCTATTAATATTATTGCCGTATTAATTGCACTCGTTGCCCTAATTACATTTTTCAATACAATTTTAGCGCAAGTGGGAGTTTTTCTTTATTCAACCTGCCACATTGATTTATCGGGTATCGGAATTGATTTAAATAATCTGTCCATTCAAATGATTGTCGGAAAAATATTCTCCGTGTTTGCGGCTTTAATCGGTGCAACCTGGGGAAATATTGAAGCTGTCGGAACCTTAATCGGCGAAAAGTTGATTTTGAATGAAACAATTGCTTATGCTGATTTAGCAAGACATATTGATTTAAATACCTTGAGCGAAAAGAGTATTGCGGTTGCAACATTTGCTTGTTGCGGTTTTGCAAACCTTTCGACTATCGCAATACAAATCGGCGGTATCGGAGAGCTTGCCCCCAATCAAAGAAAAAACCTCGCAAGATTGGGTATGAGAGCATTAATTGCAGGTACTTTTGTCAGCTACATTTCAGCTTGTATTGCAGGAATTATATTATAATATGAGCGAGATTATTTCAAAAATAATAAAAATTAAAACTCCAAAACTCCCGCCCGATACTGATTTTATTGAAAATGAAATACAACTTCAGGGAATAGAAGCTTTAAGATGGGCAATTGTCGAAGTTGAAGATAATGTTTTAACCCTCGCCGTATCTGGGAGAAAATTGAAAAAAATTTAACCCATTTTCCTTGCCAAAACGGGAATCCCATCTATATCAAAAATTTCTTTTGCTTCAATATCGTTTGCATATTCCATCGCAAACATAGCACACATAATACTTTCTAAACTGGAAGCAGGGAGCATATTATCAGGCAATTGATTGAAACCGAATTTGATTTTAAGAGAAGTTTGCAGAGTCTTACAATATATGCTTGTTCTGTTTAAATAATCGGAATACAGCCCGTATGCTTGGCGCAGTTGATTTATATCACATCTTATTACTTTAATATTTTTTTCTTCTTTTAGTTTTTTAAAGGTTTCGGAACATCTTTTTGAAATTCTGTTTGTCCAATCATCTCTGTTAATTTTAAATTTATCCGATAAAACTTTATAGTTTTTTGAATGTATACGCCATTTTCCTTCAAGCATCTTGTTGTCATAAGCGACACTCACACACAAAACACAAGAAGCTAAATAAGGCGAGGTTTCAAAAAAATAATTAATATCCTGAGCAAAATAAAATTTATCCATTAAAACAATACTGGAATTTCTATCTAAAACACAAACCGAGCTATCGTAATTTGATGAATTAGAAAGAGAAAAACCGATGAAAAAATTTTCTTTGCTTGACAGACTTTGCATAATTAAGAGTATAATTAAATATGAATTTTTTTTCAAGAAGCAGTGTTTTCAAGAAAAAGAAAAAATGAGGAGAATTTTTGTTTAATTTGTTTTTCAAAATTTTAAATAATTTTTATTCAAAAAATAAAATTAAATTCTGTTTTTTAGGATTAATGTCGGTTTTTGCGGGAATTTTTGAATACATAGGACTCGTTTTTATTTTTCAATTTATTTTATTTTTAAGCAATCCGAATTCAGTTTATTGTAAAAAGGTTATTTTGTTTTTCAAAGATTATTTAAACATCACCGATTTTAATAAAATCAGCCTTGTTTTGGGAGTTTTTATTGCGGGAATTTATATTGCAAAAAATGTTTATATGTTGATTTTTACCAAATACAATAACAAAATCTTAGAAGATTTATCTTTAAAAATTACAATAAAAACTTTCCGGAATCTGCTTTTTGCACCGTATATCATGACAAAAGCCTTAACGGAAAGTGAAAAATTAAACGTATTATCAAAAATTACATTTGTCGTCTGGCAATACTGCTATAAATTAATTAATTTCATAACAAATATTGTTATAATTTTAATTTTAACTTTCTTTTTGTTTTTTAAATTTACAAAAATTGCTTTTGTAACCTTTGTTTTACTCTCAATTCTTGCAAGTTTTGAATATATTTATTTAAAACAACGTTCAAACAGTCAAAATTCAGAATATACAATAGCACTCGAAAACGTAAATAAAATTCTTCTCGTCATTATAAATTCAATCAAAGAAATAAAAATCAACAACAAGGAAGAATTTTTCTTATCAAAAAGCAAAGAAGAATATAAAAAACTTGCATCTCTCAATAAAGACAGGAATTTCAATACCGTAATTCATATTTATATAACGGAAATATCCGTTATGCTGGGTTTTATTGTTATTTTGGTTAGCCTTTTTTATACTACAAACTTTAATAATCAAATTTTAATCAGCTCCCTGTGTACTATTTGTGTTCTTGTATTAAGACTAACTCCTTCAATAAACAGAGCACAAAGCGCCCTTTATTCAATAAATTCTAATAAACAAGCGGTTCTTGATTTGATTGATTTTGATGAAAAATTTAAAACCTGTATAAACATTGATAATACAGAAGAAAAACTCAAATTTACCGACTCAATTAAGTTGGAAAATGTCAGCTTTAGTTATGATAAAAATGAAGGCCTAAAAAATATAAATCTTTTAATAAATAAAAACGACTATATTCATATAATCGGAAAATCAGGAAGCTATAAAACAACACTCGCTTTAATACTTTCGGGCTTAATAAAGGCGGATACGGGTAAAATGTTTATTGATGATAGCGAACTTGTTGAATATAAAAAATGGCAAAATAACGTTGCTTTTTTATCGCAGGATTTTGTATTTTTGTATGATGAAGTAAATAAAATAATAGATTATAAGGATGAAAAAACAAACGAATATTTAAATAAACTCGATTTGAAAAATATTGAAAACAAAAAAATAACGGAATTATCATCAGGCGAAAGACAAAGAATCGCTTTGGTTGATATTCTTTTAAAAGACAAAAACGTGATTATCTTGGATGAAGCAACAGCAAATATCGATACATCATCGCAAAATGAAATTATAAATATTTTGAATAATTTTAAAGGTCAAAAAACAATAATATCAATCACACACAGATTAGAAAACATAAAAGACAATGATAAAGTTATATTTATTGATAACGGAAATATAATTTTTGATAATTATTTTAATCTTAAACAAAATGAATCATTTAAAAAAATCTTTGATTTGGCTTAATTGTATCTTGCATAAAAAATATGGCTATTGTAGAATTAATTTGATAGGAGAAATTTTACATTATGAATCAAATTACTAAAACAGCATGGGATTTAAACGAAAAAGCACCCAACAGATATCAATTAGTATACGAATTAATTGAACTTGCTAAAAAATTAGTTGATGAATCGCAAATGAAAAAACCTCGTGATGATTTTGGTTTTGATGTAGAAATTCCCTTTGATTCTAACGTCAAGAAAGAAAAACCCGTTCAGCATGCCATTATGGTTAAAGCGTCCGAATCAGATGATGACGGACTTGTAGGTTAATATAAAAATTTAAAAGTATGGATAAATATAAAGAAACTCTTGATTACATATATTCAAGAACAGGTGACTTTAAACCGGAAGTAGCGATTATCTTAGGTTCGGGTTTAGGATGCTTTTGTGATGGGATTGATGGTATTACAATAAAATACTCTGAAATTCCTCATTTTTTAAATGCAGGCATAAAAGGTCACAAGGGCGAACTTCTGTTTTGCACTATTGAGGGCAAAAAAACCATAGTAATGCAGGGAAGATTTCATTTTTACGAAGGAAACAAGCTCTCAGAGACCACTTATCCCATTAAAATATTTAAAAAATTGGGTGTTAAATATTTATTCATAACAAACGCAGCAGGCGCAACATCTTTAGAATACAACATAGGCGACATAATGCTCATCTCTGACCATATTAATTTTATGGGCACAAATCCGCTTATCGGAAAAAATGACGATACGCTGGGCGAAAGATTTCCTGATATGTCTAATTGCTATGATAAGGATTTAAGGAAGCTCGCTCTTGCATCCGCAAAAGAATTAAATATTGATATAAGAGAAGGCGTATACCTTGCAACTACGGGCCCAAGCTATGAAACTGCAGCAGAAATAAGAATGTTTAAATTATTAGGCGCCAATGCCGTCGGAATGAGTACGGTACCTGAAGCTATTGTTGCAAATTACCTCAAAATGAACGTTATAGCATTCTCTACTATCACAAACCACGCAACCGGTGTATCAAACAACACTTTATCCCATGAAGAAGTTCTTAAAGCGGGTAAAGTTACCGCACAAAAATTGAATTTAATTATCAAGAAAATGTTCAAAAAATTGAAATAAATTCAATATTACACTTTATTATTTCATTTTGTAAAACTATTATTTTTTTTATTTATCAAAAATAAATTAAGATATAGAATTTTATTATGAATACAATTTTAATTATAGATGATGATATATCAATTTGTGAATTAGTAAAAATAAACTTAGAATTATGCGGATACAATGCAATTTATTCAACCGACCCTGTTAAAGGATTTGCTTTAATTTTACAGGAGAATCCCTCTCTTGTTATATTGGATGTTATGATGGGAAAAGTCAGCGGTTTTGACGTTGCAAAAAAAATCAGAAGAACGGAAGGAATTGAAAAAACTCCGATTATAATGCTCACTGCATTATCGGAATTAAACAACAAACTGGAAGGCTTTAACAGCGGAATAGACGATTATTTAACAAAACCCTTTGAAATAGAAGAATTAAAAGCAAGAGTACTTGCATTGTTAAATAGAAGCGGGCAGGAAATGAGCTCTTTAAGAGTTAAAGAGGTGCTTTCAAAAGGCGATATCACTCTTATTCCCGAAAGCTACAGCGTGCAAATTGTAGATAAAACAGCACAATTGACCCCTATTGAATTTGAGATTTTAAATGTCTTAATGCAAAAAGAAGGTTCTATGGTATCATCCGCAGAATTATTAAAAGAAGTTTGGGGTTACAGTAATGAAGGCATAGACACAGTGGATACAATAAGGGTACATATTACTCACTTGCGAGCGAAAATAAATAAGATTTCTTCCGAAAAAAACAAATATATAAAAACAATCTATGGCGGCGGATACAGACTTCTTGCTAACGGTGCGGAAGACAAATGAAAATAAGTATTAATAAAAAAGTCTACCCGAAAATAGTTACGCTTCTGTTGATTTTTGTTTTATTTTTTATCACAACTCATAAAGAAATAGAAACAAAGCATATCAACAGAGTAAATAACTTGTCAGAAACAAATATAATCAATGAAAGACAAGTTTCTCCGAAACAGCTTTTTTATGAAGCTTGGGTAAATATAAAAAATAACTACTATAATCCCAATCTGAATAAACAAAATTGGGCAAAATGGAAAAAAAGATATCTGAATAAAATAAAAACACAAGAAGATGCCTATGTTGCAATAAATTCAATGATTGCTTCATTGGACGATTCGTATTCAAAATTTTTATCCGAAGAAGAATTCAAAGAACAAAACAGCGCCATAAATTCAAAATTATATGGAATCGGAATTAATATAGCGTCTTACTCAGGAAAAATATACATAGCAAACGTAATCGAAAATGCTCCTGCGTATATTGCCGATATTCGTACGGGCGATATAATTTTAAAGGTTAACGGCACAAATACAAACGGTGTTTCCATATATGAAGTTGCAAAATTAATAAGAGGAGAAGTAAATCAGCCGTTAACTCTTGAATTATTAAGAGGAAACGATAAATTTGTCAAAGTATTAAAAAGACAAGAAATAAAAATAAAAACGATAGAATCAAAAAAACTGACGGATAAAATCGGCTACATAAGAATCTCAAGCTTTATCGGACAAGATACACCAAAGGATTTTGTACTTGCTTTAAATAAGCTTTCGGATACAAAAGGACTGATTGTAGATGTAAGAGGAAATTCCGGCGGACTTTTCCAAAACGCAATTGTAATTTCAAACTTGTTTATGAAAACGGGAAACATAGTGAGTGTAGTTGCAAGAACAGGTAAAACCAATGTTTACAATGCAAAAGATGAAGGCTGCATTTATGAAAATCCCATTGTTGTCCTTATAGATTCAAACTCCGCTTCAAGCTCCGAAATTTTGGCATCAGCACTTCGGGATAACAAAAGAGCGACTCTTGTCGGAACAAAAACCTTTGGAAAAGGACTCGTTCAAAAAGTATTTTCAATGCCGAATAAAACGGGAATGAATCTTACTATTGCAAAATATTTAACCCCCAACGGCACAGACATTAATAAAAACGGAATCGTGCCCGATTATACCGTAACATTAAGCCATGATGATTTTATAAACAATAACGATTCT
Source organism: uncultured bacterium (assembly GCA_946622415.1). Lineage (GTDB taxonomy): Bacteria > Cyanobacteriota > Vampirovibrionia > Gastranaerophilales > Gastranaerophilaceae > RUG14156. Next base: position 53,020 of record CAMOPX010000009.1, read on the forward strand.
CAACTAAATTACGCAAAAACTTATCTTGAAAAAATGTTTTTAAATTAATAGGGATTTGACTCGTAACCGTTCCCAAAGTTTGCGGGAAAATTTACATTTATCCTGTAAACTCTAATTGTGGTAAAATGGTTTTGTATTTTAGGAGTTAATTTTATGTTACTTAGTATAATTTTATTGATAGTCGGTTTTACCCTGCTTGTTAAAGGAGCGGACTTTTTTGTTGAAGGCGCAAGTGCTTTAGCATTAAAATTAAAAATTCCGCAAATTATCATAGGTCTGACGATAGTCGCCATGGGAACCAGCGCACCGGAAGCAGGTGTCAGTATAACATCAGCCATAAAAGGTATAGAAGGCATTGCTATCGGAAACGTTATAGGTTCTAATATTGCAAATGTATTATTGATTCTTGGGGTAACGGGTGTTATTACCGCCCTGCCTATTAAAAAAAATACAATAAAATACGAAATACCCTTTACCTGCTTTATTAGCGGTTTAGTGCTTTTAATGGGTTATTATTTTCACTATATAACACGACTGTGTGCAATAGTTTTTATTTTGCTTTTCATTGTATTTTTGATTTATCTTTTAAAAATAGCAAAAAATGTTGAAGAAGTAAGCGAAAGTGCTTCTAAACTATCCGTTATAAAGATAATATTATTCATAATAATAGGAATCCTTGGTTTAATATACGGAAGCGATTTTACAGTTAACAGCGCAATAGATATTGCTCATAGAATCGGCGTATCGGATAGAATCATAGGTTTAACGATTGTTGCCATCGGAACAAGTCTGCCTGAGCTTGTAACGTGTATTATTGCAGGCATTAAAAAGCAGGCTGATTTAGCAATCGGAAATATTGTAGGTTCAAACATTTTTAATATTCTTTTTGTTCTGGGATTAACAGGCATAATTAAACCGATTAAATTTGACAGTGCGTTTTATACAGACGGCTTAATAATGTTATTTTCAATTATGCTGTTATTTGTTTATACAGTTAAAAAACAAAGACTATCAAGACTTCAAGGAATAAGCTTTTTATTATTTTATGTAGCATATATGATATTTGCGGTTACTAAGTAAAATGAATAAAACAAAAATACTTTCTTTACTATTCTTATCGGCTTTTATTGTTTCTTTGGTTTATACCATTTTTGCAAGATTCGATGAAATATCGGTACCGTATTTTAAGGGTATAAGGAAAAGCATACAAACAGATGTAATTTATAAATCCGAACCGACAAAAATTTTATATGATAATAAAGAAGCCGATATTAAAATAAAAATAGATAAAAATCACTATCTATACGGAGAAAAAACCTATAAAAAAGTCGATAAAATAAGTTTTCAAGATAAAGCTTCGATTGATGAAGTTTTAATTTATAACGAAAAACAAGTAACACAATATAAAACCATACCCGATTCAATAGAAATAAATAATGAAAAAAATATAATCACAAAAACAGCGATATCATTTTTATCCTTTTTTTATAATTACAAATTGTTTTTAATTTCTTATTTGTTTTTGATTTTATTTTTATCTTTTTCAAAATTAAATTTCAATCATAAAGCAACATTTATTTTAATTACTTTGATTGCTCTTTTATTGAGAATTACACAATTAAACGAGATTCCTTTTTGGGATGATGAAATATATGTTCTTGTGCATACGGCAAAATATTCAAAATTTCTTGAAATGTTTAATGACCCCGGAAATCCGCCTTTGTTTTTTATTATTTTTAAAATTTGGAGAACAATAGTACAAAAAGAACAATTTTTCAGATGTTTATCCGTAATTACGGGAATAGTATTTAATATTGCGTTTTATTTTTATATAAAACAGTGGCTTAATAAATCAAAAGCGCTCTTTGCATATTTTGTTGTTGCAATATCTTTAATGCTTATTTATTTTTCACAAGAAATAAGATGTTATATGCTTTTGATGTTGTTTTCCTGCGTGAGCTCGTTTTTACTTTTTAAATATAATAAAAAAACAAACAAATTATATTTAATAAATTCTGTTTTAATGCTGAACACTCATTTTTACGGGTGCTTTTTGTGGCTTTATAATTATATTTTCGGTGTTTCTATTTTTTATAAAAATAAAGAAAGAACAAAGAATTTTATAATAAACAATATTATTTCTTTTTTGATTTTTATTCCGAATGTAATTTTGAAAACAAAAAGTTTAAGTTCAAGCTTCAACAGCTGGATTCAAAAACCGATTTTATCGGATTTTATTGAAGTATTGAGAGATTTTTCTTTTTCTGTGCTTATAATCGGATTGTTTATTTTTCTTGTTTTTTATTGTTGTAAAAAAACAATGTCAAAACGACAAAAATTATTTATTAAATACAATTCTTTTGCAATAATATCCGTAATCGCATTTAGTTTTGCGTTTTCTTATTTAATAAAACCGATATTTCATTACAGATATTTTTATGTTATTTATCCTTTTTATCTGGCTTTATGTATTTATGTAATTTGTTATAACTATAAAACAATATATAAAAGCTTTTTAAGATTTTTATTTTTCATTTTATTCTGCACAACCGGAAGATTAAATACACAGAATTTTTACAACAATTCCAATCTTTATTACTCTTATATAAAACAAGATATTGATTCATCAAAAAGAAATTATGTATTTTTTAATAATACCGTCGAAAATTATAAAAATTTTAAAACAGGTATAGAAGATAAAGCAAAACTGATTTATTTAGCTGTCGACAGGGGGCTTGATGATATTGATCCTGAAGAACATGGTATCAGCTTTCCTTGTGTTTGTTATACTTTAAATTTGTATTTAAAAGAAAATGTCTATAAAAAAGCAAGTAATATTAAAATTTATAAAACTCCATTAGGTGTGATATCAAAGGTTAGCTATAATTAGAGCCGAAATAAGGATTAAATTTCTTTTCGTGCGCTATTGTTGTCGGATATCCGTGACCCGGAAAAACGGTTATATTTTCGTCCAGCGTAAATAATTTTTGTTTAATACTTTGTTCAATCTCTGAAAAATCACCACCATACAGGTCGCATCTTCCTATTGACTCTTTAAATAATGTATCCCCCGAGAATAATAAATCACCGATTAAGTAGCACACACCGCCTTTTGAATGACCTTTTGTGCGGATAATTTTTATTTCCGTATTTGCTATTTTAAGATTTTTTGTTTTTTCATCCAAAAGCGCATCAATGCAGGGCACTTTTATTTCGTCCACTTCTGCCATTGTACATTGAGCGGGAACTTGGTTTAACAAATCAACATCTTCTTTATTCATCATAACAGGCACAATCGGGAAATGTTTTTTCATCTCGGAAACACAATAAACGTGGTCAAAATGCCCATGGGTAATTAAAATATATTTTAAATTTAATTTTTCTTTTTTAATAAAATCTGTTATTTCATCAATACAACATGTACAATCAATAAGCAAAGCTTCTTTTGTTTCTTTATCAAAAACAACATAAGTTGTTGCACCAAAAATTCCGTTCGGGAATATTTTTACTTCCATTTTATTTCCTTTTTCAAAAAACTTTTTATACGCATTTTAGCATACAAAATTTTTTTAATAAATCCTGAGGGGTTTAAATCACAATAAACATCATAAAGAATACCCGTCATCTTTTTATCCGAAACATCAAAATGACGTTGAAGTTCTTTTATATACATGTTTATATAGTTTTTAATTTTGTAATCTATGTATACGTCTTTCAGTATGTGTTTTTTTGAAATAAAATTTCTCATTATAAATTGATTTTATTAAATTTTATTTTAAATTTCATTAGAAAAATTACCCAATAAGCAATATACACATGTTTAAATTGTTATGTTATCATGTTGAGCGTGAGGATAAAGTTTTATTTTAACAACATAAAATTAATTAAAGCCAATGTATTATGCATAGTTTTATTCTTTATTTTTGCGGGTGTATTTAGTCAAAAAGCAGAAGCTATAAGAATAGGATTATCGGAAGGTGTTGAAAAAACATACATCGGCTCTACTCAAAATGCTCAATTTTTAGATGCAACGACAGGAAAGCTTCTTTTTGTTTCCCGCTCGTTTTTCCCTTATTCAATAAAAGCATGGGATGATTCTATTGCAGTAAAAGTAAAAGGCAAATACTACGATTGCGACACAAATGCAATATATATTCAAAATCCGAAACATAAAGGTTTCTTGGCAACAAAAAGACGCTGGTACAGAGGGGATATGATTGTATACAATATCGGCGGAAGATTGACAGTTGTGAATACCTTACCTTTAGAAGAATATATTATGGGTGTAGTTCCATCGGAAATGCCATCTAAATGGAATTTTGAAGCACACAAAGCTCAGGCAATTGCAGCAAGAAGTTATGCTCTTGCAAATTTAAATAAACATTCAAGCAAAGGTTATGACCTTAAAGATACTCCTGCGGACCAAGCCTATGGCGGCGCAAGCAGTGAAACAATACAAACAACAAGAGCCGTTTTATCCACAAGGGGAGAGGTTTTAACCTATGACAATAAAATTATTCCCGCATACTATCACGCTTCATCAGGCGGAAAAACAATACAAGCGGGGCAAGTTTGGAATCATGACCTTCCTTTTATAAGGTCTGTTGATGCATTTGATTGGGGAACAAGAAAGAATGGTCATGGCGTAGGCATGAGCCAATACGGTGCAAATAATCTTGCAAATAAAGGACTTAGCGCAAGACAAATATTGAATTATTTTTATAAAGACATTAATTTTTCAAGGTTAAAAGAACCCGAAGAAGACGAAGAAGAATAAAAACACTAAAAAATTATATGTGTTTATCCGTTGCTGAAATCCTTGCAATAGCTTTAGCCAGAGCAATTTGAGCTCTTGCCATATCAATATTATCGCCTTTTGCTTTAATTCTTGCTTCCGCACGCTCTCTTGCTTGTTTTGCACGAGCAACATCAATATCACAATCCAGTTCTGCAATATCGGTTAATATCGTTGCTTTATTTTCGGAAAACTGAAGAATCCCGCCCATTATCGCAATACAGGTTGGTTTTTTGTCTTTAACAACCTTTGCAACACCGATATTCAGTGCACACACGACAGGAATATGGTTTTTTAATATTCCCATATACCCCTCGGGTGTTTTAACATATAATTCATCTATATCGTTTTCATAAACAATTTCCTGATGAGTTATAACTTTTATATGGATTCCGTTGCTCATAAAAATTAAACTCCAACAGCTTCTTGAGATTTAGCTTTTTCAAGAACATCATCAATTGTTCCTACCATATAGAACGCTTGTTCGGGAACGTTATCGTGTTTTCCTTCAATGATTTCTTTAAAGCCTCTGATTGAATCTTCCAATTTTACATATTTACCTTTAACGCCTGAGAATTGTTCCGCAACAAAGAAAGGTTGAGATAAGAATTTTTGGATTTTTCTTGCTCTGTTTACGGTTAATTTATCTTCTTCAGAGAGTTCATCCATACCTAAAATTGCGATAATATCTTGTAAATCTTTATATTTTTGTAAGATTTCAAGAACTTTTTTGGCAACCGCGTAGTGTTCTTCACCGATTATATGCGGGTCTAACGCTCTTGAAGATGATTCAAGAGGATCTGCTGCAGGATAAATACCTAATGATGCAATATTTCTTGATAATACCGTTGAAGCATCAAGGTGAGTGAATGTTGTTGCAGGAGCAGGGTCGGTAAGGTCATCTGCGGGAACATATACGGCTTGAACCGATGTGATTGAACCGTCTTTTGTTGATGTAATACGTTCTTGTAATTCACCCACTTCTTGAGCCAATGTAGGTTGATAACCAACGGCGGAAGGCATACGGCCTAACAGAGCCGAAACTTCACTACCTGCCTGTACAAAACGGAAAATGTTATCAATAAACAAAAGTACGTCTTGTTTTGTAACATCTCTGAAATATTCAGCACATGTCAATGTTGATAAACCGACACGCATTCTTGCTCCCGGCGGTTCATTCATTTGTCCGTATATAAGTGCAACTTTATCAAGTACACCTGATTCTTTCATTTCATTATAAAGGTCATTTCCTTCACGAGTTCTTTCACCTACACCGCCGAATACGGAAACGCCGTCGTGTTCTGCTGCGATGTTGTGTATCAATTCCATGATGAGAACTGTTTTTCCAACACCTGCACCGCCGAATAAACCGATTTTTCCGCCTTTTTGATATGGCATCAGAAGGTCGATTACTTTAATACCTGTTTCTAAAATTTCTATGTTTGTATTTTGTTCGGTTAATTTTGGTGAGGGTCTGTGGATTGGGAATCTTTCCTCGGCAGCAACTTCGCCTTGATTGTCAACGGGTTCGCCCAATACATTTAATATCCTTCCCAAAATTCCCTTTCCGACAGGAACGGTAATCGGAGAAGCGGTATTTATAACCTTCATTCCGCGTCTTAAACCGTCTGTTGATGACATTGCAACGGAACGAACAGTATTTTCACCCAGAAGTTGTTGAACTTCTGCCGTGGTTTTATTTCCATCGTCATTATATATTTCTAAAGCATCATAAATTTCGGGTAATATTCCGTCATCAAATTTAACGTCTATTACCGGCCCGATGATTTGTACAATTGTGCCTTCGTTTGCCATTGTTGCTACCCTTTAATTTTTCCTCATAAACTTTATAGATATAGAAATTATACCTTAAAAAACATCTTCATTTTAGTAAAATCATATGTTTGTAGGAGTATTAAAGCTAAAAAATCCTAAACCCTATATACTTTCAACAAAAAATCACTGCCTTTTAAAACCACAAAATCGGAATTTTTTTCTGTAATTGAATGATTTTTCAATTTTTTATATTTTTCATCTTCAGGTAAAATCTCATATTTATCAAATTTTATATATCTGTTTTTAATCTCCACATAAGGACTTGCCCAAGGGTATAAGGCTCTTAAATGTCTTGCAACATCTTCTTTTGTTTTATTTAAATCAATAATGACTTCTTTGTGCGTAATTTGGTGCTCATAGGAGGCAAATTTTTCATCTTGTTTTATGGGTTGAAGTTGTTTTTTATCAAGCAAATCCAATAAATCTTTAACCAAACCCTCTGCCAATTTGCAGGTTTTTGATTTTAAGGTTTTTCCGTTTTCATTTTCCCCTATTGGGATTGCTTCTTGTAATAAAATATCTCCTTCGTCAAATTTTTCAGACATTTCATGCACGGTTAAGCCTGTTACTTTTTGATTTAAATAAATTACCCAAAAATAAGGGTTTGCGCCTCTGTTGTGCGGCAGCAACGCCGGATGAAAATTAACGCAATAAACAGTATCTAAAATTTCTCTGCCCAGTTTTTCTCCCCAAGAGCCTACAATCAGGATATCGGGTTTTAATTTTTTAATTGTTTTAATAAATTTTTTTTCATTAACGCTTCTTGCTTTAATTTCTTTTAACTTTTCGGATTTTATTATGACAAAATCCTCTGAGGGATTAAAAATATCTTTAAAAAATAAACAAAAACTATTAAATTTTCTTCTGTCAGAGCGAAAAACACCGACTATTTCATGGTTTGAAGCTTTGATTCCTTTTATTAAAGAATAAAGCATTTGCCCGTAACCGACTAAAACCACTCTTGCCATATTTAATTCGCTATCTTACATCAAGAATAAATTCATCCCCGCCAAAATGTTTAAGACGGACATTTTTCTTTCCGTGTACCGTAATAAGAGATTTAATTTCACCGTTTTTATAGTTTTGAAATTCACTTCTTGAAACTGTCGGATAAATATAGAATAAATGGAAAGTTCTATATTTTTCATCGTTCAGTAATAAGATTTTTTTCTGTTTCATTCTTTTATTGCTGATTTTTAATTTTTTATCTTTATCAAATTGGGATATCAAAACAATTTCATAATCAGGAAACAATTTTTGTACATCATCTTTTGATAAAAGCGCACCGTTTTCATAAAACTTTAATTCATCTTCATTAAAAGTAATCGTTCTTGAATCAAATTTTAAATCGTAATTTGCAAAAACCGGTGACATAAAAAGCGTTAATAAAACAGAAAAAATAATCTTCTTCATAAAAAATTCCTTTTTTATTTACTTTAGCATAAATTTATCTCTCGGGCAATTTTTAATTACAATTTATCAAAACATAAAAACGTGATATAATTTTTCTGTATGAAAAAACTCAATATAGCTTTTATCTGGCATTTTCATCAACCGAATTATCAAGCTGATTATAACGGCGATTTTTTATTGCCTTGGGCAAGATTACACGCCACAAAAGATTATCTTGATATGTTAAAGTGGACGGACAAATTTAAAAATTTAAAATTAAATTTTGATTTTTCACCCGTACTTTTAACAGCCTTGCAAAAATATTCGGAAGGTGCTTCTGATTTGCATTTAAAATTATTCTTAAAAGATACAAAAGAGCTTGATGAAAATGAAAAAATTTTCATACTGAATAATTATTTTGATTTAAATTACAAAAACATGGTGCTAAAGCGCCCTTATTTCACAGAATTATATAATAAACGTGCAAATGCAGAAAATTTAAATGTCGAAATGTTTAATTCACAAGAATATTCAGACATTATGGCAAATTTCACTCTTTTGTGGATAGATGAAAGTTTCAGAGATGAATATAAAGAGCTTGATGAAATTTTTGATAAACAAAAAGGTTACACTCTATCCGACAGAAAAAAAATATATAAAATCCAACTCGATATCATAAAAAGAATCTTAACGGAATACAGGGAATATCAAAACAAAAACAGAATAGAAGTTTCAACGAGCCCTTATTATCATCCTGTTTTACCTTTGCTTATTGATTTTAAAAATAAACAAATTAAAAACAAAGAAAATCTTCCCCCGAATCAAAGTTTTTTAGAAGATGCAAAACTTCAAATCTCACTTGCAATAAAAAAATATGAAGAACTGTTCAACAAAAAACCCAAAGGAATGTGGCTGTCGGAACAATGCATCTGTTCAAAAACCGCAGAGCTTTTATCCGAATACGGAATAAATTGGACAATATCCGACGAAGGAATACTTTCTAAATCTCTGAAAAAAGAATTTATGAGAGATTTTGAAGGAAATCCCGAAAACCCGTTTTATTCTACTCAAATTTATAAAACAAAGGGCAAAAATTCAATAAACATTCTTTTCGGTGATTCGTTTTTATCAAACCTTATTAATTTCGGTTACGGAAACTACGATTACCGTATTGCCGCAAACGATTTGTACGAAAAAATAAAAATTATTCAATACAAGCTTCAAAATTCACCCAAAGAAAATCATCTTATTACTATCGCAATGGACGGAGAAAACTGTTGGGAAACCTATCAAAATGACGGAAATGATTTTTTAAACGCCTTATATACCTTAATTTCGGAAGATAAAACCCTAAAAACAGTATTGGTTAATGATTTTATTGAAACAAGCAAGCAGGAACCTCTTGAAAATCTGCAATCAGGTTCTTGGATAAAAAGAAATTTTGATTTATGGATAGGAGAAGCAACAAAAAATGTTGCTTGGTTATATTTGTCCTCTGTTGAAAAGGATTTTGAAAAATACAAACAAAATGCCCTCAAAAAAGTAAAAACAAAAAAAGAAAAAACAGAGCTTGAAGAAAAATTATTTATTGCAAAAAGAGAAATATTAATTTCTCAAAGCAGCGACTGGTATTGGTGGTATGGAGAACCCAACGAATCAAAGAGCGACGGAATTTTCGACTTTTTATTCAGAAGTCATTTAATGAATGTTTATCAGGTATTAGACCTTGAAATTCCGCAATATTTAACTGTTCCGCTTGCCAATGCTTCAACAAGACCTTTAAGAAATCCTGTCGCAAAAATAAATCCCACGCTCAGGGCAACAAGCGACGATATTACAGAATGGGAAAACGCAGGCTTTATCTTTGTTCCCGACAGTCCCACATCAAACATTTCAAGATTAATTAAAAATATTCATTTCGGATACGATGATGCAAATTTATATTTCAGATTCGAACTGAACAGAAATTCCGTTAAAATGAATTGGACAAATATAGAAAATCAAATAGCAATTTATTTTTCACATGAAAAAGCGGATAATTTTTCGCCCATTCGTTTTGCGAGCAAAAACGAAAACATTTATCCCATATTGAAAAACCAATTTTCAAACGAAGTCAGATTTGTTTTTGATAATCAAAAAATTTCAAGATTATATTTTAACAGGGCAATAAATTGGAACCTTTGGAATCAATTAATCTCCAAAAGCTCTAAGGTTACTTATAGAGATGTTATTGAATTGAAAATTTCTCTCGGGGATTTGAATTTTACAACAGGCAATTTTTCCTTCTTTATTATTGATGCAACAAATGAATTTATAAACGAAGTTTATCCGCAAGATGTAATGATTAATTTAAAGATAAATTAGATATTAAAAAAGCACTCACAATGAGTGCTTTTATTTATTAAACTATTTAATTTTATTCTTCTATCCCTGCTGTAGCAGTAGTTCTGATTGATTCTGTTTTTGCTTTTGACAATCCCTTTTCTTTAAGTTTTTTAACTTGTCTGTTTAATTTGTCGCAAACTAAATCAATAGAAGCATACATGCTTTCTGCTTTTTCTTCAACAGTGATTGTTTCACCGCCAATTTTACAAATAATTTCTGCAACATGCGATTCTGTAACGGAAGGATTTTTTATTACCGACAATACAGCATCAATAGAATCAATTTGTTCATAGTGAGCAGCTACTTTGCTTGCTTTTTCTTTGACGTAAGCTTTGATAGCATCGGTAATTTCGATGTTTCGCCCATTAACGTGAATATGCATAATTTTCTCCGTTTCTAGCGCAGATGTCAGCTCTGGCATATATTATTATACACTAATTTACACAAATTTAAAATAATTTTTCCGATTAACTTAACAAAAAACCTCTCATATTACTTTTAATGCCCGAAAAAAACTTATCTTAACAAAAAAATTTACTTAAAAAACAATTGATGTTATTATATACCAGTAAATATCGCCAAAAGGAAAAACTATGAACGAAGATTTGTTTAACAACCAAATTAAAAACATGAGAAACTACATCATGTTTGAAATTAAAGCACGTCAATTGGAATTAACACCCGAATTAATCAAAAAAGGAAGAAAACCGATAGCACTGTCTATGGGCGCACCCGTAGATGCCGTGCCGGATTTTGTAAAACAAAAAGTAATAGAATATATTAAAGACGACTCTTTAGGCACTTATTCAACACCAAAGGGCGAAAAGAAATTTTTGTGTGCAGTTGCAGACAGAATGAAAAAAAGATTTAACGTAGAATTAAATCCGAATAATGAAATATTTTCTTTAATCGGTTCTAAAGAAGGTATTTCCAATATGATTAAAGCAATTGTGAACTATAAAGAAAATCCGAATGAACAAGATATCATTTTGATTCCGAAACCCGGTTATGCAAGCTATACCCAAATGATACGTTCATCAGGAGCTTTAGCATACGGAATTGAATTATCCGAAGAAAATAATTACATGCCTGATTTAGAAAAAGAACTCCAAAAACTTATTCAAAAAGGGTACGACAAAAATAAAATTAAAGCACTTATAATAAACTATCCGAACAATCCTTTAGGTTGCACATGCACAAAAGAATATATGCAACAATGTGTAGATTTCTGTAACAAACACGGTATTGTTTTAATTTCGGATAACGCATATTGCGATATGTATTACAGTGATGAATACAAACCCCATTCTGCTTTAGAATGTAAGGGTGCTATGGATTGCTGCGTTGAAATGTATTCTATGTCAAAATCATACGCAATGACAGGATGGCGTTTAGGTTGGGCTTGCGGTAACGCAACAGTTATCAAAATGCTCTCCAGAATGAAATCAACGGTTGATACGGGAATATTTAAAGTTTTGCAATATGCCTCTGCGGATTTATTGGAAAGCGAAGAAGGTCAAAAATATATTGACGGTCAAAATAAAAAATTCAAAGAAAAATTACAAGGCTTTGTTGACGGTTTAAATGAACTCGGATACAGTATAAAAATGCCAAAAGCAACCTTCTATTTGTGGTTAAAAATTCCTGAAAGATTTAAAGATTGCGTTGAATTTGCAAATCAAATGCTTGAAAAATCAGGTATTGTAATTGTTCCGGGGACGGCATTCGATAAAACTGCAACAAGATACGTCAGATTATCCGTTGTTGCACAAAACGACGACTTAAAAGAAATTTTAAGACGTATGAAAGAAGACGGATTCCAATACTAAAAATATATTAAAAGCATTAATATTGTAAAAATTTTCGGTAATTAAATTGACTTTTGTTAATAAAATCATATCATGTATATATGAGGATGATACAAAAACTAAAATTATTTGAAAAAACCGTAGTATTTTTGCGCTGGGCTACAGCGGCGGAATTTGGTAAAATCTTGTACGTCGGAGAAGATTTTATTGAATTTTTGTGTTTAAATCCGGATACAATGGAATACGGTGATAAAATCCTAATCAATTCGCAATTGATACTCGAAGTAATGGTTTCGGGTTACGAAGTTTCAAGATTAATCGCAGAATTATCGGCAAATGCGGTAACAACAGATACCGATAATTAACCCGAAGCAAGTGAGCTTTAGTTTGCGATAGCAAACTTAGCGAACGCAGGTGAGGGCATAGCTGTGCGAAATAAACGGCAAAACGTTGAGTTTTGACGTTTATGCAGTCCTTAGATAACCCGAAGCAAGTGAGCTTTAGTTTGCGATAGCAAACTTAGCGAACGCAGGTGAGGGCATAGCTGTGCGAAATAAACGGCAAAACGTTGAGTTTTGACGTTTATGCA
>CAMOPX010000010.1 GCA_946622415.1 uncultured bacterium
TACCTATTGTTATATTTGCAAGTTCATACTTATCTTTTTCAGGTTCAGTTGGCTCAGTTGGTTCTGTAGGTTCAACAGGGTCAGGTTGAGGAAGGAATGAATCAATTGCTTTTGCTTTGTTTGTTCCGATTTGAATATTTTTTACACTATGGTCTGCTGTGTAATCTTTTAGGGTTATAGTATCTCCTTGAGTTCCATAAGAAATTACAAGGTCATTTTCAACATATTTTGCCTTTACCGCTACACCTTTAGCAAATACTAATGTATCAGTACCGCCGCCATCTTGGATGATATCAGCACCATCACCTACATTAAATTTAATTGTGTTTTTGCCTTGACCTGCGTTAATTGTATCGTTACCTTTGCCTGCTGTTATTATATCGTTGCTTGCTTTAACCGTACTATCATAATCATTTGCTAAAATATTATCAGCATTTTCAGTACCCGTTATAGTTCCGCTTCCGCCAATAGTTAAACCTTTTTCTGTTAAAGATAAAAGGCTGTCAACGGTTGTTTCCGTTCCGTTTATTTGAAATTCAATATCAGCGTATTTTGTTTTAGATGTTCTTGTTAAATAATAATCATTAATTTTAATTTTAGAATCATTTGTATCATTTTGAATAATTAAATCATTTCCGCTTTTAATAAGGGTATAGTTAGTATCTATCTCTGAATCAAAATTAATTATATTTTTAGCGCTAACTTTTTCTTCAACTAAAGTAATATTTCCAAAAGTTGAAGCATTATAAATATTAATTGTATTTTCGCCTTTACCCGCTTTTATGGTTGTATTTGCGGTATTTTCGTTAATATTAATTGTATCGTTGTGTTTTCCTGAAATAATTGTGTTTATTCCTGTTCCGTAGATAGATACAACATTTTCACCGTCACCTAATTTAGCTGTCGTAGTAGCGGAATTTGTTAGATTAACTTTATCAACCCCACTTCCGCCGTTAATTGTATTTACTCCCGTAACATTTTCCATATTAACGGTATTAACTCCGTTTCCGGTATTTATTATTGTTTTTGCATAACTATTCGATTCATCACCAATAGCGTTTATTGTTTCAGAGAGTCTTGTTCCGTTGAATGTAGCAGAATACCCTGTAATTTTACCTTTATTATTTTTAATTGCCTTTGTATTGAAATCACCATAAGTATAAGATGTAACTTCATCAACATTTAAATCAACTAAAGTTCCGTCGTATAATTTAACTTTTACTTCTCCATTGTCTCCAACAACATTAGATTTAGCAAAGTTTTTAAGTGTAACCGTTCCGTATTCTGTTGTAATTAAGAGATTATTACCTGAAGCGGTAATTATACCTTTGAGGTCATGTGCCGATTCAATATCTTCATAAGCGGTCATATCAAGAGTAAGTTTTTCGCCTTTGGTTAAATTAATTATATCGTTACCAAAAGTTTCATTTAAAATTTTAATTGTGTTTTCACCTGTGCCTGCTGTTATTATATCGTTATATTGTGAACCGGTAATTGTATCATCACCTGTTCCTGAATTAATATTTAAAGGTGTTTCAACAAGTTTTTTCTTAACTTTTTTGTATTGTTGTTCAACTTCGCTTGCATCTATTTCATCATTTTGAGCAGTACCCGTTATTTTATTTTTGGAAACATTATCTTCATCAAAATCAAAAGTTATCGCTTCGCCGTTTATGGTTACACCTTGGGTTTTATCTTTTTTCGCAAGACCTTGTATTGTTAAAGTTCCCATTATTTCGGATGTACCTGTTTCTGCGGTTATTACAATATTTCCTTTTGAATCTTTTGTGTATTCAACATCACCATTAGTTACAATATTTAATTTTTCGCCTTTAGTTAGTTTATATGTATCGTTTCCAAAATTTTTAGTTACATCAATATTAACTGTGTTTTCTCCCTTGCCGCCTTTAATTGTATCATTATAGGCAGTACCTTTAATTTCATCATCACCGTTTCCGCCATTTATGGTTAAACCTTTATTCTTTTTAATATTTGTAGCACCGGTTGGAGCATAATCCGATAACGACATATCAATTTTATCGTTATAGTTTGTTGTTCCTGTTGCGGTTAATTTCTTTTTGTTATAGGAGGATATAACGTTTGCAGTATTATCAACCAAAGAATTTGCAATAATATCGGTTAGTTCATATTTTTTAGATGATACAATATCAGTTTTAATATATTTTATGGAAGAATAATTTGATAGTTTTATTCCTTTTGTTAAATCGGAATTTGTTACAAGAAGATAGCTTGAAGTTCCTTCTTTTACGATAGAAAATTTTAAATTTGAAATATCATCTTTATTGGTAATACCGTCTACAATAAGTGCAGTCTTTTTATTAACCGAAATCGGATTTTGTGTTGAATAATTTGAACTTAACGTTGCAACATAATCTTTTGTTTTTACAGCCATCTTTTTATTCCTCTTTTTTAATTAACCATCATTTTTATAACAAAAAAGCAACCAAACCCGTTAAACAAGTCTTAGCTGCTTTAAATTTTTGTTTTTAAAATTTTTATCCAATTGGACTTTAAACCCCCACCCCACACAGAATCAAGGATTTTTGATATCTTATAACAATATTTTGTTATGGATACTACCATAGCTGTTATTGTAGCAGAAAAATCAAAGATTAACAATATGTATAGCAATATAGGAGATTTTAAACAATTCTTAAAAACCAAAGTTGTAATAAAAATTATTATATCTTTCCGCACCTATAATTTTTTCGGAAATTTTGTGTTACTTTTTCTGCTTTTTCATGTTATCATCTTGTGTAATAAATCTTACTTTTACCGTTACTTTTTCTTCATAAATAACCAATAATAAACCTTTTAATTTATAATATCAAAATTATGTATAAATTTTATTTTGAATGGATAATCATTTAGGTATCTTTCTTGGTCATTAATATTATTTGAAATTTTTTCATACAGGATGTTCCTTAAACCAAGCATATTATCATAAATTGTATCCGTACTTATGGTTGTAGTTGAGTTTACCTGTCGTTCTAGTGTTTTTCTATAATTGTTAAACAAAAATCCTTTCCATAATGGCAATATTGTTTTATCTAATTCTTTTATTAAGTCAGAAGATTCTGTACTCATATTTACATAATTGTCAAAATCTTTCATACTTCGCATAGCTAAAGTATTTAAAACGATAGCAGGCTCAATTAAAAGTACATCTTTTTCGGAAAGCACATCTAAAAATAAATCAAATCTTATAAAAAACTTTTCTATATCCCTTAAGCTGAAATCAAACATATTCGCCATTATAAAAATAAAATCTGCGAGCCATATTGCTTCTGACGGTGGGTTATTTTGTCCTTTATATCGGTAATATCTGTTATTCTGTTGGAACTTGGTAATTTTATCTAAAACCTTTATAAGATTAACCGAAATAAATTCTTTTGAACTATACTTAGGTAATTCAAATTCAACATCTATGAATTTCCTTAAATAGCCGTTTTCTGCTCCCTGATTTACTCCAAAAATTGTTCTAACAGAGTTTTCTATTTGAGATTTATCTACGGCAAGAACAAAAACAATGTTAGGTATTCCGAAGAAATGTTTTATTACTTCAAGTGTTTTAATTGTGTACATAGGGTTACAGCGGTCAAGTTCATCTATAAAAATAATAATTTTCTTGTTTAATGTTTCTTGTATATTTTTTAACTTGCATTTAAACTCCTGGATTTCAGATTTTAATTCTATGTAATCAGAATCCAACATCTTTTTATCAGGATCAAAATTTAAGCCACAATTAAATAACTTTAGATTTATTCCTGCCTGAACTGTTGTACCCTTGCAAATTTTCTTTGCAAATTTCTTACTCCAATTTATATCATTGTTCAATTTATCATCATTTTCTAACGATTCAAGTTTAACAAATAGTTCTGATAGCAGCGGTATAAGCGGAGAATCATAAAAATCGGACTCCCAAGCATTATAAAGAATATTTATAGAATCTTCTTCCATTGTTTTGATAAGATTTTGTATAAAATAAGTTTTACCACACCCCCATGGGGCAACAAGACTAAAAACATTCCATTTAGTATTTAGCAGAATGTTTTTAAAATGTTGAGCTATTGCTTTACGCCCTAGCTGGTCGTCTGAGAATGGTTCTGACAATGTAACCTCCTTTTATAAACTAACTTTATTAATCCTTTAAATTCATTAATATTTTGTGTATCTTCAATTATATATTTATTAAGCTCCTATATTAAATTTATTTTTTAATTGATCTATCTTATTATTGTCAATTTTTAAGTTAATAAGAGAATTAACAGCTTTTTGTTCAATGCCTTTTTTATTGGCATTTGGTTTGTTTTGTGTATTCCCATTTATATCCACCTGCTTCTTCTCTTAAACCTTTGCAGGTTTTTGAAATATTTTCATAACATATATGCATTTCTTTGTTTGCTTTTGTAATAGAATCAAATGTTTTTAGCAATTTATTTGTATTTATATCATACATATTCACTTTAAAACTGTATGATTTAGCACCTTTTTTATGTCCACAAATAGGACAACCTGTTGGTCTTGTCTTTGTGGCACGATGATTAATTGTTGCTTCATATTCATTTCCACATTCAGGACAAGTCCACCATACTTTTTTGCCTGAGCCTGATTTGAACATATTTGGTTTTAGTTTTCCATTTCTCTTATAATTCCATTCTTTCGCAATATCAGGGTGCGTTGTTTCTAAATCATTTACACCGATTTTTGGCACTCTTCCACTACAACAAGGACATCCAATTCCTCTTTTTCTTATATTTGGACTAGCTTGCCATTCATAACCGCATTTTGAACATAACCACCAAACAGGTTTAAATCTTCCTGCTGTAATGTCGTAAGGAGTTAAATCCCCATTTTTAGTAGGGTGCCATTCTTTTGCTAATTCGGGCATCTTTTCAGCTAAAGAGCCTACCTTTGCAACAACACCTTTTGTAAAAGTTTTACCACTTTGTATATTTGCACAAATTGGACAACCAAATGTACCTTTTCTTGTCATATGATTTATGCTTGTTTCCCATTCATTGCCACAATTAGGACATTTCCACCATACAATTTCATTTGAACTAACACTAAACATATTGGGTTTCAAGTAACCGTTCTTGTTATAATTCCATTTTTCAGCAACATCTGGTCGTTTTTCGGCTAATGAATTATGAATCTTATGTACATATTTAAGAATTTGATACTTATCTCTTTTTAAATTAATATCAACATTTTCTTTAAGATTAAGCTTTTTTATTAGTTTTTTAATAATCTTTTCTAAATCATTAAGACTATATCTTTTTACTTTTGGCAAATAATATATTTCATCTGCTACATTTTCCCATTTAATATCGACGTGCTCTTTAATTCTAACCAAATATATTTCATTATTTTTGCAAAATTCATATTTTTTAAATTCCCTTATGTGATGTTCTTTTGTTTTGTGCCATGTTGCACCATCATATTCAATTGCGGTTTTTAGTGATGGAATATAAATATCTAGTTCCATGGAGGTATTAAAAAGTTCACTGTACCTATTAATAGCATCTGGACAAATTTGTTTTACGTAATAATAGATAGCTTGTTCCGGAAAAGATGTTGCATTTCTTGAATTACAAATTGGACAGTTTGTCTTCCCTATTCCCCTGTCTCTTACAACTGCTTGATATTCATGTCCTACTGGGCATTTCCACCATACTCTTTTACCACTACCATATGTAACATCTGATGGTTTTAAATTTCCATTTTTTGTAGGATGCCACTCCTTGGCGATTTCTGGGAACTTTGTTTTAAAATCATTAAATCCTTTCCAAGCTTTATGCCCTGAACAATATGGACAAGACTGATTTCTTACAGTTCTTTTGTCAATCGCTTGTTCATATTCATGCCCCTTGGCACACAGCCACCAAACTTTTTTCTTTGAATAAGCAGTTACATCTTTTGGGGTTAGATTTCCGTTTTTTGAATAATCCCATTCATCAAGCAAATATTCTTTATTATTTTCTTTACAATAGTCATAAAGTGTAGCCATACCGCAATATTAGCATAAATACATTCTTTTTATTAACATTTCCTTGTAAACTTATTTAAAATTTTAAATGAAAATTACTAATTTCTAAACCTTTACATTGGTCTCCTGAAAATCAAAGATTCTCATTTATTTCATAAGTTTCTTGATAAAACTATGCATTATACACAGGTATTTTTAAATATTTATTTTTATACATATCAAAATTTTCGTTAAATTCAGCGTCTTTAAATGATTTAACGTTATTTAAATATGCATGTTTGTCAAAAGAAGATTTGTTAACTTGGATTTGATAAACGGCTATATTTGAACAATGGTCTGAAACTCTTTCAATATTATTTAAAATCTCCGAATATATAAAACCGTCTGTAAGAGTACATTCCCTGCTTTGTATCCGTTTAATATGCTTGTCTCGAGCATCAGAAACTAAAATATCTATAACTTGTTCGAGAGGTTCAACCATTTTGGCTTTTTTTGTATCGTTATTGCATATAGAATCGATTGTTGTCTCCATAATTTCTGATAATGCTTCTATAATCAATTGCAATTCTTGTTTTACATTATCTGATAAATTTATATTTTTC
The DNA here is from genome assembly GCA_946622415.1 of uncultured bacterium. Classification (GTDB taxonomy): domain Bacteria; phylum Cyanobacteriota; class Vampirovibrionia; order Gastranaerophilales; family Gastranaerophilaceae; genus RUG14156. The sequence continues at coordinate 6,616 of CAMOPX010000010.1, forward strand.
TCATGTAATTCTTTTGCGACCTTTAAAATATTTATCGCATGATCTCCAATTCGCTCCAAATCGCCTATTGTAGATAATAACATTGAAATCTCTCTGCTGTCAGAGTCAGATAAATTTTTAGTTGATAAGTTTACCAAAAAAGTTCCCAGCTTATCTTCGTATTTATCTATAATAGGTTCTTTTCTTTGAATTTTTTCCATTCTTTTTTCACTGAAATTATTCAGCATTTTTAGAGATCTGAAAAAATTCTTTTTAGCGATTACAGCCATTTTTATTGTCAAAATTTCACATTCTTTTATTGCAAAAGCAGGAGTCAGTAATAATCTTTCATCCAAAAAGACATTATCCTCAGCTTCAACTTTTTTATCCTTTATTACCGTCATTGCAATTTTTTCCAATTGATTTATGAACGGGAATAACAATACGGTTGTTGCTATATTAAAAACAGTGTGACAAACAGCAATTTGAAATGGATTTATGGCAGATTTTAAAAACGAAAAATTAAAAATTATGTGTCCAAGATAAAAAATCAACAGAAATACAACGGTTCCCACAACGTTAAAACTAATATGCACAACAGAAACTCTTTTTGCATTAGTTCCGACACCAATGCTGGAAATCAATGCAGTTACGCAAGTACCAATATTCTGCCCCATAATTATCGGTATTGCCATGCCGAAAGTGATTCCGCCCGTTATGGATAATGCTTGTAAAACACCAACCGATGCAGCGGAACTTTGAATAATTCCCGTAAAAATTGTACCAACTATAATACCTAAAATCGGATTGTTAAACGCTGTTAAAATATTTGTAAATTGCGGGATTTCTGCTAAAGGCTTCATTGAATCAGCCATAAAGTGCATACCGCACATTAAAATTGAAAAACCTATCATTAAGGTTCCAATATTTTTGTTTTTGTCTTTTTTAGAAACCATTATTAATAAAATACCGAAGATTGCTATTATTGGTGAGAATGATTCCGGTTTTAACAGTTGTAAGAAAAAATTATTACTTTCTATTCCCGACAACGATAATATCCAAGCAGTCAAAGTTGTGCCGATATTAGACCCCATAATAACACCAATTGTTTGGCTTAAATTCATAATACCCGAATTAACAAGTCCGACCAACATAACCGTTAAAGCGGAAGAAGACTGCATAGCTATTGTTATGCCTGCTCCCAGCACAAGCGCATTAAACGGATTTGATGTTATAGAGTTTAACATTTTCTCGAGTTTTCCGCCCGACAATTTTTCTAATCCTGATGACATAACGTTCATTCCGTATAAGAAAAATGCAAGCCCGCCAAACAGTGTAAAAATCGAAAATATATCCATAAAAACCTTTCACATAAACAATGAACAGTATAATATAAATATACAACTAAGTGTATTTTATTTTTTTAATTTAATAAAACTACTCCTGAATAAATTCCTTCAAATCTTCAACAATTTTATCGCTTTTAATATAATCCGCAAGCTCTTTGTGTGTCGGTATATCTGAATCGTAATCAAAATCATAAATATTGCTTCCGTCATCAAACATTTTGGTAAATGTACCCGCTTTTTCCGCCAAAGAAGGTATTAAACGCTTCATAACAAATTTCATTATGTCGTCCGGTTCTTGTTCTGTTTTTTGAAACAATTCTTTTCTTGCCTGTTCTATTTTTTTGGCAAATGAAAATTCTACAATATCTACAGGTGCAGCCGCTCCATCCAGAGGTATCATTTTTTCGTTAAATCTGATAAAACAATCCCCGTTGTTGTTTTCAAATTCTTTTGTATTAATAACTTCGTTAATAAATTTATTCAATGGTGTGTTTTCATCTTTTAATGCTTCAATAATCGGCTTATTATGGCTGCTGTTTTTTAATGAATGCGTATCTATGTACGCTTTAGTAAATGTTTGTTGTAACAAGTTTTATTAACAATTTGGGTGTGAATTTAACTAAAGAATTTGAAAAATAAATCCTTGTATATATAAATTTCCCGACAACAAATTTATTTTAATATACCTTAATAAACCCGCCAAAAATGTAAAAAAAATTTCTTGATATGGTAAAATCAGTAGTGTTTATTTTTTGGTTGATAATTAGCTAGGGAGAATAAAATATGGCAGAGACGATTACTTTAAATCAAGGAGAGTATTTCGGAAAAGATGAAACAATAGCGTTGATATTAAACGGAACGGAATACACAGTCGAACTTGATGTTTCCGAGAATAAATATTGGATAGGAAATAAAGTAATCGAATTTGCGAGTAATAGCGCAGGCAGTCAAACAATACAATTTAAAAATGATATTGCAAATCAGCTCGGCTATTCAACGGACGGCGAAAATAATGAAGACCTTGTTATTAAAATATTTGCCGTTAAAAAAGATAAATACAATAATGATGTTGCAGACACAAAAACAGTAATCGGTACGGTTAGAATTAAAAACGGTGCGTCAAATTTCTTTGATGATGTTACAGGAAGATATTTAATATTGGATTCGGACAAAAATTGGGATAATGCTGTTACGGATATATATAGCGGATTTAAAGTTGGTGATGAAAATGCTGCAACAAAACAAATATTAAAAGGAAGCTATCTTCAAGAAAACTTCTATTGCGGAAAAGGCGATGATGAAGTAGATACAGGTTCAGGTGGCGGAGATGATGCCACTAATACAGTATATTTAAATACAGGTAATGCTGTAATCACGTTGCATCCTAATGCGGATGATAATATCGAAATTCAGGATACATTTCAACCGACTTTATATGAACCTGATCCTTATGTTGCACAAGAAGGAATAATTTCCAAAGGCGGAAGTACAATAATAGGATCAGATGCAAATGACCAGCTCATACTCGGAGCAAAGAGCGGAACGAATTTAATTACATTAGCACGCAATGTTCACTTCTATCGAAAAGATTATGACCTTGTTGTTATTGAATTTTTGTTAAGAGATGCTACTTATACTACAAATATCCCGTCGTATGAAGCAAGAGTTAATATAAAAGATTATTTTGATTCAGAATCAAAAATAGTGATAGATAGAATCACAAATATTTCTTCCGATATCTCATTGAAAGAAGAAAACCTTTCAAATATAAATAATGCTGCTCGATTAACGGAAGGCAAAGGCACTTTGAAAGGTACATTCGGTGTTTCTAAAGAAGCCTTTATTGCAAACGAACAATCCACAATCTATACAAGCGACGGTTCTGATGATATTTATTTATCGGGTGGGAACGATAGAATTATTGCGGATAAAAGCGGTAATAAAAATATTTATGCAAGCGGTGCGACAGGTCATGCAACCGTAGAAATAAAAGACAGTAATGCAAATATTAATATTGAATATTTAGGAATCGACTCCTATGCTCCAAGCAGTTTTCATATGTTCAGTTTTATAAGAAACGGAAACGACCTTGTAATAGCTCCGGGATACAGTTATCATTATGCAAGAACAGGTGCGGATACATCCTCTGTTACAATAAAAGAATATTTTAAAAATCAATACAATGTAAGTATTTCAGATGAAGATGTATCGTATTATTTAGCAGGTGCTCATTTATACCTTGAAGGAAAAGAAAAAAAGAAAAACACTCTCTATGGAACAAACTACAATGACTGTATCACAGGCGGAAAGAAAAAAGACGTTATCTATACGGGAGACGGAGACGATACAATTTATACAACCGCAGGAAATGATAAGATTGTTATAAATGGCACAGGCGAAAAAAGAATCGATATTGCAGGCGGCGATGTTACAATCGAAAAGAAAAATAATTCGGTAAACATAGTATTAACTAATAACGGCGGCAGTGCGGAAGCTGTATTTAAGAAAAAAGGAAGTGATTTAATAGCATATTTTCCTATTATGGAAGGTACCAGTCTAAAATTACGAACGGTTACAATTAAAAACGCTTATGATGAATACGGAACATTAATGAATGGATTATATTTGGGTTCACATAGCGTTGATGAAGCAATAGTTAATGCCGGAAGATATATCTCGGGCAAAGGCACCCTCAAAACCGATTCATTATTATCGACCTTTATTAATGGCAGTGCAAAAGCCGATAAGGTAACTATTGATAACAATGTGCATAATGTTGTTATGGCAGGAAAAGGAAATGATAAAGTTACGATTAACAATATAGGAGGCGGTGTTGCAGATACCGGAGCCGGAAATGATACTATAGATATAAATAAATCTTCAGAGGTAACGATATTTGGAGGTAAGGGAAACGATAAAATTAATATCAAAGGCAAAAATGTAGGAGCAAGTCTTATCTTTGGCAATGGTGACGGTAAAGATACAATCAATTTTGATGTTATTCCCGATAACAATATTAACCTTACTTTAGCTTCAAATTCAAGCGCACCGAATGATAATTATGCTTATACAAAATCAGGAGATAATCTTGTTATAACGAGGTATCACGAAAATGCAAAAGGAAAAAAATTATTCGATACGGTTACAATCAACGATTACTTCAGTCGTGAAAGCGGTTTAGGAACCACAATCAGACGCGGAACAAAATCACTCGGCAGCGATATTTACGACAGAGGACTTATTATAAAAGGAACGTATAATAAAAAGACAAAAACAACGTATTTTTCCGATACCAATAATTATAGAGATATAATTAACGGCACAAAAGGAAAAGATGTTATAGCTATGACCGCAAAATATGATGGTTATGATAGTTACGGAGAAACAGTTACTCCGGGAAAAGGTAACGATACAATTATTTTAGAAAATAATCATCGTCGTCTGTATTTGAATATTGCAGACGGTGACGGAAAAGACACCTTAATTCTTGATGAAAGTATCACTGATATTTCATATACGAATGTAAATGTCAGATTTATGGGAAAAGGTAAACAAGCATATACGAAAAGCGGAGATGACCTTGTTATTCATAATATTTATGAATCAAAAGGAAATATTAAAGAAAATTCCGTAGTTATACAAGATTTCTATAAATCCGCAAGGTACATAGACGCAATGACAAACGGCGGCACTTATACTCAATATGAATACGTTGCACTTAATTCAAAGAGCAAATGGGAAGCGAATATTGATACGAAACGACTTCTTACGACGGGTGTTAAAAATGATACCATTGTTGCAAATGCAGATGCCATCATCTTCTCGGGAAAAGGAAAAGATAATATTACGGTTAAAAATAATGCAAAAATTTATGCGGGTAAAGGTAATGACACAATCAAAATCGCAGGCTCTGGCGGTTATAATGTACAGTTGAATTATACAAAAGGTGACGGCAACGATACAATTATTGCAGAAAGCGGATATTCATATTTGCAAATTAATATAAACGGTTATGTACCGAAAAAATATGACACAAATGACGGTTGCAGCACTTATATGAGATATGAATACTTTAAGGAACAATTTAAAAAAGGTAACTTTAAAGTTGGTATATCAGGTAATGACCTGGTATTAACAATGAAAAACGGCAAAAAGAAAGAAAAAATTACATTTAAAGACGCCTGCCTTGCTACTTCAAACTTTAAATTAAGTACTACAAGTATTTGGTTTACGGGTGATAATTCTTCTACGACTTTTGGCTTATCGTCTATACTTGGCGACAATTATGTAATTAAAGGTGAATACAAAAAATCCACAAAAACAACAACATATAACGGTTTACCAAATGAAAGCTCAAACTTTGTTTATTCGGGCAAAGGAAAAGCAATTATTAATGCGGGAACCGCCAGCGATAAATATACGGCAACTCTGAATGCAAATTCAAATCTTCAAATCATGGATTATGGAGGCAATAATGATCAATTAATTGTTAATGCTAATTTAGAAGATATTTGTATTTTCTTTGATGTCGGTGCTGACGGTAATGTTCCGAGTGGCGGTCTTCAAAATTTAATATTGTTCAATAAAGATTCTATGACAAAAGAAAATATCATTGATAGTGAACATTTAAAAACAGGCAAGTTAGATATAGCTTCATTCTTTGGTAACAGTAGTTTCACAGATAACGTGATATACGGTACCGATATACATAAAGGCTCAGGATACACGGAACATATCTATATTGGTGATAATTATATTGATACAACCGAATGGCTGAAAAGTGTTTCTTTTGAAGTTACACAATGGATGGTTCAAAATTCAGATAAAGGATTCGGATTAACTTCAGGCGTATTTGCTGCAGGTACTGATGAAGATAAGGCATCATTACTTGCTATATATCAAAAACACACAGCTGATATGTATGTCGGTCAGGAACCTTTTGTATAAGGATAAAACACAATGGATAATACACCCAAAATATCAATCATAGTACCTGTTTATAATACGGCAAAATACCTTGAGCAGTGTTTAAAATCTTTATGTCTGCAAACATATAAGAATCTTGAAATTATTTGCGTAAACGACGGTTCTACGGATAATTCGCTTGAAATATTGAAAAAATATTCTGATATGGTAAAATCAGTAGTGTTTATTTTTGGTTGATAATTAGCTAGGGAGAATAATATGGCAATTAGTGTTCCATTAAATCAAGGTCAGTATTTCGGAAAAGATGAAACGGTAACAAAAGTATTAGACGGCACGGAATATGCTTTTGAACTTGATGTTTCAGAGAATGAATATTGGATAGGTAATAAAACAATACAATTTACAGGAGAAGGTACAGGCTCTCAATATCTGACATTTGTTAATGATGTTGAAGGTCAGCTTGGCTATTCAACAGATGGCGATGACCTTGTCATTAATATTTTTGGTATTGTAAAAGATTACTTCGGTTCTCATGTTGACACTTCAAAAATTATCGGAACAGTAAGAATAACTAATGGAGCAACAGATTTCTTCGATGATGCGCAAGACAGACTTTTAGTCCTTGATTCTGACAATAACTTTGGTGATAATACAACTGATTTTTCGTATTTTTATGTAGGGAATAAAAATGCAACAGAAAAACAAATTTTAAAAGGGAGCTATCTATCTGAAAAATTTTATTGCGGAAAAGGTAATGATGAAATATATACAGGCATTGGCGGAGGAGATGACGAGTATAACGAAGTTCATATAAATACAGGGAATGCTGTAATTACATTAGATAAAGACGGCGTTCTGGATGAAAACGTATATTTAGAAGATACGTTTAAAGATTACAACGGGGATGATAGTTATTGGGTTCCGCAAGAAGCGGTATTCTCTAAAGGCGGAAGCACGCTGATTGGCGCAACCGGAAAAAATGGTGAACATGTGGGTGATACCGTTATTTTAGCGAGTTCACACCCAAGCTTCTACCGCAAAGGAAATGACCTTTGTATTTTTGATTTTATAGTAAGAGACTACCAATATTACTCAGGTAAAAATTCAGGTCTTGCGTATGAAGCAAGATTAAACATTAAAGATTATTTTGTTGCAAATTCTAAAGTTGAAATAGATGGCTATACAAGCGAAGAAGATAAAGCAATGTTAGCAAATATCCCTATAATGTTAAAAGAAGGCAAAGGAACTTTAAAAGGCACATTTGATCCGGAAGCTATTGTTGCAAAAGCTAAATCAACAATATATACAAAGGGCGGTTATGACAATATTTACCTTTCAACAGGCAATGATACCGTTATAGTTGACGGAAATGGTTATAAAACGATATATGCAAGCGGCGCAACAGGACATAATACAGTTATTGTAAAAAATAAAAATGCGGATATTGATATTGAATATTTAGGAATTAACCCGTTCCGTAACAATATCGGAAACCCTAAATTCGATAAAAAAGGGAATGACCTTGTAATTAAACCGGGATACGGTTATAACTACGCATCTTCAGGATATGAGACATCTTCTGTTACAATAAAAGATTATTTTAAAAATTATCATGATATCAACCTTTTGGGTGGAGATATTGAAGATTTCTTGGATGAGTATACTTTTACAATCAACGGAAATACTAAAAAGAAAAATACGCTCTATGGCACAAACTATGATGACACTATTACAGGCGGAAATAAAAAAGACGTTATCTATACGGGAGACGGAGACGATACAATTTATACAACCGCAGGAAATGATAAGATTGTTATAAATGGCACAGGTACAAAATTAATTTATCTTAAAGATGGGGATGTTACAGTAGATAGAAAGGATTCTACTGCTATTGTAGATATACACTATTGGCAAACTTATGGGGAGCCATTCTCTTTTTATCAAAAAAAGGGCAAGGATTTAGTTGTAACTGTATATAAAACAGATGGTGCTAAATATATTAAACATACTGCAACAATTAAAAATGCTTACGATTCTGATGGAACTTTAAAAGATGGATTACGTTATAACGGAAGTGAAATTAAAGGTTCTATGTTGTCGTATGATAGTTATGTATCAGGCAAAGGTAAAATTACACTACCTGCGGGCAGCACATATACAACAGTTATGGGCAGCGGTAAAAATGATACAATTAATACTGCACCAAATGTCAACAGAAATATAATTTTTGCAGGCAAAGGTAATGATAAAATTTATACAGGAAATGGCTCAAATGTCATTCATGGTGAAGCAGGAAACGATACGATAAATATTGTTGGAAATAGCAATACAATATATGCAGGTACGGGTAATGATACTATAAATATTAATAGTTCAGATGCTCAAAGCAATATGTTTTTTGCTGATGGTGACGGAAAAGACACTATAAATATCAATACAGAAACACTTGCCGATCCTCAAAATATTCAGTTCAAAACAGGGACTAATTACAATAACAATTATTCGTATTCTCAAATAGGTGATAATCTTGTTATTACAAAGAATTATAAAGATTCAAAAGGCAAAGTTAAAAATGACACTATTACAATAAAAGATTATTTTGCAGAAAGCAAACACGATAATTTATTAGGAAAAATATGTATAAATACCATTGACTACGAACATCCCAACTATATAGAAACATACGGCAACAGCGGTGATATATATGCTAAAGGTCTGATTATCAAAGGTACATACAACAAAAAGGCAAAAGCTACATATTTTTATTCTACGAAATTTAAAGATATAATAAACGGAACAAATAAAAAAGATGTAATCACTATGGAAGAAGATTATTTTGACAGCAGCCACAGTGAATATGAAGTAGTTGCCCCCGGAAAAGGCGATGACACAATTTATTTAACAGCGCAAAATAACAGTTTTTACTTAAATCTTGCTGATGGCGATGGCAAAGATACATTGATTTTTGATAATTTATTTATTTCAAATCCTTCATATACAAAAGTGCATCTGCAATATCTCGGCAAAGGTGCTCAAGGTTCAGTTAGAAAAGGTGATGACCTTGTTATTCATAATATATATGAAGACACTAAAGGAAACATTAAATCGGATTCTCTTATTGTAAAAGAATTTTTTGATTCTTATAAAAAGAGCTCTATCGATGAAATGATGGAAAATAACGAATACTTTAGCAGGGAGTATGCAGCTTATTCATCAAATAAAAAGAATAATATTACAATTAATGAAAATGTTCTTGCAACAACAGGTGCTAAAGATGATACGGTTATTGTAAATTCAAATGCCACAGTATTCACAGGCAAAGGTAACGATAAGATTACACTATATGGTGACGCTGATATATATGCAGGTAAAGGCAACGATACAATCACTCTATCAGGATATGATCAATCTGTATGTTTAAATTTCAATAAAGGTGACGGTAATGATACCGTTATTGCAAACGGCAATTACGACTATTTATCTTTTGTAATTAACGATATATTACCGGATTCTCTTGATAACGCTCCAAGTGCATTATCTTATGTTCAATCAGCTTTAGATGACGGAAAAATGGGCTTTAAAACAAATGGAAATGATTTAATTTTCTATAGACAAAACGGCAAAAAACAAGACACAATCACAATGAAAGATACTGTTAAATACGGTTCCGGTTCATTCGATTTTAATAGTACCGATGTAATCTTTACAGGTAAGAATATAACATTTGCTTGCGGTATGGATGATTTAATCGATTATTGGACCGGATACGAAAGAGGAATAGAGACTATAGGAAGTTATAACAAGAAAACAAAAACAACCTCATATGAAGGAGCTTATACTCTATCATCCGAATTTAATTTCTCCGGCAAAGGCAAAGCCACAATGAAAGGCGGGGAAGTGGATGATATATACAATGTTACCTTCAGTAAAAAAACTAATCTGTTAATTAATGATTCAGCAAATAAAGGTGCTTACGGTGATTTGCTTGATGTTTCGGCTAAGGCAAAAGATATCAGTATTTTCTTTGATGTTCAAAGTAACGGCTCGATTGGTACGGGCGAAACGGGATTATTAATGTTCCAAAAGGGATGCATGAACAATAATAGCATCCACTGGCAAATGAATGATGCAACAGGAAGAATAGTAATAAGCGACTATTTTGGAAGTTCCGATTATTTTCCAAAATACGGAAATACCGATATGCGTGTTGGCGGAGGAAAAATTGAATATATTGAAATCGGAGATAATAATATAGCGACAGAAGATTGGATATCAAGTGTAGCCTTTGAAGTAGCTCAATGGTTAAACCAAAACGATTGCACAAGTGCAATGTATACCTTGAATAACGGAACAAAAGACCAAATAAATTCTCTGCTTGCAATATATCAAGGTCATACAGCTGATATGTACACGAATATGCAAATGTAAAAGAGTTAAATATGAAAGATACACCTAAAATATCAGTAATAGTTCCAATATATAATACAGCAAAATACCTTGAGCAGTGTTTAAAATCTTTATGTCTGCAGACATATAAGAATCTTGAAATTATTTGTGTAAACGACGGTTCTACGGATAATTCGCTTGAAATATTGAAAAAATATTCTGATATGGATAAAAGAATTGTTATCATAAATCAAGAAAACCAAGGTCAAAGTGCTGCAAGAAACGCAGGGCAAAATGCCGCAACGGGAGAATGGGTTACATTTGTTGATTCGGATGATTGGCTCAATATTGAAGCTTATGAAGAATTTTATAAGATATATCAAAAAAATGACGGTTTTGATATATTCATGTTCAATGCGGCAAGCTATCCCGACGGTGCAACGGAAGAAAATATTGTTTTGAAGCCTTTTTATACATCTGATAATTGGGGCGGAAAAAAAGAAGGAATTGTTAATTATGATGATTGCCAAAATCCTCTTGAAGGGAATTTGGCAGTTTATAACAAAATATTTAAGAAAGATTTTATTCAAAAATATAACCTTGAATTTCCCGTAGGAAAGAATTTTGAGGATAAAATATATTGGATGAAGGCTTTATTAAATGCTAAATCAATTTATATGATTGATAGGATTCTTTATTATTACAGACTTCAGGAGTCTTCCGTTACTCATACGGCAGGAAGGAAGAATCTGAATATTTTTCCGACGTTAGCGCAAATTAAAGAAGAAATGGTCAAAACAAACCATTGGGAAGAAAGCAAATATGCCATGCTTCAATATAAAATTCGTCAGTATGCGTGGTTCTTTCTCTCTATGGCAAGCGACATAAGAAATGAATTTTATGAAGGTGCTGTTGAGGATTTAAAAAAAGATATTCAAGAAAATAAATACAGAATGGATGTCATTAGGGATTTAAAAGATAATCAGTTGATAGGCGCGTTTTTAAATTTCAGCGCTGATGAATTTTATGAAAAACTTATAAATAATGTAGAAAAGGTGCAAGAATATGATTAAAAAATTTCCGATTGAATTTAAAGATGACACAGACAGAATTATTATCGTTGCAATGTTTATTTGCTGTCTTTTCCCTGTGCTGTTTATCCCGCCATTAGTTGTTATTTTATTGTTAAAGAAATTCATAAGCGAAAAATCTTATAATATTGCAAAGGCATTTTTCAATTTTCAATTGCTTATGTTTTTGATTTCTTTAATATTTGTTATACCCGTAGTCGGTTGGATGCTTGCTATTGTTGCTGCGCCGATATTATATATAGCAAATATTGTGATTATAATATTAGCACTGTGTTCAATAATAAAGGGCGGAGAGATGAAAATTCCCGTGCCTTTTGAATTTGTTTAAAAATTTTGGCAATAAAAATGTTTCAAATGTTTTTATTAATGTATGACTTCTCCTTTAAATTCTTCAAACAGTCAAAATTTAATTAAACAGCCGCCTCCAAGTACTATGGATGCGGGTTTTGCGGTTAATAAAAAGCAGAATACCGAAATTCAGACAGCATCGCAAAATTTGCCTCAAGCTGTTCCGCAAAGAAAATACAAAAGACCAGACGTAGGCGTAATCACGCCTGCGCGTATTTCAAATACTCCTTTGTACGATACAATCTGTATTAAAGAAAGAGAAAATCCGCATTTAAAATATAAAATTATACCCAAAATCAAAACCAAAGATAATTTTCAAAAATTCGTTTCTCTGGGTGCATTTTTGACCGGAGTATACGCTTTGGGTTCATTAATTTTTAAGAAAAAATAATTGTTTTTGGGTCATTATAAAATTTACATTAATTTCGTTGTAATTAAGGGTCCTTCTTCCGTTGCGACAACGGTATGTTCAAAATGCGCAGACGGTTTATTGTCATCTGTTACAACTGTCCAATCATCAGCTAAAGTATGAACTTCGTCACAACCTAAATTTAACATAGGTTCGATTGCTATTGCGCAATTCTTTTTGATTATAATTGTTGAATTTGTTCTGTAGTTAAATAAAAACGGATCCTCATGCATTTGGTGTCCGACACCGTGTCCGCCGTATTGTCTTACTATTCCTACTTTTGCATTTAATGCTACATCTTCAATTGCGGCAGAAACGTTTTCCAAAGGACTATCGGGAATCATTTGTTCAATGCCTGCAAATAAGGCTTTTTCTGTAACTTTTAAAAGATTTTCGATTTCAGGTGCTATTTTTCCGACAGGATAAGTCCAAGCACTATCTCCGACCAAATCTCTGAAGGTTGCGCCAACATCAATTGATACTATATCGCCTTCTTTTAAAATCGTGTCTTTAGAGGGAATCCCATGGACAACCTGTTCGTTAACGGAAGCGCAGATTGAATTGGGAAAACCGTTGTACCCTAAGAAAGTTGGGTATGCTTTATTTTTTTTAATTATGTCGTATGCAATTTTATCCAATTCTAATGTAGAAATTCCGGGTTCTATTACTCTTTTCATCTCCTGATGAACAAGAGCAACAATATTTCCTGCCATACGCATTAATTTTATTTCTTCTCTTGATTTTTTGTTCATAACTTTGCCTTTAATTAATATCCCATCTTCCGCATGTTCCGCCCCAACGAGCGATGATGTTGCCTTTGATATCCGAGATTTTTTTGATTTCTTCTCTGTTTTGTTGTTCTTTGCCTTCTAAAATCGTAATTACTTCGCAATTATTTGAACATCCTGTGCATTGACATGTTATGGAATGAAATTCCATATCTTTTATTGTCCAGCCTTTAAATTTTGTAGGCTGATTTGTGAATTGGTGATGCTCCATAGCAAGCATTGCGGCGCCTATTGCGCCCATTGTCTGATGATGAGGGGGAACAACAACTTCATGTCCTAATGCTTCTTCAAAAGCCTTAACCATGCCTTTATTTGTTGCAACACCGCCCTGAAAAGAAATTTTAGGAAGCAAATCCTTTCCTAATGCTAAATTTGAAATATAGTTTCTGACTAATGCCTGACATAATCCGTATAATAAATCTTCAACAGCATATCCCAGTTGTTGTTTATGGATTAAATCAGATTCTGCAAATACTCCGCAACGGCCTGCAATTCTTGCGGGAGATTTTGATTTTAGGGCAATATCGCCAAAATCCTTTATATCGACATTCAGTCTTTGTGCCTGATGGTCAAGAAAACTTCCTGTTCCTGCAGCGCAAACCGTATTCATTGCAAAATCCGTTACTATACCGTCTCTTAAAATTATAATTTTAGAATCTTGTCCGCCGATTTCAAGAATTGTTTGAACATCGGGAATGGCGCTTGAAGCTGCAACCGCATGGGCTGTGATTTCATTTTTAATTACGTCCGCGCCAATCAGAGCGCCCGCTAAATTTCTGCCCGAGCCTGTTGTTCCTGCTGACATAATTTCATATTCATTTTCAAGACCCTTTTCTTTTGCCTGAAGAAGAAGATTATCCAGACATTTTTGAACTGCTGCAACAGGTTGACCTGCAGTGCGGGTCATGTAACTATCAATATGTTTTCCGTCTTCATCAATAAGAGCTATTTTTGTCGTAACGGAGCCGACGTCAATTCCTAAATATACTTTCATGATACTATTATTGTATTACAAAAATATAAAAAAATAATGCAAATTGGTTTTATTGATTAATATTTAATTTTACCCTGTTTTACGACACTTCTTGCATTGATATAGACATGGTCCGGACGTTCTTTATTTAATATGGCGTTATAGTCTTCATTTTCAGCCAATTCAAAAACGTTAAAATCCGCGTCTTTATCGCATTCAAGAGAACCTATAATATTATTCAATCTCAAGATTTTTGCAGGAATGATAGTCAGATATTTTAAGGCTTCAATTGTACTTAATTTTCCGTTGTTAACATATCGAAGCTCATTCAATAAAGACAAATCCGAATTAAATGCAAGTGAATTTACTCCGAAGCCGAAACGATTGGGGAAGTATTTTAAAACTTCATCAAAATCAAGCTTTTTGTCGTGGAGATTGTCGCTTATTCTCGGGCAATATGCAAGCGCAACTTTGTTTTCCAACAATATTGCTAAATCAGATTCCGATAGATAATTTCCGTATGAAACGAGCAGTTGTTTTGATAAAATTCCCATTTCTTTTAGGTATTGTGCAGGTGAAAGATTTTCCATTACGGGTTCAAATTTTTTATTTCCCGTAAATTCATTCAACAAATCAATATCCGAGAATCCATGCTTCAGCCAGTCCATTTCTTCCTTTGATTCTGCTAATCTGATAGTCATTAAGATATTGTGTTTTTTGCAGTATTTTGAAAGTATTCTGAACAATCTTTTATGTACGCAGCAAACACTGTGCGGTGCAACGCCTATGAAGGTGTTTTCGGATTTTTGATTTTTGAATTTTTCTATTTTCTTTTGAATGGCTCTAAATTCTTCCTTGCTTGTTTCAACGGAATCAGAGAACAGTTCAAAAAACAAATATGTTTTTAAGGGAGTTTCATTTAAAAGATTAAAATATTTACTCTCCGTAGATAATTGTGCAAGTGCTGTTGTTCCGTTCAAAAGGCTTAATTCGAGCCCTTTTTTAAATGAGCTCCTTTTTTCTTCTTTTGACATGCAGAAATATTCGGATAGAAGATTAGCGAGTTTATATATAAAAGATTTTTTTGAAATTCCCGCTAAAAAATAAAACTTTTTGAATATTGTGTAGATTCTTTTGATTTTTTCATGCAGGCTTTTCTTTTTTTCACATTTTACTTTTGTATATTGAAGATGATTATGCAGATTAACAAACCCCGGTGTTATGACCGCATTTTGAAAATCTTTTATATGGTCATAAATTGATTCATCAAGTTCATTTTGCTTTATTATTTCTTGAACTTTACCTTCGTCGGTTATAAGGGCGCAGTCTTCATAAACATTTCCGTCTGATGGTATTATCCATTTTGCTTTATATACTTTTGTCATTATAACCTCGCTACAATGTTTTGTGTGTAAAAGTTTTTATGCCTTTAGCATAATCATCTACAATGTTATTTGAACCGTATAATTTATATTTGTATATCGTAAGCCCTTCCAGTCCTACAGGGCCTCTTGCGTGAGTTTTATTTGTCGAAATGCCGACTTCTGCACCAAAACCGTATCTGAAGCCGTCTGAGAATCTTGTTGAACAATTTGAAAATACGGAGGATGAATCTACAAGATTCATAAATTTTTCAATGTGTTCATTGTTGTTTGACAGAATTGAATCCGTGTGTCCTGAGCCGAATTTATTGATATGCTCTATTGCATCATCCACGTTATTAACAATTTTTAAACTCAAAATTTTATCGCCGTATTCTGTCGAATAGTTCTCAGGGTTTTCTACGATTTTTATTTGAGCATCATTTAGAGCAGACTTTAATTCATTTATGAATTTATAATCTTTATGAATAAGCAGAGTTTCTGTAGCGTTGCATGCGCTCGGATATTGAGTTTTAGCGTCTATGATTATTTTTTTTGTATTTTCAAAATCGCAGTCGCTATCAATAAACGTATGACAAATGCCTGAAGCATGGCCTAATACGGGAATTTTCGTATTTTCTTTAATGAATTTAACCAGCTTATTTCCGCCTCTCGGGATAATAAGGCTGATATATTCATCAAATTCAAGCATATTTTTTACGTCTTCTCTTGTATAAACAAGACTTATAACATTTTGAGGGAAGCCCTCAACTTCATTAAGCGCTTCTTTTAATAATTCATAAAAAACCGTATTTGTTTTTGTGCATTCGCGTCCGCCTTTTAATATTGCACAATTTCCTGATTTTATAATCAGTGAAGAAATTTGTATAAAGCAATCGGGACGTGCTTCAAAAATAACACCGATTACACCGATTGGCACCGTTACTTTTTTTAAGATTAAATCTTTATCGAGTTCTTTCGCCCAGAGAACTTTATTTATCGGGTCATCAAGATGTATTAAATCATTTAAACCTTTTATTAAATCATTCAATTTTGCTTCGTTGAGTTTTAATCTGTCAAAAGTTGCTTTATTAATTTCACCGTTATCAAGAAGGTTTTGAGCATCTTTTAAATCTTCTTTATTTGCTTTAAATATTTCTTCCTTATTTTCTTCCAACTTTTTTGCAATAGAAGCAAGAGCCTTGTTTTTGATTGATGTATCAAGATTCATCATTTTTAAAAAGGCTTCTTTTGATTTTTTTGCAATTGTTATCATATTTTCTGTCATAATAATTCCTAAATTAAAACCAAATTGTCTTTTATAACTACATCATCATCGTATTTGTAACCCAGTATTTCATCTATTTTATCAGAGTGTTCGCCTTTTATTTTATCAATATCAATAGCGTCATAGCTGGATATTCCTCTTGCAAATTCGTTATTGTTTTCATCAACAATGGAGATTATTTCTCCCCGTTTGAATTTGCCTTCTACTCCTGTTATACCGACAGATAAAAGGCTTTTTTGATTTTCTTTTATTGCTTTTTTGGCACCCGAATTAACCTTTATTTTTCCCATTATATTTGTTGCATAAGCAATCCAACGTTTTTTGTGGGATAAATTTTGATTGGGCAAAAATACTGTACCAACGTTATCGTCAAAAACTTTTCTTATTATTCCGGGGATTTTTCCGTTTACGATTTTTGCATACAAACCTGACGAAGTAACAACTTTTGCCGCCGTAAGTTTTGTAATCATTCCGCCTCTGCCGCCTGTTGAGGCGCCGGATGCGAGTTTTTCGATTTTTGATGTAACTTTTTCAACAACGGGAATAAGTTTAGCGTCATCATATAATTTCGGATTTTTGTCGAATAATCCGTCTATATCCGATACCATAACGAGCAAATCCGCATCAAGTTTAGATGCAACAATAGAGGACAATTTATCGTTATCCGAAAAACAAACATGTTCCAATTCCGAGGGTGATACGGCGTCGTTTTGATTTATTATCGGAATAACTCCGTTTTCAAGCAATTTATGAAGTGTGAGCCTCAAGGATAAATATTTCCTTCTGTTTGAAAAATCTTCTTCGGTTAATAAAATTTGTGCTGTCGTTATTCCGTATTTTTCAAAGCCGTCTTGCCATATGCTCATCAATAAAGGCTGTCCTATACTGGCAGCTGCCTGTTTTAGAGTGGTAGAGGTTGATGTATCAACTCCTAATTTCTTTGCACCTAAACCAACGGCACCTGATGTTACAACAAGAACTTCTCTTCCCTGTTTATACAAATACGAAATGTCTTCAATAAAAGAATACAAATGTGCGAGAGATATCTCTCCCGTATCGTTTCTTAATATATTTGTTCCGAATTTGAAGACAATTCTTTTTGAATTTTCAATCATTTTGGCGCCTTTAAAAAAATGAGTTATTGTGATTGATTTTAGCATGATAAAAGATATTATTCAAATAGATTATTCTTTTCGGATTCTGTTGCATGTTATATCCAAAAAAAATATAATTATATGTATGTTAGTATTGGAGCTTTTATGCGATTATTTAACAAAAAAAATATAAAAAAAGCCTTTACGCTTATTGAATTGACTGTAGTAATGATGATTATAGGTATGCTTTCTCTTGTTCTGGTTCAAACACTAAAGTCAAAAAAATATGAAGAAAAAACAAATTATCTTATGGCGCAAAAAACAATAGAATCTATGACGAATGTTTTTCAGCAAATAAGACAAACGGAAACAGAAGTTGTTCCTGCGGGAAAATATATGACAAAAGTCGGAGATACCTATGAATACACTGTTTTAAGTACGGATGGAAACGGTGCTTTGGCTAATACTACGGAACTTGCCGGACTCGTTGGTGATTATATGAAAAAAAACGGAGATATAATAAATTTTTGTTCTGCTACAGGTTCATGTTCAGATTTAGCGGTAAAAGGTTTTAAATTACCGGGGAATTTTTACGTAGGATTTGAAATCTTCTACGGTAACGATAGCAAGCCAACACCGACAGATTGCCCTGTTTTTCGTATGCCGGGTGACAATGAAAATGAATATGAACCAAACAAAAATTACGACGGTACGACAAAAAAATGCTGGGGTAAACTTCATATTGATATAAACGGCAGTAATCCGCCAAATAAGCTGAATGACGATTATTATGTATTCGGATTGGATGAATACGGAATTGTGACAAACGGTAAGCCTAAAAAAAGTGAATCAGAAACAGAAACAGGAACATATGACGAAGAAGATAATGCCTGCTGGATGAAAGACGGAAATCAATATTACTGCGACGAAGAAGGCACAACATGTTCTGACAAAACTCAAGGCGCACCTTGCTCACATACTTCATAAAAGAACAATATAATAAAGAAAACAAGATATGCTTAACATTAAAAAAGATAACAAAAATCCTAAAAAAATCAAAGAACTGTTATTGAGTTCTTTGACTGATTATCTTGTTTATAAAAAATCAATAAACAAAAATGAGCTTCTAAAATACATTAAAATTTCTATTCCCGATAAAAACTTTGAAAATACTTCGATTATTGTTTCGATATTGAGTTTAATAAACTACAATGAAGGCGAAAGATACCACAAAACAATTAATAATCTGAATGAAGCAAAGCACCTCGCGTATTCCAATAACTCCAAACTTGCACAAAAAATAAACGCCTTCTGTTTTGCTCTTGTGGAATTAAATGAAGAAAATACGGAAAAAGCCTTAAATTTGCTTAATTCTGCGTATTTAACCGAATATGATTTTGATGAATTGAATGAATGCATATTAAAATTTCAAAACAAAGCAAAAGTTTTATTTAAGGGTGATGTTTCTTTAACAAAAAATTTAACGAATAATTTTCAACACGATGCACTCCTTGCTCTTTTAAAGGTGGGTAGGGCTGTTGCTATGGAAACTGATATAAATTCGCTTTTAACAGTTATAACAGAACAGATTCAACAGGCATTAAATGCGGATAGATGCAGCGTTTTTCTTGTTGATAATAATGAACTCTGGTCTAAAGTAGCTTTGGGTTTAGAGGTTAAAGAAATAAGATTTCCGATAAATAAGGGTCTGGCGGGTCATGTTGCTTTGACAGGCGAAACCGTTAATATAAAAAACGCTTATGAAAGTAAATATTTCAACAGTGAAATTGATACAAAAACGGGCTATAAAACAAAAAATATTCTCTGTATGCCAATCAGAAACCTGTCTCACCAAATAGTTGGTGTATTTCAGGTTTTAAATAAAAATGCAGGCGATTTTACAAAGAAAGATGAGGATTTACTCCTTGCAATAGGTTCTTCTGCGGGTATTGCAATAGAAAATGCCAATCTTTTCAACAGGCAAAAAAAACTAATCAATGACCAAAAACAATTGTTTTCAAGCTTTATTGATACTCTATCCGCTTCAATTGATGCAAGAGATAAAATAACCTCGGGTCATTCAAAGCGTGTTACGGGGTATGCGGGTTTAATTTGTGATAAATTCAATCTCGATGAAACGGAAAAAGAAAAAATAAAAAACGCTTCACTTTTACATGATATAGGAAAAATCGGAATAAAAGACAGTGTCTTGCAAAAGGAAGGAAGATTAACGGAAGAAGAATATAACCACATAAAAGAGCATGTTAAATTTACGCACAACATTTTAGAAAAAGTATGTACGACGAATAATTTTAAAGATGTAGTAAAAATCGCTTCATCTCACCATGAAAAGTTCGACGGAACAGGCTATTTTAAAGGATTGTCGGGAGATAAGATTCCTTTAGGTGGAAGAATACTCGCTGTTTGCGATGTGTTTGATGCGATTACATCAAAAAGGCACTACAGAAGCAAAATGGAAATAGCGGATGCCCTAAAAATAATAACGGAAGGTAAAAGTAAGCACTTTGATCCTGAGGTTGTTAACAAATTTATGAACATTTCAACATTCGATATTCTGTCAGTTATGCAAAAAGAAAAAATTCCCTCAATAAATTCCGAAGAACAAAATATATTAAAGAGGTTTAAATTGATAGAATTATGTGCTATTCTTAATAAAGAGAGGAAAAATTCAAAAGAGAATTCACTGGTTAATACATTTAATAAATATTATCTCGCAACGTAGGCTATAAATGAAAAGAACAAGAAAAAGAATAATTTTATCTGCATTTTTTATGGGCATTTGCATGGGATTACCGGTACATGCTCAAGAAGACAGCCTTCTTTTGCCTCAAAAACAGATTGAAATAAATAATACATTCAAAATGAATCCTAATGCAAATATGTTCAGTCTTGCAAATATTGTTGATAATATTTTGAATAATGATACAACGGAAACTGAAAACACGATTGATAAAAAATCGGCAATAAGAAAAGATTTCTTTTCCGCAACATCAAAATTTAACCAAGGAAATGCGGTTACGGCATACGACGAATATGAAAGTTTGCTTGATAAAATAGATAATGACACTTCTCTTTTTACTTTATCAAGAGTATTTTATGAAATAGGCTTTTTCTCTTTAGCAAATAAAGCAACAGAAAAGATTGTTTATAAAAACCAATTCTATTCCAATATTTCGGATTTGGAAAAAAGTTATAAACCAAAATCTATGCTCGATAAAGAGCAGGAAATATTTTTTGCAAAAACGTATAGCAGTATTTATTTCGACAATTCCGCATCAGAAAGCCTCTCTGAATTAGTTAAATTAAAACAAAAATACAATAAAAACGATTATTACAATTTTATGCTTTCAAGAGCGTATTTAGAAGCAAAAAAATATTCAGAAGCCTTGAACAGCATTAACAAAGCAATATCTTTAAATCCTGATAACATAAATTATCAGGTGCATAAGATTGATGTTTTTCTTGCAAATGAAAAATATTCGGATGCGGAGCATCTGATTAAGAAAATCAAAAGCAAGTATAATAACGTTAATTTTGCGGATAATCTCGAAATTAAAGAACAGGTTGCTCTTTTAAATTTAACAAAAAATGAAAAGGATAAAAAATTTTATAGTGCAAATAAGAATTTTTTGGAAGGAAATTTTGAAAAAACAAAAAAAGATTGCCTTGGGATTTTGAATTTTGACAAGAATAACGACAAAGTTATCTCTCTTCTTGCAAAAAGTGAGCTTGCACTTGGCAACGTTGAAAGAGCAAACGTGAATTTTGTTTCTGCATATAAAGAAGAAAAAAACAATCCTGATACTTTGATGGGTTTAGGGGATATTAAATTTCTCCATGGTGATTATCAAAACGCTCTTAAAACCTACAAAAAAGTTTATTCAAAAGACAAAAATAACTATGAGGCTTTGATTAAACTTGCAACGGCAGAAAGAGAATACGGAAAAAAACAAAAAGAATTAAAAAAACTTGAACAAAAGCTTGATAAAATGCCAAAAAACGAATATCTCAGCTACTATAAAAGCGCAATAAGCATAGCTCAAAAGAACCCGACTTTAAAGGAAGATTTTTTGAAAAAAGCATTGGAAATTAATCCCGCTTATGAAAATGCGCTGGGCGAGCTTATTGAATTACATTTAAAAAACAAGAATTATGAGCTTGCAAAAGGTCTTATTTATAATGTTTCTTTTACATTGAAGAAGAACTACTACTATTATTATCTTTGTGGTTTGTACAATCAAGCGACAAACAAGAAAAAGGATGCAATTCAATTTTATAAAACGAGTCTTAATCTGAATCCGGGGTTTGAAATTGCAAATACAAAATTATTAAAGCTTATTCCTGATATGCTGAATGAGGAAATGTAAGACGTGGTTGTTTCGGTAAAAAGTGCTACTATTGTCGGTTTAAATGTTCATGAAATCAATGTGGAAGTTGATACGGTTAATTCGATTCCTCAGGTAGCAATTGTTGGTTTGCCGGATACCGCTATATCGGAAGCTAAAGAAAGATTAAGACTTGCAATCAAAAATTCAGGCTATTCTTTTCCTTCAACAAAAGTTGTTATTAATCTTGCACCTGCCGATTTAAAAAAAGAAGGTTCGGGTTATGACCTTGCAATGGCAGTCGGAATATTGTACCGTGACGGTATAATAAATGATTTTAACAATAGAGAAATTGCTTTTTTGGGAGAGCTCTCCTTGGATGGTTCCCTGAGAGCAGTTAACGGGGTTCTGCCTATTGTTTGTGCATTGGATGAATTAGGTATCAAAAAAATAATTCTGCCAAAAGAGAATCTTGAAGAAGCGAGCTTTATAGATAATATTGAAGCATTGGGTGCTGATAATCTATCTCAGGTTGTTGAATATTTAAATAACGGTTCTGAATTAAAAACTCTTAAACAAAATGCCGAGGACTATATTGAACGGGACATAGATTTTCCTGTTGATTTTGCCCATGTAAAAGGTCAGGCGCAGGCAAAAAAAGCATTAGAAATTGCTGCGAGCGGTGCGCATAATGTGCTTATGTCGGGTTCGCCCGGTTCAGGCAAAACAATGCTGGCGCGTGCTTTTATGTCTATTTTGCCCCCTTTAACCAAACAGGAAGCTATTGAATTAACAAAAATATATTCAATTTCGGGGTTGTTGGATAGGTCTAAACCTTTGATAACACAAAGACCCTTTAGGAGTCCGCACCATAGCGCAAGTTCTGTCGGAATAATAGGCGGCGGTTCTAACCCAAAACCGGGGGAAATCACTCTTGCGCACAGGGGCGTATTGTTTTTGGATGAAATGGTAGAGTTTCCTCGGACGACATTAGAAGTGCTGAGACAGCCTCTTGAAGATAATGTTGTTACAATTTCAAGAGCTTCTATAAGTGTTAAATATCCCGCTAATTTTATACTTATTGGTGCAATGAATCCCTGCCCTTGCGGATTTTTGGGAGATAACAAGAAAAAATGCACCTGCTCGGAATTTCAAATAAACAGATACCGAATGCGTTTATCAGGACCATTGTTGGATAGAATAGATATTCAATTAAAGGTTCAACGTCTTGAAGATGACGAATTATTGAATATGGAAAATAAAGATGCAGAAACTTCAACAGAAATTAGAAAAAGAGTAATCAACGCAAGAAAAATCCAACTGGAGAGATATAAAAATGATGGGATTTTAACAAATTCGGAATTGACTCCTAAATTGATAAAAAAATATTGTAAAATAGATGATTCAACAAAACAATTTTTAAAACAAGCGATAAATAAATTCGGATTATCGGCAAGAAGTTACGATAGACTCCTTAAAATTTCGCGCACTATTGCAGATTTGGAAAATAAGGAAAATATAGAAGTATCACACATCGCGCAAGCACTTCAATTAAGGAGTTTTAGTTAATTATTGGCGCAATACAGCTCTTTGCATTCTATACACTTTGCATTTTTGCATTTGTAAATTAGTTTAATTATTTTCTATGTTCACTTTTTTACTTTGTACCACTTTATCTGTACGCAACAAGTTGCTACAGCTAAAGCGTTCTTCTTGGTTCAAACGCCACAAGCAAAAGAAAAAAGTGAACCGAAAAAAGAAAACCGGGCTCGGGTGACGAGTAAAAACCCACACATTAACAAAGTGAATAAATTGCAACGAAAATTTTGTTAAGATTTTAAAAAAGGAAGCAACTTTGCTTCCTTTTTTAAATTATTGATTTATTCTTTATTGAAATTTTGCCTTTTCTTCTTCTGATACACCTTTAATTGTCAGGTTTACTCTGCCTTTATCATCTATTTTTTGAACCTTAACAATTACTTCTTGACCTATTGAAAGATGCGGTTCAATTGATTCAATTCTTTCGTTACAGATTTGTGAAATATGAACCATACCGTCTTTTCCGGGGGCAAGTTCTACAAATGCACCAATCGGGATGATTCTGACAACTTTACCTTTACATACCATTCCGACTTCTGCCTTGAAGGTTAAATCGTTAATCATCTTCATAGCGAGTTCGGCACCTTCTTTGTCGTTTGATGTGATTGTAACTTTTCCGTCGTCTTGGATATCAATTTCCGCACCCGTTGCATCAATTATGCTTCTAATCATTTTTCCGCCGGGCCCGATTACTGTTCCTATGTCTTCCGTTGATATTGTCATAGACATTAATCTCGGTGCGTTAGGAGAAATTTCTTTTCTGGGTTCAGAGATAACTTCTGCCATACAATCCATGATGTATAATCTGCCGTCTTTTGCTTGTGCCAAAGCGCGTCTCAATGTTTCATTAGATATGCCTTTTATTTTCATATCCATTTGAAGAGCTGTTATACCTTCTCTGTTACCTGTTACTTTAAAGTCCATATCACCCAGAAAGTCTTCTATGCCTTGAATATCCGTAAGAACAATGTCGCCGTCGTCTTCGTGGATTAAGCCCATTGCAACACCGCCAATCATACATTTAACGGGAACACCGGCATCCATTAATGCCATAGAAGAAGCACAGGTTGAACCCATTGAAGTTGAACCGTTAGATTCCAATACATCAGATGTTACTCTGATTGCGTACGGAAATTCTTCTTTTGAAGGAAGTGCGGGAACGTTAGCTCTTTCCGCTAAATTTCCGTGTCCGATTTCACGTCTGCCGGGGCCTCTTAAAGGTTTAACTTCTCCAACGGAGAATCCGGGGAAGATATATTTATGCATATAATCTTTTGATTTAACAGGATCAACGCCGTCTAATTCTTGTGCCATACCGGGGCCTGCGAGTGTAGCAACGGATAATATTTGTGTTTGACCCCTTGTAAATACGGCAGAACCGTGTACGGTCGGTAAAACACCAACTTCGCACCAGATAGGACGAACTTCGTAGGTTTTTCTTCCGTCCGCTCTGATTCCTTCGTTTTTAATCATTGCTCTCATTATTTTCTTTTCTAAATATTTGAATTCTTCGGCTACAAAATCGATACCTGATTCTTCAATCATTTTTGCAATCGGGTGTTCTTCACCCAGAGCTTCGATTTTTTCTTTAACTACCGCTTTAATATCATCGAGTTTTTTGGTTCTTTCATCTCTGTCTGTTGTGTGATAAGCGTCAACAACGGCGTCATAGGCTGTATCTTTAATGATTTGAGCCAATTCTGATGTATCATAAGGATTAACAAATTCTTGTCTTTCTACACCACATTCTTTAGCAAAAGCAAGTTGTGCTTCACATTGTTTTCTGATTTCAACTTGTGCAAATTCAACCGCATTCATAATATCGTCTTCGGTTACGAATTTACATCCTGCTTCAACCATAATAACAGATTCCATTGTACCTGCAATTACAATATTCATATCGGATTTAAGATCTTCAGAGTGGGTCGGATTTGCTATGAATTGTCCATCTATTCTTCCTACTCTGACTGCGCCTACAGGACCTTCAAAAGGTGCGCCCGAAATCATTAATGCAGTAGAAGCACCGATTATTGATAAAATATCCGGTTGTTCTTCTTCATCGTATGCAAACAGTTGTGAAACTATTTGTACGTCGTTTCTGTAACCTTTAGGCCATAAGGGTCTTATAGGTCTATCTATTAATCTTGATACAAGGATGGCTTTTTCTGATGATTTTCCTTCTGTTCTTGTGTATCCGCCCGGAATTTTACCTACTGCAGACATTCTTTCTTCATAGTCAATTAACAGAGGGAAGAAATCTATTCCCACACGGGGTTCTTTCGATACTGTTGCGTGAACAAACAGCATTGTACCGTTACATCTTACCGTAACAGAAGAAGTTGCTTGTTTAGCATACTTTCCTGTTTCAATTTCTACGATTTTCCCACCAATCGTAAGAGTCATTTTTTTTGTTTCAGGTTTGTTTGACATCTTTTTCTTCTTTCTTTTTTACATATTTTTTCACTTAAAATTCTATAATAAACGAGAATTTTTAGCAAATAAGAAGAACTGCGGCTAAGTTAAAAATAAAATTTGTTGAGAATTAAGGCAGACAAATAAAATTAAAATAATTTAATACGGAAAAATTGTTAAAATAAAAACCAAGCATAAAAATTTATAGTATAATTTCTATTATGGAATATACAAAACCGCTTGCAAAATTAATTGAATGTTTTCAAAAACTGCCCTCTATCGGCCCGAAAACTGCGGCAAGATTAGCATTACATATAGTAAAAATGCCTGAAAGTGAAGTTAATCACTTTGCACAATCATTAATCGATGCAAAAACTCAAATTCATTATTGCGAAAATTGCTTCAATATGTCAGCAACTTCACCATGTGAAATTTGTTCCGATAAAACAAGACACAAAGAAACAATTTGCGTCGTAGCGGAAACAAAAGACTTAATGGCAGTAGAAAAAACAAACGAATATAATGGTGTATACCATGTGCTTCAGGGGTTAATTTCGCCCATAGACGGTATCGGCCCCGATGATATAAGAATAAAAGAGCTTTTATACAGAATCACACAAAACAACGTAAAAGAAATAATACTCGCCCTAAACCCTTCCGTTGAAGGCGAAGCAACGAGCTTATATTTAACTAAATTAATAAAACCTTTTAATATAAAAATAACAAGAATTGCCTTCGGTTTGCCGATGGGGTCTGAACTTGAATATGCGGATGAAATGACTCTTGCTCGTGCAATAGAAGGCAGAGTTGAGTTATAAAAAATCGGGTTAATTAAACCCGATTATTCAATATGTAATTTTTTAATTTCTTCCTTTTTATTTTCTTCGATTTTTGGAAGTTTAATTTTTAAAATTCCGTCTTTAAATTCGCTCTTTGCTTCGTTAACATTGATTTTATAATCAAAAGGAATCTGTCTTTGAAATTTTCCGTATCGAAATTCTGACGTTCTTATGTTTTCATTATCTTCGCATTTTTCGCATTTTGATTCGGCTTTTATTGAAATTAAATTTTCGCTTAATTCTACATCTATATCTTCTTTATTCACATTAGGAAGTTCTATTTTGATTTTATACATGTCGGGTTTTTCTTTGATTTCAACTGCAGGACGAAATGTTTGAAGAAATTGGTTCGCTGTTTTATCAAGGTATTCCATGTCACCAAATGTATCTTTTAAAAATCTGTTTAAATCTTCATGGATATTTTCAAAAAAATATGAAGGCTCATGCTTTATTATACTGAATCTCATTTTTCCTCCTTTTTAATCTGTCAAAAATATTTTAAAAAAAGGCTTTAAATTTTTTATTACACACTTTTCTAAAATTGTTTAACAATATTTGTTTTTCATGATTAAATATAATAAGTATGAAACGTTTGACTCTGGATGATATAAAAATTCCAAAACCGGATTTTTCTGCTTCTAAATCAACGAAAGGACAGTTGGTTTTTAACTGGTTAATAGAATGGATAAAGAATTCTCTTGAATGCGGAATAGCGGATATTGGTGATTTTATACCTACAAAAGAAGAATTAGCATTGTATTTGGGGGTTTCACCGGCAACGGTGCAAAATTCAATTCGCAGTGCTAAAAATATGGGTTATTTTTCGTCCAAACAGTCATTGGGTACTTGTATTGCGGACTTTTACTCACAAGAAATAAAGGCAACAGATGACTTGTGTCATTCTACGATAACAGAATGTAAAATCAAAAAAATTGTACTGGACGGGAATTATGAAATAAATAGGCCGATTCCGAGTATAACTGAATTTGCACATTTAACAAATATTTCGCAAAATACAATCCGTTTTGCTTTGACGAATCTTGCTCGGCAAGGTTATCTTGAAAAAGTACACATAAAAGGGAATAAATACAATTGGATTTATAAAAAAGAATTTGTATTATCTGATGACGAAAGAATAAACGGAATAGATGATGAAGATTGTACCTTGACCCACCAGCTTGTTGAAAAAATCAGAAAATATATTGAAAAAACATATAAATATGGGGATAAAATCCTTCCTAATCAGGCATTTTCCAATATGTTTGATGTGAGCATAAAAACAGTCAACGATGCAATGAAAATTCTTCATTCAAAAAAAATTATTCTTGCGAGAAGAGGCAGATACGGAACTATTTATTTAGGTAAGAATAAAACTCAAAAAACTTCATTTACGAGCCAAGAAAGAAAAAGAAGCGTTATCCCTATTAATTACAGTTATTCTTGGCAAAAAACATTGGAACATTTGAAAAAATATATTAAAGAAAATTACAAAATCGGTGACAAAATTGCACCAATCAGAGAATTGGCATCAATATTAAACGTGAGTCCAAATACAATCAGACGTGCGCTATTAGATATGTTCAAAGACGGCTATCTTTTATCAAAACGGGGAAAAACAGGCGGAATATTTATTGTCGACATGCCTGAAACAGAAGAAAGTTACAGATGGCTCGCAATTAATCCCGAAGTTGTAAAGTTTGAGAATTAAGGGTTTTTTGATGATATTTATAAGATGGAAGTAAAATATAAAAAGGTGCTTTGCACCGAAGTTCATTTCTACTTTATCATTATTTTATTTCTTATGTCCACTTTTTTCTTTTGGTTCAAACGCCACAAGCAAAAGAAAAAAGTGAACCGAAAAAAGAAAACTAGGCTTGGATTATTTCTTGGTATTTACGATTTAATCAAAATTCCTCATTCTCTGAACTCAGGAAAAAATGGGATAAAAGTTATTGCTTACGCACTTCCATTTTTTCCTTCGGACAAACAGAGTAATGTTTTGTGGAATTTTGATTAAATCTGGAGTTTTTATTTTTTATTTTTATCTCAACCATATCGGAGTTTTTATTTATTGTCTTTGAGATTTTTTCATATAACAAGTCTTGTTTGTCTGAGGAAAAATATGAATTGCTGAAAGCAATAGATAAAAACATATTTTTCCGAGTTCAAGACTTGCAGAAAAAATCGAAAAGTAACAATAAATAAAAACTCAAGATTAGGTTGAGGTTTTCTTTCTTTCCGCTTTCTTTTTAAAAAGAAAGCGGATATTAAAAAAGTCAAAGAAAATGGACATATAAATAAAAGGTTAAATATAAGAATTAAGGATTTGGATTGCATTAAAAATCCGACAAGATATATTTTCTTGTCGGATTTCAAAATATTCTTATTTTTAAGCATTCATTGCTTTTTTAACTTCTTTTTTATATTTTTCAACATTAGGTTGTAAAACCTCATCCAAAGCGATATCCGATGGTGTATAGTTACCTTTTAGGGCTCTTAAAATGTAACCTGTATATAATGTTTCAAAATGTTTTAATTCAATGAATCTTGCGATTGATTTCGGTGTCAAATCGTTAAGAACGATTTTTGATACGGGGTGTTGTGCGGAATATGCCGCAATTACACCTGTCATAACGGCATTCATTACTTTATCGTCTGATTTTACATAGGTAAAAGTGAAAAATGAATCCGTATTATCAACATCCAAATCAGCTTCCGCATTGTAGTGTAAATAGCCCGGGCCAACATTTGTATCGGTTGAAATTCTTGCTTTTAGAGATTCATTCTTGAGTTGTTTTTCCCACAAAGTTGTTCCGAAGAATTCATCCCCGAAGTATTCAACAAAATGCTTGTTTTTGCCCATGGTTTTTGCTTTAACATTGAATTTAGCCAATTGCAGAGCTTCATTTTTTTCCATGTCCGGATTTAAAAATTCTTTTTGCGCATCAAGTGAAGCATTCAACATATCTTTAACATCTTGTTTTGAAACACCGAGGAAAAAGAGAGTGAATATTGTTGCATCATCAAAAATAGAAAAACGTCCGCCAACATCGTCATGAACATATCCTGACATTTTTATTTCGCCTGAATCAACAATTCTTCTCAATGCTGATTTTGTAGAATCCGCATCCGTCATTGCGACAAATTGACTCGATGTGTCTTTAGAAGACAAATGTTTTTCAAGAGCTTCTTTTGTTTTTTGATAACCTACTGTGGTTTCTAGTGTTCCGCCTGATTTTGATACAACTAAAAATAATGTTTTGTCTAAATCTAATCTTGAAATAAATTTATCAAAACTTGAGGGTACAACTGATGAAAAGAAATGAACATGCTCATCTACACCCATTAATTGAGTAAGGTTTTCCGTTGTATGACGGCTTCCGCCTATACCTAATATAGCGATATCCGTATATTTTGTGCCTTTTGCAGATATTGCCATATCATATAATTTATCTAAATTTTGCAATTGAGTGTTCGGCAAAACTTCAATCCAATTTAAGAATTGACCTTTTTTGCCTGCTCTTGATTTAATGTCTTCAATAGCCTTATAAGAAAGCTCTTTAATTTTTTCGCAGTCGCATTTCTTTACAACTTCAACAGTATTTGTCATCTTATATTCTCCATAAATATAGTAATTATACAATTACTATATTCGGATAAAAGAATGAAAATTACAAGTTTTATTATGCTTTTTGTGAAAGCCTTCTGTATGTTATTTTGCCGCTTTTATCTATGTCGTTTTCCTGACCGTTTAAGATTTCTTCAGCATTATTTTTTACTTTATAAATATCGTCGCAATCTCTTTTTAATCTGGCTAAAATGTTAAAATCCAATTCCGGCGGAACTTCACCTTCTAAGCCGCATTCTTTAATTGTCGGATATTTATAAGCCCAACTTGTAACGTCGTTTTCGTCGCCTTCTGTCGGTTTTCTTTTTCTTTGTATTTCGTAGGCTTTTCTTGTATATTCTCTGAAGGCTTCTCTTGTTCTGTTTGCTTTTCTGCTTTTGTTTGAAGGTTCGGGATGATATTTATAAAAATATTCAACAAACGGGTCGTAAGCATAATCGCCTTGCATAATATCATCACCGTTTATTAATTTATAACAAAAATCCTCAACTTCTTTCAAAGAGCCTACATCCGAACCTATAATTTGTAATTCGTGGAAGCTTCTTAAATTAAGTTCGGCATCATTAAATATGTTTCTGTTTCTAAAATTAAAAGTTAAGTGAAGTGCCATATATCCGCTTGGAATGGGGTGGTTTTTATAATCTTTAAGCGGTTGAACATTGTTTGCTTTTCTTTGTTCGTTGACACATCTGAACAATCTGTCTAATTGTTCTTTGGAAAAATACGGTTTTAATTCTTTAGATGAATGATTTTCAATTTCATCAACTATTAAACCTTCTTTTTTAATCATTTTGCATAATTTATCTATTATTTCATCACTGTGTGTATCTATATCACGAATGGTTATTTGAGTTCCTGAGGCATCTTTTATATTTGCCATAATTGAAAGAGCATTGTACGGGCTGAATACATCTTTAGGCTTTTCTTCCCACGCCTTTTCGTTTCTTTTTTCAACTTTTTCAAATATACTTTCGGGTGTCTTAACACGACCTTTGATAGGGTTAATGATACCTTCGGGGTTTGAATCTTTATCGTATATCATACTGTTAAAATATCTGGATAAGATATCTTCCATATGCATTTGCACCAGTTGCACATTGCTGTTTGCTGTTTTGCATGCGTCCATTTTTTTGGTTTTTCTTGTATTGTTTATCGGATTTCTTGAAGTAAATGAAACCGTATCCTTTGAAAGCGGTGAAAGATTAGTATTTTTAATCGGTAATACACTGTTGCTTTTAGGTGATTGAATTGTATTAATGTAGTTTCCTTTGAATAAATTTGAAAAGTTGTTTAATGTAATCATTTGTTTTTCCCTTCTGATTATTTAAAACACCTGAAGAAAAAATTTTTTTTAAAAACCGGATAATTTTTTAAAATGCTAAAAAAGTTAGAAAAATGTTAATTTTTACGCAAATTCTCTTTACAATTCAATTATAATGTAAGAAAATTAAAAATATGGGTAAGTGTAAAAGAAGAACATTGAACAATAAACAAGGTTTGGATTTTGAATTGTATTGTTCAACAAGACAGGAAGCGGTTAATAACATTATAAATCTCTTGGATGAAAAAGAGATTTCAAAAAGTAAAAAATTGCAAAAAAAACAAGATAACTATAAACAGGCAGTATCAATGATTAGCATGTTTGGAATAACGGCAGAAGAACTGTCTGAGGCGGGAGCCAGTTACGAAGATTTATTGGGACTCGGGAATATTATATAATTTAAGCTGATAATATCTTGTTTATTTTTTCATCAAGATTTTTATCCCCTGTCATGCCTTTAGTAGCTGCTTTTGGAATTTCTATTTTGGGAACAAGATTGCTGTTTTGCGTTTGTTTTTGAACAGGTACGCTTATTTGTTCGGATGTTACAGTGTTTTCTGCGGTTTGTTCTTGCGGTGCTTCGTTTTTATTATTATCAAAAATTTTATTTGTTAATCTCATTGAAATACAGCTTCCGACAGCATCACCCAACATACCGCCAACAACATTACCTGCACCCGGAACAATAGAACCCAAAGTAGTACCGATTGCACGGCCGACAGCCGAAAATCCTGCGTTAGAAACAAAATCGACTCCCGTCCTTGCGATTGTTTTGCCTGTTGCTTTTATGCCTGCAATAAATCCTTTTTCTTTAAATGTCGGAAGAACTTCATCTTTAATTCTCGGAATTGCACCCGCAATCGTTATTGCAAGTACGATTTTATTTTTCATTTCAGCTTTAAATAGGCTTTTTACTGTATCTTTTGCGGATATATCTCCTGCTTCTTTTAAAACAACGGAGGCTATTTCTCCTTTTGTATTTTTTGTAAGTAATTTGCCTTCATCTATAAAATCTCCCGCTTTTTTCAAATTCTCTTGTGCTGCATCTGCTGCATTTTGCAGGGATTCTAAGGTTACTTTTTCACCCGTAAATAAGTTTTTGAATTTTTGTATTAAAGTTATATCACCCTTTTTTGCTGCTTTGGCTGCTTTTTTTGAGAGCTTGCTTGCGGTTTTTGCAGCATCACTATATATATCATAACTTTCGGCAACTTTTACTCCACGAGTAAAAATGTCTGCGTTACAGGATTTTAATTTAAAATTTAACTTTTTGAATTTTTCAATTTCCAGTGCAGAAATTGCTTTTCCGATTCCTCTGTTGCGAATTGTTGAAGATACGGCGCCAAATGCAGGAAACATAGCACTGAATTTTAAAGTATTTTTAATATCAGATGCCAATGTAGTTTTAGCATTTGCTGCAGTATCTTTAATATTTATTGAACTTAGAGAATCTACCATTTTTCACCCACATGTATATAAAGTAGAATCAATAAAAAAAATTGCTAAAAATTTTTTAAAACATTAAAAAATTTGGATAAAAAATTCGGGTCAAATAATTTGACCCGAATTTAAAAATTATTTTTTTAAGCTATTTCTTCTCTGTTTTTTGTCGGCAGCTGGACAATTTCCGCTGTCGGCTGAAGCTGCTTTTTTTCGACCATCTCTTTTGTTATAACAAATTCTTTTATGTCTTCTTTTGATGGTGTTTCATACATAATATCGAGCATTATTTCTTCGACTATAGAACGTAATGCACGGGCACCTGTTTTTCTTTTCAAAGCTTCTTGTGCAATTAATTCAATTGCTTCGTCTTCAAATTTTAAATCAACTCCATCCATACCCATTAAGCAAGCATACTGCTTTGTAATAGCATTTTTGGGTTTGGTTAGAATCATTTTTAACGTTGCTTCGTCCAGCGGATCTAATACCGTATAAATAGGTATTCTTCCGATAAATTCGGGGATTAAACCGAATTTAAGAAGATCATCCGGTTGAAGCTTTTTCAAGATTTTTTGGCTTTCTCTTTCTTTTTCTTCTGCTGATAAAGAAGCTGTGCCAAATCCGACAGATGAATTTGTTCCTGCTCTGCGTTCAACTATTTTTTCCAATCCGACAAAAGCACCGCCTACGATAAACAAGATGTTATTTGTATTTATTTGAATAAATTCTTGGTGCGGGTGTTTTCTTCCGCCTTGCGGAGGAACGTTTGCAACAGTACCTTCTATCATTTTCAAAAGCGCCTGTTGAACACCTTCACCTGAAACATCTCTTGTTATTGAGGGGTTTTCGGATTTTCTTGCTATTTTATCAATTTCATCAATATAAATTATGCCTCGTTCGGCTTTTTTAGCATCATAGTCGGCACTTTGATATAATCTTAATAAGATATTTTCAACATCATCACCGACATAACCTGCTTCTGTTAATGTTGTTGCGTCTGCAACAGCAAAAGGAACATTGAGCATTTTGGCTAAAGTTTGAGCCAGAAGGGTTTTTCCTGAACCTGTCGGTCCGACAAGCAGAATATTGCTTTTTTGGATTTCAATATCCGAATCCTCGTTTGTTAAATTGTGAGCTAATCTCTTGTAGTGGTTATAAACTGCAACCGCAAGAACTTTTTTGGCATCGTCCTGACCCACTATGTGTTGGTCTAAGTATTCTTTTATTTCTTTCGGTTTCGGAATGGATTCTTTTGTAATTTCTTCCGTTTGTTCTTTTTCTTCCTGTTTAATGTTGAACAGTTCTTCATCGAGTATTTCGTTGCATAACTCAATACACTCATCACAAATACAAACATCCGGACCGGCGATTAATTTTTTCACCTGATCTTGTGTTTTTCCGCAAAATGAACATTTTAAATTTGGATCAGTGGTTTTAGACATAATTAATAATCCTTTTAACTATTGTTTCTTTTCTTCATCAAGAGTAATTACTTTATCAATCATACCGTATTCAACAGCTTCTTCTGCCGTCATGATGTAATCCCTATCCGTATCTTTTTCGATTTTTTTGAGGGGTTGACCCGTATTTGAAGCAAGAATTGAATTAAGTGATTTTTTAATTCTTAATATTTCGTTTGCCTGAATTTCGATATCAGTTGCTTGACCTTGCGCACCGCCAAGAGGTTGGTGGATAAGAACTCTTGAGTGCGGAAGTGCAAGACGTTTTCCTTTAGCGCCTGATGACAATAAAAATGCACCCATAGAAGCTGCTTGACCTAAGCAGATTGTAGAAACATCCGCTCTAATGTGCTGCATTGTATCATATATGGCAAAGCCTGCCGTAACCGAACCGCCCGGGGAATTGATATAGAGCATGATATCTTTTTCAGGATTTTCGGAATCCAACAATAACATCTGTGCAACGATTAAATTTGCAACCATGTCATCTATGGGAGTTCCCAAGAATATTATTCTTTCTCTCAATAATCTTGAAAATATATCGAACGAACGTTCTCCGCGGGAAGATTGTTCTATTACTACAGGTACGAAACTCATCTAATTTATCCTTTCAATTACATTTTATCTTTTTTAATTAAAATTTAAACTTTTGCAACAAATTTATTGTTTTCAAGTAAATATTGATTAACCTTGCTTGCAGTAATTTGTTGAGAAATTGCGGCAAAAGAGCTCGGATTTTTTCTTAATTCTTCAAATAACTGAACTGCGCTCATGCCATACATTGCAGCCATTTGATTAACGTGTTCCATTATATCCTTTTGTTCAATTCTTAAATTTGCTACTTCAGCAATTTTTTCAACAATTAAAGAATTTTTGATTCTTTTTTCTGCTTCTTGTCTGAAGCGTTTTTCAACCGATTCTTTTCCTTCTGCTTCAACAAGTTTATCGTAATCGGCATTTTGTTGTTTTGCTTGCATTTTAGCTTCTTCAACAATTGCGTTGTATTCTCTATCAAGCATTGTGTCTTGAACTTTTATTTCCGTTGTTTCTACGATTTTATCAAATATTGCTTCTGATTTTGTAGAATTATTTCTGTTTGTTTCCATCGCAGTAAGATAGTTTTTAATATCTTCTTTCAAAGCATCAAGAGTATCTTTTCCTGCTTTTTTGGCTAATTCATCATTAAGCTCGGGCAGTTTTCTTTCTTTAACTTCGTGTAATTTAATTTTAAATTGTGCATCGGCACCTTTCAATTTGTCTTCATGGTATTCTTCGGGGAATTTTACATTGATTGTAAATTCTTCTCCTGCCTTATGTCCGACTAAACCTTCTGCAAAACCGGGAATAAAGTTTGAATTAGCAAGATCAAGTGTGTAATTTTTAGCGTCTCCGTGTTCGATTTTTTCATCTCCTACGAAGCCTTCAAAATCAAATACAACCGTGTCTTTATCGGTTGATTCCCTGTCAACTTTTTCTAATGTTGAAAAACGTCTTTGTGTATGAGCTAATTCTTCATCAAGTGCATTTTCGGGATTTTTAAACTCTTTGTATTCAACTTCAACATCTTTTATATTGCCGAGTTTAACTTCGG
Organism: uncultured bacterium; assembly: GCA_946622415.1. GTDB lineage: Bacteria > Cyanobacteriota > Vampirovibrionia > Gastranaerophilales > Gastranaerophilaceae > RUG14156. Next base: position 43,244 of record CAMOPX010000010.1, read on the forward strand.
GTTTTAATTCAACTTTTGCCTTTATTTTTAAATCGCTTCCCAAATCGAAAGTGAATTCTTCTATCGCAGGACGAAAAGCTATATATAAATTGTGTTCTTCAATTACTTTTTGAAATTCCGAAGGGAATAATCTGTCTACAACTTCGACTTTTATTCTTTCGGCACCGACATATTTTTCCACTACGTTAGTTGGGGCTTTACCTTTTCTGAAACCTGAAATATTAATATTTGCTGCATAAGATTTTAAAGTTCTTTCGTATAAATCTCTGGCAACATTAGCATCAACCGTAATTTCTACCGTTGCAATATTTTTGTCATCTACATTAACTGTGTTTGTCATGGCACCTCTCATTTTATATTATTAACTACAATATATTATAAACTAAAAATAAAAATCATGGTCAATATAGGGGATTTTGGTTTTTCGGGGTTAATTTTGCCTGATTTTATTCAGAATATTAGTTGTTGATTTACCTTCAACAAAATTTATAAAATGAACTTCTATGTTGTTTTTAATGACAACGGGAGCTTCGGGCAAATTATCCATTGTATAATCGGCACCTTTTGTGTAGATATCGGGTTTTATTCTATCCAATAAATATGCGGGTGAATTTTCATCAAAAATAATTACATAATCCACAAAATTAAATTCCGATAATATTTCCGCTCTGTCATTTTGGTTATTTACGGGACGGGAATCGCCTTTTAATTTTTTAACTGAGGAATCGGAATTTAAACCTACAATGAGAATATCACCGTATTGTTTTGATGCTTTTAAATACCTGACATGTCCTATATGAATAATATCAAAACACCCGTTTGTAAAAACAGTTTTTTTATTCTGTTTTTTGAGGTTTTCGACTATTTCTTTTAATTCTTTTTCGTTGACTACTTTTCCCATAATTCAATCCTGTTCTTATTTTAGCATAAAAACAAAAATTAATTTAATTGTCGGGTTGAAACCCGACCTATTTCTGAATAAAGATAGTTGCCAAAAAAAATCAAATGTCAAAAAATATTAACATTTGATTTTTTATTATTAACCTTTTAAATTATTTTTTTGGTTCTTCTTTTTTTTCTTCAGGATTTTGCGGTAATTTTTTTTGTTGAGCTTCGATTAATTTCTTTTGCGCTTCTTCCATTTGTTTTTTAAACGACTCGGGTTTTAAATCTTCTTCTATGTATTCGATTTTTGCATTTTTTTGCAATTCGGCAACAAGTTTTCTTAAATTATTTGCCTTTATTTCTTGAGTCAAATAAGCTTTTAAATTATCTTTTACGTCTGCAAGAGGTTGAATGCCTGCAGGTTTTCTATCCGTAACATAAATTATGTGTTCGCCGAAGGGAGATTTTGCCTTAGCAATACTTCCTATTTTTTGAGTGAAAGCTACGTCTGCAAATTCTTTTACCAAATCTGTTCTTTGAGCATAACCCAAGTCGCCGCCTTTATCTTTTGAACCTGGGTCTTGCGAGTATTCTTTTGCTAATTTTTCGAAATCTTTCGGGTTTTTGGTTGCTTTTTCAAATATTTCATTAACAAGAGCTTCGTTTTTTTGGTGTTCTTCTTTAGCTTTTTTAGCTATTTGTTCTTCTGAAAGTTCGCCTTTTTTATCTTTGTCAACGATTTCTCTTTTGATTTCTTCAGGGTTTGTGTTGATTAAAATATGATAAATATGGGCTGTTTCATTAGTTTTGAATTGGTCTTTGTTATGATTATAAAAAGCGGCAACATCATTATCCGTAATATTTACGGGAGCAATTTGGTTAGCAAGTTTATCTATTTTAACTTCATTTGCTAAATCAGAATGCAATCTTTCTTTTGTAATACCGTTTTCTTTAAGAACTTTTTTTAAATCGTCTTCGGAGCCTAATTTTTTAACGATTTCATCTTGTTTTGCTTTTATTTCTTCTTCCGTTGCTTCTATTTTTCTCTTTTCAAATTCACCTTTCAACAGGGTTCTTATGATTGTATCGTTTAAAAATCTTTCCTTTAAACTTATAACAATAAATTCCGTTTGTTCCGGGGGTACGTTTGCGAGTTCTTTGAGTTGAGCTTTTTTTAATTTTTCAAAGTCGCCGTAAAATTCTCCTCTTGTAACGGTTTCATCATTGACTTTTAAGACAACATCCGAATTTTTTGCGCATCCGCACAATAAAACAACGGAGCATAACAGTGTTGCTGCTAATTTTGTAAACTTCATTTTTCCTCCACTTTATTATTTTAATTTGTTATAGCTCATTATTATTTCAGTAATATCATAAAACAAATTTGCCAATTTGTTAAATATTTCATCAAAATCATCTTCATTTTTGTTCATAAGAAGAATACCTCTTGTTTTAGTGTTGTTTTTAGGGGGTGGAGTAAAGGTGAAAAATACGGTATTTTTCCTGTTTGCTTTAGATTTAATAATAATCCACTCTTGCATATTATAGGGCATATTTATCCTTATTTGATTACCGCTTTGACGAACTGAAATTATGCCCGCATTGGTTGCAATAATTCTTAACTTTATTAATTTAATTAAATTTTCTACACATTCGGGAATTTTTGAAAATCTGTCTTTAAAATTCAATTCCATATTTTCAAGCTCTGACAATGTCGAAACATCCGATAGTCTTTTATATTCAAGAATTTTTTGTTCATAGGTTTGTGCCCAATCGTCAGGGATATAAGCGCTGACATTTATGTCGACTATTGCGGGTTCATGTTTTAATTTTTGCGCATTATCGTAAGGGTTTTTATTCTGTTTTTGTTTAATATCTTCAATGCATTCCGATAATAAATTGCAATAAGTATCAAAACCGACACTGACCATTTGACCATGTTGAGAAGTTCCCAAGATATTTCCGACACCTCTGATTTCAATATCACGCAGAGCTATTTGATAACCGCTTCCCAGATTTGAAAAATCTTTTATGCTTTCAAGCCGTTTTCTTGCCTGCTCATTGAGTTCCTTTGATTTTTTATAAAAACAAAAACAGTAAGCTTGTCTGTCGCTTCTTCCTACTCTGCCTCTGAGTTGATATAACTGCGCAAGACCAAATCTGTCCGAATCTTGAATGATTATTGTATTTGCATTCGGAATATCCAGTCCTGATTCTATTATTGTCGTAGATAAAAGAATATCATATTCTTTATTTAAGAATTTGCATATAACCTCTTCAAGTTCTTTTTCGTTCATTTGTCCGTGAGCAACGGCAATTCTTGCGTTTGGAACAATATCGGAGAGGGTTTGTTTGAATTTATTAATTGTTTCTACTCTGTTGTATAAATAAAAAACCTGTCCTTCGCGTTGGAGCTCTTGATTTATTGCGTTTTTAACGTAGGTTGGTGAAAATTCTCCGACATAGGTTTTAACGGGCATTCTGTTTTTAGGTGGAGTATTTATAACGGATAAATCTTTTATGCCCGACAATGCCATATTGAGAGTTCTTGGGATGGGAGTTGCGCTTAGGGATAAAACATCAATATTGCTTTTGAATTTTTTCAGTTTTTCCTTGTGGCGAACGCCGAATTTATGTTCCTCATCTATAACAAGAAGTCCCAGCTTTTTAAAATTAATATCGTCGGATAATAGTCTGTGGGTTCCTATTACGACATCTATTAAGCCCTCGTTTATTTTTTCGACAGTTTGCTTTTGTTCTTTTTTTGAACAAAATCTGTTCAACAATCCAACCTCAACATTAAAAGGTTCAAATCTTTCTTTTATTGTTTCAAAATGCTGCATTGTAAGAATGGTTGTCGGTGCAATAAGTGCTGTCTGGTATCCGCTCATAACGGCTTTAAACATTGCACGGAGCGCAACTTCTGTTTTGCCAAAGCCTACATCCGCACAAATAAGTCTGTCCATGGGTTTAGATAATTCCATATCAGCTTTAACATCTTTTATTGCTTTCATCTGGTCTATGGTTTCAGTGTATTCAAAATTATCCTCCATCTCATTTTGCCAGTTTGTATCGGGTTCAAATTCAATTCCATGTGCCATTTTTCTTTTTGCGTATAAATCCAAAAGGTCGTAGGCAATAAGTTCAACCTCTTTTTTAGCTTTTGCTTTTATATTTTCCCAAGCAGTGCCACCCATTTTAGAGAGTTTTGGCGCGACAGAGGAGCCTCTGTATCTGCAAAGAAGATTAATTTGTTCTGCAGGCATGAATAATTTATCTGCACCTGCAAATTGTATTTCAAGATAGTCTTTTTGGATATCATCAATTATCTGTTTTGTGATGCCGTTATAAATCCCTATGCCATGGACGGCGTGGACTACGTATTCTCCTGTTTTAATGTCGTTAATGGAATCTATAAAATCCTGCGACTGCTTATTAGATGTGTATTTTTTAACGGTTATATCCCTTGTATGTTTATTAAAAAGCTCTTTATCGGATAAGATAAGGATTTTATCGCTGCTTATTTTAGAATCAACACAAATAGCGCCGCCTGTAGAAATGTCGGGATGATAAAATATATCATCAGAAAATATTTCCAATTCCGAAAATATTTCTTTTAGTCTGTTTGGGAAATTTGAACAAATATGGATTTTAAAATTTTCATTCAGGGATTTTTTTATGAATTTAGAAATATTTTTTACGTCGGATGAAAAAACAGGCGGAAGCATCATATCGAATTCAATGATTTTGTCATAATCGTCGTTTAAAAAATTATCTAAAGATAAAATTTTAAATTTCTTTAATTTTTCTTTGAATTCTTCGATTTTATAGTGGTTTAAGGTTTCAAGAGGAAGTTTGAAATTTGATTCCGTTGAATCCGTATAGTTCTTTTTATAATCTTCATCGAATAATTCGTATTTTGAAAAAATCTGTGAACTCTCTTTGAAAATTAAAGTGTAATCTTTTAAAAAATCCAAAACGGAATGAGGTTCTTTTATAAAGTAGTTTTGATAGTATTCTATTCCTTCAAAATATCTTTCTTCATCAATTTTTTCCGTTAGTTCGTCTTTTATTTTTAATAAAAATTCGTTATCTGTTTTTGATACAGTTTCATTTATTTTGGTTTTGAAATTATTTTTATTTTCTTCATCCAAAATAAATTTATAAATGGGAAGAATTTTTGCTTCTTCAATATTTTTAAAACTCTTTTGTGTCGCTGCATTAAAAAATCTGATATCTTCCACGGTATCCGCAAAAAATTCTATCCTATACGGATTTGCGCATAGTGCATAAATATCCAATATATCGCCCCTGAGCGCAAATTCTCCTATGTCGGATACGGTTGTGACGCGTTTATACCCCATTGAAACAAGAGTTTTTGAGATTTTTGAATAATCAATTTCATCATTTTTTTTGATTGTCAGAATATTTTTTTTATAAAATTCTTCGTTATTAAATTTTTCAAGGAGTGTTTTAACGGGTGCAAAAACAATACTTGGTTTTTCAAGAAGAATATTAATTTGTTCTTGATAAATATAATAATTTTTTTCTAATTCGGAATAAAAACTTATTTCTTGATTTATTAAAACCTCGGAATCCAAATCCAAAAGACTCTTTAAATCTTTTTGGTTTTTGAGGGCTGATTGTTCATCAAGTGTCACATAGAGAATTTTCTTTTTATTTTTTATTAAAAATTTTATCAACAATAAATCATATGGAGACAAAAGTCCCGACAAAACGAGATTTCCATTTTTTTGCGTATTTATAAAATTGTTTATGCAGTCGAAATTTACGTTATTGAAAGTCATTTTATTGTTTGTCGTTATCTTTCATTCCGATATTTTTAAGTTTGCGTTCAATATCCCGCCACCAGCTTAATTTTTTAATGAAAAGATAGCGATAGCCTTCAAAATTGCCTTTTGAAATTTGCAATTGCTGATTGTCGCAGAATTGTTCAAATTCTCTTTCTAATCTGTGGCAAAAGAGTTTTCTGTCTTCATTAAATTCATAAAATGTTTGAACATTACCAAATTCCATAACAACTTCGGGTTTATCTTGCCTTAAAAAGGTATAATTAACCGAAACGGGGCATATATTTACTCCGCCAAAGTTCTTAACGGCATTTTGTACAAGATAGGCAAGACCCGATTGAAATACTTCCGGTCTGTAGTGCGGTGGTCTGATAATACCTTGCGGAAAAAGCCAAAAGTTGATATCCGGTTTATCAAGTGTCGTTGCTGCGTATTTTAGAGCTTTAACGGCATCTTGTGGTGTTTTTTTGTTGACAGGAAAACAGCCTATGTATTGAAACAGAGGAAATCTGTTCATTTCTTCTATCATTAAACGCAATCTGCCTTTCATGATGAGTCTTGCAACATGGAAGCCTATTATTCCGTCCCACCAGTTGTTATGATTTGTGTAAAAAATTATTGCCTTGGTTTTATCACGTTGTTCAAGATTTTCTATTCCTTTATACATAAAGGAATGAAATCTGGCTTTTACCATTCTTGTAAATACATATTCTGCAAACCACAACCAAAAAGGGTTATCTTTTGCGGTTCTGAATTTTTCTTCTCTGTTTCTCAGTATTGTAGGAGGTGTGTCATTATATAGATGTTGTGGAGTTTTTACTTGGTGAGTCATTTTATTTGTCCTCTATTATTCTATTTAATTGACAGTGGGCTTTAAAAGAAGTCAAATCCTTGTTTAATTTCGTTATGTATTGTTTTAAATCAAGCATTTTAGCAAGATTTATTGTGTTTTCATATATTTTTATTGTATTCATTGCGTATTCGTATTTTGATTTATCGGGCTGTGTTGCAAGGCATTCTCTTGCAAGTTCGGCTTTCAAGTCGTTTAATCTTACCTGCAAATATAACAGTTCGTTCATATTTGCACTTTGCAAGGCTAAATCGCAATACATTTTTGCATTTTCTTTGTCGTTGAGTTTTAAATATGCTCTTGCAAGAAGTTCTTGGAATAAGATTTTGAAGTAGTAGTTATTGTTTTGGGCATTTTCGCAAATTTTTACCGCTTTTTCGCATACTTCTATGCAATATGTATCGGCTTTTGTTTGCACCGTTGCCGCAACACTGATATACCATGACAGCATTGCGCCGAAGGCGAGTTTCCTTTCGGAGAAGAATTGCATTTGTTCGTTTGCGATTTCTATTGCTTTTAAATAGGTCTTTTCTTCAAGGAAAACAAAAGCGAGCAAAGTTTTTAAGAGATTTTTTGAAACTTCATCGTTGCAGTTGTTTGCGTATGTTGTTGCTTCAAATAAATCCTGTCTGATGTTTTGTGTATCGTTTTTCAGCACCTTATTAATAAGATTAATTATATTCCATTTGCATACAAGCTCCGGTTTATCTATTACATAAGAGTATTCTTTTAATATGTCTTGTAAAACAAGAGATGAATCTCCAAAATAACCTTTTGAAGTATAATACATTGCCATTGCGTACAAAAGCAGAACTTTTAAAGCGTCATAGGATTTTGTTTTTGATTTATTGATTTCTTTATCCAGCTCTTTTATTAAATCTGTTGCAAGCGGAGAACCTTGTTGTGAGTAGCTTTGTGCAAGTATAATATTTGCTTTTACATATGTATCATATATTTCTGTTTGATTAATCCATTTGTGTTTTTTGTTGCCGAAGAGTTTTAAATTCTTTTCGAGTACAGGATTTATTTCGTTATTAACAATATTTGTTATTTCTTCCCAACATCCTAAATTTAAAAGAGCTTCAAGCTTCTTTGTTTTAATTAAAGCATTTTGAAGGTCAACTGTTGCTTTCTTTTCGGTTCTGTCTTTGCCGTCAAAATATTTTAAAATGTTATCGACAATTTCTCTGACACTCGTGTAATCTTGAATTAAATATGCGCTTTTTATGAGATATCCCGATAAATCTATTACTTTATTTACTTCATCATTTTTTTGTGCGGAAGCAACAGCATAAGCCAGATAGTCTTTTGCTTCTGCGGGATTCTTTTCATAGATTAATTTTCCGAGACGTTCACATATATTGTTTTTTGTGTATTCAAAGTTATCAAGTTTAACGCTTTCCAGTAATATCAGGCTTTGTTTTTGCGCCATTGCATAAATGTTTGTATCGCCAATGTAGTTTGCAAATTGAAGATTTTTTGTCCACAAACTGAATGCAAGGTCTTTATTGTCTATAATTTGTGCCAATATCGGACAAATAAGAGGCGTTGATATTATTTTATCGTTTAATTCAATAAGCAGGTTTTTAACGTCATTTTTTATTAAAGGTTCTTCTTTTGCCTTTATGTAACAATATGACCACGTTAAAGAATTTTTAAATCCGTAGACATTATCGGCTTTTAATTTTAAATAGCCTTTCTTTTCGAGTTTCTTTACGGTTTCAAAAAATTCATCTTCATTGAGTTTGAATATCGTGGAAAGGGTTTTATAGTCTAATTTGTCCCCGAGAAGCGAAGCTGTATTAATGAAAATATATTCTTTTTCGTTTTGTTCTTTTAAATAATCAAGACGTTTTGAAAAACAAGCTTCCATAGTATTCGGGATTTCAAAATCTGATTTTTCAATTTTAAATTTAACCGTATCGTTGTTAAAATAGAATACTTTTTGTTCAAAAAGATATTGAAGAATCTGTTCGATATAGGCGATATTGCCCTGAGCGTTGTAGGCTATTTGAGATAAAATTTCATCCGGAACTGTTGAATTTTCGCCTAAAACTTTTTTTATAAAGATTTTGCTTTCTGCAACGGAGAAGCTTCTTAAAGAAATATTTAAACAGTTATTGTTGTTAAATTTGTTTGATTGGAAATATATCGAAATCGAATGCTCGTTCTTATAGCCTAAAATCAGTTTTGCATCATGCATAAAGTAGTCTGATGCAACAAGGTATTTTAAAAAGCTGTATGAGGATTCATCAATCAAATCAAAATCGTCTACAATAAAGATAATATTCTTTTTGTGCTTGATTTGTTCAAAAATATCCTTCAAATATTCAAAGGTATATTGTTTGTTTATAAGTATTCTTTCAAAGTTATCTTTTTTAACGGGGTAAATAAGGTTAGCAAGTGTTTCTAACGTATCAGGGTTAATTTTATTTAAATTCAGTTTTTCAAGCACCTTTTTTTCAAAGAGCTTTATATTAAATTCGTTCTTTAAAATATTCGGACATTCAAAAAGCGACATAAAGAAGTTTTGAATCAATCCATACGGACTAATTTGAGTCAAAGCGGAGCATTGAGCGTAAAAAATCAGAGTATTGTTAAGATTAAGCGCTTTTGCTCTGTTGTATACCTCTGTTAAAAGATGAGTTTTTCCGACACCTCTGCCTGCATTAACGGAAATTGCTCTGACCGTTGAATTTGGCTCTGATAGATTAGTTAAAATAATTTCAAGAGCTTTTTCGTATTTTTCGGCTTCTGATTGTTCAAAAACGGGTTTTTTATCCAAAAATATCATTTTATAGGAATCGGGTGATATTTTAATTAACGATAATTCGCTGTTTAATTGCGAATATGTACCCGCAGAAACAATGATATCTTTTTCGGAGCCAAGTTTCAGTTGATTAACTTCTTTGTTTTTCTTTACTTCTTCTATCGTTGAAATTGCAAATTTGTATGATAGTCCTGTATCAAGGGTTTTTTCCAACAGTTGATTAAATTTAATAAATTCTTTTTCAAAAACTTCAATTTTCTTTAAGAGCTTAGAAGATTTATTATATAGGAATTTAAACATTACGCTGTGTGCATTAATGAAATCGCAGTCTTGCCCGAATGCAATTTTTACGGTTGTTTTTATGTTTTGAATAACTTTTTGTTTGAATTTTTCATCATCAAACTTTTCAAAAGTTGTTTCAAGATTAATAAAATCAATGTAGAACAAGAAGGGTTGTGTGGTTTTATTTTCTTTTTCCTGTTCTTTCGGCGGTTTAACTTCTTTAGTTTCGGGTGCTTGTGCAGTTACTGCTTTTGCCGCATCAGCAGGCGTTTCTTGTTTTTCCGGTTCTTTTTTCGGTTTTTCGGCTTCTTGCTGCTTCTTTTGGCGTTCAAATCTATCCAATAAACTGTGTGCGGATGATTTTCTTTTTTGGGGAGTATCGTCGGATTTTAAAGGCTGCAGGTTTATTTCTTTGTAGTTTTCATCGGATTGAGTGTTTTCATTAACAAATTCTTTTCCGCATTTTCTGCAGACCGAGCTTGAAGCATAATTTGCACTGCCGCATTTTGGGCAGAATTTTACAAATGTAAAACCGCATTTTTTGCACCTTGCTGAGCCAAGACGCGTGGATTCACCGCACCTTGGACATTTAAAAATTAATCTCAAATTGCAATTCGGACAAACAGTGTCCTTGTTGGATACTTCTGTTTTACATTTTGGACAAATCAACTGAACTAACCCGATTGTTTATAACGTTACAAAAATTATTATACAATAAAAATTTAAAAACAAATAACTTAATTTTAAATGTTGAAAAACCCTTGAAACAAAAGGAAAGAATTGCGGTAATTAGCGTACTTTTTACACTTTTTGTTAAATTTTGTAAAAAAATCATGATTTTTCCTAAAGTTATTAAAAAAATGTACGATTAATAAATTACGTGTGCGAAAAGGAGTGAAAATTTTATGGGCTTTTTGGGAAAAATCAACGGATTATTTGTTTCAAAAAACGAAGGAAGTGTGCCTTCTAAAAAATCCGCAGAATCAAAAACTGATGAAACAAGTGAAAATATAGATTTTAGTACAAAAAAATCCGTGCAAAAAAGCGAAACATGCGAAAAAGAAGCCCAAGATGCTTTGAGAGAAGCAAATATAAATGCTGAATCCGAAAATGAAAAATCCGAATTTTTTAATCAAATTCCCGATAAAGTTTATGACAAAAAATCGGAACAAAAAGCTGTTAACGCTAACGATACAAGAAATATAGACAATGAATCCTATGATGTGGAAATAAATATCGAAGATATGCCCGAAGATGGCACTAAAGAAGAATACTTCAAAAATAAAGAAACAGGATTTATTGATAAAAAAGTATCTTATTCTGCAGACGGTAAAGTTAAAAGTATAACGGAATATTCTTATACTCCCGACGGAAAACTTACTTTTGAAACAGAAAAAGACGCAGAAGGAAATACAATTTATTCTAATGAAAAATCATATGATAAAAACGGTAATCTTACATATGAAGTACACAAAGATTCCGAAGGAAATGCGACAAATATTGATGAGTATGTCTACGATGAAAATAACAACAAAATAAGTATGAAAAACTTTGACGGGCATGAGCATTTTCAAAATATTACGGAATATATATACGATGAAAATAACAATTGTATAAAAGAAGTAACAACATATTCGGATGGCAGTATCGATACATTTGAATATGAAGTTATTGACGGAAAACGAGTTGAAACCGCATATACCCATGAAGGAATAAATGAAGACAGTACAAAAACAACAACGGTAGAGGATGGTGTTGAAAACAGGTTTTCAAGAAGTCACAACAGAAGTCATTAATTAAAAACGACAGTTTAAAATAAAATAAAATTTTTGCAGAAATATAAAATCTTAAAGCAAGATAGTAACGATACAACAGGGAAGGAGTGCAAAACTATGAGTTTTATTGACAAAATTTGTCAAAGCTTTTGTGCTATTGACAAAAAAGACAGTGCAAATGTGATTGGAGAACGTGGAATCAAAAGCAAAAGTGATGAAAGTATCCACTCATCTTTAGGCAAAGGTTCAAAGAATGAACAAGATACATCATCATTACAAAGTGCGGTAGATTCTGCTCAAGGCAAAGTAGATTCCGCTCAAGGTAAACTAGATTCCGCTCAAGGTAAACTAGATTCCGCTCAAGGTAAAGTAGATTCCGCTCAAAGTGCATTGGACGGTATAGGTTCAAGACCCGAATCCAAAACCACAACAAATCCCGATGGAACAACCACAACGGATGATTCGGCAGGAAAAGCGTGGGATGCTAAAAAAGCTGTATTGGAAGCTAATTTAGCCACTGCGCAAGCAGAATTACAAGCAGCACAAGCAGAAAAAGAAGAAGCACAAGCTGAAAAGGAAGCAGCACAAGCTGAAAAAGAAGATGCACAAACGGCTTTAGATGCAGCTGAAGAAAATAATCAAGAAATTCAAGATGCCCTTGAAAAAGCAACCGGCGAAAACGAAGATTCGCAAGATTTAGAAAGGGAAGTTTGGTTAAATAAACCCGATGATCCTTTCAATTCGACTGAACCGATTAATCCGACAATTCCTATTGACCCGACACAACCAAAAGAACCGAGATTCCCGGATGAACCTATACCACCGATTAATCCGCCCGAACCCAAAGATCCTTTTGATCCGACAATTCCTATTCACCCAATGAATCCTGCTGATCCAACGAATCCGGTTGACCCGTTGGGCAAATCAGGTAAGACAGTATCGCCTTATATAAATCCTGATATATATAATTCGGCAAATTCATCAAAAGTAGAAGATGTCAAAGAAATTGAAAAATATGGATTTACCGAAGCTGATATGGAAGGCAAGGAAGTATATATCACATATACACAAGAAGGGCAAACCGTATTAGAATTCAGAGATGAAACCGGAAAAACGGTAAAAGGATACTGCTTTAATGCAATGGTATCAAATGATAATCCGAATACAATCGTGGTTGAACCCGGAGGTTATCTTAGCTATACCGAATTTTCATTCGATGAATCAGGAATTCCTGAAAAAGCAATTAAATATCAAGCCGAAACTGATTCTGAAGGAAATATCGTATCAGGCGGACCGAAAGATTATGAAAACAAAAAAGAAATAGGGTACGTATATCCTGATGAATGGAGTGCAATTGCACCAAAACATAATATTGCAAATCCAATGAATCCTGTTGATCCAACGAAACTGATTGATCAGACAGTTATTGATAAAATATTATATCCAAACGGTGTTGAAGAAAAAGTTGAAGACACAAAAGTACTTGAAGCATACGGTATTTCAGACGCTGATGTAAAAGACAAAGACGTATATAAATCAACGGATAAAGACGGAAATACGGTAATTCAATTAAAAGATGCGAACGGAAATGTAACAAAAGCGTACGTATTTAAAGAAAACAGACCGATTCATAATACTATTAGCGGCGTACCACCCTATGAACCCGACGGAAATTTACTAGTTCCTGAATCTCCTGAAGACGAAACAGGATATACAACCTACATTGAATATACGTTTAATGCTGATGGCGAACCGGAAACCGCTGTTGAATACGCAGCACAAACAGATAAAGACGGAAATATTATTTATGGCGGACCAAGCAGTGAAAACAAAACAAGCACAAATAATACAATAGATCCTGCCAGCTGGGCAGACCATAAGCCTTTGACTGCAGCGGAAGCGGCAAATATTGAACCTGATACAACTTATCCTATACGCAATACGGGATTTGCAAATCAATTTTTACCCGACGGTACAAAAGTTGAAGATATTGATCCGAACGATCCGGAACTTACCGAATTAAGGTCAGGTGAAGTAGCTATTAATAATACGGTTTTTGAAAAACTTTGCGAAAAATTTGAATATGATCCAGAAACAGGCAATTTCAAATTCGATGCGGAACACAGTTATGAAGAATTTAAAGCAATGGTAGCTATTGAAATGCAAAAAGCAACCGAAGAATATGAAAAAGAGCACCCTGAATATTCTAAAGTAAAAGAAAAAGCCGATAAAGCTATAGAAGAACATGATAATTATATGAAAGAACAAATGGAGCAGTATTCTGATTTGAGTTTTGAAGAACAAACAGAAAAAAGAAAAGAACTTGAAAAAGAATACATAGAAACGCACAAAGATTATGTCGGTTATTTGGCTCAAAAAACTCCCGATTTATCTCGTTTTCTCATAAAGATTAATTTGGACGGTTCTACTCCAAAACCCAAAATATGGCCTAATACACCTCATGAAATTATAAACAGAATTCGCGATACAAAAAATCCCGAAGAAATTTAAACTATATCAGTGGTTTATTAGATGAAACTGTAGATATAAATGTAATCGGGAAAGCAGCAGAAATGGACGATAATCAAGATATTAAATCTGAATAATTGACTAAAATAACGGTTTAATCTGAATTTATGAGCAGTAAGCTGATTTAATCGGCTTACTGCTTTTAATATAAATATTGAGCCTTTAAAAAATCATTGTTAATTTTTGTAAAAAATTGACCGGAACTCTAATGTTTTACATGTTTTTTGCCGATTAAGTGTATTGGATACATCCTTATATTTCGGAGAGAAAGTAATGGAGTTCAATAAAACAAGCTTTAAAATAAATAATTTTCCTGTTGTTGGTAAGCAAAACGAACACAAAGATGAAAACAAATCTGATAATAATACTGAAAAAAACATCTTTGAAAATTCTACAGGGCTTTATTTGCCTGCGGTCGGATGTATGTCTGAAAAAGAAATAGCAGAATTAAATTTTGCGCTTGCAAACAGCAGAGTAGAAGCTGAAGAAAAAATTAAATCGGATCTGGATGATACTCTTAAGGCGATGAACAGAAAAACAAAAGCTGAAAACATAGTCACAATGTCTGCGATAAATAATTATAAAAAAATGCATAAAAGAAGCTTTTTTGATGATGTTGCTGCTTTTTATCCAGATAAAAAAGATGACATTTTTGAAAATATAATAAAAAAGATTGATGATCCAAAAATAATGACAGCAAAAAATTCGCCAAAACCTCATATTGCTTGCGATATTTTGAAAGATTGTATAATAA
>CAMOPX010000011.1 GCA_946622415.1 uncultured bacterium
TTTAAAATATTTTATCTATATATTGGATTGCTTCGTCACTTGCGTTCCTCGCAATGACGGGACGTTATTGTGCTTCCCATAGGATACTAATAACAAATTCAGCATGACAATTGTTCAACATGCCAAACAAAAATTCAAAAAAATCTCACTTTAATAAATCAGGGCGTCTTTTTTTGGTTCTTTTCAGGCTCTCTTTTTTCCTGAATTCTTCAATCTCTTTATGATTCCCGTTTAACAACACTTCAGGTACAACCATACCCTCAAATTCTCTGGGTTTTGTATAATGCGGATATTCAAGCAATCCTTCCATCCCGTCAGAAAAACTATCGTTGTGGAATGAAGCCTCTTTACCCAAAAAATTTTCTATGTTTCTTGAAATAGAGTCAATAAGAATCAAGGCGGGTAATTCTCCGCCTGTCAATACAAAATCACCGATTGAGATTTCTCTCGGTTTTAATCCCAATCTTATTCTTTCATCAAAACCCTCATAATGACCGCAGAGGAGAATTATTTGTTCTTTTTTTGATAATTCGTCGGCTGTTTTTTGGTTGTATTTTTCGCCTTGGGGCGAAAGCATAATAAATTCATGATTTTCAAGTTTTTCAATATCCCGATAACAATCAAAAATAGGCTGACACATCAAAACCATTCCGTCACCGCCGCCGTAGGGAGTATCATCAACTTTTTTGTGTTTATTTTTGGTGTATTCTCTCGGGTTATGAACATTTACTTGAATTATATTGTTTTCTATTGCACGTTTTGCAATAGAGGATTGAAAATAACTTTCTATAAATTCAGGAAATAAGGTGATTACATCATACCTCATGACAATAATCCTTCAATTGGTTTTATTATAATTTTTTTATTTTCAATATCTACAACGGGAAAAAATTCATCCACAAAAGGCACAATATCAATTTTCCCTATTGTATTTTTTATGTTCAATAAATCCGTTGAAGAATTATTTGAAATATCTGTCACTTCACCGATTTTTTCGTTATTTTCGTTATATACAACACAGCCGATTAAATCTCTTATTAAAAATTCATTCTTATCCAGCTGTTCTTTTGCTTCTTTTGTTGAAATAAATATTCTCTGCCCTTTATATTTCAAAAGCTCATTTATATCATCAATTTCCGAAAATTTTATTATCGCAAAATTTTTGTGAAATCTAACTTTTTCTATTGTGAGCGTTCTTTTTGATTCATCATCCAATAAGAAAACCTTTTTTGCTGATTTAATATGATTTTCACTGCTGTAGCCGACTTTGGCTTCGCCCTTTATGCCGAAAAAATTGGTTATTTTTCCTATGGAAATATAATCTTTATTGTTCATAAGAAAATTTTATCATGAAAATGTATGTTTGATTTTTAGAAAAAAATTGATAGAATTTAAGTATGACAGTACACGGATTAGTAAATTGCAAAAAATGCGGAACATTATTTTTTAAAACTTCGGGCAGAGAAATTTGCGACGAATGTTTTAAAAAAGAATTAGATACAATTGATAACATAAAAGCAGTTATCCAAAAAAGTGAAGCGGATAAAATTCCTCTTGAAAATTTGCCCGCTATGACGGGGCTTGATTTGGATGAATTAAAAGATTTAATTGAAAGAGGCAGATTGTTTGCGGTTTTACCGAGAATTGCAATAAAATGCAGATTTTGCGGTATTGATTTAGCGGATGATGAAAAAACGGGATTCACCTGCAAAAAATGTCTTATGAAGTTTTCTCCGAAAGTAAATGAGCTTCAAAAAAAAGGTATAGACATACATAAATACGAACAGGAAGCAAAAAACCTTAATAGGCGCCTTAGAGGGGGATACAGAACCAATAACACATCCGACGATTCAAGACGTTTTGGTTTTATTCAGAATTATGATTTATAAAAAATTATTCGTATTATTTGTTTTTTTGTTATTCGGGTTTTCATTTGCCAAAGCCGAGTTTGGCGAATACAAATATTCTAAATATATGGGTATTCAACAACAAATGAATAACAGACGTGCTGCTGCAAGATTAATCGAAGCAAGAAGAAATTCGGACCCGACCCGCAATATCAGGTATCCGAATGCCTATAACCAATATCCGAATATACAAAGAACAAACTACAACAGAATAAATGCTTATCAAAGATATTCACCTGCGTATTATCAAAGAGCTTATAGAAACAGTCGGTAAAAAATCCGCCCTTTATTTTAGAGCGGATTTTTTTGCATTTGTTTTTGATTTTAAGCTTGTTGTTCTTCTTGTCTTTTTTTATAGCATTCTTTGCAGAAGATTTCTTTTCCTTCTATAGGTTTAAACGGAACTTTTGTGCTTGCTCCGCATGCTGAACATACTGCATCATACATTTTTCTTCTGGAATTTTTGCGTCTGATTTTTCTGCATTCGGGACATCTTTTCGGAACATTAACTAAACCTTTTTGCGCATAGAATTCTTGTTCACCTGCAGTAAAGACGAATTCTTTTCCGCAATCTTCGCACACAAGATTTTGATCTTCGTACATTTTTCTCTCCTTGTTTTTAAATATAATCTGTTCACCGGTGCGAAAATTTTTTAATTGTTCTTAAATAATTCCCTGCACATCCAGTTATTTTTTATATTTTATAACTTTTTTAGTTTTTTGTAAATAATTTTTATTTCAGGCATTTATACACTTCATTCAATGAAGAAGGAACCGTGAAGATAAGCATTTCTTCGTTTTTTTCCAATGCCCAATAGCAAGAATTGATTGAGTATTTAATTTGGTTATCCATGGTAATCAATGAAGGATTAACTCCCGCATATTTTAATCTTAATGCCATATCATCAAAACGTTTTCCTGTCACATAGACTCTGTTTTCATAATTTTCAAGACAACTTAAATTTGCATCCCAAATCCAGCTTGTATCCTCACCATCTGCATAATCGGAATCAAAAACAAAGAGCAGTTTTTTATTTTTTGAACCATGGACTTCCAAAATTGCTTCCGATAACGAGGTCGGATTTTTTATTATTTTGATTTTTATTTTTTTGTTTTTATATTCAATAATTTCATCACGTCCCCTCAGATGCTTATAATTATCAAAGGCCTCTGAGATTGTTTTTCTGTCTATTTTTAATAACATAGAAACGGCGATAGCGGAAAGGGCATTATAGGCATTATAAATTCCGCCCAAGGGAAGCTTGAATACCATTTTTTTGTCGTTATAAAGCACCTCCATAAATGAATAATCACTGAATACTTTAATATTTGCCATCATATCGGGTTTTGGACGTCTAAAGCCGCATTCACAGTAATAATCACCCAAATGAGAATAGAATCTTTTTTTGTATTGAAGATTACAGCCGCATCTCGGGCATTTTATTATATCTGTTTTTTGAATTAATTTTTCTTTGTTATCGTATAATTCCGCATCATTTATGCCGTAGAAAAATTTGCTTCTTTTTTTGCCGATAATAATATCGTCTTTGATTTCGTCAATTTCAAAAAACATAGGGTCATCTGCATTAATAACGAGATTTAATTTTGAATTCAAAATGATTGCATCCTGCAATTTTTTCTTTTTTTCATATACGGAAGCAAAATCCGTCTGAGAAGAAAAAATATTTCCCAATACAAGGTAATCAAAATTCATTAAATTAAAATTTTTGATTAATTCATTGTCGTTACAAACAACATTTAAGATATTGCTTTTTTCATCTTCGCTTTTTGAATTTCCGAATAAAACAGAAGTTGTTATGGGATGAATTTTTCCGTCTAAAGTAAAATTGGTAATAAAATCCGAATTATTTGCTTCTAAAATATTATTCAGGATATTCGCAGAGGTTCTTTTCCCGTTTGTTGACGAGAAGATAATTCTTTCTTTGTCTAAATATTTTTGGACGGCAGAAGAAATTCTGGGGTAATTGTTATCTAAAAATGTATCTATATCGATACTTTCATTCAAACCCATTTTTTCTAATAATAAATATATTTTTTCTGTTAAGTTAATGATGGTTTTATAATTCATTATTCCCTTAAATCGTATATTTCTTATAGAATTTTTTCGATAAATATATTATAATACATTAATGATAATTTTAAATTGTGTCAGTTTAATAATTTTAATAATTTTTGAGATAGTTTTAACGGTATTTTGTGTTAAAAAACTCATAAATGCAGATACTAACGTTCAAAAACTAAGCCAAAATCTTTCCGTTGCAGGAAGCACTATATTAGCAATTTTTTATAAAACAAAAGACATTGTTTTTAAAACAAACAAATTTGTTTCAATTTTGACAAGCAAAAAACTTTTAAGAATCCATACTATTTTAAAATACACTTTAAATATAGCAGAAATTTATTTTCTTATAAGAACACTTGATTTTTCAAAAGGCTCAAAAAAATTGACCTTCAAAAATATAAAAAAGCTTCTTTTTACGGAAGCCGCAAAAAAACTCATTTTCAAAGCAATAAATTTTGTTTGCCATTGATGTTTTTTAAGGTTGAGCAAGACTTGTTTCAAAAGTACAATAAATAAAAATAAGATATGGTTGAGTATTTTTTAGCTGCCGAAGCTTACTCAAATCTCGCGCATTAACGTAGCGAATATTTGTTGAATCTTCGTTAAAAAACTGTGTTGTTTGAGGGATGAAATTCCGAGTTCACAGTTTTAGAAAATTAAAAGATTACAAACAAATAATGAGCGAAGTGAAGCGCGGGGAGTTTCTTTCCTGCCCCTTTCTTTTGTCGAAAAGAAAGGGGCAAATACTATAAATCAAAATATAGTTACTTTATTTTCAAAGCAATAAATTTTGTTTGTCATTGATGTTTTTAAACAGAATTTTGGCAGACTAAAATCTACCCTGTTATTACTCTCATCACATCTTACTTGACACTTAATTTTTATATTCTACACTTGTAAAAAGGTTGTGTATTTTTATTTAAAAGGAGAATATATTAATGTCTGTAGCTATATCACCTATATCACCTGTATCACATCATCTAAATGTCAGCCATAGTGATAATTTTTATGAAAATGCAGCCAGACTTCAAGGTTACCCTGAAAATCAAGCTTTTATTAATCCGGCCTATGTTGAATCCGACGAATTTTACGATAAAGGCGTACGTGAAATTACGATGATAGATGGTAAAAAATTTTATTTTGAGTCCAGCGTTGCAGAGCAAGCAAGTTCGCAATATGGGAAAGCACCTGAAAACGAAGAACCTGATTCAGATATTATGTATATGCAACTCGGCTCGAACGGTTGGACTATTACTACAGTCAATGGACAAGAAAGACAGACCGATAAGAATGAGGTAGGAGAAATTATTAATTATACCGCATAAGTGTGTAGAGTAAATTTTAGTCTGCCATTACAGCATTTCAAAATCAAAAACCTTATTTTGTTCTGATGTATTAAGGTCTTTTACACTGTAAAATCCCTGATTTATTTCATCTTCACCGAGAATTAAGGCTTTATTTGCCACTTTTGAAGCTTTTTCAAGTTGTTTTGTAAATTTTTTATTTTGAGTGCAATAGTCGGCTGTTTTTCCGTTTCTTCTTAATTTTTGAGCCAGCTTCATGGCTTCAATTGTATTATTAGATACAATATAATAATCTATTTTTTGGGGCTCGATTTTTTCCATTAAAGAAGCCAACCTTTCAACCCCCATTGCAAAACCGATAGCAGGTGTAGGTTGTCCACCCAGCATTTCCACTAAACCATCATACCTTCCGCCGCCACAAACAGCACTTTGAGAACCTAATAAATTGGATTTTATTTCAAAAACAGTACGGTTATAATAGTCCAACCCTCTAACAAGAAGTTTGTTTTTAGAATATTTTATATTCAAATTATCAAGATAAGAGGTCAGTTTATCAAAGTGGTCTTTACATTCTTCGCAAACATAATCTCCAAAGATAACTTTCTTCACTTCTTCTTTTTCAAATATTTTTTGGCAGTTTTCGTTTTTGCAATCCAAAATACGGAGCGGATTTTTTTCAAATCTCATTTTACAATCGTCACAAAGCTCTTCCAAATAAGGTTCAAGCACTTTTTTAATAGAAGTTTTATAATCATCTTTGCAGTTTTTACAGCCGAGTGAATTTAATTCAACCTCTAAATCATTAAGTCCCAAGGATTTTAACAATTCAACCGCCGTCATAATAACTTCTGCATCTGCCGCAGCATCTGCCACCCCGAACATTTCCACCCCTACCTGATGAAATTGGCGCTGTCTGCCCGCTTGCGGCCTCTCATATCTGAACATGGGCCCAAAGTACCAGAATTTTTGCGGAGGAGATTGTCTTTGTATATTGTGCTCAATATAACTTCTGACCACACCTGCCGTATTTTCGGGTCTTAAAGTAATTGAGGTTTCATCCTTGTTTATTCCACCGACACAAAACGTGTACATTTCTTTGTTTACTATATCGGTTGAATCTCCGACACCTCTGTTAAACAGTTCCGTTGCTTCAAAAATCGGGGTTTGGATTCTGTTAAAACATGCGTTTTGAAACACTTCTTTTGCCGAATTTTCAATTTTTTGCCATATTAAAATTTCGTCACCCAATATATCTTTTGTACCACGTTGCGCTTTTATCATAATTTTTCCTTGTTTTTGCTTCTTTATATTCATTTTACTATAAACAAATTCGTTATATAATAAAATACAAAAAAGGAAGCTTTATGAATCTGAAAAAAGGTGAGGTTCTGGCGTTTTCGACAGATACTGTATGGGGCTTCGGGTGTTTGCCCGAAGATGAAGAAGCTGTTCAAAATATTTATAAAATTAAAAATCGCGATTCAAAAAAACCGCTTATTTTAATGAGCAATAGTTTTGAAGCGTTAAAAAAATATGTAAAATCCATTCCAAATTACGCTTATGAATTAATCGAAAAATATTTACCGGGCGGGCTCACTCTTATTTTTGAAAAATCTCCTTTGTGTCCCGATTTTGTTACATCATATCAAAATACAGTCGGCATAAGGATTCCCGATAGCGAGGATTTTAGAATACTAACGGAAAATATTAAAGGAAACGTTCTTGCAACAACCTCATGCAACGTTACAAACGAAGCCCCTGTCGAAAATTACATTCAGGCAAAAGAAAAATTTGAAAATTCGGCAACAATAATAAAACCGATAAATGACATCATTCACGAAAATAAACCCTCAACCGTGATTTTATGCAACAAAGAAGGATATAAGATTTTAAGACAAGGAAGTGTGAAATTAGTTTAATGAAAAAATTTTATATAAAATCCTTAGGCTGTAAACAAAACCAACTCGAAGGTCAAATAATTAAAGATAAATTGTTATTATCAGGTTTTAAATCTGCAAAAAACATTAAAGATGCGGATATTTATATCTTGAATTCCTGTACCGTCACATCTCACGCTGATTCGCAAACAAATTATTTATTAAACCATGCAAAAAAAGAAAGCCCGAATATTAAAACAATTTTAACGGGCTGTGTTGCGCAAACCATAAAAGAACATAAAAATTTTAACTATTCTATAGCTGATTTAATCTTAGGTAACAGCGAAAAAATGAATATTGATAAATACATAAAAGAACTCTTTGATAAAAATGAAAAGGTTTTTGTTCAAAATATTTTTGATATAAAAGAATTTGAAAACGAGTTTTTATTATCGCCTGATTCCACCCGTGTCAGCATAAAAATACAAGACGGCTGCAACAACAGATGCAGCTACTGCATTATCCCTTATGCGAGAGGAAATTCCCGCTCTAATTCAATCGAAAACATAATAAAACAAATTGAAACGGTAATTGAAAAAGGGATAAAAGAAATAGTATTAACAGGTATCCACATCGGTCAATGGGGAATGGAATTTAATAAAACTTTAATTGATTTATTGATTGAAATCGAAAAAACAAAAATCCCAAGATACCGCCTTGGTTCTTTATATGTAAATGAACTTGATGACAATACTCTCGATTTTTTAAAAAACTCTAAAAAATTCTGTCCGCATTTTCACTTATCGCTTCAATCCATGTGCGATAAAACCTTAAAAAACATGAACAGATGTTATACTGTTCAAGAAGCCTTAAATGTTATCGATAAAATTCATAAAAATTTCAACCTTGCATACATAGGGTCAGATATTATCGTAGGTTTCCCTTATGAAACGGATGAAGATTTTAATATTACATATAATAATCTGAAACGAGCAAAACTATCCTCAATCCACTGTTTTCCTTGTTCAAAAAGAGAAAATACCCCTGCATATTCAATGCCTCAAGTACAGGATAAAATTAAAACCAAAAGATGTAAAGAAATAATGGAATTATCAAAAATTTTACACAAAGAATTTTTAGATAAAAATAAAAATACCCTACAAGAAATTTTAATTGAAAGAAAATCACCAAAAACGGGTATGTATAGCGCAATTACAAGAAACTACATAAAAATTCACTTTAAAAGCGACGATAATAATTTAAGACATAATATAAAAACTGTTAATTTAGCAGACTTTGAATTAGAATAAATTTATACAAAACAAAAAAGGAATTAAAAATGAAAAATATAGCTGTTTTAATGGGTGACGGTGTCGGAGTAGAAATACTTGAACAAACAATAAGAGTATTGGATAAAGTTTCTTCAATATACAAATTGGATTTTAAATACCACTATACTCCCATAGGCGGAAACGCTTATGAAGAAACAGGAACACCGCTTCCAAATAAAACAATAGAAATAGCAAAAGCTTCAGATGCTGTTTTATTGGGCGCTGTCGGAGATTGGAAATACGATATTCTTCCGCCCGAATTAAGACCTGAAAAGGCGCTTTTAGGTATAAGGAAAAAATTAAATTTATTTGCAAATCTTAGACCCGTTAAGGTTTTTGATGAATTGTTACATGCTTCACCTCTAAGACCTGAAATCGCACAAAATACAGACATAATGATAGTAAGAGAACTTACAGGCGACGTCTATTTCGGTGAACCAAGAGGAATAGAAAGAAAAACCACACTCGATGGCAGAGAAATAAAAGTCGGTTTTAACAACATGATTTATGATGAAGACGAAATAAGAAGAATTGCCCATGTTGCTTTTAAATCAGCACAAAAACGCAAAAAAAGAGTTTGCTGTGTTGATAAAGCAAACGTTCTTGATGTTTCACGTTTGTTTAGAGAAATAACCGCAGAAGTTGCAAAAGAATATTCTGATGTTGAACTGTCATATATGTATGTTGATAATTGTGCAATGCAACTTGTTCTCAACCCGAAACAGTTTGATGTAATATTAACAGGCAACATCTTTGGCGATATTTTATCCGATGAAGCCTCTACAATTTGCGGTTCTTTGGGAATGCTTCCATCAGCATCATTATCCGACGGAAACACTCCGTTTTTATATGAACCAATCCACGGCTCTGCGCCCGATTTAAAAGGTAAAAACGTAGTTAACCCAATAGCAACAATATTGTCTGCCGCTATGATGTTAAATTATTCTTTTGACAACAAATTGGCTGCCGATAATATCACAAGAGCAATCAAAGAAACTCTTAAAGAAGGCTACAGAACGAGAGATATTTTCAATAAAGAAAACGGGGATGAACTCGTTACCACTTCAAAAATTACGGATGTAATTATTGATAAGATAAGATAATCAAAATACTGCTATCAAAATTTATCTGTTAGCTATAAAATAATAAAGCGCACGTTTAAATTTTGTGTTAGAATTATTATAAAACAGTATAATTTTTGAGGAAGATATGAAAAATAATAACGAAAGACTGCATACAATCAGACACTCATGCTCGCATATTATGGCACAGGCAGTACAAAAACTCTATCCGCAAGCAAAGCTTGCGATTGGTCCCGCTATCGAAAACGGTTTTTATTATGATTTTGATATAGAAGGCGTTACTTTGTCCGATGAAAATTTAAAAGAAATCGAAAAAGTAATGAAAAAGCTTATTGCGGGAAATTTAACATTTGAAAAATACGTTATTCCTGATGTAGAAGCCCAAATAAAAGAATTCAAAGAACAAGGCGAAATATATAAAGCAGAATTGTTGGAAGAACACAAAAACGACAATCCGACATTGTATTTGACAAAAGATAAAGACGGAAACGTATTGTTTAATGACCTTTGCTCAGGACCTCACATAGAATCAACAAAAGAAATTAAAGCATTCAAATTAATGTCTGTTGCAGGAGCATATTGGAGAGGAAATGAAAAAAACAAAATGCTTCAAAGAATCTATGCAACTGCATTTGAAACTAAAGAAGAATTAGATGCTTATATAAACCAACTGGAAGAAGCAAAACGCAGAGACCACAGAAAACTCGGAACGCAATTAGATTTATTTTCCGTTAGAGATGAAATCGGTGGCGGTCTGGTTCTTTGGCACCCGAATCTATATACAGTAAGAGAAGAAATAGAAAACTACTGGAGAAGCGAACACAGAAAAAGAGGCTATGTTATTGTTCAAACTCCGCAATTAGCAAAATCAAAATTGTGGGAATTATCCGGTCACATTGACCACTATAAAGAAAATATGTTCTTTATCCAAAAAGAAGATGAAAATGATGAACAATACATTGTTAAGCCAATGAATTGTCCTTTCCATATTTTAATTTATCAATCTCAACGTCATTCATACCGTGATTTGCCGCTTCGTATGGCAGAACTCGGTACTGTATATCGTCGTGAAAAATCAGGTGCTTTATCGGGTCTTACTCGTGTGCAAGGCTTTACGCAAGATGATGCGCATATTTTCTGCACACCCGAACAATTGGTTTCAGAAATCAATGAAATTATTGATTTTGTGGCAGATACCATGAAAATCTTTAAAATGGATTTTGAAGTTGAATTATCAACACGACCCGAAAGTTATGTCGGCGACCTTAAAAACTGGGAATTAGCAGAAGCCGGTTTAAGAGAAGCAATGGATAAACGCGGCATGAAATATGAAATCAATGAAGGCGACGGAGCCTTTTACGGACCAAAAATTGATTTCAAGGTAAAAGACGCAATCGGCAGAACTTGGCAATGCGCGACTATTCAACTTGATTTCAATTTGCCCGAACGTTTTGAAATAAAATACCAAGATAAAGACGGCGCCTTAAAAACTCCTGTTATGCTCCATAGGGTAATTTTCGGCTCAATGGAAAGATTCCACGGAATTTTAATAGAACATTATGCGGGCGCATTCCCGACTTGGCTTGCACCGCATCAAGTTGCACTTGTTCCTATTTCAAGTGAAAAACATAACGATTATCTTGAAAATGTCTATAAGAAATTAAGAGAAAACAATATAAGAGTAATCTTTGAAGATAAATCGGAATCAATGAACTACAGAATCCGTGATTATCTGCAAAACAAAAAAGTTCCCTACGTTCTTGTCGCAGGTGATAAAGAAGTTGAAGCCAATACTGTTGCAATCAGAAAACGTGGTGTCGGACAAATCGGTGTAATGTCCGTTGATGAATTTATTGAAAAAATCAAAGAAGAAATAAATTCAAAAGGTGCTGTAGAAATAAAAGAATAGGAGAGAGTTATGGACGGAAGAAAAATATTATTAATAATAATTATTGCGGTTGCAGGGTATTTTTTCTTTAAAAACTTCGATTTTCAAACTATGACATTAAAAACAAGCGATGAATTGATTAAGTACGAAGGCGGAACAACTCAGCAATCAGAACTGCATGAAGCAGCAAAACAATTATAGAAATAAAATAAAACTGTCATTTTTCAACGAAATGGCAGTTTTTTTATCTTTAAATAAGCATTAAAAAACTGCCTATTTCTAGGCAGAAAGTCGGTTATAAGCCGAGTTCCGTATTAAGATGATTATCTGTCTAATGCGTTTTGTCTTGCAATTTTCAAAAATGAAAACGGAAATAGCACCTTTTGCAAATTCAAACTTGCAGCCTGTCGGGGTTTACCTGTCCTGATATTTCACAATATCAGCCGGTGGGCTCTTACCCCACCGTTGCACAATCGCTGGCACGAAACACAACATTTTGTTTTGTTCCGCACAGCATTCTTCTTTCGCCTGTGGGTATTTCGGTAGGCTAAGCTAAGACGCTTAGCACCTCAATTATCCTACGGCGAATTTCTAATGTCTGCACAAAACAAAATTGAACATTTTGTTTTGTTCCGCACAGCATTCTTCTTTTCTGTGGCACTTTCCTCGCCCTCACGGACACTTAGATTTCCTAAGCAAACTGCTATTTTGGCTGCCCGGACTTTCCTCATACCCTTTATCGAACGAGCCTAGCCGGACTCGGCTTGGCAAGTGAAGATAAAGGCATAGGTGCAATCGCACTTCGCAATGCTTTAGCTGTTGCAACTTTAGTTGCATACAGATAAAGTAGTCCTGCGGACACTTCTGCCCTCGTCATCGCTCGTTAAGTGCTTGCGCACTAAACTCGCTCGACTCTCGACAGTACGGCTACGTGCTGTCGGCAAAGCTCATCGCTTTCCCGTTCGCACTTCGCACACTTCTGCCCTCGTCATCGCTCGTTAAGTGCTTGCGCACTAAACTCGCTCGACTCGGGTACGCAATCATCAGCCGACTTTTTTATCAATTTACGGTTCTTTTGGCAATATTATAATACAAACTATTCAATTTTTGGAATAGCAACACTGCCGCGAACATCTTTTCTTGCACCGGTCGTTTCAAACAAAGACCTTGATAAATCTTCTTCAGAGTCCGCCGTCATAAATTTTCCTCTTGTCATTAAAGCAGTGCAACGAAGCTGGTTGTTTGCTTCAGCATCATGGATATCAAATGCAATCACATCAACCTTAATATCGTCTCTATCCTTCATTAAATTTATAACATATGTGCAAGGGCTTTCGTCACAATTTTCGCCGCCATCGGTTAACAAAATGATATGTTTCTTTTCCGCAATCCCTGCAAAATCATGATTTATTGCTTGTTTTAGAGAATATGTAATAGGTGTCCAACCTGTAGCATAAGAAGAATATAAATTATTCATTATACTTTGATGATTGTTATACCCTAAAGGCACCTTTATGGATGAAGCCTGACAGCCTTGCAAATATGTAAAACCTGCCTTGTGACCATAGATTCTCAATCCCGTTTTAATATTTGGCGGAATCTTGGGTAAAATTTCCGCAAGCGTTGCTCTTGCCATATCGAGTTTTGTTTTTCCGTTTATTGTATCGTTCATTGAATTAGAAAAATCGACTATAAAAAGAATATTAGTATCTTTTGATTCTTCTGAAACAGTTTTAGAAAGTTTGGATAAGTTGGAAGGTGTATATATGCTGTAGTCATAATTTGATGCAACAGATACTTTTGATCCAAATAAAACTGAAATCAAACCCAAAAATAAAGAAGAAATCAAAAAACGTTTTAACATATAAATAACCTACATTAAATTTTTCTATTTTAAAATAACCTTTAGCATACCGTGGCTACTGTCGTATCAGACAATTCTTTTTTTAATTCATCAGCAGTTACTACAACAACAGGAGTTGACTCATCTTTTTTTAAATATATTGTTTCAATTCCCGCTTGAACAATAAAACGTTTGCACAATATACAAATAAAATTATGGCCGTATATGTACAAATCCGACCCCATGCATCTGTCTTGCCCCGCTTGAATAATAGCGTTTTGTTCGGCATGGATGCTTCTGCATGTTTCATACATTGTACCTGATTGAATATTATTTTTAATTCTGTAGCATTCTCCCATCTCTAAACAGGAAAGAACTTTTGAGGGTGTACCGTTATAACCTGTTGCTTTAATTTTTTTGTCTTTTCCGACAACAACTGCTCCGACTTGCGCTCTTAAACAAGTAGAACGCTTTGAAACAGTTTTTGCAATTTCAAGAAAATATTCATTCCAGTCAATTCTTTGTTTAATTTCATTCATAAATAATACTCCAACGGCAATATTTTAACACAAATCAATAAAAAAATGGGCATGCCCATTTTTTTATGAAAACTAATAATATTAAGAAATATTACTAAAATTTTAAAAAATATTAACATGTCAAAACATGCACCATGACATGATTTGAGCATGATTTTAAAAATCGGAAAATTCAATAAAACGAATTATTTGCAGGGTAAAAAAAATATTTTATAATAAAGGAGTGGGTTAAATACCGGCAGAAATGAGGAGTAATAGAAGGCTTTTAAATGACTGTTAAAGATAATTTAAATAGAATTTTAAAAGACACAAAAAATTACAACTCAAAAATAATCGCAGTAACAAAATACTACGGTGTAGATAAAATGATAGAGGCTTATAATGCGGGTTTGAGGGATTTTGCAGAAAGCAAAGTGCTTGATGCGGTTGCAAAAATCGGCAAAATAGACGATACGATAAAATCGCAATCGTTATATCATTTTATTGGTCATTTACAGACAAACAAAGTCAAACACGCAGTCGGTGCTTTTGACTATATACAATCGGTAGACAGTTTAAAAGTAGCAGAGTGTATTGACCATGAGGCAAACAAAAAAGGTATTGTTCAAAAAATATTAATCCAAGTTAATAATGCACGGGAGCCTCAGAAGTATGGAATTGAACCTTGTAATCTTGAAAATTTAATTAACAAAATCTCAACGATGAAAAATGTAGAATTAACAGGTTTAATGAATATTGCGCCGTTGACAGATGATGTTAAAGAAATAGACAGACTGTTTTCAGAAATGAAAAAGCTTCAAGAGCAATATAATTTAAAAGAGCTTTCAATGGGAATGAGTCACGATTACAAAATTGCACTTGAAAACGGTGCAACAATGATAAGATTAGGCAGAATATTATTCGAAAATATTTA
Source organism: uncultured bacterium (assembly GCA_946622415.1). GTDB lineage: Bacteria > Cyanobacteriota > Vampirovibrionia > Gastranaerophilales > Gastranaerophilaceae > RUG14156. Next base: position 14,768 of record CAMOPX010000011.1, read on the forward strand.
AAGGAGAAAAGATGGCACTTTCAGAAAAAATTAAGGAAATTATAGGCGACTTGGTTGGTTCCTTAAATCCTATGGGTCCCGATGACGAAGTCTATGAACCGGATGAATTGGATAATGCATACGGTCCTGAATTTCCGACAAAAGACAACGCCGCATTAGATCCGGTGTTCAAAGAAACAAATCCGATTAGAAAAAATCGTCCGAACATCAGAGTTTTACCTCAACCAAAAGCAGGTGCTAATGAAATCGTTGTTATTGAACCAAAAGCATACAATGAATCTATTTCTATTGTAGAAGCACTGAAAGACAAAAAGACAGTAATTTTAAATTTGCAACTTTTAGACAGAGAGCAATCACAACGTATCGTTGACTTTTTATGCGGATGTACGCACGCATTAAACGGCGGTCAAAAGAAAGTCGGCGAAAACGTATTCATCTTTACTCCGTCAAACACAAGCATCTCTCAAGAATTTGTTAATTCTAAATTATCATCAGATGCTATGTGGACAAAATCATAAACGATTGCCAAAAGAAAGTGTCAAAAATTAAAATTTAACAATACAAGAACAAATACGTGAATGGATTGTTCTTGGTATTATGGAGAATAGAGAGTTAAATAAGGTGTTTTTTAAAACACCTTTTTATTTTGCAATTTTTTTAAAAAATTAACTTAATATCCAAAATCGCCGTTAACAAGAAGAACATTTATTCTTCCTTTAGGAAAAGACAGCCTTGTGATTAGAATATCCGAGCATATTGAAGTTTCGGATTTGCAATCCGCACAAATTCCCGTTTTTATACATGGTGTATCAACCTTAAAAACAGAAGAAACTCTTTTGGCGTTAATGGGAGCTGCTTTTGTTCTTGCTCTTTTTATTGCATCATCTAAAGTTTTTTCAATTTTATTTACACCTGCAATAACAAAAACTTTTTTAGGTCCATAGCATAATGCCGCAATCCTGTTTCCATGCCCGTCTATATTCACAAGCTCGCCATCGTATGAAATTGCATTTGCGCTCATTAAAAAATTATCCGCACACAAACCTTCAAGAATTAATTTTCTTTTTTCTTCAGGAGTAGAGGCTTTTGCTCTATCTATTACATTATAGTTATTTTTTATAAGATAGTCTTTTAAACCCGTTTCATCCAAAGTAACCGACCCGCCCCAAGAGAATGTTTCTGTTGGTTTTGTCAGTTCTGTAATTTTTTTTATAACATCTTCTTTGTTTTCACAATAAAATGCATTAAAATTTCTTTTTTCAAAAGCCTTTATTACGGCATTAATTAAAAGCTTATTTCTTTCAAATTTATTTTGCATGGGCAAATAACTCCTTTTTTTAAATAAAGTTATCATATTAAAATATTTTTGACAATAAAATTTTTTATACAAATAATCCGTATCAAAAAATTATTCATCATCCGAAATATAATTAAAATCCAAATCAGCAAGCAATTCGTCGATTTTTATTCCCAGCGATTCGCACACTTTTAAAAGAGTATTAAATTTAACATCTACTACCCCGTTTTCAATCCTGCTCCAAGTTGCAGTTGTAATTTCGGAATATTTAAATACAAACTTATTCAACGAAAGATCGTTTTTTAATCTTAATGATTTTATTCTGTCGCCCAAAATTTTTAAGTTTTCTTTTTCGAATCGTTGCATAAATGTAATGATATACGTATAATAAAATAAATTCATTACACGTATGTAACAGGGTAAAAATTATGACTTTCAGGGAAGAATTGTCTTGTTTGTTTGACAAAATATACGAACTAACAGACACATTATATAAAATAATGAATCACATGATAGAATATTCAGAATGTGAAAATCAATATATGCAAATTAAAACAATGAATTTTAATGACATCACATATGATTTAGAAGAAAATTATAAAAAAGTAATCGAATTATGCTGTAATACTTATTATTAAAGTATATCCGCAGGATCAATATCTACAACCATTTTTATATCGTCGGGCAATTTTATGGATTTTAAAAATCTCAGTATTATATTGTGGCCATTTTGTGACAACTTATTTTTTATTAAAATATTGAATCTGTATTCTTCTTTTATCTTGCTGATTACACACGGGCTCGGACCAAGAACGATAATTGTTTCATCGAGAGAAAGTTTTTTAACATAATCGGATAAATGAAGCTCTATCTCGAGTGCCGATTTTTCGGCTCTGTATTCATTTTTTGAAGATAAAACAACTCTAATCATTTTAGAATACGGCGGGTAATCCAAAAGTTCTCTCATTTTTATTTCTGAATCGTAAAATTCTTCATAATTTTGTTCTTTTGCATTCAACAAATAGAGGTTATCTTTATTGTAGGTTTGAAAAATCACTTTTCCGGATTTTTCTCCTCTGCCGGATCTTCCTGCCACCTGTGTTAATATAGAAAAACCTCTTTCCGAGCTTCTGTAATCCGGAAGATTAAAGCTTAAATCCGCATTAATAACGCCGACAAGCGTAACGTTTTTGTTATCCAATCCTTTAGCAATCATTTGTGTGCCGATTAAAATATCGATTTCGCCCTTGTTGAAACGCTTCAAGAGGTCAAGATGTTCATTTTTTCTTGTTAATATATCAGAATCGAATCTTTCTATTCTATAATCAGGAAAATGCGCTCTTGTGGCAGCTTCTACTTTTTGTGTACCCATTCCGAAATGTTCAAAAACATCGCCGCCGCATTTTTTACATTTTGGGTTTTTAATTTCCGTATTACAATAGTGACATTTATAAGAATCCGTGCTTGAATGATAAATCATCGGGATAGCACATTTCGGGCATTCAATTACCTCTCCGCATTCCATACACTGCGTATAGCTTGCAAAACCTCTGCGGTTAATGAGAAAAATAACTTGGTTTCCCTCTTCGATTGTTTTTATAACCTGTTCTTTTAAAGTTCTTGAAAAGAGAGTATAATTTTTTTCGGCACGCTCAAGCTTCATATCAATAACAGAAACTGTCGGCAATTGGGCGTTATTATATCTTTCTTTTAATTTAAACAGAGAATTTGTGTTTATTGCCTCATAATAACTTTCAATAGAAGGTGTTGCAGAACCGAGCAGCAATTTTGCATCATACAATTCGCAGAGTTTTTTTGCAACGTCTTTTGTATTATATCTTGGATTTGGCATGGTTTGTTTATAGCCGGAATCGTGTTCTTCATCAATAATAACAAGCCCCAAATTCTGAACAGGCGCAAATATTGCGCTTCTTGCACCAAATAAAATCTTTATTTCGTTGTTTCTCAATCTTTTCCAAGTTTCGTATTTTTCGGCTTCACTTATTGAACTGTGCCAAACAGCAACACAATCTGAGCCAAAGTGCTCCATGGTTCTGACGGTCAACTGTGTCACGAGTGCAATTTCCGGCGCCAAGAAAATAACGTTTTTGCCTTTTTTAATCGTATCTTCTATTAATTTAAAATATATTTCGGTTTTACCCGAACCCGTTATACCATACAAAAGCGAGGTTTTAGCGCTAACATGGTTAATTTCTTCATAAATTCTTTTTTGCTCGGGCGATAGAATATGAATATCCTCTGATTTTTTTGTTTTTTTGATTTTATTTTCTATTCTCGGTTTTCTATAGTTTTTTACATTTTTTTCAAAGAATTTTTGCGGTAGCGCCGTATTTAAAACAGCTTGAACGTCGCAAAAATAATAACTCGAAACCCATTCCAAAAGTTTCAAATATTCAAGCGAAAATAAAGGAGTAGGTTCAATCACCTCGGTTATTTCTTTTGCCTTTATTCCTTCTTCAAGATAGTTTGAAAATCCGACAACATAAGCTTTCAGGCCTTCTTTTCTTCTTCCGAAGGGAACCAGCACTGCGACACCAATTTTAATTTCATCTTTTAGCCTTTCTGGAATCAAATAGCTAAAGGTTTTTGAACCCAATTTACCTATATCAACAAGCACCTGAGCATATTTTGGATTTTCTTGCATTATTTAACCTGCTCAATTGGGGTTTTGAGTTTTTCCGAAAGTAAACTAAACACATCCGCCGCAACGACGCTACCAAGAGAATAGTCACTGTTTTGGGGTAAAATTTTAACCTCTGTTTGATTTTGATAACGCTTTGTAACGGTTAAAAGATAGTATTTACCCGCATTTAAAAACAAAATGTAGCCGTTTTTGGATTGAAGTTCTGAAATTGTATATTCGTTTGCTGCATTTAATACGGCAACGGCATTCATATAGACCGTATCCGCATCATTCGGATATAGTTTGTAGCATTCTTCAAGATTGAATGCATAAGCACTTATTGTAAATAAAAAACCGAGTATCAAAAATAGCTTCTTCATTATTTTTCCATCCAGGTTTTTCCGTATCCGACTTCTACTTTCAAAGGCACTCTCAAGGGTTGATTCATTTCCATTGATTTTATAACCAATCCTTTTACTTCTTCTATTTCATTATCCGGCACTTCAAGTACAAGTTCATCATGGATTTGTAGTATCATTTTTGATTTATAATTCTTTAATTTTGAATACAAATCAACCATTGCCATTTTGATTATATCAGCACTTGTTCCTTGCAGAGGTGCATTAATTGCAGCTCTATAGGCAAATTCTCTTATATTTGCATTTCTTGAATTTAATTCAGCGCCTAAATATCTTCTTCTTCCGTACAAAGTTTCAACATATCCGTTTATTTGGGCTTTTTCCACTGTTTCTTGCATATATTGAGAAATTTTCGGATAGGTTTCAAAATATTTATTTATCAAATCCTGTGCCTCATATGGAGAAATCTTTAATGTTTGAGAAAGTCCGTATCTTGTTTGTCCGTATATTATACCGAAATTAACGGTTTTTGCGATTCTTCTTTGCTGTTTTGTAACCTCTTCAACAGGAATGCCATAGATTTTTGATGCTGTAACAGAATGGATATCTATATCTTTTATAAAAGCATCAGTTAAAATCTCGTCTTTAGAATAATGCGCAAGAAGTCTTAGTTCAACTTGCGAATAATCTGCGGATAGAATCACACTGTTTGGTTCGGATGGCACAAAAGCACCTCTGATTCTGTTAGAAAATTCTGTTCTTATGGGAATATTTTGCAAATTAGGTTCAGATGAAGACAATCTGCCCGTTGTTGTCACAATTTGATTGAAATGGGTATGGATTTTTCCATCTTGTTTAATTAATTTAGGAAGTGCGTCAATATACGTTGTTTTTAATTTCATCAATTGACGATGTTCTAAAATATCTCTTGCTATTTGATGTTCAATTGCTAAATCCTCAAGTATTTTTGCACCTGTTGAAAAATTACCCGATTTTCCCTTTTTCTTCGGAGCAATTTGTAATTTTTCAAAAAGAGCCTCTGCAACCTGTTTTGGAGAATTTATATTAAAAACATATCCTGTTGTATCATATATTTTCTTTTCGTATTCTTTTATTTTTTGAGTTATTATTTCATCTAAATTTTTAAAACATTCTAAATCCAATTTAACACCCGTTAATTCCATATCCTTTAGGACATAAGAAAGCGGAAGTTCAACATTATTTAATAAATCAAGTTCTTTTTGCGACAATGTTTTATTATAAAAATCGTATAAATCAGATAAATATGAACTCAATAAAGCATAGTCATTTTCATCAGGAATAGCTTTTAAATATTCATTTATTTGTGTAATTAAATCGTGTTTTCTTGATGAATCTTTTATATAACCCGCCAACTGTACATCACAGATTATTCCTTCGATTTTAGATGTTATATTTTTAATATCATATACAATTTTTTTAATTTCAGGGTTTTCAATTATGCTTTTAACATCATCACAGGCAGATTTTAATACTTTATTATCTTTAGATATATAGCAATAATTTTTATCTTGAAAATCTTCTAAAAATCCTATTGTATCACCGTTTTTGATATCGGAAATCAAAAGCTCTTCGATTTTTTTGGTTTCTTTTTTTTGAATATCCGAAAAATCAAATAATCCCAACTGTCCTTTATTTTCTTCCTTTTCTTCTTCTATTGGTGAAAATTTAACGATTTCATCCGTATTTTCACAAGAATTTTGATTTTTAAAAGGAGTTAAAATTGTATCAATTTTTTTAATAAAGGTATAGAATTGCAATTTTTGAAGATATTTTGCGACGTTATCTTTGTTTGGAATATTAAGACACGCCTTTTCAAAATCAAAATCAATATCAACATCTTCAACAATTTTTGCAAGATATTGAGATAAATATGCATCCTCTTTTCCTGAAACAAGTTTTTCTTTTAGGGCTTTTTTTGTAATCTTATCAATATTTTCATATATATTATCGAGCGTTTTATATTCTGAAAGCAGTCCGGAAGCAGATTTTGGTCCTATGCCTTTAATCCCCGGAATATTATCCGAAGTATCTCCGCACAAAGCCTTATAGTCAACAATTTGTTCGGGGTATACCTCCATTTTTTCAAAAACTTCTAATCTGTTATATTTAACAAGCTCCCCTTTTGAAGGAATCAAAATAGTAACAAGTCCCTCATTATCCACAAGCTGAAAGGCATCTCTGTCGCCCGTTAGCACATAGGTTTTATGTCCTTCTTTGCGTGCTTTATTTGCAATAGTGCCTATTATATCGTCACCTTCAAAGCCTTCTTTTGTATATATAGGAATTTCAAACGCATCAAGTCCTTCTTTGATTAATTCAATCTGGCTTCTTAATGTATCCGGCATTGCAAGCCTGTTTGCTTTATATTCTTCATATTTTTCAACTCTGAAGGTTTTTTTTGAAACATCAAAAGCAACAGCAATAGCATTCGGTTTAATGTTTAGTTTTTTATCCTGCAATAAATCGAAAATAGCTTTAAAAAACCCATATACCGCCCAAGTAGGCTCATGGGATGTTGTTTGCATATTTGTACGTTCAAGTGCAAAAAACATTCTAAAAGCTAGAGCATGCCCGTCTATCAGTATAAGAGTTTTTTTGTTTTCCATATCTTCTCCACAAGCCGTATTAAATTTGTTATTGCAAACTTCTCGGGATTTTTATTTTCTTTTTATCCATTTTAGGCTTCATACAAATCCAAAAGAAATTTTTTATGTACGGTGCAATAAGCATTATTATAAGACTTAATATAATATCATAACCGATTTTACTTCCGCTGACCACATTAACAATCAAAGGAATCATGGAAAAATCTATTGCTTTAAAAATTGCCAATATAACACAATAAATAAGGGCGCATATATGTATTGTAAAAACCCCTAAAACGGCGCTCAACAAGCGAACTCTCAGGGTATGCTTCAGTTTTAATAAAGCTCCGACTATAAAAATTGCACAAATAAAACCCAAAAAATAACCGAAAGGATAGGTTTTAATGTATTCTAAACCTCCGCCAAATAAAAATATCGGATATATAAAAAACCCAACAACCAGATAAATCAAAAAAGTAACAAGGCTGTATACTCTTCCTACCAAATATATTATGAATATCATTGCAGGAATTTGCGGAGAATAGGATATTTCTTTTGAAACAAATCCGAGTCCCGCGGGCGTCATGGTTAATACAGGGATACTAAAATTTAATTGAGTAAATGTTGTAACCAAAATCAAAAGAAAACACATTCCGCAAACAATAAGCGTACCCAAGGTAAAAGGTGTACTTTGCCCTTTATAAATGTATTGTTCAAATATATCTCTGTATCTTTTATTAATTGAATCCATTTTCATTTTTATTATTTATCTCAACTCTTAAATTATCGTACAGGTCTTTATATTTCTTGTCAAAAATATTCTCGCTCCACATTATGAGCGCATCTTCGTTATTGTCCTGATAGTAATTTTTTCTGATACCTAAAGACTTAAATCCGAACTTTTCGTACAAATGAATTGCATTTTTATTGGAAACCCTGACTTCAAGCGTTATATATTTTATTTTTGATTTATAACATTCATCAATAGATTCCAATAAAAGTCTGTGTGCAAATTTTCTGTTACGATAATCCGGATGAACGGACAAATTTGTAACATGGGCTTCATCCACTATTTTCCAAATGCCCATATAGCCTACACATCTGTTTTCATTATTTACTATGCAATGATAGGAAGAAATTTGGTTATTTAATTCCGCAACAAACGAATCTCTTGACCAATGGTGCTTTCCATAGCAGCACTCTTCAATAGTCAAAATATCATCTATATTTTCACGTTCCATTTTTTTGATAAAAAATTCTTCCATAAGAATATAATATCAAAACCCGAAAAAAATTAAAATGCTTCTGACACTTTAAAAGATTGATGTTCTACATTATGAGCACTAAAATCAATAAGACCTCTATTCAGTTGTGAATATTTAGCGTCTTTTGAATTGAATTTTTTCTTTAAAAATTCGTAAGAAATTTTAGGATCGCATTGTTCGCCGCATGTAAATAAATCAACGGCAGCATATCCGAATTCGGGCCATGTATGAATGGCAAGATGGCTTTCTGAAATAATAACAACACCGGAAACTCCGTGAGGCATAAACAAATGAAAACATTTATTAACCACTGTCGCGCCACATTCAAGTGCAGCTTGTAACATATATTTTTCGACCAACTCGGGATTGTTTAATACGTTAGGATCGCATTCAAAAAATTCCGCTAAAATGTGTCTTCCCAAATACTGTGCATTGTTACATTTCAATGTGTTTTCACAGTTCATGTCGCTTATAGGTGTCATTATTGCCAATTCATATTCCCCCTTATATTTTTATTTTTTCTGTTCGCAAGAACAATTATACACTATATCTAAAAACATACAAGAAAAATTTTTTTACTGAAATAATACAAATCTTAACATTTTTTAATAAGTTTTTCAAGAAACAAACAATACTGTTTTATGGTATGATATAAAAACGAAAATTAATATCGGGAAATATTATGATTCTTGAATTAGTACAAAAATTTGTTCCATTAAAAGTTAAAACTTTTCTGAAGCCATATTTCAGATTAATTTTTCCAAATAAATTAATGTCTGTTTTATGGATAACTTTTCGCTGCACTTATAGCTGCAGTTATTGTCCGTTTTGTTCAAAACAGAGCAATTTTCCTCAACAATTTCCGATTGAATGTGAAAAAAGCGGAGAAGAATGGATTGAAGCTCTTAAAAAAATACCGCCCACTTCTTTTTATATATCAGGCGGAGAACCTTTTTTGTATAAAGATTTACCGTATATTATAAACAATCTACCTGATAAACATTCAATAATAGGGATTATAACCAATTTATCAATGCCGATAAGTGTATATGAAAAAGTTTCCAAAAAAATACATTTAAATGTTTCTTTTCATCGTGAATTTGTTAATGAAACGGATTTTATAGAAAAAATATTGGCACTTAAAAACCGTTTTCATATTAATGTCAATATTGTAGCAACCGAAGAAAATTTTGATTTTATAAAAAACAAAATCCATATTTTTGATAAAAACGAAATACCTTATCATATTGACCCTCTTGTTGATAATGCCAATAAAATCCACGAATATAGCATTGAATATAAAGAATTATTGAAAAAATATTTGGAAAAAAGCAGAACCATCAAAACCGAAGAAAAATTAGCTCAAAAAATTCCCAAAAAATGTTCTGCCGGAAGAAATTATTATAATTTATTGCCAAACGGAAATGCCTTAGTATGTTCGCGCATAATTGATTATAAATATTCTCCGTTTATACAAGAGGAAGTTGATGAATCCGCTTGTTTAGGAAATATTTTTGATGGCTCATTTTATCTGAATTCCGACGATTGCATTTGCAAATACGATTGTATTGCGCATTGTGACAGAGATTATGCAAAAATCTCAATTATAAAGAATAAAGTGCACAAATAACTTTTGAAATTCCAATAACCGAATACACGGAACAAATTTTGTTACAGATTGGCACAAAGCCGTTTCTTTTCATTAAACAGTCCAGTCCCTTTTGAGTATAGTAATTTATATGTTCATGCATTAGAAAATGTTTTGTGGTTTTCATTTCTATATATTTTTTTAGAATATCTTTTAATTTAAAATATTTATTAAAAAGATACTGCACGTTATCTAAAGGATTTTTATAAAATGGTGAATCAAAAGGAAGTTCTATATATAAATATCCGTTATTTTTCATCAATGATTTTATCATTTTAATTGTTTCTTCGGGATATGAAAGATGTTCTAATACATGTGCGCAAATAATAAAATCGTAACCGCAAGGCATATTATTTTCACATTCTTCTATGGTTTTAATCAATTTAATTTCAGGAAGAACACCTTTACAAGAAATATCATAAACATACTTTTTTGCATTATTTAAAATACTCGGAATGTATTGTCCCCTATCTCCACCAAAATCCAAAACATTACGTATATTGCCGATATCAATATTGTTTTTTAAAATTTCGGAAAGATTTTTATTTCTGCTTTCAATCGCTCTTATATCATCGCCAATCAAATTATTTATTTCTTTGCTGTACCATGACTCATATTTTTGCCGCAGTTTCTGATATTGTTCATTTCTATACCCTGTGTATATTTTTGAAACTTCATTTTCATCGTATCTGTAATCAAAAAATGCACAACCACAATGTTTGCAATGAATTAAATTAAACGTTTCATTACTGTCGGAACCGATTTTAGCAGATATAAACGGTGCTAATGCGGCAGACTTTAATTCGATATCATTACTTTGGCAAAAAATACATTTTTTATTATTTAATAATTGCATTAAGTTTCCTGCATTTACAATTTAGTTTAGAAGTATAATTTACAAAACGACAAAAGTCAAGAATTAAAACAATGTGTTAATACAGCCGATATAATAATTAAAAATTTTTCACAAAATATGATATAATAGTCAAAAAAGGAGGAAAAATGGAAAAATACATTTGTAATTTGTGCGGATATATATATGACGAAGAAGCAGGCGACCCCGATAACGGAATTTCTGCAGGAACAAAATTTGAAGATTTACCGGAAGATTGGGTATGTCCTCTTTGCCAAGCTGATAAGAGCGAATTTTCCAAGGAATAATTTTTTGATATAATTTTTTCGTGGAAAAAAGATATTATCCCTACAGTAAATATTTAAGAGAAACTTTCGGCAAAAAAATATACAAAATTACACTTGACGCGGGTTTTTATTGTCCTAACAGAGACGGAACAATTTCTACAGGCGGTTGTGTATTTTGTGATGAAGTCGGAAGTTTTTCACGTTGCAGCGAAAAAACACTTTCTATAAAAGAACAAATAGATTTAAGCATAGAAAAATTATCTTCTCAATTTAAAGCGGAAGCATTTATTGCTTATTTTCAATCTTATTCAAATACCTATGCGCCTGTTGACGTTTTAAAAAAAACTTATGATGATGTTTTTGAAAACGAAAAAATCGTTTCAATATCAATAGGAACAAGGCCTGATTGTGTTGATAAAGAGAAACTTGACCTTATTGCAAAATATCCTGAACCTTGGATAGAATACGGGCTTCAAAGCGCAAAAGATGAAACATTAAAATTAATCAACAGGGGGCACGATTTTAATTGTTTTAAAAATGCGGTAACGGAATCTAAAAAAAGAGGTATAAAGGTCTGTGCCCACATTATTTTGGGATTTCCGAACGAAACAAAAAGCGATATGTTAAATACCGCTCATGAACTCTCAAAACTCGATATTGACGGGATTAAAATTCATATGTTAACCGTTTTAAAAGATTCACCGTTATTAAAAATATATGAAAAAGAGCCTTTTTATTTAATGACAATGGAAGAATACTGCTCGGTTGTGTGTGATATTTTAGAAATTTTACCTAAAAACTGTAATATTCAAAGAATAGCAGGAACCGGCTTCAGCGAAACAACAGTTACACCCAAATGGGTAAACAGGCGCTTTGAAATATTAAATTTGATAGATAAAATGATGATTCAAAGAAACGCATATCAGGGGGATAGGATATAATTTAGAGAATACAATAATATTTTATAATTTTATATATTCTTAAAATCAAGCATTAAAAAAGCACCCTTAAGGTGCTTTTTTAGCCAATACGTGAGCAATTTTGTTTCCTGCCCAATCAGCAGGTGGGTGAACGCCAGGGTGCATCCATTTCCGTTAAACTACCAAAAGGTAAGTCGGTATACTTCAAACACCTAGCATATGCGTCTGAGCAATTTTCTCCCGTTTAAATAAAATGTAGGAACAAAATTGTAAACCCACGCAAGGCTACTTTTATTATAACATACTTTAATGTAAAATGTAAGTGTCGGGTAAATAAAGGAGAAAAAAATTGAAAAAAGTTTTACTTATTTTTACGTTATTATTGGGAATGATATTAACATGCAGTCAAAAGATAGGAGCAAACATGACAACAAATTATAGTCAAGTTAGAGCAGAACATATACTCGTTAAAACGGAAGCCGAAGCAAACGATATTAAAACACAAATCGAAGAAGGAAAAATTTCATTTGAAGATGCCGCAAAAGAATATTCAAAATGCCCATCAAAAGCAAATGGCGGTGACTTAGGTTATTTTGGCAGAGGCATGATGGTAAAAGAATTTGAAACAGCTTCTTTTGAAGGTGAAGTAGGAAAAGTATCCAACCCTGTTCAAACACAATTCGGCTGGCACTTGATTAAAGTTCTGGATAAAAAGTAATCCCGAATCGAACGAATTTAGTGCGTCAGCACTTAATGAGTGAAGATGAGGGCAAAAGTGTATGAAGCTCGTGACGTCAGACTGGTGAAGTCTGACGGACAGAGCGGAATCGTACTCAGGCGACGTGGAAATTTTCAATTTCCACAGGAGTAATCCCGAATCAAGTGAGCTTTAGTTTGCGATAGCAAACTTAGCGAACGCAGATGAGAGCACCGGGTGTGTGAAGCCCGAACGGGTTTGCGTTGAGCAAAGCCGACAGGGCGCAACCTTACCAAACCGCCGTTTCAAAACTTGTTTTGACAGGCGGAAATCCCGAATCAAGAGAGCTTTAGTTTGCGATAGCAAACTTAGCGAACGCAGATGAGAGCACCGGGTGTGTGAAGCCCGAACGGGTTTGCGTTGAGCAAAGCCGACAGGGCGCAACCTTACCAAACCGCCGTTTCAAAACTTGTTTTGACAGGCGGAAATCCCAAATCAAGAGAGCGGATTTTGACTAGCACGTAACGAAGTGAGTGCGTCTGTTTGAGAAAACTTATGAAACGAATGAAAATCTTTGATTTTCGGGAGTGAAATGCTAAGTTTTCGAGTTGTCAAAATCCAAGACAGCTTTAATTTGCGATAGCAAACTTAGCGAACGCAGATGAGAGCATAGCTGTGCAGAATAAACGGCAAAACGTTGAGTTTTGACGTTTATGTAGTCCTTAGATAGCCGCCGTTGCGAAGTGAAGCGATAGCGAAACGAGCGAAGAAATCTTCGATTTCACAGGCGGAAATCCCGAATCAAGCATAAAAAAGAACCTTGGAAACAGGTTCTTTTTTTAAATACAAATTTTTCCGTTTTCTATTTTCCGTTTAAAGCTTTTATTACTTTATCCGTAATATCTACACCGCCAAAAAATACAACTGATTGTTCAACAACAGTATCAACATTACTTGACATAGCTACTTGTTTAATCGTTGATTTAATGATTGTATCAATTTCAGCTTCTTTTTTGTCCTTTAATTTGATTAATGCTTCTTGACGACGGATAAGCTCTTTTTCTGTTGCGTCTTCAAAATTCTTTTTTTCTAAAGGCGTAGAGAGTCTTTTGTATTCTCTTGCTTTATCGAGTTTAAAACGTTCGATTTCTGCATATTTATCTGAAATTTCATCAGAAACAGTTTTAACTCTCGCAAAATTATCTACAACCTTATCAAAATCCACAACGCCGACTACTTCAGCATTTGCAGCTGCAAAAAACAAAGAGCAAGCTACAACGGACAGACTTAATAATTTTTTCATTCTTTTCTCCTTTTTTGGCTAAACTTACCAAGACATACTTTATTTTTTTAGTATAATTATAGCATAAGGGAGAAAACAAGAAAACAATATGTCAAAAAATTATCAAAAAAGAAGTCCTAAAGAATACAACATTTTCAGAGGTATTTTTCAATGGATTACATGTACTTTGGTTTACGGAATGTATTACGAAATAGCTTACAATTTAAAAATTGAAGGCAGAAAAAATGTGCCCAAAAAAGGTTTTTTCATTGTAGCTTCTAACCATGTAAGTGCAATTGATCCTTTTCTTGTAATCCATGCCCTGCAAAGAAATGTTGCATATATGGCAAAAGTAGAATTATTTCAAAATAAAGTTGCAAGATTCTTTTTAAATTTATTGGGCGCTTTTGCGGTTGACAGAAATAAATTATCGCCATCAACAATAAAAACAGCCCTAAAATTAAAAGAAACCAATTGGGCACTGGGCATTTTCCCTCAAGGAACAAGAGAAACCGACGGAAATATGGATAACATCAACAGAGGTTTTGCAAGTTTTGCAAAAACCTTGAAATGCGATATTTTGCCGGTTGCAATAACAGGCTGTACAAAAGATCAAAGAAAACCCTTCAAAAGCAACATGAAAATAAAAATCGGAGAACCGATTCCATACAGAGAAAACATAGACGAAATGATTGAAATCTGGAGCAAGAAAATAGAAGAATTATCAGAGGGAAAAAGATAATGACAAAAAAAGAAATTAATTTTGCGCAAAAAAAAGCTAAAGACTTTAATATATTAACAAGATTATACCAATATTACGCCCTGTATATATTATTCTTGCCCTTTTTCGGTAATATGTTTTACAAATTGAAATTTCAAAGAAATAAAAATCTTGAAAAAAAGCCGTATATCTTTGCCCCAAACCATATTTCGTATGTAGATGTTTTTCTTGTTAATCATGTAATAGGCAGGCCCTTAGCTTATATGGCAAAACAAGAGCTATTCAAACAAGGTACATGGGGTCAACAGTGGGTAACCAGAAATGTCAACAGATTGGGGGCATTTGCTGTTAATCGTGAAAAAGTTGCGCTTTCTACAATTAAAACGGTTAAAGAAGTATTCAAAGCAAATTACAACCTCTGCATTTTCCCTCAGGGGGGTATCAGAAAAAATAAAACCATAGAAAACATTAACGAAGGTTTTATTTACTTTGCAAAAACAAACAAGATAGACATTGTTCCGATTGGAATTTCCGGTCTTGAACAATACAGTTGGAATATTTTTCATAAACCTAAGGTTTCAATTAAAATGGGTGAGCCTATTTCTTGGCAATTGGATGAAAAAGAAATTCTGAAACAATGGTGCAATCAGATTGCCGATTTAACGGGTTATCAAAATAACGAAAACATTTCTTGTTAGCAAATTTTTTCTTTTACATGTTTTATAAAAAAGGATAAAACAGTAGGACAATATTGTGCTTGTTAACAACAACTATAGCAGATTGGCTAATACCGTAAGAATTTTAAATGACCCGACAATGCCATGGGGAACTTTGGCAGAAGAAATCCCGACTGATATCGGACGGTCTTATGCGGGTTATAAAAGAGGCGGAGTTCTTGAAGGTCTTGAAAAATTAAGAAAAGAGCTCATGACGGCTGCTGTTTGGATGTTTGGCATGCCTGCTTTTAATAAGTTAGGTAACATTTTTTGTGAAAAAGTATTAAAAATACCGACTAAAGATATAGATTTTTCAGATGCCATAAGAGGAAATGACGCTTTAGGAGATACGGCAAAATATTTAACAAGCGGGGGGTTAATTAAAAAAGAAGGTCTTAATTACGATGAGCTCAAGCACTTTTTATCCAATACAAAATTGATGGAAAAAATTAAAGGCACTTCTTGGCAAGATTTGGCAAAAAAAATGTCAAATGCCAAAAAAGCGACTTCTGTTCTTGCTTTGGGATTAAATATTGCTATGATGGGATTTGTCATTCCTAAATTTAATCAATATTTGACAAATAAAGCGCTTAAAAAACGTGAAGAAAAGAAAAAGAAAGAGCTTGAAAAATTCGTATCTTTCGATGAATTTCAAAATTCAACTAAGAAAAATGTGAACAATATTGCATTCAAAGGCGGTATTCCGAAGAATCTGTCCGAACTCACATATTCAGTTGAAAACAACAGCAGATTCCGCCTGCTTGTAACAGATATTCCGATGATTATAGGGCGTATGGTTACATCAAGAAATAAATATGAAGCTTTAGAATTTCTTGTAATGGACGGTTTGAGCGCATATTTTTATAATTTTGCAAGCGAACACACTCAAAATTTCCTAAGAGGCAAAAAATTACCGGCTACACAGGCAATCAGCATAGAAGCGCTAACAAATAAGCCTGAGGCGCTTGAAGCAGGTTTAAAGAAAATAAAAGCAAATCCTGATATTTTTAAACTTCAAGAAGGACAAAAACCGGATTCAATATTAAAAAATATATTCGGTAATGAACTTGCAAGTGAAATATATAAAAACGAAACCTTCGGAAAATACGGAAAAGCAAACAGATATATAGAAAATGATACCATTAAAGGAATCAATGATAATATAGAAAGCTTTATTGCTCATTTATTTAAGCAAGCAGAAAAGCAAAATACCCAATTGCTTACTGACGGAAAAATTAATATTGATTTTATAAATAAAACTGCAGACACCTTTAAACATAAAAATGCAAGATTGCTGGCAATAGGACTCGGAGTGAGCATATTCGGCTTATCCGTTTTGATTCCGAAACTTACTTTCTGGATAACTAAAAAATTAACCGGAAGAAATGAATTTATAGGTATTGCAAAATTTGACGACGATAAGAAGAATAAAAACGATAAAAAATCGTAAAATTTTATAAATATTTATTAACATTTTTACTTTTTATCTAATTATCCTCTATAATATTGATAAGAGAAATTTATTTTTAAGGAGAGAGGCTAGTGCAGGAATCGTTATTAAAGACGGTGCAAAAACTGAAATCAGAAGATAAAATTAACGTTGAAGAATTAGAAACACTTTTAAACAGCAATATTGATGAAGTTGTTACTTTATGCAAAAAAGCATGCCTCAAACCAAAAACGGATAAAATGGGAAATGCATATTTCACAAAACGTGATGTAGATATGCTTAAAAAAATAAAAGAACTTTATATACAAAGCACAAAAGTTCAAAATAAAGTTGTACAACCTGCCCCTTTGACTCAAAGCGAAGATAGCGAAAACGATTATACAAATCCGAATAAAAAAATTAATTTCTTGGAAAAAGCACGCTCACGAGTAAAAAACGAAGCTATTATTGCCGCTTCCGCTCATCCTATGATGTCAATTCAAGATAAAATCGACAAATTAGAAAACAATCTTGTCGCTAAAATGAGCGAAATCCTAAGCGAAAAAATGGATGGCTTTGATGAAATTATTGTCGAATTAATAAGGGCAAAAACAGAAAATGAAAATCTAAGAGCTCAAGTAAATTCTCTCAATAAACAAGTTTATATTTTGAAAAACGAGCTTGCTTCTTTTTCACCTGTTGCTTTTGGAATTTATACAAAAAAAGAAACAAAAGAACCGTAGACTATGGGCAATGCCTTAATAGATTTTTACCACAATCTTGAAGAGCCGATTGTTGTTTATGATAGAAAACTTGATATTTTTTATCATAATTTGTCGTTTAAGAAAATTTTTGGTGATTTTAATAATTCAAAAAATTTTTCGGGCCTGGATAAGTTATCATACAGATTTTCTTATCAGATGTGTTTTTTAAATTCTTCCGATTTAAAAACATACAATCCGATAATTTCAGCTATCGAAAACCCCTATAACTATACAACATTTGCAACTTTTCAAAAAGACGAAAACAATTTTTTTAATTACATGATAAAGGCTTTTAATTTTAAAAAGAGATATCGTGTTGTTTATTTTTACGATATGACGGATGAAATCCAAAAAGAAAAATTAAAAGAAGAAAACGAAAAATTAAAAATACAAAATATTGAATTTGCATCCACCAATTCAAAGGCTCAAAATCAAGCGGTAAAAATGGCTCTTTTGAATAGAATTTCCGTAAGTTTGAAAAATGAATTGGACATTAAAACGTTAATTGAAAAATCCCTGAAAGAATTAAGTATAATCGTGGGTGCAAATAAAAGTTATTTTGCAAAATTCAAAAAAGATAGTTTTGTAATTGAATACACATATCCCGAGGTTTATTCTCCCCAAATAAACGAAGAAATTTTTTATTCAAAAAAAATAATCAATGAGCTTCACTTGGGTCAAAATTCCATTCAAACATGCTTAAAAGAACACGATAAAGCGGAAATTCCTCTTTTAAATCCTTGTATTAGAATAATTTTGCCAATTCTCAAAAATTCACAGCTGTTTGGAATTATTGTTATTTTTACTCCGAAAAAACAAATAACGGCACTCGAAAATGAGCTTCTTGTCGGTATTTCAATGCAAGTTACATCTTCTTTATTGCAGGCGAGCCTGTTTAATGAGATTTCTCAAAAGAAAATTGAACTGGAAGCAACAATAAAAGAATTAAAAGAAACCCAACTGCAGTTAATTAATTCCGAAAAAATGGCATCCTTGGGTCAGCTTGTAGCTTCTGTTGCGCATGAAATTAATACTCCTTTAGGCGCAATTAATGCCAATAACGAAATGATGAAAAAGATTTTTGAAGGAATAAATGCGGATTCAAAAGAAATTCTTAATGAAATAAATACTGTTGATAAAGACGCAATAAATAGAATAAACAACATTGTTCAATCCCTGAAACGCTTTGTCAGATTAGATGAAACCGTTCAGCAAGAGGCAGATATTAATCAGGAATTAAATTTAACACTCGAACTTATTCATCACAAAATAAAAAACGGTTTTGAAGTGATAAAAGAATACGGTTCAATTCCTTATGTAAATTGTTATCCTAATATGTTAAATCAGGTATTTCTGAATATATTAATGAATGCAATTCATTCTATTGAAGATATAAAGGCGTATGACAAAAATTATACAGGAAAATTGAAGCTTAAAACCGAAATAGATGGAGATTATTTAAAGATTTCAATATTCGATAACGGCAAAGGGATTCCTCTTTCCGATAAAGAAAAAATATTTCAGGCAGGTTTTACAACAAAGAAAAAAGGACAGGGAACAGGTTTAGGACTCGCCATATGTAAAAAGATTATTGAAAAACATAACGGAAGCATTGATTTTGAAAGCGGAAGAATAGAAAATGAGCCTGAATATAAGACTAAGTTTGTTATTAATATTCCGTTGTTTTAATTTTTTTAATAAAACACTTGCAAGAAAGTTATTATTTGATATGATACTGTTGTTCTAATGTTTAGTTGGAGCAAGCGGTTTTAACATGATACAGTTGAACCGAGAATAATGAAAATTTAATAGATTATGCCCTGGTAGCTCAGCTGGATAGAGCAACTGCCTTCTAAGCAGTAGGTCATGCGTTCGAATCGCATCCAGGGTAAATTATTTAAAAGACCTACATAAAGTAGGTCTTTTTTTATACCCTGAAGGATTCTCAGCATCCCCCATTAGCACATTGGGAACGTATCATTATATTTATATCATAATAATGGGGACCCTGTTCGAATCGCATCCAGGGTAAATAAAAAGAGGTTAGATAAAACTAACCTCTTTTTATTTATTTTGTATAGATGAGAACGCTGTTTTATACGTTCGAGCGGATTTTGTGTAGTGTGTAACGAAGTGAACACGAAGTAGCAAAAAACAAATGAAGCGGCAGCGATAGCGAAGCGAAATACTGTTTTTTGTGAAACAAAATCCAAGAGAGCGGATTTTGACTAGGGCGGAACAGGGCTTTAGCCCGTCGTGAGCCCGTCTGTTTGAGAAAACTTATGGAATGAAGATTTTGCAATAGCAAAATCGAAATGGAATACTAAGTTTTCGAGTTGTCAAAATCCAAGACAATCGCATCCAGGGTAAATTATTTAAAAGACCTGCATAGAGCAGGTCTTTTTTATACCCTGAAGGATTCTCAGCATCCCTCATTAGCACAACAAAACTAATCTTTCTTGCATTTTGGCTCATCAATATCATCACATTTACTCAATATTTCTCGTGCAAGACTATTGAATTTCGCAGTTTCTTCTCCTTGTTGTTTGAATAAATTTGCAGCTTTACAAGCTTCATCCAAAGTGGAATAGTTACAGCTGCATCTTGTTCCGTCGCTAACGTAATAATATGGAGTACCGCCATCTTTATCATTACCTAAATAAATATTATTATGGTTTCCTTTTTGTTCTTCAACTGCTTGCCCGATTTTTTTAAGTTCTTCTATGCTTCCTTCGGTTTGATGAATCGCGTAATATGCAGCTCTTTTTGTTATATTTCCAAAGTTAACATTAATTGGTTTAATACCCGATACATTCATATTTTTCTTTTTCCTTTCGGTTATCTTGTCATTTTATACAGATACAAGATTGCTGAAAGAAAAAATTTGCTAAAATATTGCCAAATGTAAAAAATCGGAAATTTTTAACAAATTGATTCTCGATAATTCAATCTAATTTATTTAAAGAAATCTACTCAGGAAAATTTACCTTAAAAACAATTTAATTCTGTCCTCTGTTTGAACTATATCCTGCCATAAGTCATATGGTAGAATGGGAAAAAGGACAAAATCATGTTAAAAACAATACAAAAAATCAGCAGTTTTTTATCATCAAAAACATCAATCTTTATAATTTTAGTTGCGGTTATTACATACTTTTTCCCCAATATCTTTATGTGGGTAAAAGGCGATACTCAAACGGTTGTTTTGGGAATCATTATGCTCACAATGGGTATGACTCTAACGTTAGACGATTTTAAGATTCTCATAAAGCGCCCTTTTGATATCGGAATCGGAACATTTGCACAATACTTTTTTATGCCTATAATAGCAATAAGTTTAGTTCATATTTTGCATTTACCCAAAGAAATTTCAATAGGTTTAATTCTTGTCGGATGCTGCCCCGGCGGAGTTTCATCAAACATAATGTCATTTTTATGTAAAGGCGATGTTGCGTTCTCTGTCGGAATGACTGCGGTATCTACGTTATTAGCACCGGTTATGACGCCAACATTAGTATATTATTTGGCGAAAGAGTCCGTTGATGTTGATATTATAGGAATGTTTCAATCCGTATTGATTGTTACGATTCTGCCCGTTGTAACAGGTGTTATACTAAATTATATATTCAGGAATAACAAAACATATCCCGAAATCTGTAAAATTATGCCCGCATTTTCCGTGATAGGTTTAGCATGTATTGTCGGGGGTGTTGTTTCTCATTTCGGCGCCGTTTTTATACAATCAAGCGTGGTTATCTTTATTGCTGCTTTTTGTCACAATTTAATCGGTTATATTGCAGGCTGGCTGATAGGCGCAACGGTAAAAATGCCCGAAGCAAAAAAGAGAACTATTTCAATAGAAGTCGGTATGCAAAATGCAGGATTAGCAACCGTATTGGCCGTTAAACATTTTGCCATGATTCCCGAAGCTGCTATTATTTCCGCTGTTTCATGCGTATGGCATTCAATTTCAGGTACAATTTTAGCAAATATATTTGTACTTAAAGATAAAATTAAAAAATCTCAATAACAAACTTAATTTTTATATATTGAGGATGCTGAAAAACTGATATTTTACACATCTTCTTTTGACAATTTTTTTGTTTTATCGGTTTTATAATTTTATGAAAATAAATTCGTTTTCAAAAATTATTCCCCAATATAATATAAGAACTTTCGATACAAGACCAAAGCTTCAAAATAAATCTGAAAACAAAATTTCTGCTCCTGTCTTGAATCCTTCTTATATCGTACCTTTTATGGGAGATAATTATTCATACAAAAGAATTTCCCGACTTGAACCAAATTTTAGTCCTTTATATTGCGATTATTCAAATCCTGTTGAATTTTCAAACGCTTTTGCGGAAAAAATTGATTCGCAGATGCTAAGTGTTGATGAAAAAGATATTGAAAATTTAGTTATGAGAATAAAAATTAAAACAGGCGCAGATGAAGGTTTGATAAGAGAATTTTTATACAGATTAACGGAATTTTCTTCTTACGATACAATTAATATTTTTCAAGATATAGCGCAAAAATATTCAACAAATACCTTTGGAATCACTATGGAAAAAAGTTCAGCAGAAAGCGATTATTCCCTAAATACCGCTCTTAATTATTTATCCTTAAACAAACGAATGATAGATATAGAAAATCCGACTTCAAGAAGAATTATTGTTCTGGATGATATATTTTTAAAACAACTCGAAGAATCAAAAAAAGGGGATAGAAAATTTTATGATAATTTTATGTCCGATTTGGAATCGGGCAACCTTGTTATTTTAAATTTGGAAGGCTGGGATATTGAATGTGCGGATAAAAACTACAGAAGCGCAAACTTTCTCTGCGGTGTAGGATATCTTGAAGATATGACAACAGATTGTTTAAAAAGATTTAAAAACGGCGAAGATATAAATAAAATTTTGTACGGTAATTTTGAAGAAAGATTAAAAAACATAACAGGTAAAGACATCGAAGTAATTAAAATTAAAAACAGAAATATTCAAGGCAAAAAGCAATACAAAGATATACTTCAAAATATCAAAAAACCCTCTTTAACACCATTAGAAATTCAAGCTGCAATAAGAAATCATATTCGCTTAATCTCCAAAAAATCAATGAAGGAAGAATTAAATAATATTGCTCATCTTGAATCTTTTTGTAAATACTTGGATTCAAGCACCGTTATCTATTCATCGGATTCTCTGGGTGAAGAATTGGCAAATCTTAAAAAACAAATTGATAAAAAATACGGGAACAACCACAAATATATGGTGCTTGCAAATAATAAGAGTTTTGGTTATATGACGGCAATTTATGCAAAAATAAACAACATAGACCCTAATGATATCGCAACTTTAGGATATATAGGCAAAAACAGAATCAAAGATAACACTGCATATATTGCACTTGATGATATAACGGCAAGCGGAGATACAATATACCGCTATCTCATTGATTCTCAAATATTGAAAATTGAACAGAATATCGACTTAATTTTTGCAACCGTACTTGCAAGCGAAAACTCTATCAATAGAATCAATGAATCTATGAACCGACTCCGAATTATTTATGCAAAGAAATTAAAAAATCTCCTTGTCAAACTTGACGATGATGAATTATTAAAACAAAAAGATAAAAAATTTATATCCAAAAGAGTAGGAACAGGCTGGCGTCAATCTGATTTATCTTGCATATTTCCGCATATTGTTCCCGATAATACAACAAAATTAAGCGGAAGATTGTTTAGAAAATTGTTAATTAAAAATACACATAAATCGAATAAGTCCTAGTATTCACAAATATTTGAACCGAAAATAATATTCTGACTTGTTGATTTATATCAATCCTTTTGTTATTTCAATATTACGCGGATCCGTTAAAAAAGTAATTTGCATTTTTTGATCATCAGTCAGACTGCCTTGATGTTCTTGATTAATAGGTAAATCTTTAGGCTCAATTCCAAGATATCCGCAAATTCTTTCAAAATTGCTTATTTGTTCGTCCAATTCTTCAGGTTTCATACCTTCTTGCAATATTGCTCTTATTAATTCCATTGCATCTTCATTTGAAAAGCTTTCAGATGAACTTATAAAGGTATCCGTATTTTGACCCTGAAAATTTATTTTGGCAGGTATCTTATTTAAAGATATTTTTTGAGGTTTAAGAATTGAATTTTGTTTATTTAAACTGATGCGCGGAATTTGCATAATTTCTCCTTAGTCACGTAAGAACAATGAAAATCAAGTATTCCGACTGTACGGCTGCGGACCAGTGCAGGATTTTAACAATTATTGTTATCACCTGCTTTCCTTAATCTTCAATACTATTGTATTATAAAATATAAAACAAGTGTCGATAATATTTCAATATATTAATAAGTTCAATCCCGCTTTTTAATTCTTTTTTCTATTTCTTCTTCCACAAGAATACTGTCACAAATAAAACCGCAATCAATCCGCAAATTTCAGCATACTTGAGCGGCAGATTAAATCCGATTTTTTCGCTAAAGATAAATGACATTGTAATAAATACATAAAATAGAGCAGGGATTAAGGCTATAAAATAATTTTTCTTTCTTCTATATAAAAATATGGCAGCACAACACAAGGTCGGAATAGAAATCAATTGATTAAAGAAGGTAAAATAACGCCAAATCAAAGAAAAACTGTCCGAATTGATTTTTGCCCAGATGAGAATTAATAATACGCAAATTATGATAGGCACTACAATAAGCAATCTGTTGATAATCTTCTTTTGGTTGAGGTTAATTGCGTCCGCTATCGTGATTCTGAGTCCTCTGAGTGCGGTATCTCCCGATGTAATAGGCAGAATAATTACCGCTATAGTTACAAGGCAAGCCAAATGCAAAGGAACAAATTTATTTGCGATAATATTTACGACGTTGACCGTTCCTATCAAATTGTTCGGAACAAGGTTTAAACTGTATACATCCATAGCGGCAGCTGCCCAAATAATGGCAATTAAAGATTCAAGACACATCATTCCGTAAAAAATCAATTTTCCGTCTTGTTCTTTGTTGACTGTTCTTGAAATAATTGTTGCCTGAGTAGAATGGAACCCTGACAATAGTCCGCAGCTTACCGTCATAAAAAACATAGGAATTAAAGGCAGATGTTTTGGATGCAGATTGTAGTTTCTTATATCAAAATTGCTAAGATTAACTCCTTCTATAAAAAATCCGACAAGAATCAATCCTGTTCCTAAAATCAACATCAAACCCAAAAACGGGTAGAATCTTCCTATGATTTTATCTATCGGAAAAAGGGTCGCTATAATAAAATATAATAAAATAAAAAGATAAGTTCCAAGTACAAGAGGATTTGATATAGCAAAATCTTTTACATTGAAAAATCTTTCAACAAACAAATCCCCTGCGGTATAAACAAAAACGGTTGCAAGCAATAAAAGCATAACGGAAACTATTATCATAAATATTCTATAGGCGGATTTTCCCAAGTATTTATTTATAAGCCCCGTTATTTGCGTACCGCCGTTTTTAATAGATAGCATTCCCGCAAAATAATCATGCACACCGCCTGCAAAAATACATCCTAAAGGTATTAAAATAAATGCCACAGGCCCGAATAAAATCCCTTGTAAGGCGCCTATAATCGGTCCCATGCCCGCAATATTCAACAAATGAATAAGCGCGTTTTTTGTTTTTGACATCGGAACAAAATCTACTCCGTCATTTATTTTGTTTGCAGGAGTTTCCGTATCTTCAGGCGAAAATTGTTTTTCAACATATTTTGAATAAAAAATATAACCCAAAACTAAAATTGTAATACTAAGAAGAAATGTAATCATAATTAAATTATACATTAAAAATCCTGCGTTGGCATTTTTTTGTGTTAATATTTTTATTATGAAGAATTTTATCAGATGTATTTTTCTTTTATTTTTCTTTTTTGGTGTGCTTTCGGCAAACGCAAATAATTTTGCCGGTTATTCCGTTATTGAAAATGCAAACATAAAAACAAAATATATTACAAACAAGCAGAATGAATCACTGTTAGAAATTTCAAAAGAACAAAATAATATCTTTATTAAAAATGAGAATAATGAAGAAGTATCAGTTTTTAATAATCAAAAAAATTCTTCTTCAAGCAAATGCCCGATAAATATATATAACAATGATTTATTTATTAATAATCTTTTTTCCTATAAGCTAAACGATTTCTGTTGTCTAATTTCATATAATATTTCTCCCATACTTAAATATTCGATTCAAAAAAGAGCACCATAAAATTTTTCTTTTTTAATTTTTATTTATTTAAACTTCTTGAAATAAGAAGTTAGTTTTGCAATTTTAAAAAAGGGAAAATTATGGAAAATAATATAGAAAAAAACATTCAAAAAGACCAAACCGAATACTGCAATAATTCCGAAAACACGGGTGCCTTAAAATCGGTTATCATCTCAGTTGTTATTATTCTTGCAATGTGGTTATTGTCACTTATTGTAGATTAAAAGGGGGCAAAAGCCCTCTTTTAATTTTTATTCTTCGGGTTTTTTAAACGGAATTATTGTAGCGGGTTTTCTTTCAGGAATCCCCTCTCTGCGCAATGTAGCTAAAAATTCGTCCTTTGATGCCTTTCCTCTTGAATAGAAATCAGAATCGGTAAGATAATCCATAAGACTCTCTTTTGTCATTGTTTCTTCAAATAATTCAGGAGATAAGGTTCTAAAGTCTTCCATTTCTTTTACGCGGTCTGCTAAATCTTTGGTTTTTAAAAGATTACTCAAAAATGCAAAATGACCGGCTTTATAAACACTTCCTGATGTCATTTTGTTTAAGAGTTCATTTGAAATTCCGTTCAATACGGCAATATTTTGTTTTCTTAGTTCTCTATTTGTGCCGTTCAGCATCATTACATCAAAATTTATAGAATTTTTAGAATATCTTTTAAAGAATTTTTCACTGTCAAGTTTTCTTAAATCTCTCAAGATGTCTTTCGCTTGGGGATTTGTTGTAATACCTAATGAATCTTCTATTCCTATTAAATAATCAATTCTTTCTTGAAGATTTTTAAATTTAGGGGGAGTTGCGGGTTTTTTAACGAGTCTTACGGACGGCACAAATTTTTTATCCTGTTCTTGCAAACTTCCGTTTGCGGCTTCTGTATCGGTATTTTCTCCTTTATCATCATGAATTAGCTCTTTCAAACGTTCATTTATGGTTTCTGTATCTGCCTTTTCTCCTTCAATATCAAAAATAAACACTGCTTCTGATTTTGTAAGAGGTCTTAATAAACCTGATTTCAAGTTTCCTTCTTCATCTTTTTCATCCGAAGTCCAGCTGTTTAATTTTTCTAAGTTTTTAGATATTTTATCCGCCAAACATTCCGCTATAACTACATTGGGATTGCATTCATATTTTATTATTTCCGATTCTTCGTAATAACCTTGAACAGCCCTTGCGGTTTCTTCATCCATTTTGCCTTTTAATATCATTCCGGCAATAATTATATCGAAGCCTTTATTTATATATTTTGCCAATTCTACAGGCGAAAAATCGGCTTCACCTACATCGTAGCCTTTTTCTTCTTCCGTTAAATTATATTTATCAAATCCGAATAAATATTGTGAATAATAACCATCCATATTTTCATTTACGTATACAATCGCTTCTAAGGGTGTTAAATTATCTTCTCTTGATTCAATATTGTGATAAGGAACGTACTTTCCTTCATATTCATCATAAACGCCGTTAACCAATTTTTCATATAGTGTATCTTCTGTGTTTACATCCTGATAAAATTCTTTTACCAATTTGTTAGCGTATGCGGGTTTATAACCAATGTCTGCTAATCCTTTTATTAATTCAAACCGTTCTTTACCGAAAGGTGAAATTTTAATTGTATCCTTTTTTGATTGAAAACTAACAGGTCTGTTCTTATTTGTAAATATCGGTTGTTGTATTCTTATGCTGCCCAAAACGGGAAAATTAATTTTCATTTTAGCCCTCTCTACACTTTTTATATATTTAAAACAGCTAAATACGAATGTTTGCATATTTTTATTCATTATGTAAAGAATTGTAAAAAATAAACATTTTTTCCTAAAGTTTTATTGAAAGTGTGACGATATACATTATACAAGACAATAAAGCGAAAATAAGGAGAATGACAATGGAAATAGGTAAAGTTAAATTTGGTGAGTACTCAGTCGGAAACGGACAAGTAGGTTCAGGAAAAAAAGGCGAAGAAAAACAAGAAGTTCAAACCAATGCACAAATTCAAAGCGAAAAAGCAAAAACAGTAAAAGCAGAAGATGTTTATAATGCTTTAGGTGCACTTGGTACACAAAACATGGCATTTATTACAAAGAATGCCGGCGTGGGTGATGTAGAAGCAGCAACAAAACTACTGGGCGAAGAAAGAACAAGTGATATTGAAGCTATGATGGCTGAATTTGAAAACGGAGTAAACGATATAGCAGACATTATTGATGATGAATTTGGCGATATCTTCTCCGAACCCGAAAAAAATGCTCTTGCAGCAAGAATATTTGCGAAAGAGTAAATGAGAAGTTTCCTTATTCTCCTCTATTGTTTAATTTTATCGCCGTTAAAGTTTAATACCTTAGCGGCTTTATTTTAATTAAAACAAAATAAGGAAAAGTTTTTAGATTCTACTTTTCTATATTCTTCTTTAATTCCAAAATTTTTTCACACGAAGCATCAATATTTTCTATATCAATTTCGCCTGATTTAACCTGTTTTTTTATACTTTTATGAATCTTCTTTACTATGTTTCTGTCATAGAATTTTATGTTATTGGAAAATATTAATACATTAACACCTGAATTTATTGAGAGTCTGAGTGTTTCATCAAGAGTGTAATTATTTTTTATTGCGCCCATATCCATATCATCACTGATTATTACGCCCTTAAAACCGACATCGTTCTTTAAATAATCAATTGTTTTTTTTGATAAACTGGCAGGGTGTTTGTTGTCGAATTTTGAATTGAAAATATGAGACACCATAACAGTATTTAATTTGTCATAATTTTTTAAATCATAATAAGGTTCAAGTTCTTCTTTTTTAAACGTGTTTGTTGCATCAGCAAAAGATAAATGTGTATCAACATCAATTGAACCGTGTCCGGGGAAATGTTTTATTGATGTAATTATATTTTTTTTATTGTGTTCATCTATAAATATTTTTGCATATTTTGAAACAATTTTCGGATTATCGCTATAGCTTCTTTTTTTAATTGAAATTATTGATTTTTTATTTAATTCCAAATCAACAACCGGAGCAAAATTAGTATTAAATTTTAATTCTTTTAAAGAATCTGCCATTTTTTCGTATTCTTTTTGAGCTTCATCTTCTTTCAATTGGGAAGTTTCTTTTGCGGATAAATTAGAAAAATAATCGTGTCTTTGTATCATTCCGCCTTCATTATCTATTGCAATAAAGGGCGTTACCTTATTCAAAGACAAAAATTTTTCATTCATCTTTATTAAATCTTCTTTTGATTTTAAATTTTTATTAAATAAAATAACTCCCGAAATTTCCCCTTTTTGAATTTGTTTTTGAATTTTTCTTGTATTATTAATGTTATCGCCTTTAAAACCGACAATAATCATTTGGCCTATTTTTTCATCCAACGTTAAAGCAAAAGAATTTAACGTCATCAATAAAACAAAAGCTCCGAATAATCTTTTTATCATATATTTTTCGCTTTCTTTTTATCCAATAGAGTTAATTTTCTGAGTGTCTGATTATTTACTTGTCCGCCTATCAATAAAATTATGGAAGAATAATATAACCAAATCATTAGTATGGCAAAAGCACCGATTGTTCCGTAGACTCTGTTGTATGTGCCTAAAGCATTAACATACAAAGAAAATCCCCAAGAACCCAATAACCAAAATATGCAGAAAAATAACGCACCGGGGATAATGCTTTTTCTTTTTGAACTGAAATCACGAGCAGGAAGTACGTAATAGTTTATTGTTGCAAGCAAAAATAACATCAAAAATGCCAAAGGCCATCTTGTAATCAAAATTGTATCCGTAATTACCTTTGAAATTTGAAAATAAGTACCTATAAAACTAAGTAAAACCTTTCCTAAAATGATTAAGTTTATACTTATGAACAAAAAGAATGTGTTTACAAACACCATCAGCATAGCAAGACAACGCACCTTAATAAAGCTTCTGTTTTCCATAACGTTGTTTGCTCTATTTAATCCTTTTATTATCACGGCAATTGCATTGGAAGTTAAAAACAAAGTAACAAAAAATCCGACAAGCGCCATTGTGGTACCGCTTTTGAATATAACAACCTCGTTTAAAACAAGATTTATCATATCAATAACCTGCTCGGGCGCAATTGCGGATAAACCCGTTATAATTTTATTGATAAAAAAAGTTTTTCCAAGCCATCCAAAAACAGCCATCAAAAAAAGCATAAAAGGAAAAATCCCGAGTGCTGTCATATATGCCATTTCTCCCGCAGCGTTGGCATAATCATCTCTTATTATGCTGTGTATGAGGTTTTTCAGATATTCTTTTAATATACAAAAAATTTTTCTTATCATATCAGTTTTTTTATTTCATTCAAAAGAAGCTCAATTGCGGCAGGCATTTTATCTTTAATTGTACAACCTGCGGCACGCTTGTGTCCTCCGCCGTTGAATTTATCCGTGATTATTGTGGCATCTATTTCTTTTGTTCTAATTGAAACTTTTATCGAATTGTCTTTTTCTTTCAAAACAAAAGCCGCTTCTACTCCCGCTATAGACCTTAATGTTTCGGCTATTCCTTCCGTATATTCATCTTTGGCACTAAATTTTTCTATAAGTTCTTTTGTAACTTGAGCGTATGCAACTTTATTATTAAAACAGAATTGTGCATTTGAAATTATGTTGTTTTGGAAAAGAATGAGATTTTTGGGTTTATTTGTATAACATAAATCCGCAATTTCAGAGGTATTTATGCCTGTTGAAGACAGTTCTGATGCAATATTGAATGTATGAGGTGTTGTACTTTCATACTTAAAACATCCGGTATCCGTTAGTATTGCAGCATAAAGACCTGTTGCCATTTCGGGCGTTATATTAATTTCCGAAGCTTTAAAAAAATCAAAAAGAACTTCGCCGACAGATGAAATTCCGCCTCTAATGTAATTTATTTTAGCATAACCTTTATTTGTTTTATGATGGTCAAATGCGATTGTATTTTTGCAATTATCAAAAATTTCTCTTGCTTTTCCTATCATTCTGTCTATTGATGCTATATCAACCGCAATCACTAAATCATAGTTGTTTTCGACATTTGAAAAGTTCTTTGCACTGTTAATGTGAGGCAAAAAACTGTATGTATTAGGGAAATTAAAATTGTCCTCAATTTGAATTAATATGTCGGATTTTATATTTATATCATTTAAAAAACTCTTTAATGAAGATGCGCTGCCCAATGTGTCGCCGTCGGGATTAATGTGTGTTATGATTAAAACATTAGAAGAGTTTTTTATTGTATTTAAAATTTCTCTTTCCATTTGTAAATAGAATAACAAAAAGTCAGTGAAAAATAAATGTTTTTTTTGATGAACGGAATTTTAGTTTTAATATATCTTTTAGGAATTATTTTTGCCTGCGTATTATTCACAAATGCAATTGAAAGTTTAGGTTCAAAATTAAAGCTCTCAAATAGCGCCACAGGCGGAATCCTCGCCGTAATAGGAACGACACTGCCCGAAACTATTGTTCCTATAATTGCAATTTTATCTTCATTTCTTTTAAATAAACCTGCAGGATTAAATATTGCGCAGGGCGCTATCATAGGCTCACCTTTTATGCTGTCTGTTTTTGCCATGTCGCTTCTTGGTATTTGTCTTGTCTTTTTAAAACGCAAAACCCTGAATATTGACAACAATATGGTATTCAGATTTTATAAATATTTTTTGATAACTTATTCAATCGGAATTTTAGCTTCTTTTATTCATAAATTTGAATTTAAGCTTATTGTTTCTTTGTTTCTTGTTATAAGTTATGTATTTTTTGTTAAAAGAACTCTCGCAAAAGCAAAAGATGATTTTATTCAAGAAGAAACCGAAGAATTATTTTTTAAAAAAATATTAAAAGCAAAATCCGAAACAATTTGTTTAATTCTTTTTCAAATTTTAATTTCTCTTGTTTTTCTGGTTATATTTTCACATCTTTTTGTACATAAAATTGCATTTATTTCAGAAATCTTAAATCTTAATCCCACGATTTTGAGCCTTATTATCACACCTTTTGCAACCGAATTACCCGAATGTATAAACAGTATAATCTGGATAAAAGCCAAAAAAGACGATTTGGCCGTTTCAAATATTCTTGGCGCAACTGTTTTTCAGGCGGTAATTCCGATGTCAATAGGAATTATTTTTACGCCATGGATTTTGCCTGATTTTATTCTTTTAAATTCTTTTGTTGTGGTTTTTTATTCTTTATTTGTTGTATTGACTTTATTGATAACAAAAAAAATTCGTCTTTTATCCCTTCTTTCGGGTTTGATTTTTTATTTTGGGTACATTGTTTTTATATTATTGCATAGTTTGTAAAATTAAAATTCTTTAACAGACAAAAATAAAAACCTGTTTGCATCGCATAATATTTATATATTCCCACGCATTAACGAAGCGAAGTATTTGTTATACAACGAAAATTTCGTTAAAAAATCGTATTGTCTGAGGGATGAAATCCCGAGTTTACGATTTTAGAAATTAAGTTGTAATAACAAAACAAACGGAGTAGAAGCGTGGGGAGTTTCTTTCCTGTTTGCTTTCTTTGACCGCAAAGAAAGCAAACGAAAATAAATAAAGATTTTTATATTGTTACATAGTTTGTAAAATTAAGATTCTTTAGGTTATAATTTAAAATATGAAATTTGCAGTAAGAATAATTAAAAATCAATTTCATCCCTTGAAAGTACCGCCCAATGCCAATTTGAAACAAGGACAATATGTACTTGTCAAAACAGATAAAGGCGAAGAAGTTTTCACGGTGTTTCTTGTAAACAGCGAAATTCAAAAAATTTGGGAAAAACATCAGCCCGAACCTTTTTCCGTTATCAGAATCATGACACCTGAAGATATGGAAACTTACGAAGAACAAAAAAAGCTTGAAATCAGTGCATTTTATAAGTGCAGAGATTTAGCTCAAAAAAGAAATCTTGTTATGAAATTTACACAGGCAAGATACACATTCGACAGAAAAAAAATTACTTTTTATTATACAGCACCGGAAAGAGTTGATTTCAGGGAGCTTTTAAAGGATTTAACTCAGGAATTTAAACGGGTAAGAATAGATTTAAGACACATAGGTGTGCGTGATGAAACATCTATTCTGCAAGGACAAGGTGTTTGCGGACAAGATTATTGCTGTTGCAGATTTTTGAAAAAATTTGAACAGGTAAATACAAAACTCGCAAAAGATCAAGGTATTCCTATTGCACCGGGAAAAATTACGGGCGCATGCGGAAGATTGTTGTGCTGTTTAAATTACGAATACAAAACCTATATAGATGCCGCAAAAACCCTTCCCCCTGTGGGTTCGGGTGTTATGACGCCTGATGGTATCGGAAAAGTATTTATGGTTAATTTCCTCAAAAAATCAGTAAACGTAAAACTTGAGGACGGTAAAATTAAAGAATACAATAAATCTGAAATCGAAATGATAGACGGAGAAGTTGATATAGATATTAATATAGACAACAATCTGAATTATCAGGAAGATGAAGTTGTTGATATTAAATCATTAAATGACGATAAAAACTCAACAACAGGAAATATATAATATTATGGAAAATACTGTTAACATCACAAGTGAAAAATTTGCTTCAATAATAGCAAGAATATTAGACGATAACAAAGCTCAGGATATCGTTATTTTAAACGTATCCAATGTTTGTTCTCTTTCGGATTATTTTATAATCGCAACAGGTTCTTCAACTCCTCATGTCAGAGGTCTGACAGAAACTGTCAGAAAAAAAATTAAAGACATATTCAAAAGAATCCCAATGGGCGAAGAAACAGAAAAACAAAACAGATGGAATCTTTTGGATTACGGAGAAGTTGTTGTTCATATAATGCACAGTGTCGAAAGAGAAAACTATAAAATAGAAAAATTCTGGTCGCACGCTCTGACATTAGATAGAGAAGTTTGGGAAAAAGAATCAAAAGAATATTCTATCTACGAAGATAAAAACAAATAGAATTATTTAAATACAGTACGATTTTAACCTACAAAAGAAAATATTTTTCCTTTTGTCATAGTTCCACTGGAATCAAATGCGGCTCCTTCCGTATATGATTTTATTTTTCCGTCCGTAAATTCAATACTCAATCTTTCATTTTCGCTTTTCATGGGGATATCTTCGTGGTTTTCAGAATATTTAATTATTTTTCCGTCAAAAGCTTTAAGAAACTTCGAGTATTTTGTACTTTTATCAGGAGATATTTCACCGTCAGCCATATATATCATTAATTTTCTGTTTTGCATATTTAAAAGGATAAGAGATTCTTTACTATTTTCGCTTTGATCGGGATGTTTTTCCTGATCTTTTATAAATGCTTTCAATTCATTATTATGTAATTCAAAAACTTTTTTTGAAGTTTCCGCTCCATCTTCTGATTTCTTGTAATCTTCATAATATACCAATACATCACTTTCAGGATGCCATTCGTACTTGTTTGTACCGTTTTCATTTGTTTCTTCTATAATCATATCGCCTTTCGGCCCAAAAGTTGTTTTTCTTTTTATATTTCCGCTCGGGGATGTTTGCGTTATTACGGTTGAAGCGCCATTTCTTGCAGCTTTAGCCATTTCGGCACCGTGCTTGTGTCTGCATTGTTTATATAATTCTTTAGCCTCATCTATTATATCTTCTGCATGAAAACGTACTTCATACATTAGCGCGCTTGCTTCTTCTTCCATATTTTGCGCTTTGGATAGAGTTCTTTGTGCCTTAAATTCCGCTACTCTAATATGCGTTTCGTTCATTTGCGCAGATGCGCTCAATGCCTCTAATATATCATTAAATCTTTCTTCGGGAGCCGATTTTGTATCAGGAATGCTTTTATTATTCTTGGGATTTTTTTCTAATTGAGATGTAAAATTTTGTTTTTGAAACAATGATATTCTGTTGATTTGCATTGACTTTTCCTTTTGTTAAAACTTGATATGTATTATTATAAAACTTAAAAAATAAATTTTTTGCTAGCCGCGATTTTTATCGATTCTTTATGTTAATATATTGATGACAAATCGGATTTAAGTTATGGAAGCAAATCAAAGGCAGAATAACGAAAAGAAAACATTAATCGCAATTATTTTAACCGTAATTACAATGGCGGCCGAAATAATTTTCGGATATTTGACTCATTCAATGGCGCTTCTCGCCGACGGTTTTCACATGGGAACCCACGCTTTTGCCTTGACATTAACGTTTATTGCTTACGTATTAATTCGCAAATTTTCGGATTCAAAATATTTTCCGAAAGGAACAGAAAAAATCGGTACACTAAGTGCCTATACAAGTTCGCTTTTTCTTGGCGCAACAGGGATTTGGATAGTAATAGAAAGCATTAACAGGTTTTTGCATCCTTTAAACATACAATTTAGAGAAGCAATCATTGTTGCTTTTATCGGGTTAATTGTGAATGTTGCTTGCATATATGTTATGGAAAATAACCATGACCACAATTCACATCATCACCACGAACACCACGACAAAGAAGAAGAAAAAAAGGACTTCAACTACAAAGCTGCCTATTATCATATTTTAGCCGATATTTTGACATCAATTCTTGCGATTTTTGCGCTGTTTGCGGGTAAATATTTTAATATAACGTATCTTGATTCCATAATAGGAATTTTAGGCGGTATTTTAATAATAAAATGGGCAATAAGTTTGATTAAAGATACGGTTGTTGAATTGATTGATATGGAAATATAAAAATTACTTGACCCAAACAGGATTTGGAATTTAAAATAAACATAAAAAAATGCCCTATGGATGAAGGGCAAGCATATCTCAAAAGAAAGAGATATGGATTAGTATAAAATTTTTTTTCACCCTGAATCCGTTTCAGGGTCTTTCTTCAATATCATTCCGAAACAAGTTCAAAATGACATTGTTCGGTATGACATTTTTTATAAATTATGGCTTATACCAAAATGGTATAAGCCATATTTTTATATTATCTATTGATACATTTGAGCAGAGAATGTTTTTTCGCCTACTGTTACTTCGTCACCTTGATAAATAGCAAGTAATTTAGCAGCATTACCACCGCCTGCAGCTAATACATCATAAGCTGAATCGCCTTTTCCGTATCCTGCACTTCTCATGAATGATGCTACTTGTTCAGCTACACCTTTAACATTCAATGTATAGTCAGTGTTTCCAACAGTAACTTTTTTGATTGAACCGTTGAATGTTACTGTGCCGTCTGTTGTTGTATTACCATCGTCGAATGTAAATACTTTGCCGACTTTATCTTTCTTAGCGTTTTTGCCTAAAGTTACATCAAATAGAATTGTATCTTTTTCTGCTAATTTAACAACGTTTTTACCTGATGTATCTTTAATACTTACTGAACCGTCATAGCTATAAGCAGATAAATCATAGATATCATTACCTTTTCCACCGTTTACAAATGCATTTGAATCACCTGAGAAGATAAATTCATCAACATTTTTACCGCCTGTGATTATGCTTTCACCGCCTGTAATTGTGTATGTATTTTTACCTGCGGTACCTTTAACAACGTTTATACCGCCATTGATTACGATATCATCGTTACCTTTGCCTAGAGTAATTGTGTTGTAGCCATCTTCAGCAATTATATAGTCATCACCTGCGCCTGCATTTATTTTGTTTATGCTGTCTATGCCTTGAGCTACGTTATTTATTCTGATATCATCAGCCTTTTTGCCGCCTGTGATATTGTTGTTACCGCCATTAATTGTTACATCGAGCGTACCTTTTTTACCAGCTTTTACGGTATTTGTTGCGCCATCGATTTTTACGGTATCCGTACCTTTTCCGCCCGTGAATTTATTCACACCGAATCCATTAAGCGAAACAGTATTGTTTCCGCCTGAAGTTTTGATTGTTGCAGAAGCGAGTCTATCGATAGTAATTGTATCATCACCTTTTCCTGTTGTGATTTTATTTACACCTGCAGATTCTGTTATATCGTTGTTACCTGCTTTAAGGTTCAATGTATCATTGAATGCGGAACCGAAAATGGTATCGTCACCTGCTTTTGTGATGATGTTTGCACCTTTACCGT
Organism: uncultured bacterium; assembly: GCA_946622415.1. GTDB lineage: Bacteria > Cyanobacteriota > Vampirovibrionia > Gastranaerophilales > Gastranaerophilaceae > RUG14156. Next base: position 51,595 of record CAMOPX010000011.1, read on the forward strand.
TTTCAGAAGTTAAACCTGTTAAGCTGATAACTTTATCATTAGATACTTTTGATAAATCCAATTTGCCTTTTTTGCTCTTTGCAATAACATCTTCAGCTTCAAATAATGTATTTGCAGCTTTCAATTGTTCTTTAACTTCGGGGTCTAACGTGTTTATATTACCAACCTCTGCAGTAACAACTTTTCCTTCAATAGTAACATCTGCACCGCTATTTAAAGCGTTTTTAACAGTAACCGTACTTGGTGTAGCAGCAGCTAAAAGTTTTTCATTAAATGTGCTGAATGTTGCAAGGTCTGTATATTCACTTTTATATGCGTCTGTTACATCCACACCTGCAGCACCGTTTATTGATTCATATACTTTTAAAGTAGTGTTATCCAAAAGTATTCCGCCGAATTCTTCCGCAGTTTCTTCACTTTCAAGGTTTCCATTATCAAGGAACAAATATACTCCATTCGGATATTCTTTTGACTTGTAGAATGCTTTTTCTGACCTCCAGAGCATTTTACCTTTCATATCTTCAACGGGGTCGCCATATTTTGCAAGTACGAATTTAACTTCAACTTCACCGTTTGTTGCGCCGTCGAAATCATAACCCGTAATCTTTTGACCATCCATTGTCGCATAAGTTACTTCATTGTCACCCTCACCTTCCGTTATTGTTGCGGATTTTGTGATAGTCATTGTTGCATAGTATTCAACTTTTGTTGAAGCCACTACATCACTGCCTTTAACGGTAATTTTTGCTACGTCTAAATCTGTTGTATTTTGTAAAATACCTGCTTTATCATATTTTAAAGTTAAAGTTTCATCTTTATTTGCAATAACAGTATCGTTACCGTTGTTAAGAGCTTTTACTGTGATTACATCGTCACCTGTTCCGAGGTTAATTGTATCATTCAACGCAGTTGTTGTTGCGGTATTATCTCTCCAAGTACCTGTCATTGTAGTTGCAGTAGCTTTTTCTGGGTCTTCGTTATTGTATTCAACCGTTGCGGATTCGTCACCAAACAATTTAAAACCAGTTTCCAAACCTTGAACATTAGGTTCAAAATTTCCGAATACATTCTTTTCATTTAAACCTTGGAATGTAATTGAACCTAAATCTTCAGTTGTAGACTCTTTGCCTTTAATAGTTAAAATTACATCTTTGTCGGAATAAGATACTTCGGATTTGTATAATGTATTATCAAAATCTGTAAAGTTAACGGTTAATTTTTCGCCTTCGGTTCCGATTACGGTATCATTACCAAAATCGGAAGTTACATCAATATTGATTACATTAGTACCTGTTCCTAATTTGAAAATATCATCATTTGCAGTTGATTCTGCTTTTTCATTCAAAGAAGTACCTACGTAGCTTAAACCGGGGTTTGTGGGACCAACATACGTTTCACCTGTAACATTGTATCCTGCGCCATTATTTGTTATTAAATTGTCGCATTCTGTAAGTACGTGATTTTCACTGTCTTTTACAACCAATTCGATTGCGACACCATCTTGACCTAAAGTTGCTGCATTTTTAAGAATCAATTTTGCAGGGTCGCCTGTGTATTGTTTTGCGTAATCTGTGGCAGTTTGCGCTAATTCGGCAGTAGAAGCTTCAAATGAAGTAAATGCTGTTTTAGATTCGTCAGAAGTTTCGCTTAATTGACCAAGGTAATCGTATGTTTTTTTGAAATATGTTGTTTTATCAGCAATTGCAGTTGCAGATTCAAAATCACCAGAAGAATCAGGTGTACCATAACCACTGCCTGAATATTTTGCAATTGTTGTAGAATAAGTATATTTATTATCATCTAATTTCACATTGGCTAAACCAGCTTCCGCAACAGCAACACTGCCGTTTTCAACAGGAGTCAATAAACTCCAGCTTGAACCAGCCCAAGTTTGATTATATTTAACTGTTGCATAAGTTGTGCTTGCTGTAACAGGTTCTTCAGGTTGAGATTTTGTAATTGATGAAACTTGTGCAAAATTCCAATTGCTATCAGAATCTTTTGCGTTTGCACGTGAAATTGTTGTTGTGTAAACATGAACCGTTGTATCGTTTCCGAATGCAGTAACGTTGTTTTCGCCAAGAACATTTGCTATATCGGTAACGTTTGTAAAATTTGCGCCATAAGTTTCAACAGCTTTTAATGCATCTAAATCTGCAACATGAATAGTTTCCGTACCTACTTTTTGAACGGCATCTGATAATTCAACCGCCCAAACACCGTTTGCATCTTGTTCTCTGGTTTGTTCCATTACTTTTAAATCATATCCACTTGTTTCATCTCCCGTAACAAGTAAATATGAATGTTTAGTAACAAAATTATCATCTACTGTTACTACTGTTTTTTCTAAAAATTGTGTTGCAAGAGTTTTTTCTGTATATACTTTTTTAAAGTATTCAAAAGTCTTGTAATTTTTGTTTAATTGCGGTTCTAAAACAGTAACCACAATATCATCGCCCGATACATTCCAACTGATTTGGTCTGCTCTGGCATTTTTAAATTTAATGTCATAATTCTGTCCTGATTTAATTTCGATTTCTGAACCGGTGAAACCTTCAGCATCGTAATTTTTTACTGTACTCATCGTTACTCCTTTTTTGTTGTACAACTCCTTAAATTTCGCTTAGTTTAAATAAAACTATGCTCATTTTATAAGTTTTATTATAAATGTTTAACATTTAGTGTCAATATGTTACACATTGTTATTCTGAATATTCTAATTTAATATAATTCAAATAAAGGATATGGATATGGGCAATTATATTCAAAAAGGCTTGGGGCAAAGGATTCAAAAACTAAGACGTGATTTCGGATACAGTCAGGAACAATTTGCCGAAAAAATAGGTATTGCAATAAATACCCTAAGCAATATTGAAAGAGGAAATGCCTTTATGACGGCACAAACAATGGAAAAAATAATTCATGTCCTAAATATTAATCCGCAGGAATTGTTTTTGTTTTCTGATGATTTTAGTGAAGAAGAATCATATAAATATATTATTTATAAAGTCAATTTGATTAAAAAAAATAAACATAAATTGGAAATACTTGAGAAATTTTTAAAGTATGTGTTGTAGTATAACTTGTCACCTTTGAACTTGTTTTGGGGTCTTTATTTCAATTTGTCACCCTGAATTTGCAAAACGAACCGACGAATTTATGAGTCGTGTGAGCTTGTACACAGAGTGCATTTCAGAGTTTTTATTTCAATTTGTCACCCTGAATTTATTTCAGGGTCTTTTATAGTGCGTTTCAGGGTCTTTTATATTTTCCAATGGGATGCTGAAACGAGTTCAGCATGACGGGAGGGTTATTGTGGTTCTCATGGGATGCTGAAACAAGTTCAGCATGACAGTATTCTATAATGGCACATTATTATTTACTGCTTTCCAATGGGATGCTGAAACAAGTTCAGCATGACAAATTAAAAAGATTCTAAAAACAAGTTTTAAAATGACATTGTTCAGCATGACATTTTAATTATTTTTATTTGTTATTAAGAGAAATCGCTTGCGATTTCGTGGCAATCCGAATAGCTTTTGTCATTGCGAGCCGATT
>CAMOPX010000012.1 GCA_946622415.1 uncultured bacterium
CAAATGCTAATCAAAAATTCTACAGTAAACGGCGCAAACGCAGTTCTTGCAGAATCTACAAAAGGTAAAGCAATGGTTCAAAAATCAAAACTTAATTCATCAAAAGGCAGCGTAACAGTAAAATCTGATGTATCAACTGCTCAAGTATATGATAGCTCCGCAATCAAAGCAGCAACTACAGCTAATGTAAACGGTAAAACAGCAAACGTGTTAAATTCAAACGCAGAAGCTAAAAACATTAACGTAACCGGTTCAAAGAACACTGAAGTTCTTTCATCAAAACTATCTGCTGGTGACAAAATAGTATTAAATTCAACATCAGATAGAACATATGTAAAAGGTTCTACTCTTACATCCAAAAATTCAAATGTTCAAGTAAAATCCGGCAAAAATACATATGTTTACGATTCAACCGTTAAAGGAAAATCAAAAACAGCTATTGCAGGAAAAACAACAGATGTAAGAAATTCAACGATTGACGGAACAAAAATCAAAAGCAAACAAACAAAATAAGCAGATGAAATTCGTTTTAATTAATAAATAAATAAGAGAGTCCATAAAGACTCTCTTATTTGTATGCTAAATATTAAGAAATGTAACAAAAATATAATTTAAAGCAATTCAAGATTAACTATATACTTTATATATATGTAAGAAATAAATTAATCGGTAATAATAAAAAATTATATAACACAAGGAAGATTATAGAGAGAGAATACATATTAGCCCGTTTTAAACGGGCTTTTATATTATGTTTCCGTCTTTTCTTACTATAAATATATACTTTTCTTTGATATCTTTCGTTAAAAGTGAAGATAGATTTATTAAATTTTTATATTTTTTTGAGTATATAAAATCTGAATTTTGCATATTTTTTAATATAATTTTTATTCTTTTTGAATCTTCAAAATAATAATCGCAAAATAAACCCCCGCTATTTGCCAAAATGCTTTCTGTTAATTCTCTGTTGTTTAAAAAATAACTGTTTAAATCACTTTGATTATATTTATAGCTGATTATTTTTTCTTTTTTTGATGAAATATTTATGAAATGTTTGTTTAGATTCTTTGCTTCAATAACTTCATATTTAAGGGGTAAATTGTTTTTATTTAACTCGTTTTTGATTAAAAAATTAAACAGCACATTCAGAATAAAATTTTTCTTTTTTATACCAAATAATATTGCTTCTCTATTTTTATAAATTAATGAATAATTATAAATCTGAGATTTTTCAACATAGAATATATTTCCTAATGTGTTAGAGTAATTTTTATCCTGATAATAAAAACTGATTTTTTTTAAGTCTTCTATGTTTTTTATATTAGAGGTGCAGTTTAAAATACGATTGCTATTTGACAACGTTGTATTTTGGTTTATATTGTTTTCTTTGATAATATTTTTTATATCGGACGGATTCAGGTTATAGGTTAATAAATCGGAATCTTTAAAATAAATATAATTTAGTGTTTCAAAGTTAAAATCATAAATTTTATCAATAAAACCTAATTTTGATAATTTATCAAATGTGATTTTTGAATATTTAATTAAATCCTCATTTATTTTTTTATCATTGAAAATTAAAAGAAAATAATCGTATTTATTTTGAAATTCAATATCAAAATCAATTTCTGGGTTTGAATTTGTTTTGGATATAAAATCATCAAGAAGAAATTTTATTTTTTGAATTTCTTTTGTTTTGTCTAAAACAAAACCAAATTTTATATAAATATCACAATAATTAAAAGAAGAAATACTATAAACGGTTTTTATTTTTTTTGTTTGTAATATTTTTTCGGATAAATTTTTTCCATAAACCCTATCCAGAAATTCACAATCAAAATTATTTTCTCGGATTGAAATTTTTATGTCAAAATTGTCTTTTAGATTAAACCAATTTAAAAATAAAAATATAAATAATGCTAAAAACAAAATTATTTTATATTTTGATTTTTTTATTTTGTTTATTATCATTCCATCCTCTTAAAATAATATAATCTCCGATTTTTAATCCGAAAGTTACTTCTTGAAAATCGTCTTTAATTTTATCCGTCAAAACCTCTGCTTTTCTTATTGTTCCTATATTTTCTTTAATATCTTCTATTTTATAAACATATTTTTTGTTGTTTTCTTTAATGATTGCATCAATAGGTACTAAAACCTTGTCTTTATTAATATTTAAAATCTCCACATCCAAATTCATACCCTCTTTTAAATCAGGATAAAATTTATCAAGTAATATTTTAACGGCATAACCCCCTGTATTGTTGCTCGATTGCGAAATATGGGAAATTTTCCCCATATACTTAATGTTGTTTTTACTTAAAACAACATTATCATTTAGATGAAGCTCATTTATGATATTGTTTTCAACCATAATTTCTACCTGAGTTTTAGATGAACCTATGATAGAAATAACGGGTTTGCCGGAAGAAGCAAATTCTCCTATTTCTCCTGTTTTTTCATATACAAATCCGTCATAGGGTGAAAATAAAGTTGCATACTGTATTTGCTTATTGGAATAATTCAGTTTTTCTTTTTGCAGGCTTATTTCTTTTAATCTTGCTGAAGTTTCATATCCCGCTGTTTCCCAGTCATTATCGGATATTGCACCTGCATTATGCAAAATTGTGATTCTGTCATAATAGCTTTTTGATTGTTTATATTTAATTTCCAATTCCGATAAAAGTGCGCTTTCTTCGTTTCTTTTTATTCTGTATAGCGTATCATCGATTTTTGCCAAAACTTGCCCTTTCTTGACAAAATCCCCTCTTGCTAAAGGGCTGTACGTTATTATTCCGCTTTCCTGAAAAGATAATGTTGATACATACTGAAATTTAACTGTTCCCGTATAAATCGTTTTGGGTGAATGAATAATTTTATATATTTCAGGGGTTTCTTCCGTTATTTTATTAACGCAGCCCGATATAACAACAAGACTAAAAAGCAAAAATATAAGTGCTAAAGCTCTCATTTCAAAATTTTATTTTATTTGTTGAATAAAATAATTATTCTTTTGTGCTATTCGAGAACTTTTGTGAGGATTAGCCCGTTTGCACTAACTGAAACCTGATTATTTGTCGTTGAAAAGAGCATACTTTCGTTTGTTGAAGTATTATACCCCCAAGTACCGAGAAAAATTTTTTTATTATTTTTGTCATAAACATAAACAAGTGTAACAATAATATCGTCATTATCCTGACTAAAACCCAGCGGAAAAATATCATAGCGATATTCAATAATATTTAAATCACGATAATTCGTATAATATCTTTTTATTGCGTTATCAAAATTTTCAAGCTTTATTGTGTATCCTCTTGTTATGTCATTTCCCATAAAATGAACATAAAGATATGTTTTATAAACCCCTTCAACGGTAGAACCTACTCTCTCTTTAATCAGAAGTCTTTTTCCGTCTTTACTCCAATCAACAAGTGACAATCCGCTGAATAAATGCTGATAGTGTTCTTTTTTACCTGATATAATAATAGAATTTCTTACTTTTTGGTTATGATTATAGTCGAGCATTCTTTGGACTTTTGTTTTTGATGTGTCCAATTCTTCAACAAAAAATTCGGAACTTATTTGATTGTTGTCGGGCGAAAAGTAATATCTCGGATATGCTGCATAATGACACTTGTTGTCCGATACAATATACGGATAAGAATATAAATTTCTTTTGACATCATCAATATTTATTTCTCTCATCCCCGGCGGGCTGTTATACAATTCAAAAACAAAATGAGGATCGGGATATGTAATATTTTTATCTGATTTTGGCGGAGTATAGGGTTCTATTGTTCTATCTTCAAGCGGAACATTTTTTGCCTTTTGTTCCCACTCTTGTTTTGTTTCAACCATCTTTTCTTTTTGGGGTGCAGGTGCTTTTTTAAAGGGATTTTTTATCGTAAAAGAGTATGCTCTGTTTGCCAACAAAATTGACAATACAAATACAAAAGCAATTATTCTCATTTATTGCACCAGTCCTTCTTTTAGGGCAATAATCGCAGCTTTTGTTCTATCTTTTAAATATAATTTTTGTAAAATGCTATGCACATGAGCTTTTGTTGTTGACATTGCAACCACCAATTTTTCCGAGATTTCCTGATTGGATAAACCGTCAACAATCAAAGATAAAACTTCTAATTCTTTTTTTGTAAGTCCGTATTTTTTGTTTGCTTCCTTTTGGCTTTGTAGTTTTGTGTTGTCTTGAATTTCATTTTCATGCTGAATATTTGACAACACTACTCTTGCGATAGCAGAATCAATCCATGCGCTGTGGTCACGCACGGTATTTATTGCATTAATCAGATTTTGCGCACTTGTGCCTTTCATAATGTATCCGTCGGCACCGGCTTTAAATGCTGCAAAAATATCTTCTTTGCTATCTCTTGATGTGAACATTAAAATAGAACAATCCAGTTTTAATTCTTCTTTAATTTTCTTAGTCGCCGTGATTCCGTCGATTTTTGGCAATCCGATATCCATAAGAATAACATCGGGATTGTATTCTTGTGCCATAATAATTGCTTCTTGTCCGTCTGTTGCTTCTGCCACAAGATTGAGATTGGGAATGGTTTTTATTGTCATAGAAAGTCCCATTCGTGTAAATTCGTGGTCTTCCACAAGTAGTATGTTTATATTTTTTTCTGTCATAAAATTACCTTGCAATCATTTATTGAATCTTTTAATTCAAAAGTAAATTTTGAACCTTTGTTTATTTTTGAATCAACGTAAATTTTTCCGTTGTGTGCTTCTATAATCTGTCTTGATAAATAAAGACCAAGACCGGTTGAGCTTGAGCGTTTTTGGTTTGTACCTTGTGAAAATCTGTTGAATAATTTGTTGCAATCGTCTTTTGATAATCCGATACCGTCATCAATTACGTCAAATTTCAAATCTTTATTGTCTTTATTTATATCTATTTCTATCTTAGAGCTTTCCTGAGAATGTTTAATCGCATTTCCTATTAGATTTGTAATCACCCTTCTTATTTCATTTTTATCCGCATTAACAAAAAGCTCGTTTTCGTTGCATTTTATATTCATTTGGATATCATATTTTTGAGCAAGCGGGTTTAACTCTTCTTTGCATTCTTGGGTAAGTTTTAATATATCAAATTTTGTTTTGCAAAGATACGTTTTTCCTGCTTCATATTTATAAACTTCTAATAATGCGTTGACAAGACCGAGCATATCTTCTGAGCTTTTTTTCATGGCCTGAAATAAATTACTTTGCTCCGGTGTAATTTCACCTAATGATTTATTTAAAATAAAATCTAATCCGGAAAGTGTTGCAAGGAGTGGAGTTCTAAGGTCATGGGTTAAAGTTGCAATAAAATCATCTCTCAGACGTTCTGTTTCTTTTTGATACGTTACATCTCTGATTACTGCGATATAGGATTTTTCTTTTTCGCTTTCACTTTCGGTTTTTATATGCGCAATGCTGATTTCAACAGGGATTTTTGTATCATGCAAATAATTAATTATATTGTAGTTTCTTAAAAACAGACTTTCTTTTTTTGATAAATCCGATTTTGAAAATTGTTTCTTTTCCGAAAAAGCCAAATCAAAGAGATTTGTTGAAATTATATTTTCTTTTTCTTGTCCGAAAAGTCTTATACCCGCTTCGTTTATATTTGTTATTAAAAGATTTTCATTTAATACCACAATGCCGTCGGCACAACTTGAAATAACTGCGCTCAACTTCATATTACTGTCGGATAATTCTTTAGTTCTTTGTTGAACTTTGTGTTCAAGTGTTTTTGAATAGTTTTCAAGTTTGTTGTTTGCTGCTTCAAGCTCTGCGATTTTTTTGTTGAGTTCTTTTTTTAACCTTGTTTGGGTAAGTGCGTTTTTTATATTGATTATTAGATTTGTATTGTCCCAAGGCTTTTCTATGTATTTAAATATTCCTATTTCGTTTATCGCGCGGATAGCATTTTCTTTATCGGCATAGCCGGTTAAAAGTATTGTTGAAACTTCATGCTGAAGTTTTTTTGCTTCCGTTAAAAAATCAATGCCGTTCATTTCGGGCATTATAAAATCGCTGATAATTAAATCCACTTCTTCATTTTTTAAAAAAATTAACGCTTCATTTGGGTTATTGTATGTGTACACATTAGAAAACCCCTCTAGTCCAAGGAGCATTGATAATGTTTTGGTGACCATGGCTTCGTCATCAACTATGACTATTTTACCCAACTTTTCCATACTAAAAACATAGTTTATTTTTTAAAATAAGACAAATTATTAACAAAACTATAACAAAACTTAAAATTATGGCAAAAAATAAGATTCACATGTTTTGTTATGGTAGTGTGTTATTAGTAGGCTGGTAAAACCAAAAAAATGAAATTATCATCAAATAGCATTAACAACTCTCCGGAATTAGTAAGACATCGAAAACAAAACAATGGTGTTTTTGGAGTTTCTATCCCCAAAAAATCCGAGTTAGCTTTTACATCGGGTATAGATGCGGGTAAAGTTGTTCAAAAGGCAAGTTCTACCATTCAAACCCTTACAAAAGACCAATGTATTTTTATTGATAAAGAAATCGGAAACGGTTTCTTTGCAAAAACATTACAAGAATGCGGTTTTGATGTTAATGATGCACTGCTTACTTTTAAACAACCCAATTTATTTATAGATTTATTTAAAACTTTAAAATATCCGTTTACGGATATGTGGCTTGATATCGCTGCGTATTTCAATAAAAACCCGAAACCCGGCGGAATTGTTTCAAAATATCTTCAAAAAACCGACCTTCAAAAAAAACAGGAATTGCTCTTTAATATAGCAGCTCAATTTAATCAAAATCCGGATGAAAAATTTGCAGCTTCTGTTGCAAACAATATTACTCAAGCCGTAAAAAACTATAGAAGCAGAGATGAAAGAACTTTAAACAGACTTTTGACTGCCAGTGTTTCCGCTCTTTATTCATCAAATGATTTCTTTAATATTTCAATGCTTCAAAAAGATGACAAGTCGGAAGCTAAAAAAGCCCAAAAAGCACGTCTGAAACAAGAATTGTATAGAGCAGGATTATCTGCAGGATTGACATTTATTTCATTAGGTGCGCTTGATAAACATATTAAAAACAATATGTACTTATCCGCATTTACTATTGCAGGAAGCGCTTTGATATCGGAAATTGTATCCAGATTATTAAGCAAGACACCTCTTGCTCCTTTGTCTTCCGAAAAGGCAAAAGAAATTGCGGAAAAGAAAAACAATGAAATCCAAAAAACAAAAAACAATGACCAAAAAACAAAACAACCCGAAAGCAAACAGGCTGACGCACAAAATAAAACAGTTGTTTCATTTAAAGCCGGAGTTGAAAAAAATATATTTAAAGATTTTGCAAAAAAAGACGGAACTTTTGCACCAGTAAATATAATTAATAACACAGAAAACAGTCAAAATGTCAAAACTGATTCAAAACCAAAAGAAAACAAAAAAGGAAAATTCGGAATTCTCAATATTGCATTTGCTGCGCTTGCCGCTGTAAGTTTAATTGAGGTATTATCCAAAACTTCAGGCGGAAAAGTAATCGGTACCAAGTTAAAAGATATTGAAAGTTTTATCAAAACGAAAACTATTACTTTATCAGGCAAAGAACTTCAAAAATTCAAAGATTCGGTTTCAGAATTATCTTCCGATAAAGATATTGAAAAAGTTATAAAAGAATATTCAGATGCGCTTCAAGGTAAAACCGAATTGGAAATTAAATCAAACAGATTTTTGATTTCAGGTTTTTATGACGGTTTGACAAGAGTATTTAAAACTATTTATACAATTTTATCCGCACCTGCAAAGGGAGTAATGAAATTATTAAATCCGAAGGCTGAAGAAGGGGTAGTCGGTGTTACAGATAAATCATTAGGCGCTTTGTATGCTATTTTAGAAGAAAATAAAGGCGATAAAGCAAAAATGATTGAAGAAATAAAAAAACGTACAAGAAATTTTGGTCAATGTGTAGAAACAGGTGATTTGGCTAATTTCTCAAGAACGCTTGTTACTGTTTTAGGTTCATATTTCTTCGTAAATGACTACAGAAACAAAGTTTTAATTGAATCGGGCGGAAAAGACATAGAAGGTGCAAATGCAGAAGCTAAACAAAGAATTGGTCATAAACTTGCCAACTTTATAATAAACGGTACGATAATGAACCTTGGAAATTCAATATTCAAAGGACCGTTAAACAGCAGTCTTATTGCTGCGGGCTTAATTGCGATAGGTGAAGAAACTACCAATGAAGCTTTAGTTAGAAAATCCACTTGTCAACCTATATTAAAGAAAAAATCAAAACAAGATATTATTCAATTTGAACAAAAACAACTTTCCAAAAAAGGTTTCATGGGTGCTTGGACAAGATTATTTATGAAGCTTACGGGTAAAAAGACTTTGACCCAAAAAGCCGGCATAGATAAAAAACCCGAAGAAAAAAATAAAGAACAAAAGAAAGCATAAAAACATATAAATCTTTATTTAAATTTAATTTTGCTGTTTTTGTGTTAGAATTTTATTACGGTATTAATAAAGAGAGTAAAGTATGACAATGACAATTTGTAATTTGGAAAGTATGTTAAAGGATAGCGTTGAAAAAAATACGCCGTCTGAAATTAAGCAAAATAAGATTTTTGATTATAATGATAAAAATTCATTTACATTCACTTTAACGCGTGAACTTGTTGAAAAATTAAAGTTGAAATCTTGGTTTGAAGCATATAAAAAAGAAGCCATGGTATCAACTGCAGGGATAAGAGGGCCTCAAAATATTCTTTATCCTCACGATACCCGTTTTCCGATTAATACAATAGGTGTTACGCTTGCAACACTTGCAAAAGCGCTTGTATTAAAAGAAAAATATCCGAATAAAGAACTTTTAAAGCTTGCAGGATGTGAAGTGAGATACAATTCAAAAACTTATCTGGATATAATATCAAGAATCCAAGCGGCAATCGGAATAAGAACGCTTGTTCCTGTTGAAAGACAAACCATTCCTATTTGGCTTGCTTCTTTTTTAGCTTTTAAATTGGATTTGGTCGGTGCTGAATATATTACTTCTTCCCATGGAATTTCGGTTAAAAATGCGACAAAAGATTTAAATAATCAAGGGTCACAATTTTTACCCAATGAAAGTATTGAATTTGTCAATAAAATTGAACAAATTTTATCGGAAGTTGATGAAAAAGGCTTCTACAAAATAGAATTTTCGGCGTCAAATGATTCTTTAATTGACGAAGAAACAATGAAAAATCTGAATAACGGAATTGATTTATATGTTGAATATTTAAAAAACGGTGTTGCAAACGAAAAAAATATTAATGCAATAAAGAATTTTAAAAACAAAATAGTAATTGATTCCGTTGGCGGTTGTGCTTATAATACATTATCAAAAATTTTGAATAAGCTGGATATTAGCAATAATTTTGTATGGCTGAATAAGGAAGAAGACCCGTTTTTTCATTCTATCGGAAAAGATATTAAAAAAGATAAAAACGGTAACGATGTTTTTTACGATTGGTCTTTGGATGTTACGGTTTTGGCAAAAAAAGAAGGAAAAGAATATTTCCCTGTTGTTGAATCCTTAAATTACGGAGAAAAATTAAAAGATTATCCGGTTAATACTGTTGTATTAATAACAGACCCTGACCATGACAGATTAAATATTGTACAAATTGTTTCATCGGATAAAAAAGGAATTCTTGAAAAAACGGGAACCGATTATGTAGAGTTGGATGACAAAAGAATACTCTGCGTATTTTCCGCAAATCAATCCTTCTTGATGATAATGGATTATTGGTATAAGGCTCTTGAAAAATCCAAAGACAGTAAATATTTCATGATTAAAACTACCGCTTCATCCCGTGCATGGAACGAATGGGCAAAGAGCAAAAATATAGAAGTGATAAACACTCCTGTTGGTTTTAAAGAAATAGCCGGTGCTGTTAAAAAAATAGAAGCACAAATGCAAGAAGGTATAGAAAATATTACAATATATGATGTTTTCAATAACAAAATTGAGCTTGGCAAAAACCCCAGAATGATATTTGGCGGAGAAGAATCAGGCGGAATGATTATCGGTGCAATTGAACCCATAAAATCATTAAGCGGTCGACTTGCACTCGCCATGAGGGAAAAATCCGCAACAGAAGCAATTATTGTTGCAAGTGCTTTGGTATCGTCTATTGATACAACATTAGCTGATTATCTTCAAAAAATTTACGATGAAAATAACATAATTGCAAGAAACGACGTCAGAGTTGATATTGCATATTATAATGAATCAGAACCCGATATTGAAAAATTAAAAGCTGCAAAAACAGAAGGCGAAAAACAAAGAACAAAAAACGATTTATTTTATCTCGCGCTTGCTGTTGCAAAATATGAAAACAAAATCACTATTGAAAATATAAAAGAAATACTTTCTTCTATATTCAAAGACTTAAATTTTGATAATTTGTCGGATGTATTGTTTGTGGGCGACGGTACTTATCTGCAATTTGAAGATAAGTTTGTTGAAATAAGACCTTCGGGAACTGACGCAAAAACAAAAGCATATGCCGGCGGAAGCGATAAAAATATGCTCGTTAAATACGCAGATACTTTAGGTAACTATTCTGGTGAATTGAACGATGTTTATAAAAAATATCTGAATAGTGATTATGTTGAAGCTTCAAAAGAAAAATCTTTTGAAATTTATAACAAATACACTCTAAAAGATGAAGACAAAAGAGAATTTAACATTCCAAAATATAATTTTTTAAAAGGAGCAAATTAATGTTAGAAAAAACAGAAAATATTAATACAAGTACAGCATCAGGTATAAGAGAAAACAGAATACAAAAGTTGACCGATTTAATAGATATGGGTGTTAATCCGTATCCTTATACTTTTGATAAAACGGCTAATGCAAAGACGCTTCAGAAAAAATATGAAAATCTTGAAAACGGTGCAGAAACCGAAGACGTGTATTCTGTTGCAGGTCGTGTTATGGCAATCAGAAATACAGGCATGTTTATAGATTTAATGGATTCAACAGGTAAAATTCAAGTATTTTCCCATAAATCAAATTTACCTGAAGAAAAAATGAAATTGTTAAAATTAATAGATGTAGGCGATATCGTAGGTTTTACAGGTTCAATAAGAAGAACTCCCAGAGGTGAATTATCAATCAAAACTACTGATTTAAAATTATTATCAAAATCACTTCTGCCTTTGCCTGAAAAATTCCACGGATTGTCGGATGTTGAAATCAGATACCGTCAAAGATATCTTGATATGATTGTAAATCCTGAAGTTAGAGATACATTCAGAAAACGCAGTCTTATAATCCAAAAAATTCGTGAATTTTTAGCTCGTGACGGTTTTATGGAGGTTGAAACCCCGACTTTGCAAACAACTGCATCAGGTGCTAATGCGCGCCCCTTCTTTACCCATCATAATGCGCTTGAAATGGATTTAACCCTTAGAATCGCGCTTGAATTATATTTAAAAAGATTAATCGTGGGTGGAGTATCGGAAAGGGTTTATGAAATAGGAAAATGCTTCAGAAACGAAGGTATTGATACCCGCCATAACCCTGAATTTACAATGATAGAATTATATCAAGCGTACGCTGATTATAATGATATGATGACCTTAACGGAAAATATGGTTGCATACGTTGCGCAGGAAGTTTTAGGAACAACTAAAATTAAATACGGCGAAAATGAAATTGACCTTACTCCTCCATGGGATAGAAAAACTATGCTTGGCTCTATCAAAGAAGCAACCGGTGTAGATTTCTTGGAAGTTTATAGTGCAAAAGATGCGATAGAACTTGCAAAATCAATCGGTGTATATCCTGATGAAAATTCAAATTGGGGTCAGGTAGTTGAGCTTGTGTTTGAAGAAAAGATTGAGCCTTCTTTAATTCAACCCTGTCATATTATAGACTACCCGAGAGAAATTTCGCCTTTAGCAAAAGTACACAGAGATAACGACAGATTAACGGAACGTTTTGAAACAAGAGTTAACGGCTGGGAAATCGCAAATGCGTTTTCTGAATTATCAGATCCGATTGACCAAAGAAATCGTTTTGAAGCCCAAGCGCTGGCAAAAGCAAACGGCGATGAAGAAGCTATGGAAATCGATGAAGATTTCATAAATGCTCTTGAATACGGTATGCCTCCGACAGGCGGTATGGGTATGGGTATAGATAGACTCGTTATGCTATTGACGGATTCTCCTTCGATTCGTGACGTTATAGCATTCCCAACTATGAGAACCCGAATGTAGTGAGGCGTAGTGCGATGCACTAGCCGAACAAAATGAGGGCAAAAGTGTGCGAAGTGCGTAGGGGAAAGCGATGAGCTTTGCCGTTAGCACAAAGACCGTACTAAACCGCCGTTTGAAATCTTTGATTTCACAGGCGGAGAACCGTAAACAAGTGAGTTTTAGTTTGCGAAAGCAAACTTAACGAACGCAGTTTACGGCATAAGGATGTGAAGCACGCACTCGGTTGCGATGAGCAAGCGAGAAGTGCGAAACTGGACTAAGGCGACGTGGAAATTTTTAATTTCCGCAGGAGCATACCCGAATGTAGTGAGGCGTAGTGCGATGCACTAGCCGAACAAAATGAGGGCAAAAGTGCGCGAAGCACGCACTCGGTTGCGATGAGCAAGACTGATAGGGTGAAACCTGAATAAGTGACTATGCTTAAAAATAAAAAAATACTTTTAATAAGACTCAGTGCACTGGGGGATGTTGTTTTTAATATCCCGCTTGCAAATTTGCTCAAAAAAAACGGTGCTACGCTTCATTGGCTTGTATCGGAAAAAGGATTTGATATTGTGAATACAAATCCTTGCGTTGATAAAACGATTCTTGCGCCTGTTGAAAAATGGAAAAAAGAAAAAAATAAAATAAAAAACTTTATAGAATATATAAAAATTCTTCGTCAATTGAGAAAAGAAAAATACGATATAATGATTGATACTCAGTTGATTTTAAAGAGTCTTGTTTGGTCATTTTTTATTAATGCCAAAAGGAAAATTGTTTCAAAAAGTGCAAGAGAAGGTGCTATTATAGGCGGAAATGAGGTTATTGAACCGTTATTTAATGATTTTAAACTTCATGCTGTTTATAACTACTTTAAATTTGCAAATTATTTAGGTATAAAGGATTCTGAAATCAAAAGAACACTTCCTTTGATTCCTGAAGAAATAAAAAATAAAGTTGATGAATTATTATCTTCAACAGATTCAAATAAACCGATTTTAACAATTGCCCCTGCTACTACTTGGGATAATAAGCACTGGAATAAAGAATATTGGAAGGAATTAATATCTAAAATTGATGATTCAAAATACAATATTGTATTTGTCGGTACAAACAAAGACAATAGTTTAATTGAATACATTTCGAATAAGAAATATTTGAACCTTGCAGGAAAAACAAATCTAAAAGAGCTGTTAGAGGTTTTTAAGCGAACTGATGTTTTGATTTCTTTGGATTCCGGAAGCACTCATCTTGCTTGGTTATGTGAAAAACCAAAAATTATTTCAATCTTCTGTTGTACTCCAAAACAAAGGTATGCTCCTCTTGATTCAAAATCAATTGCCCTGCAGGGAAATTTGCCTTGTCAGCCTTGTCATAAAAAGAAATGTCCGTTATCAACCGATGAATGCACAAAATATCCCCTTGTTGATGAAGTTTTATCAGCTTTAAACAGAATTTAATTCTTGACTGAATATTTTGATTATTGTATTATGGGTGAGTTGAAAACTTAATATTTTCAGTCAGTGGCACTGTTTATATTTTGCGAAGCAAAATTAAACAAATTAAGAATAAATATGGGCCTGTGGCGAAATTGGTAGACGCGCTAGATTTAGGATCTAGTGCCTATGGTGTGAGAGTTCGAGTCTCTCCGGGCCCATACTTAATAAAAAATACCTTCGATAGTTTAATCGAAGGTTTTATAATATATAGGTAAATATATGAATCAAGCAAAAAGAGCGTTATGGGGAATATCAACAGGACATTTTATTTTAGATATGCATGTTGCGATTTTGATTCCTCTTTATCCTCTGATTGCTCAAAGGCTTGATATTAATCTTGCAACAATAAGTATTGTTATTGCTTTGGGTCACAGTATGGCATCTGTATTGGAGCCTCTGTTTGGTTTTATTTCGGATAAAATTCAAAAAAGATTTTTTATGTTTTGGGGTTTGGTATTGGTCAGTTTATTTATGCCTTTAGGGTATATTGCGCCGAATGCAAAAATCCTGACCCTTTGTCTTGTTATGGGTATGGCGGGAAATGCCTTTTATCATCCGCAAACAACTTCGATTATAAAGGATTTTTATAAAGATAAAATTGAATTATCCCACAGTATTGGAGTTTTTTTAGGTTTAGGAACAATAGGATATTCTATGGGGCCTTACTTATCAAGTTTTATTGTTGAAAAATTCGGTTCTAATTTTGTATATATAGGAATCATCGGTATTTTTACAGCTATTTTTGCTTTATTTTTTGTACCGAAAATCGAAAAAAGAGAATTTAAAAGTGAGTCTAATTTTCTTTTGGCATTAAAAAATATTTTAAAAAATAAAGTTTGTGTTGTTTTGATTCTGCTTACTGTTTTAAAAGCCTGTCTTGTAATGAGCTTTGGAACATATATTCCTTTTCTCTTGAAACAATTCGGATACACTGTAACGCAAACAGGCTTGATAATGACTGCTTTTTTTATTGCGGGCGGTCTTTCTATGATTTTTGCTTCTCATTTTGAAAAGAGGCTAAAATTAAAAGGCTTGATTGTGGCATCATATTTTCCGTTATTGCCGTTAGTAGTATTTGCAATAATATCTTTAAAACACTGTCCGAAAATAATTTCCGCAATATTATTTATTTTAATAGGATTTTTTATATTGCTTGCAGCGGGTGCAATTTTAGCGGGTGCTCAAAGGCTCATTCCGAATAATACGGGAACAATTTCCGGAATAATACAAGGTTTTACTTTAGCTATGGGGTCATTACTTTTGATTCCCTTGGGAAATTTCGGTCAGCATTTCGGTGTTTCTTGGATTTTGATTTTTGTTAGCGCGGTTGCTTTATTTAGTGCTTTATTTTGCTTAAAATCGGATTTGCTCAATAACGAATAATATTTTTCTACATCCCCTCACGTTCTTTTGACCAAACCCATTCTCCCTTTTTGTTAATATATCCTTCTTTATTTTCAAATTTTACATAAGCTAAATCTCCGATAAAATCGTGCGCAAATTCGTATATCGGAGGAATTACAAGTTTAAATTCTTTATTTATATAGCCTGTTTTATAATCAATTGTAATTTGTGCCATATTTGAATTAAAGTCTTCAAAAGCATTAAATTCACCTTCAGATACATTTTCTGGAATTGAAAAAAGCATAGAATATTTTATTTTGCCTTTTTTATCCATATATCCGGTTAAGATGTTGTGCGGGTCATTATCAATAAACACTACTCGCAAACCCTCATAAAAATTTCCGCAATAGGAATTTATGGGGTTGATTTTTGCTTTGTCTATTACGATTTTGCCTTTTTTATTTATATAAGAGCAGGATTTATCTTCACCTTTTAAAACGGGTGCAAGTCCTTCTTTAAATTCTTTTGGGTCTAAATTATTTTCGTTAAAAGTAATTACGATTTTGCCATTTTTATTAATATAGCCTGCGGTTTTATATTTTTCATAAGAAATTGCGGCTAAACCATCAGAAAAATTGCTTACATCAAAATATTTTGCTTCTATTACAGTTTCACCTTTTTTATTGATAAATCCCCATTTATTGTTAATACAAACGGCAGCTAACCCTTCTTTAAACGGTCTTATTCTATCATATATTGCTTTTGATTTTATATTTTTTTCTATGTCAATTATCCCGTATTTATTATTTTCTTTATATATTACAAAATTTTCGCTCAAATCGCTTAAATCTTCGTATTCAAAATTTAATACAATTTTACCGGATTTATCTATTATCCCGTATTTTTGATTTTTACTCTGTACAATTGCATAATTTCCGATAAATCTAAAGGTAAAATTGAATTTTTGTTCTATTATTATATTTCCTTTACTGTCTATAAAACCGCCGCCTGATTTATCGTTTATGGGGTATAAATTGTTAGAAAATACATTTTCCGTGCTTAAAAATAAAATCGCTAAAATTAATAAAATTCTTTTCATAATAATTTATTTTACTCTAATTTAAAAATAGTCCTTATTGTGTAACAAATATTAATAAATAAAAGTCCTATAATTAAAAAGGACAAAGAGTATCCCTTTGTCCTTTTTAATTATTTATTAGAAAATACTATTTGCAGCAGCCTGCACATGCACCACAAGTGCAAGCATCTAATTTTTCTGCAGCTTCTTCAAGGCGAACCTTGATTCTGCCGTCTACTGCGATACCTTCACCTGTTTTTTCTGATATAAGTAAAGGATTGATATCTAATTCATCGATAAACGGATAATCAGAAACAAGTTGTGATAATCTTAACAATGTTTCTTGGATTTGTTCCATTTGTGCGGGAGTTGTACCTCTTGCGCCTTCCAGTAATTTGTATGCTTTTACTGATTTAATCATTTCTGAAGCATCAACATCTGATAAAGGTGCGATTCTGAAGGTTACATCCTTCATAACTTCAATGAATACACCGCCTAAACCGAACATCATCATAGGACCGTATTGCGGGTCTGTTGCAATACCGCAAACCATTTCACGATTACCTTTAACCATTTCTTGAATGATTACACCTTCAAGACCGTCTATAAGTCCTTTTTCTGTTAATTTTGCAATTAAGTCGTTATATTCGTTTCTTAATTGTTCTTCTGATTGAATATTTACTCTTACACCGCCAACATCGGTTTTGTGTGATGTTGTTTTTGATGTCATTTTCATTACAACAGGATATCCGATTCTGTTT
Source organism: uncultured bacterium (assembly GCA_946622415.1). Taxonomy (GTDB): domain Bacteria; phylum Cyanobacteriota; class Vampirovibrionia; order Gastranaerophilales; family Gastranaerophilaceae; genus RUG14156. The sequence continues at coordinate 16,946 of CAMOPX010000012.1, forward strand.
CCGACTTCAACAACTTCGTCAATATTTGTTGCAAAGCCTGATTTACAAACTCTGATTCCGTATGCATCTAATACATCGATTGATTCACGAGTAGTTAATTGTGCTCTGCCTTCTGAAATTGATTGCTTCATGATAGATTCAGCTTTTGCTCTGTCAACATTGTATGTCGGGATTTTGCCTTCCGGGCGGTTCATCCAGAGTCTTTGTTGGTTTAATCTGTTGAAGCCGTCTGCTGCTTCTTCTGCATACATAAAGAACGGCATATTAACATCCATATCGGATAATTTTGTGAAGAATTCTGATTTTGTCATAAATACGCCGATAACGGGTTTATGAGGATATTGTGCTTTGATTTCCATAACGGCGCGAGCAACATCAATATCTTTTAATCCTAAGAATGGCAAGTAAATTACCATAATCATATCAACGTTATCATCTGCAATTACTGTTTCAAGTGTTTGCTTGTAATGTTCAATAGGAGCTGATGCTATCATATCAATCGGGTTTTTAACCGATGCGGCTGACGGCAAGAAGCTTCTTAATTTTTCTTTTGTAGCATCTGTGATTTTTGCCATTTGCATACCGTATTCACAAACAGCATCGGTTGCCATGATGCCGGGGCCGCCTGAATTTGTGATAATTGCTACTCTGTCACCTTTTGGAATCGGGCAATTAGCAAAAACTTTGGCTGTTGCAAACAAGTTTTTTAATGAGTATTCTCTGATTACACCTGATTGGTTCAATAAAGCGTTAGCTGCTTTATCTGCACCTGCAAGTGAACCCGTGTGAGAAGAAGCTGCAGATGCACCTGCTGCTGAACGGCCTGCTTTTAAGGCTAAAATAGGTTTCTTTTTAGAAATTCTTGATGCTAATTTTCTGAAATTAGCAGGGTTTTGGATTGATTCCATATAAAGAAGAATTTGTTGAACGTCATCTTCGTTTTCCCAATATTCTAATGCTGTTTCTGCGTTAACGTCTGCTTGGTTACCGATTGAAATGAATTGTGCAAAACCTAAGTTTAAGTCTTTTAATATATTTAAAATGCCGCCGCCTAAAGCACCTGATTGAGAAACAAAACCGATATGTCCTCTTTCGGGTAATGATTCTGCGAAACATCCATCCATTGATACTTCGGGTAATGTGTTAACAACACCTAAGCAATTCGGACCTACGCAGCGCATTCCGTATTCTTTAACTTTTGATAATAATGATTTTTCAAGTTCGGCACCTTGTGCACCTGTTTCTTTAAAGCCTGCCGTAATTACACATAATCCTTTAATACCTTTTTGGTGGCATTGGTCTATTGTATCCAGTACAAATTTAGCGTTAACAACGATAATAGCTAAATCAACTTCTCCCGGGATTTCCAATACGTTTGTGTATGCTTGCAATCCTTCGATTATTCCGCCTTTCGGGTTAACCGGATAGATTGAACCTTTGAATTTGTATTCTTGTAATCTTTTCATAATGTCTGAACCAATTGTATGTTCTTTGGTAGAAGCACCAATAACAGCAATTGATTTAGGTTTCATAATTTTGCTTAACATTGCTTATATCCTTTCCTCTTACACGCTTTTTATTATATTTTACAACGTAAATTATTACACTGTACTGTATTTAATATAATTTTACACTTTAAAGGATGAATAACAATATTAAAATAAAATTTATGCATACAAATAAGTCGGGTTTCAACCCGACAATCAAATCGTTTTAAATAAAAAAATTCCGCATACAATAAAGAGGGCTTTAAACCCTCTTTAAAACTTATTTTTCTAAAAATGAGAAGAATTTCATTGCTTCTTCAATTTCTTTTGCTTTTTCAATTTCTTCTTGTTGGAAATTTAATAAAACATTGTTTCCGCCTAATTCTTTTAACTCTTGTTTCATTTTAAATTCCTTTATTACCTTACTCTCCTATATATAAAAAGTATTTAAAAAGTAAATAATTGCTAAAAAAATCAGAATTGTAAAAATTTGTTAACAGTTTTTATTTTAAAATTTTATCTAATCTTTCCATTGCTTCTTTTGTGTTTTCGTAAGTACCGAAGGAAGTTAATCTGAAGAAGCCTTCTCCGTTCACACCGAAGCCTGAACCCGGAGTTCCGACAACCTGAATTTCGTTTAAAAGGTAATCGAAAAATTCCCAGCTTGTCATATTGTTAGGACACTTCATCCAAATATAAGGTGAATGAATCCCGCCTGTGTAGAAGATATTGTGTTTATCAAGCGTATCTGCGATAAGTTTTGCATTTTTCTTGTAGTAATTGATATTTTCAAGAATTTCTTTTTGACCTGCTTCCGTAAATACTGCCGCAGCACCCCTTTGTACAATATAAGGTACGCCATTGAATTTTGTTGTTTGTCTTCTGAGCCACATTTTATTTAACTTCATTTCGCTAAATTCAAGCTCTAAAGGTACAACGGTATAGCCGCAACGGGTACCCGTAAAGCCTGCTGTTTTAGAAAACGAACAAAATTCGATTGCACAATTTTTTGCGCCCTTAATTTCAAAAATACTTCTCGGCAGATTGCTGTCTGAAATGAAACATTCGTAAGCCGCATCAAATAAAATAATTGCATTGTTTTTATTTGCCCAAGCCACCCATTTTTCGAGTTGTTCTTTATTATAAACGGCACCCGTCGGGTTGTTTGGTGAGCATAAATAAACAATATCGGCTTTTACGTTATCATCAGGCATAGGGAGAAATTTATTTTCTTCGTCGGCTTTTGCAAAGATAATTTTTCGATTCTGCATTGTATTTGTATCAACATAAACAGGATACACGGGGTCCGGAATAAGAACAGTATTTTCCGTTGAAAATAAATCCAAAATATTTCCCAAATCAGATTTTGCACCGTCTGAAATAAAGATTTCATCAAGTTCAAGTGCTACATTTCTTTTTGAATAATATTTTTTGATTTCTTCTTTTAAAAAATCATATCCTTGTTCTGGGCCGTAACCGTGAAATCCTTCCGGAGTTCCCATTTCTATTGCCGCATTTTTTATTGCTTCTACAACTGTTTTGCAGAGCGGTTTTGTAACATCGCCAATTCCCAAACGAATAATTTTCTTGTCGGGATTTTTTTCCGTAAATTCCGCTACTTTTTTTGCAATAGTGGAAAACAGATAACTTGCTTTTAATTTTTTGTAGTTTTCATTGATTTTCATTTTTTTTCTCCTTATTTAAATATTATTTTTTATAAAATTTTGTACTAAATGTGTTTTGTTAAAAGGAATTTCTTCCTGTTTTTTAAATGTAATATCGGTAAGTTTTTTATTTTCAAAATGTTTAAACTTTATAATGCTATCTTTAAACATTATCTTTGTAAAACCATAATTTTTAGATGAAATAATTTTAACATTATTTTCGTTTAAAAGGTTTATTGTTGAAAAATGCGGGTGATTAAATTTATTTATACCTGTCGAAATCAGTGCATAGTCGGGTTTTATTTTGTTTAACATATCTTGGCTTATTACGTTTTCCGCACCGTGGTGACCGACTTTTAATATATCTGTTTTTTCGGGCAGGTATTTTTTTATGTTTTCAAAACCCATTATTCCGCTATCTGCCATAAATAATACATTTTTGTTTTTGTATTTTAAAAGCGTAATTATTGATGTTTCGTTATCAAATTTATCCTGTGAGGATAAATTTTTGATTTCAGGTACAAGGGTCACTATTTTTAAATTGTTTTCCGAATATATTTCTTCATTGTTTTTTGCCAATTTGTAATTTAATTTATTCTGTTTTAAATAGTTTAAAATGTCCGATGAGTGTTCGGATTTTGCTTTGAGGGTTTGAATATAGATGTTTTTTACTTTTAAAAGTTTTAAGATATCAATTGCTCCGCCGCAATGGTCAATATCAAAATGGGTTATTATCATTGAATCAAGCTTATTTATCCTTTTATTTTTAAAATAAGGATTGATAATACTTTCAGCTGAGGTTATGCCTTTATATGATTTTTTGCCTGTATCTATTAGGATGTATTTGTGTTTTGGTGTCTTAATTAAGAAACTGTCGGCATTTCCGACATCAAACATAATAACTTCCAAGTCATGATTAAAATAATCGAATTTTATAAAACTCAATGAAAAAATAATCAAACAAGAAATAAATGCATATGAATACTTTTTATTTTTAAAATCAAATTTTATATTCAGCATCAAAAGGAGTATTAATGTCCAGAAAAATAATATCTGATAAACATTCATACCCATAGTGGTCATAAGTGAATATTTAAAAGATGCAAAAAATGCGCTTATTTTAACAAGTATAAAAAGCAACGGCTTTGCAATTATATCAAAAATATAAACAATCGGGGAAGAAAACGCAGGAATAAGCGCAATAACAGAACTTAAAAAACCTATAAAGCTTAAAACCCCGATAAAAGGAACAACGGCAATGTTTGCGAAAACGCTCAAGGGTGCAAAATTATTAAAATAATGCATTTGTAAAGGAATTACCCATAATTGTGCGATTATAGGCACCATAATGACAGATATCATATTTTTTGGAGTAAAAGTATATAACAAAACCTTAAATTTAAAATTTTTGTGCTTTTCGAGAAAATTTTTATCAATATCATTAAATTTTTCAATTACTATGGGACAGCATACAATTAAACCTAAAGTGACCGCAAATGACAATTGAAATCCGACATCAAAAAGCATATTAGGGTTAAATACCAGTATTATAAAACCGACAAGAAAAATAAGAGCAATAGAATTTACGCTTCTGTCTATAATTTTTCCCAATAATACAAATAAAAGCATTAAACCCGCTCTTAATATGGAAGGCGGAAAACCTGTCATAAAAGTATAAAAAACAACAAAAATCGCACCTGTTGCAACTGAAAGATTGTATGGGAATTTGATTAATTTCGCAATCCACCACCATAATCCGTAAATAAGCGCCACATTTAAACCGCTGGCAGCTAAAAGATGCAAAAGGCCTGAATTTTTAAAGTTTTCCTTGATATCTTCGTCGGGATTTATTGCCTCATCTCCGAAAACAATACCGCCTAATACTTCTAAATAAGGTGATTTGATATTTTTTGCGTGTTGTTTAATTATTTTTGTTCTTATTTTTTCAAATTTATTTAAAATGTAATACCATTTGTTTTCTTTTCCTGTTTTAAATTCAGGGGTGCTAATTAACTTGATATCTTCTGTTTTTCCGTACAAAATATTTTTTGTATTTTTATTTTCAAGATATTTTTTGTAATTAAATTGATAGGGATTTGTTGCATCAGACGGGGTTCTTAAATTTCCCGTAAGCTCTATTGTGTTTCCAATTGCGATTTTTTTTGAGATATCATCCGTGATATCCATATTTACAAATATTTTTGAATTTAAATTATTAAATTCTTTTTCATAGGCTGTTGCATTTGTTGCTTTTATATAAAATTTTACTTTTTTTGTTTTTGGCGAGATATCTTTTGTGCTAATTATTCTACCTGTTATTTTTGCATTGTTGCAATTATAGTTGTTTAATACGTTATCGGTTTTTATAGCAGTATTGCATCTTATTATTCCGAAAAAGAATATTAAATATAAAAAGATTAGTTTTCTGCTTCCGTATTTTACGAAAAATAAAAGACAGAGAAGTAGAATTAAACAAATAAAGGAAAATATTATTTCTGATTTATAAAAAACACTAAAAACACCCAATATATAAAATATTGAAATAAAAACCGTGAAAGTTTTATCGTGTAAAATAAGATTTTTCATAAAGTTTTAATTGTCTGATTAATTAAAAATTGCATTCACAAATTCTACGCTGTCGAAATCAGCAATATCGTCTATTCCTTCCCCGATGCAGATTAATTTTGTAGGTAATTTTAATTCTTTTGCAATAGCAAAAACGATTCCGCCTTTAGAGGTGCTGTCCATTTTTGTAATTGCAAGTGCTGTTATATCGACTGCTTCGTTAAAAACAGAAGCTTGCGAAAGACCGTTTTGTCCTTGTGTTCCATCGAGAACAAGCATTGTTTCAAGATTTGCATCCTGTAATTTTTTTAATATTACATTTTTTATTTTTTTAAGTTCTTCAATTAAATTAAATTTGTTTTGGAGTCTTCCTGCGCTATCTATAATGATTACGTTATAATTTTCACATCTTGCCTTATCTATTGCGCGATAAACCAAAGAAGCACTGTCTGCTTTATCTTCTCTGACTATATCAACACCCGCTCTTTTTGACCAAACATCAAGTTGTTCTTCTGCTGCAGCTCTAAACGTATCTCCTGCAACAAGAAGCACTTTATTTCCTTGATTTTTAAATCTGTTTGCGAGTTTTCCGATTAGGGTTGTTTTTCCCGCACCATTGACGCCAACTACAAAATATATGTTGAGTTTATCTTTTTCAAATTTTAATTTGTTGTCTTTTTCAATATTTAAAACTTTTGAAAATTCTTCTCTTAAAAAATCCTTTATTTTTGCGGTTTTTATTTTTTCTGATTTAATTTTTTCAACAAGCTCAACCGCATAATCTACCCCGATATCTGCCTTAATAAGCATTGTTTCGATATCTTCAAGCTCAAATTCGTCCGGTATTTCTCCTGATACAACATTTAATACGTTATCAACAAGCGAATTCGTTGTTTTGGATAATGCGTTTTTTAAAAACCCAAAAGCACTATCTTTTTTGGAAGATGTGCTTTCTTTTATATCTTTGGTTTCTTCTTTTTTGTTTTTAAAAAAATTAAACATATTTTTCAACTACTCTTGCTAAAATTCCGTTAATAAAAGACGGAGAATCGTCTGTTGAATATTTTTTTGCAAGCTCAAGCGCTTCATCGATAACAACTTTATGTGGCGCATCTTTTATATATGCCAGCTCTGTTATTGCTATTCTTAAAATGTCTCTGTCTATTTTGAAAATTCTTTCCAAATCCCAGCCGAAAGCAAATTCGCCAATCATTTTATCAATTTCATCTTTATGCTCTTTATATTCAAAACATATTTTCATTATGTATTCTCTGACATCCTCTTTGTTTGCCAGTGCCGATAATTCAGCTATTTCTAACGCAGATTGTGCTTTGTCAGCTGCATTTAAAAGTGTGTCAATTTTTCCTTCAAATTCGGAAGTCAGAATCATGGGGACAGGAATGTTAGTTGCGTCAATCGGTCTTGATAGGTTATCTTTGTGATTGTTTTCGTATTCTATTATTTGATTTTTCAGTTCACTTAATGACGAAGCACAAATTGAAACCTCATCATACAAAGAAGAAATAAGTGTTCTTACCGATTTTAATATAATGTCCGCGAAATCTTCGCTTTTGTATTTTTCTAAATTCTTATCCAGTTGAGAAAATAAAATTAAAGCCAATTCTCTACTAGCACGTCTTGCTTGCATTTTTCATTCCTTTATTGTTAAAAGATACCTTCCAAAATGATTATATTTTAAATAAAATTTATTAGCTGTAAATTTTTGTAACGTAATTGTTTAAAAAAAGCAGGAGCCATAACTCCTGCTTTTTGATGATTATTATAAAAACTAATCTTTTGCGTGTCCTGCTGTACCTAATACGTCACGCATTTTGTGCATAACCATTTCTTTTACCGCAGTTCTTCCGGGACCCATATATTCACGAGGATCGAATTTTTCAGGGTGTTCGATAAAGAATTCTCTGATTGTAGATGTCATTGCCAATCTTAAATCTGTATCAATATTGATTTTTGCAACGCCGTGTTTAGAAGCGTAGTTAAGCATTTCTTCCGGAACACCTTGTGCATCTGGTAAATTTCCGCCGTATTTATTACATTTTGCAACAAATTCTTTAGGTACTGAAGATGAACCGTGAAGTACAATCGGATAATCGCCGAAACCTGCTTCTTTTAATGCATCTTTGATTTCTTTTAATCTTTCAAAGTCTAATTTAGCTTCACCTTTGAATTTATATGCACCGTGAGAAGTACCGATTGCGATAGCTAATGAATCGCAACCTGTTTGTTTTACAAATTCAACTGCTTCTTTAACGTTAGTGTATTTAGCATCTTTAGCATCAACATTAACATCATCTTCCACACCTGCTAATTTTCCGAGCTCAGCTTCTACTGAAACACCTCTGGCATGGGCATATTCAACTACTTGTTTTGTTACTTTAACGTTTTCTTCAAACGGGAATCTTGAGCCGTCAATCATTACTGATGAAAAACCGCCATCAATACATGCTTTACAAATTTCAAAATCTGCACCGTGGTCAAGGTGAAGTGCTATAGGAACAGTAGTTGTAGCTAATGCTGCTTCTACTAATTTGATTAAATATGTTTGATTAGCATATTTTCTTGCACCTGCAGAAACCTGTAAGATAATTGGAGATTGAGTTTCTTCTGCGGCTTCTGCAATACCTTGAAGAATTTCCATGTTGTTTACATTGTAAGCTCCGATTGCATAACCGCCTGCAAGAGCTTTTTTGAACATTTCATTTGTTCCGACTAATTTTCTTTCTGTCATAAGCTTTTATCCTTTAAATAAAATACCTCTACATATCTTAATGTATATCAAAAATATTTTACTTACAAGATTATTATTTTATGACACATATTCTTCAATTATTTTTCTGATTTCGGGGTCTTCTATTTCATCAATTCCATCTTCAACGTAGGTGTTTACTATTTGATATGCCTTCTTTGAAGCTCTTGAAAATTCTTCCGTTCCTGCTTCTTCCCAGAAAGATTTTCTGTATTCATTTATTTTTATTTGTTCGGGTTTTGTCAGAGTTTCTGTTTTTTCTACATCGTCGCTGCTTTGTCTGATTCTGGCTTCTTTTTCTATAACTTTGGCTAAATAGCCGTCGTCTTTTGCTAATTCCAATGCAACTTGTCTTGTGTAAAGAGAAAGATGCCATGCAATCTTTACTCTCAGTCCGATTAAACTTTTATTTCTTTCTTTTTTGTTTGGTTCTTCGGTAACTAATGATGCTTTGGCTTGTTCTTCAAATGCAAGTTTTTCAATAAATTGTCTGTTGATATTGTTATATAAACATATACCGGATTCTTGTTTATCGGGACCGGAGAACAGATATTCATTGTTTGCAATAAGGTCACCGTTTATTATCGCACGTTCTATTTCGCATCTTTTTACTTTTAACTGTTTAGCAAGTTCTGCTACGGATAAATAATTTTTATTTTTTCGTTTTAATAAATCAAGGTTTTCTTCTGCGATTTGCGAAGAAATATCAATACGAGTGTATGATTTTAATTTCTTCTTCGAGTTTTTTTATTTCGGCTTTAGCATCTGCAATTTTTGTTTTTGCGTGCATTACGCCGGAATTATATTCTTTTTCGGAAATTTCCCCTGCTTCATATGATGCTTTTAATTCTGATAATCTTTTTTTGTAATCCGATATTAAACCGTTTTGATATTTAACTTTCGAATTTCTGTAATCTATATTTGAAAGTTTGCCGAATGATATTTCGTTAGTACCGGATAAAGAATTTGCTTTTATCGGATTTGTGCTTAGTTTTTTAATATTATTTAAACTTGGTTTGAAAGCGGCAAAATTAATGTTCATATTTATTCCTTCCGTTATTCAAAAGATTTTTTCAATTCGTTTAAATTTTCAATTTTTTCATTTAAAAATGAAATCAAAACTTGTTTTTTATTTTCATCGGTTTCTTTTACTATTCTTAGTTTTAAGTTTTCAATTTCAATATTCAGTCGTTGAATTTTGTTATAGAGTTTTATATCTTCGTCTAAGCTTGCCATTTGAGCTGTTAATAATTTTCTGCTAAAATCGACAGGATATTGGTATGCTTCTTGTTCTGAAACATAACCCTGTGTTGTTTGCGGTTTTGTTTTTTTGATTTTTTGTTGTTTTTTGGTATCGTTATTACTTGAAAAAACGGGGAGTCTGATAATCATTTTTAAACCTGTTGAATAAAACAATATAATAAATGTCTCTAAAAAAATAAATTGTTTGTTTAATGACTCTTGTTAACAAAAATTTACATTGAAACAAAAATTAATTAAGCTAAAATTTAATTATGAAACACAATAAGTTTGAAATAGTATCCGATATGATACCCTCGGGCGATCAGCCAAAAGCAATAAAAGAATTAACCGAAGGTTTATTGAATGGTGAAAATACTCAGACATTGCTGGGGGTAACCGGATCCGGAAAAACCTTTACAATAGCAAACGTTATTCAAAATATTCAAAAACCGACCCTTGTTATTGCACACAATAAGACACTTGCTGCGCAACTGTATAATGAATTTAAGGAGCTTTTTCCCAAAAATGCCGTTGAATATTTTATTTCTTATTATGATTACTATCAACCTGAAGCCTATATTCCAAGAACCGACACATATATAGAAAAATCCGCTTCGATTAATGATGAAATAGACAGATTAAGACACAATACGACAAGAAGTTTGTATGAAAGAAACGATGTTATTGTTGTTGCATCTGTTAGCTGCATATATGGTTTGGGTTTGCCCGAAAATTATTTTAAAGGCACAATTTCTCTTAATATAGGGCAAGAAGTTTCACGAAAAGACCTTTTAACTTATCTTGTGGGTGTAAGATATGAAAGAAATGATGTTGAATTAAAGCGTTCAACTTTCAGAGCCAGAGGTGACGTTGTTGAGATTATGCCGAGTTTTGAAAAAGTTATAAACAGAATTTCATTTTTTGGAGACGAAATAGAATCAATCACAAGAATAGACGCCTTGACGGGTGAAATAATAGAAAAACCCTCAGAAATTGTTATTTATCCTGCGGTTCATTACTTATCTTATGATGAAAATGTTGATGAAACCTGCGATTTAATTAGAAAAGAACTAAATGAAAGGCTTGTTGAATTAAAAAACGAAAATAAAATAGTTGAAGCACAAAGACTCTCTCAAAGAGTGAATTACGATATAGAAATGATTAAAGAAATGGGATATTGTTCTGGTATAGAAAACTATTCAAGAATAATCGAAAGAAGAGAAAAGGGGACTCATCCTGCGACTCTGCTTGATTATTTCGGAGATGATTACCTTGTTGTAATAGATGAATCCCACGTGACAATTCCGCAATTGAGAGGAATGTACTTTGGCGACAAGGCAAGAAAAGAAGTTCTTGTGGATTACGGCTTCAGATTGCCTTGCGCAAAGGATAACCGCCCTTTAACGTTTGATGAATTTTATAATAAAATTTCTTTTGAAAACAATAACGGCCAAGGTCAAAAGATTTTTATTTCGGCAACACCTGCAGAATTCGAAAGAAAAGAAAGTTCTAAAATTGTTGAACAAATAATACGTCCGACAGGTTTATTAGATCCCGAAATAACAGTAAAACCCACAATAGGACAGATTCAGGATTTAATGAAGGAAGCAAAATCGGCAATTGAAAAAGGGAATCGTGTACTTGTAACCACGTTAACCAAAAAAATGGCTGAAGAATTAACAAATTACCTTCAAAATCAAAATCTAAAAGTTCAATACCTCCATAGTGAAGTAAAATCTTTAGAAAGAGTTGAAATACTGAGAGATTTGAGGTTAGGAGAATTTGATATTTTAGTCGGTGTTAATTTGTTAAGAGAAGGTCTTGATATACCCGAGGTTTCTTTGGTTGCTATTATGGACGCTGATAAAGAAGGATTTTTGAGGTGCGAAACATCTTTAATTCAAACAATCGGAAGAAGTGCCAGAAATTCAGACGGCAGAGTAATTATGTATGCCGATAAAATCACTGATTCTATGAATATAGCAATAGAAGAAACAAAAAGACGCCGTGAAATTCAGTTAGAACACAATAAAAAGTATAATATTACTCCGAAAACAGTTAAAAAATCAATTCAAAATAATCTTCTATCGCTTGTCCAAAGTTATAGAAGCACGGAAGATATCGTTGCGGAACAAATGGTAGAATTAAATGTTCAAACAAAAGATTTGCCGAAATTACTCGATAAATTGGAAGAAGATATGCACAAAGCCGCAAAATTACTCGATTTTGAAAGAGCAATCCAAATCAGAGATGAAATCAAAAAAATAAAAAGTTTAATAAATTAAACCACAAGGTCAATTTCGCCTTTACTTAAATACTTTATTGTTTTTGAAAGTCTTTTCGGATAATACGAATATATTGAATCCAGTTTGGATTCTTGAATTGCTCTATTTATCTGGTCAATTTGAATTTGCAGATTTTCTTCAAAATTGGGTATTTGCTTAGCCCAAAGATAAAAAGGCATTGAACCTCTGTTACGGTTACATTCGCTGCAATCACACATATAGTTTCTGTCTTCGTTTTTACCTTTTCTTGAAACAGGTATAAGATGTTCTATTGTCGGGTATTTTTCTTTAATAAAGTTTTGCGCAATTTCGTATGAATTAAATTTCCTGTTCCTGCAATTTAAAAAGAAGACATCCGCATAATCTTCATCTGATAACGTGGGTAGAGAATTATGATAAGTCGGTGTATAGCACTGTGTAATTTTGCTTGTTGAAAAAGTTGAATATTTTCTTGCAACTTCACTGCCCAAAATGTCTGTTAATTCATCCAAATATAAATCATCGTTTTCAAGTGCCGCTATTTTAATTCTGTCTATGATTTCCTGTTGTCTTGAATTAAAAACAGGCAAATCTTTTGCAAAATTATCATCAAGATTCATATTTTCGTATTTTTCTATTGTTCTGACAAGATCTTCTCCCGTTACATCTGTCAAATCGGAACAAAATTCTCTGCTTTGTTCTTTTGTGAACATCGTACTTGCACAAACGGGGCAATATAAATGCTCAAGCTTTCTTACGTCAAATACTTTTCCGAACTGAACTGGACGAGACAAATCTCGTCTTTTACATGAGCATATACTTGTGATAGAGCTTATTTTCATAGCTAAAACCGATGATACGATTATAATAACTCAAAAAATAAACTTTTGCAAAAGTAATATTAAACGGAGAAGATATCTTTAATGTCTTGATAAGTAAGAGTTTTAACAATATTTCTATCAATAGATATTACGCTATCAACAAGTGAACGCTTCTTGGATTTGAGTGCTTGAATTTTTTCTTCAACAGTACCTTTTGTGATTAACCTGTATACAAACACTTTTTTCGTTTGACCTATACGATACGCTCTGTCTGTTGCTTGGTCTTCTACTGCAGGATTCCACCACGGGTCATAATGTATTACATAATCTGCACCGGTCAAATTCAAACCTGTTCCGCCTGCTTTTAAAGATACAAGGAATATAGGTATAGTCGGGTCTTCGTTGAATCTTTCGACTACTGCTTGACGGTCTTTTGTTTTTCCTGAAAGGTATTCGTGTTTAATTCCTTTCTTTTCAAGCCAATCTTTTATGATATCAAGCATACCGACGAATTGTGAGAATAAAAGGATTCTGTGTTTTTCCGATATAATTTCTTCCAGCATATCTTGCAAGTGTTCAAATTTACCGGATTCATTAATACCCAACTGTCCTTCCTTGTCGTACAATCGCGGGTGACAGCATATTTGTCTTAATCTCAATAATGCTGAGAATATGGACATTCTCGATTTTTCTAAGCCGACAGTTTCAATTGATTTGAACAATTCTTCTTTTGTAGAATCCAATACCTGCAAATACAAGTCTTTTTGGTCGGGCGTAAGTTCGCAGTATGCAACGGATTCGATTTTGTCGGGCAAATCTTTTGCAACGTCACGTTTCATACGTCTTAAAATGAATGGGAATATTTGTGTTTTAAGGCGTTTTTGAACTTCTGTATCGTTATTTTCCACAATAGGAAGTACAAAACGATGATTAAATTCATTCGGATCAAATAAGAATCCCGGCATCAAAAAGTCAAAGATTGACCAAAGTTCTTCCAGTCTGTTTTCAATTGGGGTGCCTGAAAGCGCTAATCTGTGAATTGAATTTAGAGATTTGCAGGCATGTGAAGTTTGGCTTGTTGCATTTTTAATGTTTTGAGATTCATCCAAAATTACATATCTGAATTCAAGCTTCTTTAAATCCTCAACATCTCTTCTGATTAAAGCATAGCTTGTTATTATGACATCATATTTTTCTATGTCTTTAAATTTATCTTTCCTGTTTGGGCCCGTGAGGGTTAAATATTTTAAATTAGGAGTAAATTTTTCAATTTCTTGTTCCCAGTTAAAGACAACAGATGTGGGACAAATAACAAGGTTTGGTTTTTTAGCATCTTTTTCTTTGGCTTTTTGTAATAATGCCAGAGTTTGAACGGTTTTACCAAGACCCATATCATCTGCCAAAACCCCATTCAGACCGTATTTATATAAAAACCATAACCAAGAATAACCTTTTAATTGGTATTCTCTTAATTCTGCTTTTAAATTCTTAGGCAGCGGAGTAGATTCCATATCCGAAAATGTAGAAATTTCTTTCCAAAAAGCTGAGAATTTTCTGCTCATTTTGAGAACAATTCCCATTTTTTCCATTTCGGTTACAACGCCCGCTCTGTACGTTTTTACGATATATTTTTCTTCGTCATTTTTATAAACATCATAAGTATTGAATGATTTTAATAAAGATAAAACATCATCGACAGGGATAGGCGCCTGACCGCCTGAGGGGATGTTATAGTATTTTGCACCTTCATAAGTTAAATCTATTATTTTTTCAAAATCAACTTCCGTTTCATCAATTTGTGCTTTCAATTTTATGCCGAAGCTATCGGTTCTATCTTCTAAAAAGTCAATATCTGCAATAAGTTTTAAGCCTTTTTTATTTAATTTATAAAAAGACAAATCATCTTTTTCTATAAATTTCCAGCCGTCGCCTGCTTTTGAAATGTAATAATTATAAAAATCTATTGCATATTCTTTATCAAGTGCGAGGTTGTTTGATTGAACGGGTGCAAATCTGCATGCAAGAAGCATTTTGTATGCTGCCTGTTCAAATTCCATATCTCTTTTTATCCAGTATAGAAGGTCTTTTGACGGGTCTTTTATTGTAACATAGGGACTCTTGAATTGTTTTTGATAAGGTACTCTGACGCCGTCATATTCAAATTCTAAAGACGCTTTTAAAGATTGGTCATAATCAACGCCCAATTCCACAACGCAAATCGGAGGTCTTTTTTCAAATGTCAGTTTTTCCATTTCATCTGACATGTTTACCGTCATAACTTCTTTTAGTTTTGGCAGTTCTTCGTAGACAAACTTTCCGCCGTCAGCATCTTTAATATCGGAAAAACTTGATTTTGTAAGATTTTGCGGAATAACACTAACCGATGTATCTGTTTGGAAGATGACATCTTTATATCTTCCCCATTTTAGTTGTCTTGAAAAATATCTTACTTCTTCAAAAGGATAGATTTCATCTATGTCGTTTCTTTTCCAATATAAGCTCAATAAAATATTTCCGACATAAGATACATTAACATCCAAACAAAGATTCCAAATTGAATCCGAAAATTTTATTTTTTGGTGAGTTTTAGCATCAATAACGTCATCCATTTTGGATAACATTTTGAAAAATTCGTCAAATTTGTTTATTTGAACATCATACCAGCCTGATTTTTTATCAAGTCTTGATTGATTCAAAAGCATTTTAAACATTAAAACTTCGAGTTTTTGTGAATTATTTAATTGAAAATTTTCATCTTCTTTTTGTTTTAAAATTATTTGTTTAAATACGGCTTCCAAGTCACGAATAACTTTTTTTGTGTGCCTATTCATAACTAAAATGGAAAAGAAATTTTGTCTGCGTTTGGGGTTGAAGTGGAAAATAAAATCTCCCTGAGGGTCAGGATTCATAGGCAAATCTTCATCAATAAGATTCGGTTCTATGTTCATTTTTTCATATAAAAATTCTTCCCAAAAGTGATTTTTTAAGGAATAAAACCCCAATGCAATAGCGTGTTTGCACCATGGTTCCTCTAAAGGACAATTGCAGGTGGGTCTTGCCTCTCCTTTTGTAAATTTAATACCCGTTTCATAGTGGGATTTAAAGTTACCTTTTACTTTTGCACGGACAATGTTTTCGTTGAATTTAACTTCTTCAACCATTCCGTTTTGGTAGGTTTCGTATCCGCGTCTGTAGGAACCGGGTTTTGAATTATCTTTAAGGTATTTGTTGCTAAATGTATATTTCACAGAATAATCCACGACAAATTACTTTTATCATTCCTCAAGTACAATAAACTTAAAACCAATTAGGTTGGTAATTTTTGTACTCCCTTGTTTTTAAGATAACATTATATTTAAAAAAATGCAAGAAGAATTTTGTTCAAAAAACTACAATAAAATGATTATTTTTTATATTCCATAAAAATATTTATGTATAACATGATAGAATCATATTGGTTAATCAGAGGAAAATTTATGAAATTTTTATACAAATTAAAAGCATTTACTTTGGCGGAAGTAATGATAACATTGACAATTATCGGAGTGATTTCTGCAATTGTTGTACCTGTCGCTTTTCATTCAAGGCCTGATGAAAATGTGATGAAGTTTAAAAAAGCGCACAATACGCTTTATGAGATAATAAATACACTTGTGACGTCAGATAAATATTATTGTAAAGGTGACTTAGGGATAAAGGCGGATTGCGAGACAGAACTAACCAATTCAGACAATCTGAGAAATTATTTTTGTCAAACTATAGCGGATTTATTGTCAACAAAAAATGTAAACTGCATATCTGATAAGCTTGTATTTCCTGATTCTCCGGGCCATATATTAATGTCTAACGAAACTGTAGATGATGTTGTAGCTGGAATTGTTGATGCCGAATTACAGGAAGGGACTGTGAAACGTCCTGTAACAAGTGCTTCTATATCAGGTACAAAGGCAAAACTGGATTCAATTTGTAAAAAAAATGCAGGAGGCATGGGGGAAGAAATTGTAACAACAGACGATGTAGTTTATTATAATGGAAGTACTGTTGCTCTCGGTGGCTTAAAGAAAGAAATACGCCAATTTACTCCACCGAATCAATCTCAGGCAAATTTTGGTGACGAACTGGGTAATGATATTTCTTACAAAATCTTCTGCATAGATATAGACGGTATTCCTGATGGTGGAAGTGAAAGCTGTGATGATAACAGTGATTTATGTCCATTCGGCTATGGCATTAGGGCAGACGGAAAAATCATGAACGGCGCTCGTGCAGATGAATGGCTCGAAAAAGATATTCAGATGGAAAATTAGAATAAAAACCCTTCGTTGCGTGAGTTTTAGCTACCACAACCTGTCACCCTGAATTTATTTCAGGGTCTTATTCCATGGGATTCCGAAACAAGTTTAACATGGCTCTGTTTAAAATAGCCCAACCTGCTATAAATGCATTTTTAATTCATTTATTAAAAAATATTAAAAATTATTACATATCCGTATGTGAATTGTATAATGGTTGTTGATGAATATGTTAGGTGAATTAAAAAACAAAGTTATAATTTCAATACAAGCCATGCCGGATGAGCCTTTGTATGATGCAACGTGTATTGAGGCAATGGCAGAAAGTGTGATTAAACTTGCAGGCATAAATGCTGTTCGACTTGCAGGAGAAAGAGATATTAAAAATATAAAAAACAAATTTCCTTTTGTTGCGGTTATCGGTATTACAAAACCGAAAAAAATTCCTGAAAACTATAAAGAAATTGTTTATATTACACCGACTGTCGGCGATTGCGAAAAAATAATAAAAGCGGGTGCGGATATTGTAGCGTTTGACGGAACTTTAAGACCAAGACCAAATGATGAAACAATAAAAGATATTGTTGATTATATTCATTCAAATAAAAAGCTTGCTATGGCTGATATTGCAACATACGATGAAGCAATAAATGCTAAAAAACTGGGTTGTGATATTGTTTCTACAACATTAAGCGGTTATACAAAAGAAACCGAAAATTACCCTGATATACCTGATTATGAATTGGTTAAAAAAATAAAAAAGAACTTGGATATATTTACGATTCTTGAAGGTAAAATCTGGGAAAAGAATGACGTAAAAGAAGCATTTAATTCTGGTGCGGATGCGGTTGTTATTGGTTCTGCGGTAACACGCCCCCAATTAATTGCAAAACGTTTTAAATCCGCATTGGAGGAATCAAGATAATGAAAGCATTAGGAATAGATATAGGCGGAACAAAGATTTCATACTGTCTTATAAATGAAAAGGGTGAAATTTTAAATGATATAGAAAAAATTTCAACACCAAAAACCAAAGACGATATTGAAAAAGAATTAAAAAATATAATTTCAAAATATGAAAAAGAAGCCGAATTTACGGCTATTGCAACAGCGGGAACAGTAAATAATTCAAATACAAAAGTAATAGGTTCAACCGCAAATCTTCCTTCAGGCTATAAAGACATAGATTTTCAAGGGTTATCAAATAAGAAGGTTTTTCTTGAAAATGATGCAAATTGCGCCGCAATCGCAGAAGCTAAAATAGGTGCCGCAAAAGATACAAAAGATTCTATCACTCTTACTTTGGGAACGGGAGTTGGCGGCGGAATTATTATCGATGGAAAATTGTTAAAAGGAAAATCAGGTGCCGCAGGCGAAATGCATTTTCCCATGTCACGAACACCAGAAAGAAGTTGTACTTGCGGATTTTATGATTGTTATGAAGCTTATGCGAGCGGAAACGGCCTCAGAAGAACAGGAATTGAAATTTCAAAAAATTCTGATATAACAACATACGATATTATTGCGGGTGTTAAAAATGATGATTCGATTTCAAAAGAAATTTTAGACTTGTGGCAGCATGATATTGCACTGGGTATTGTCGGTCTGGTCAATATTTTTGATACGGAAGTTGTTGTATTATCAGGTTCAATGGGGGAATTTGCAGATACGAAAAAAATTGAGGATTTTGTAAATAAAAATATTGTTACGACAAAAGTTAAAATTAAGCATGCAAAATTAAGCAATCATTGCGGCATGATAGGCGCGGTGTTATTGGGTTTTGATAAAATAAAATAATGTAAATTTTTCTTAATAATGTCGTCTGAAATAGTCAATAAAATATTTGTTTTTACTTGTTATATATGCGTTTTCAATGATTCTTCGGGAGAATTTATATGATAAATGAAGTATCACCAATAATTAAAACTGACAAATGCCAACCAAAACCGGCAAGAAGAAGGAAAAGAGTTTCGGTAAATCCGGATAAAAGGACTCCTGAAATAAGAGTAACCATTCCAATCGGTAATATATACGGAATTAATATCAATAAAACCAAGCTTGCAACTCCGCTTCAACAAATAGCATATCAAATTACAAAAGGAAAAGGTGCAAAGTTTGACGGTTGGACAGATTACAATACATATTACGGATGCGAACGACCGGATAAAAAATGGGTTTATGCAAAACCGTCGGATGCTTTAAAAAGAAGTTTGGAAGATGCTTTTAACTCTAATTTGACTCTTGCTTACGGCAATAATATTCCGCAAAATCTTCCCGAAAAAATTGAAACCCCTGATTATGGCCATAATTGGGGTCGACATGCAAATTATATTGAAATTAACAATAGAGCAATAGCAAATATGGACGGAAACAGAACAAATTCCGCCATATTAAATACAATAAAGCTCTTACCTCTCATTCCGCCATCACACGACAAGTGGGCAAATTGTCTTCTTATTTCTCAATTATTTCCCAATATTTGGGGTGACGGTTGGAATAATAACGGCGAAAATTCAATCTACGGAATCAAGCTTGAAAATGAAAGATTATCGGATAATATAGGTTACGAAAAAATCGGTGATAAATATTTTACTCCGGAAGAACAAGTCCGTGCTTTTAATGATTTAGCTCATTTAAGAGGTTTTAAGACATCATTCAGAATGTTGGTTTCTGAGGATCAAATTAAGCTTGGTGATTCAGGGCAATTCAGATGGAGCGACCCGAGTCACGTAGAAGCATTTATTATTGCCTGCTGCAAAGGAATTGATTTAGGATTTGACGGAATATTTTTTGATAGTGTAAAACACGTCGGAAATTACGATATGGGTAATTACGCAGGTGTCGGTGCCGTCCCCACAAATGACCAAATGGCATATATTTTGGATGAAATCAGAAAGCGTACGGGAAAATTCGATTTAGCATTTTCGGGCGAAAAAGCGGAATACAATACATCAAGATATAAAAATATGGGGCTTGATGCAGGTGCAAGTTCAATGGACCCCGATAACATAGAAAATATTTTAAATTCAAGTGTCGAACAAAAAGATTCACCTGTTTTTGCTTGGGGTCCGACGGTATCTGACGATAACGATGAAAACTGGTTTAATTATGACCAAAGAACCGGAAGAGTAATTTCTTGTTTATACGGATACTACAACGCAGAAGATAAAATCCCGACATTTATGCAGATGAACGATTTATTTCCATTGAATCATGATATAAATACTCACAAATTAATGATGGAAAATATAAATTTTTCCGATAATAATGACCCGAATACTCATTTTAACAGGCTTTTTGCAGATGATAAAGAAGCAAATGAATACCGAGACAGAATTAATTGGGAATTTGCAAACTGTTATAAATATTACGGTAAAAGATAATTTTTCTTTCTTGTTTTAATATTTGTTAGAGTTAGAATTTTTATGTTATAGATACCAAAAACGAGAGAAAAATGAATAACGAAAACCTTTTATATTTTTTAGACGGAAATCCGTATATTAATATTACTAATGCCTGCACAAATTCGTGCGTCTTTTGTATCAGAAATCAAAAGGATGATGTGCAAGGTGCGAATTTGTGGCTTGATAAAGACAATACGACATCAAACGATGTTGTTGAACAGATTGAAGCAAACAAACAAAAAGTAAAAGATGCGCATGAAATAGTTTTTTGCGGCTACGGTGAACCTTTAATTAAAATCAATGAAGTTGTTGAGGTCTGTAAATATTTAAAAGAAAATTTTCCCGATTTAAAAATAAGAATCAATACAAACGGACACGCAAACGCAATTCACAAAAGAAACGTTGCACAAGATATTGCGCCTTATGTTGACAGTATTTCAATCAGTCTTAATGCTGAAAATGAAGAAAAATACAATCTTGTATCCAATCCTAAAATTGAAAACGCATACGAAGAAGTAAAAAGATTCACAAGAGCCTGCATAGAAGAAAAAATCCCGACTACATTAACGGTTGTAACAGATGTTCCGAATTATCCCGTTGATGTTGAACGTTGTGAAGTTGTTGCAAAATCGCTCGGTGCAAAATTCAGAGCGAGAGAATTTATTCCGCAAGGCTATTAATTACTGCCACAGGTTTTCAAGACTGTATTTAAAATAATTTACAAAGTTTTACAATTTAGATGTTGACGGCAAATTTTGTTTATTTTATGCTTTATAATACTGTAAAGTATAATTAAAAAGGTTAAATACAAATGAGCACAGCAAAAAGACAAAGAATTAGAGTATGTTTAAAAGCATATGATCATCAATTGATTGATAGTTCTGCTCAAAAAATTGTAGAAACGGCAAAAAGAACTGATGCCAGCGTGTCAGGTCCTATTCCGATGCCTACAAAACGCAGAGTATATTGCGTTCTTCGTTCACCTCACGTTGATAAAAAATCTCGTGAACATTTTGAAATGAGAACACACAAAAGAATTATCGACATTTATGAACCAACTCAACAAACAACAGAAGAATTATCCAGAATGGATTTGCCTTCAGGAGTTGATATTGAAGTAAAACTATAGTTTTCTTCAAAAGAACACATGACAATTTAATATTTAATGTGATCTATTTAGAAAGACAGAGTTTGAATCAAAACAAACAAAGTCAGTAAGTACAAAAGAGAAACACTTTAAAGAAGTAGCTCTCACAACAGAAAGGTTTAACATGACAATCGGTGTTATCGCGCAAAAGCTTGGAATGACACAAATATATGACGAAGCCGGATTATGCATACCGGTTACCGTTGTAGCAGTTAAAGACGCTGTTGTAACTCAAGTGAAAACAGTGGCAACTGATGGCTATGAAGCAATTCAAGTCGGTGTTATTCCTGCAAAGGAAAAACATTTAACAAAAGCACAAATTGGTCATTTCAAGAAAAACAATCTTGAAAATTACAGACATTTGCAAGAATTCAGAGTGGAAGATGCATCAAAATATTCCGTTGGTCAAAAAATTTCTTTAGAAGTTTTAGATAATGTAGAAAAAGTTGATGTTACAGGTCGCTCAATCGGTAAAGGTTTTCAAGGTACCGTTAAAAGACACAACTTCTCAAGAGGACCTATGGGACACGGTTCTAAGAATCACAGAGCTCCCGGTTCAATAGGTGCCGGTACTACACCCAGCCGTGTTGTTAAAGGTAAGAGAATGGCAGGCAACATGGGTAATGAAAAAGTTACCGTTACAAAATTAACAATAGCAAAAGTTATTGCTGACAAAAATTTATTACTTATTAAAGGTGCTATTCCGGGTCCCGAAGGAAAACTGGTTACAGTAAAACCGGCTAGGACTAAGTGGAATTAGAGGTGCGTATCATGACTAAAAATACAAAAACAGAAAATAAAACAGTAAAAATTGTTTCAGCTCAGGGTTCTGAAGTCGGTCAAATGAATTTGGAAGGCTCAGTTTTCGGAGTTGAACCAAATACTCACGTTATGTACCTTGCTCTTAAGAGACAACTAAATAATGCAAGAAGCGGTTTAGCTTGTGCAAAAACAAGAGCTGAAGTTTCAGGTGGCGGTAAAAAACCGTGGAAACAAAAAGGTACAGGTAGAGCTCGTGCAGGTTCATTAAGAAGCCCCTTGTTCAGAGGTGGTGGTGTTATCTTTGGACCTAAACCGAGAAGCTATGAAACAGCTCTTCCTCAAAAAGCAAGAAAATTAGCTTTAAAATCTGCACTATCTGCAAAACTTGAAATCATGACAGTTGTTAAGGATTTTTCAGAAATAACTGAACCCAAAACAAAAGTTATGGCAAAAGTTTTAAAAGATTTAAATGCAACAGGTAAAATCTTAATTATCGCTGACCTTAATGCTGATGAAAACAAAAACCTTGTTCTTTCAGCAAGAAATATACCGAGCGTTAAATTATTATTACCGTCAAATTTAAACGTTAAAGATATTGTTGATGCCGATACTATTATTGCAACGGAAGCTGCAATCAATTCTATTACGGAAAGGTTGGCAAAATAATGACTAACAAAGAAAAATTATACAGTATTATCAAAAAACCCATCATTACAGAAAAATCAATGATGGCTACAGCAAATAATACATATACATTTGAAGTTACAAAAGATGCTTCAAAAGTTGAAATTGCACAAGCGGTTGAACTCGCTTACCCTAACCGCAAGGTTAAGAAAGTTAGAACGGTTTACATGCCTTCTCACCAAAAGAGAATGGGTATGAAATTCGGCAGAACTCAGAGTGGAAAGAAAGCTATAGTTACTATAGTTGGCGATCCGATTGAAGAATTGACAGGAGTATAAGATTATGGCTACTAGAAAAATTAATCCAACTTCCCCCGGTCAACGCGGAATGACAAGACCGGATTATTCTGAAATTACCACTTCTACTCCTGAAAAATCTCTGGTTAAATCATTAACTAAAACAGGCGGAAGAAATAACACAGGCAGAATCACAACTCGTCACATCGGCGGTGGTCACAAACGTGCATACCGTGTTATAGATTTCAAAAGAGATAAAATCGGTGTAGAAGGAACTGTTATGACAGTTGAATACGATCCGAACAGAAACGTTAGAATATGTTTAATTAACTATATCGACGGTGAAAAAAGATACATTCTTTGCCCCGAAGGATTAAACGTAGGCGACAAAATTGTTTCAGGTCCTGAAGCTGACATCAAAACAGGAAATGCACTTCCTCTTGATTCTATTCCTCTTGGTGTTTTGGTTCACAACATTGAATTAAGACCTGGCAGAGGCGGCAAGATGGCAAGAAGCGCAGGTAATTCCGCACAAGTTATGGCAAAAGAAGGAAACTATGTTACTTTAAAACTTCCATCATCAGAAATGAGAATGGTTAGAAAAGATTGTTATGCAACAATCGGTGTTTTGGGTAACTCTGAATACAAAAACCTTTCAACAGGTAAAGCCGGTAGAACCAGATATTTAGGTATTAAACCGACAGTTCGTGGTGTTACAATGAACCCTGTTGATCACCCTCACGGTGGTGGTGAAGGTAAAACCGGCCCCGGCGGCAACCCGAAGACTCCTTGGGGTAAACCTGCTCTTGGTTACAAAACACGTAACAAGAAAAAGGCTTCAAGTAAGTTAATTGTAAGAAGAAGAAAAAAATAGGAGAACATAAATAGATGGCTCGTTCATTAAAAAAAGGTCCATACGTTCATCCGTCTTTATCAAAAAAGATTGATGCAATGAATGAAAAAAACGAAAAGAAAGTTATTAAAACTTGGTCAAGAGCTTCTATGATTGTGCCTGACATGTTAGGACACACTATCGCAGTTCACAATGGTAAAACTCACGTACCGGTTTATGTGACAGAACAAATGGTCGGACATAAATTAGGTGAATTTGCACTGACAAGAACATACAGAGGTCATGCAGCTGACAAAACAGCTAAGAAGAAGTAATTAGAGAAAATAACTTTAAGGAAAAAATAAAATGCAAGAAGCTATATCAAAACAAACAGATATTAAGATGACGGTTAGGAAAATCCGCAGAGTGATTAATCTAATCCGTGGCAAAAAAGTAACTGAAGCACAAAGAATGCTTAAGTTCATGCCATATTTTGCAGCTCGTATAGTTGAAAAAAACTTAAATGCTGCAATTGCGAATGCATCAGAAAAGTTTGGTGCAACTGCTGAAGTTCTTAAGATTTCTGAAATTTTTGCTGATGAAGCTCCCACATACAGACGTGTCAGACCGAGAGCACAAGGCAGAATGTACAAGAGATTAAAAAGAACAGCACATTTGACAGTGAAAGTAGCGAAGGACTAGGAGAAAGACATGGGACAAAAAACACATCCAACCGGATTTAGAGTAGGTATTATTGAACCATGGGTTTCTACATGGTATGCAAAAAAAGGTCAATATGCTCTAAACATTGCACAAGATGCACAAATCAGAAAATTTATTAAGAAAAAATTGTACACAGCCGGTGTTTCAAGAATTAATATTGCAAGAAAAGCAAACAATGTTAATATCACGGTTGTTACAGCAAAACCCGGTATCGTTGTAGGTCGTGGCGGTCAAGGTATTGATGATCTTAGAGTAGCGGTTCAAAAACTCATAAAAACAAACACGGTTTCAATTGATGTTGTAGAAGTTGCAAGAATTGATGTTGATGCTCAATTGGTTGCTGAAAATATTGCACTTCAATTAGAAAAACGTATTGCTTTTAGACGTGCTATGAAACAAGCTATGCAAAGAACAATGCGTGCAGGTGTTCAAGGTATCAAAGTTATGGTATCAGGACGTTTGGGCGGTGCGGAAATTGCTCGTTCCGAATGGGCAAAAGAAGGCAGAATCCCGCTTCAAACATTGAGAGCTGACGTTCAATACGGTTTTGCGGAAGCCGATACTATTATGGGTAAAATCGGTGTTAAAGTTTGGGTGTTCAAGGGTGACCTTATGCCCGGCGAAAAAGCAGATCAAAACATAAAAGTTAAAAAACCGGCTGCAAAAGAAAACATTCGTTTTCAAAGACGCTCAAAACGCGGTGAACAAAATGCATCTGCTGATGCGTAATTTTAGAAATAACTAGGAGAAATATAAAAATGTTAATGCCTAAAAAAACAAAATTTCGTAAAAAAATGAAAGGCAATATGAAGGGATGTGAAACCAGAGGATGCCAATTAGAATTTGGTGATTATGGTTTACAAGCACTTGAACCTGCTTGGATTACTTCAAGACAAATAGAAGCTGCACGTCGTGTTATTACAAGAAAAATCAAACGTGGCGGTAATGTTTGGATTAAGATATTCCCTGATAAACCAATTACGGCTAAACCTGCTGAAACTCGTATGGGTAAAGGTAAAGGTAATCCTGAATATTGGGTAGCTGTTGTAAAACCAGGCAGAGTTTTATTTGAAGTTGCTTTTGATGTAAAAGAAGAAGCAATTGAAGCGTTAAATCTTGCTGCTCAAAAATTGCCTATCAAATTAAAAGTAATAGAAAAGTAGCTAAAAGGTAAATAAAACTATGAAACTTCAAGAAATAAAAGAAAAAACAATAGATGAATTAAAGGAATTGATTCTTGAATCAAAAAAAGAATTATTCACTTTAAAAATGGGACACAACAAGTTAAAACAGCTTGAAAATACTGCTTCTATTTCCAATAAAAAAAGAGAAATAGCTCGTATGAAAACTGTTTTAAGACAAAAAGAACTAAATGTGTAAAGGATAAATCAATGCCTAAAAAAGTTAAACAAGGAACTGTTGTGAGTGACAAAATGGAAAAAGCAATTGTAGTTGAAGTTGCTGAACATAAAGCTCACAAGAAATACAAAAAGACAATGACATTCACCAAGAACTTCAAAGTTCGTGATGAACAAAACACATGTCATGTAGGCGACGTCGTTACAATCGTTGAATCTAAGCCTTTATCAGGTTCAATCCGTTGGGTATTAGACAAAGTAGTAAGCGTTGCAAAATAGTTAAATGAGTATAAGGTAGCAAAGAAATGATACAACAAGAAACAAGATTACGAGTTGCTGACAACACAGGTGCAAAGGAACTTCTTTGTATTCGTGTTATGGGCTCAAGTAATAAAAAATACGCAAGCGTTGG
This sequence comes from uncultured bacterium, assembly GCA_946622415.1. Lineage (GTDB taxonomy): Bacteria > Cyanobacteriota > Vampirovibrionia > Gastranaerophilales > Gastranaerophilaceae > RUG14156. Next base: position 43,606 of record CAMOPX010000012.1, read on the forward strand.
CGATACTATTATCGCTGCCGTTAAAGATGCCGCTCCAAATATGGTTGTTAAAAAATCAGATGTTGTAACTGCTGTTGTTGTAAGAACTGTTGCAGATATCAAACGAAATGACGGTTCTGTAATCAGATTTGATGATAACGCTGCAGTAATTATCAACAAAGACGGTGCTCCTCGTGGAACTCGTGTTTTTGGACCGGTAGCAAGAGAACTCAGAGATAAAAACTTTATGAAAATAGTTTCTCTGGCACCTGAAGTAATATAATAAATTAAGGAATATGGGAAAAATGGCTAAGAATAACAAATCTTTGGCAACTAACAAACTTCATACCAAAGTAGGTGACCGTGTTATTGTTGTTTCCGGAAAAGATAAAGGAAAACAAGGTAACGTTAAAGATGTAAATCTGGCAAAAGGTACAATACTTGTTGACGGCGTGAATGTTGTTACAAAAGCACAAAAATCAAATCCGATGGCAGGTGTGCAAGGCGGTTTAAACAAAGTTAATAAACCGATTAACGCATCTAAAGTTATGATTTGCTGCCCGTCTTGTGATAAAGCTGTTCGTGTAAGACACGAAGTAAAAGACGGAAAAAAAGTCCGTGTTTGTGCAAAATGCGGCGAAACAATTGATGTATAATTACCACTTCAGTGGGGCATTGAAATTCGACAGGTTCGGGAAGCTTTTTATAAGCAGGGCAGAATTTCAAAGGCTAAGAAAAGGAAACAGAAATGTCTAAAAGCACTGGAAACTTAAAAGACCGTTACATAAACGAAGTTAGAGCAAAATTGAAAGAAGAATTTTCATATACAAATGATATGCAAATTCCTAAAATGTCTAAAATCGTTTTAAATATGGGTGTTGGTGAAGCTTCACACAATTCAAAGCTTGCTGAATCCATCGTTAATCAATTAACAAAAATTGCCGGTCAAAAAGCACTTGCAACAAAAGCAAAAAAATCAATCGCATCTTATAAGTTGAGAGAAGGAATGCCGGTTGGTGCAATGGTTACATTAAGAGGGGAAAGAATGTATGACTTCTTCCAAAAATTAGTTTGCGTTGTTCTTCCTCGTATACGTGACTTCAGAGGTGTTAGCCCAAAAAGTTTCGATGGTCGTGGAAACTATACTTTTGGTTTAAAAGAACAATCTTTGTTCCCTGAAATTCACTATGATGAAGTTGATATTGTTAAAGGTATGAATGTATCAATAATCACAACTGCTCGCAGTGATGAAGAAGCAAGAAGCTTGCTCAAACACTTAGGTATGCCTTTTAAACATGTTAAATAGGAGATAGGTAGGAAAATGGCTAAAAAAGCAATGATTAACAAAGAACATACTCGTGAAGAATTAGCTGCAAAAGGTAAATATCCTAAAGTTCGTCTTCATAACCGTTGTTCTATTTGCGGCAGACCACACGGTTTCCACCGTGATTTCGGTATTTGCAGAATCTGCCTCAGAAAAATGGCTCATCAAGGCTTATTACCCGGTGTTACCAAAGCATCTTGGTAAGAAAGTATTATTATATAAAAGGTACTGCTCTTATTTGAGCAGTACTTTTAGCATTTTTTAAATAAATTTAAAATTATGTGATAGAATTATCCTATGCAGTTTCAAGTTTTTAAAATACATTCTGATTTTTATTATGTAAAAGATTCAAATAATGTTGAATATACTTGTAAACTGCGTGATGTTTTAAAAAAACAAAAAATAGAAATTGTTGTTGGTGACTACGTAGAACTGAGCGAAGATAAAAATTTTATTGTCGCTTTATTGAAAAGAAATAATTTTCTAAAAAGACCCAAAACCTCAAACATTGATTTGGCTCTTGTAGTGGTATCTTTTGAGGAGCCAAAGCTTGATTTTAATCAATTGGACAGATATCTTATTTATTTAAAATATCATAAAATTAACACGGCAATCTGTTTTAATAAAGAAGATTTAGAATCGGATATTGATTCCTTTGCTCCAAAAATAAAAAGCATATACGAAAAATTAGGATATAAGCTCTTTTTTGTCAGTGCAAAAAATAATATCGGACTTGAGGATTTAAAAGAATATATTAAAAATAAAAACATTGTTCTAACAGGCTCCAGTGGTGTCGGAAAATCTACGCTTATTAATGCTTTAGCACCTGAATTTTATGCAAAAACAGGTAATGTTTCTCTGAAAACTTTAAGAGGCTGCCACACAACAAGACATTCTGAGATTATACAATGTGAAAATTGTAGAATTACGGATACCCCCGGGTTTTCCTGTTTAAAATTTGATTTTATGTTACCCTATGATTTATTAGATTTGTTTGATGATTTGAAGCCATATAAAAACTTATGCAAATACAAAGATTGTCTTCATAATACAAAAGAAAACGGCATCTGTGGGATTGTTGATAACATAGATAAAATCGATAAAACGAGATACGAAAGCTATCTTTTGTTTTTGGAAGAAGCGCTCGAATACAAAAAAAAGATATCTAAAAGAAGCATAAAAGAAGAATCATCAAATAAAAACGTAGGGAATAGAATTGCTTCTAAAATTTCAAAAAGAAAGCGTACAGGCGCCAGAAACACAGTTAATCAGAGTATCGGAGAAGAAGATGACAGATAAAAAATACCTTGAATATAAAGATAAAATCCAAAATAAATTAAAAGAATATTTTGATGAATATAAAAAGGATTCGTCATATTCATCAAAAATTTGGGATTCTATGGCATATACAACCCTTCTTGACGGTAAAAGATTAAGAGCTGTCATGACACTTGAAACCGGCAAGGTATTTGGCGCAAAAGAAGAAGTTTTAATGCCTTCGGCTTGTTCTATGGAAATTATGCATGCCTATAGTTTAATCCATGACGATTTGCCGTGTATGGATAACGACGATTTACGCCGTGGAAAACCCTCTAATCACAAGGTGTTTGGAGAAGCAATTGCCGTACTTGCGGGTGATGCGCTTATTCCTTTTGGTGCTCAATTGATAATAGAAAAAACTCCTTCCTTTGTCTCGGAAAAACTTTTATTAGAAATTGCAAATGACTATTTAAAAACCGCAGGTGCCTTGGGTATTGTTGCGGGACAAACGGCAGATATTGAAGCCGAAAACAAAAAAATTGATATTGAAAATTTAAAATATATTCATAAATATAAAACAGGCGCGCTTTTTAAGTGTTCAATTTTAACAGGTGCAAAACTTGCAAATGCCAACAAAAATATAATTAACAAATTAAGCGAATATTCGGATAATTTTGGCATACTGTTTCAGGTTTATGATGACATAATTGATGCGACTTTAACAACACAAGAATTAGGTAAAACCTCAGGTAAAGATGCATTAGAAAATAAAATGACTTACGTCACGATGTACGGAACAGAAAAATCCAAAAATATTTTTTATAGCCTAATTGATAAAAATCATGCTATACTTGATGAGGTTGGAATAAAATCCGATATTTTTGAATATATATATGAAATTTTAAAGAATAAATTAATTTAAGAAAGTAGATTTATAGTGGACAATTTTGTATTTTTTAATACCGGTTATGAGGCATTATGCAGCGGTCTTGTTGCGGCATTTGTTGCACAATTTATAAAAGTGGTTACATATTTATGTACGCATAAGAAAATAAATTTTAAAATATTCACAACAACCGGCGGAATGCCAAGCTCTCATACGGCAGGTGTTATTGCTCTTTCTACTTCTGTTGCCATTATTGAAGGACTCGATTCCATGCTTTTTGCTGTTTCAATGGGTTTTTCTCTTGTTATTATGCAAGATGCGGCAGGACTACGAAGAGCAGCGGGAAAAACCGCTGCCACATTAAATCGTCTTGTTGATGAATTTATTCAACGTAATCAGGAAATCAAACCCTATGCAACCCTAAAGGAACTCTTGGGTCACACTCCGCTGGAGGTTTTTTGCGGAATGATATTGGGTATTGTGATTCCTTTTATAATACACAATATCAAAGTTATTTTTTAATATGCGCGTCTTAGCATTTGAGAAAGGGTTATTTCATCCTTAATTTTGGATTTGATTTTTTCTTTTGCTTTTAAAGATTTATAAAATTCATCGTTAAATTTGCACAATCCTATTGCAGATGTTTCATCACCATTGAAAGAAAATAGTTTTTTTATTAATTCCATTACATCACCTTTCTTTTTTATATGTTTAATAATTTTTTTAAAAAAGACAATTAAAATTATAATTAATTGCTTTTGTTTTTTGTTTATCTCTTTTGTTATGGTTTAATAGTAAATATGGTTAATGATTTTTTTGAAAAAGAATATACATACTCAGAAATTATCGAAAATTTAAAAAATAGTGATGCAGATGACTTTGTTAAGATTTTTTCCGTCATAAATCTTGAAAATATTAAAAACACAGACGATTTTAAATTGCTTTTATTTCATTTAACAAATCATTCTACCCCAATCAGAGAAGCGGTTGCTTTAAAATTGGAAGAAATTTCAAAAAATGGTATTGATTTATTTTTAAATGATTATTCAAAAATACAGCTTCTCGGTGGAATTATAGATATCAATCCCAATATTTCCCGTGCAATTTGTTCTATTTTAGAAAATAATATAGAAATTCAAGATTTGATATTTGATGATTTAATTGAAAAAACAAAAAATCTTATTGCTTCAATTAAGGAAGATTCGGATTTTAAAATAAATATCAATAAAAAAAGTCATGCTAAAAATAAAAAAAATTTTGCGCTGTATTGGTATTTGGAAGCTTTAAGTTTTTGCGAAAATATAAAAAATAATTCTGAAGCATTAGAAATTGTAAACTTTGCGATAAATTTTTATGATTATACAATAAGGGAAAAAGGTGCAAAAATACTGGCAAAAATGGAAAAACCCCCTTCTGAATTATTACAAAAAGCAAAATCTGACCAAAATTTCTATGTAAAAAATTTGGTTTATGGTAAAATCGACTATGGCGAATAGATTATACAGGAATATTTTATGATTTCAGTAAATGATTTAAAAACAGGTTTAACATTAGAAGTAGACGGAAAATTGTGGTCCGTTGTTGAATTTTTACATGTAAAACCCGGAAAAGGTGCAGCTTTTGTCAGAACAAAATTAAAAAATGTTGAAACAGGACAAGTTGTTGAACGTACGTTCAGAGCAGGCGAAAAAGTTGCCAAAGCTACGCTTGATAGACGTGAAATGCAATATTTATATAAAGAAGGTAATGACCTTGTTATGATGGATTTGGAATCTTATGAACAAATCCCTGTTCCCGCTGATACGGTTGGTGACGGAATAAAATATTTAAAAGAAAATATGAATGTTCAAATATTAATGCATGACGCTAAAATTATCGGTATAGATTTACCGAATTTTGTTGAATTGGCTGTTATTGATACACCACCTGCAGAAAAAGGAAACACTGCTCAAGGCGGTTCAAAACCTGCTACTCTTGAAGGCGGTGCAATTGTTAACGTTCCTTTCTTTATTCAAGTAGGTGATGTATTAAAAATTGACACCAGAACAAACGAATTTTTATCAAGAATTTAAGGACAATGAAATGAAATTTGAATTAGAATATATTGAAAAAATTGCCAAAATCGTTTCCGATAATCAGTTAAGTGAAATTACTCTTGAAGACGGTGAAGAAGCGATTTCAGTTAGAAAAGAAAATAATGTTATCACAACACAAGTTAGTCCTGCACCTGTTGTTCAACAAGCTGCTTTACAACCCGCACAAACGGCTAGCAATAACGTTGTAAAAGAAGAAAAAGCGGCTTCTCAACCTTCAGGGAATGCAATAACTTCTCCCATGGTAGGTGCGTTTTACGCTTCTCCGGCACCCGGTGCAAAACCGTTTGTTAAAGTCGGAGATGTTGTTACTCCGGGGCAGGTTGTATGTATAATTGAAGCTATGAAATTAATGAATGAAATTGAATCCGAAGTTTCAGGAAAAATTACGCAAATCTGTGTTGAAGACGGACAAAGTGTAGAATACGGTCAAGTATTAATGTATGTTGAATAAAGGACTATAACGAAAGCATATTTTTTGCTTTTTGTTTTTCACAAGGTATTATTTATGTTTAAAAAAGTACTAATTGCAAACAGGGGTGAAATTGCCATCCGAATTATAAGAGCGTGCAGAGAATTAGGTATTGCAACGGTTGCTGTGTATTCACAAGCAGATGCGGAAAGTCTTCATGTTTCACTTGCAGATGAAGCTTATTGTATTGGACCTGCTCCGAGTACAAAAAGCTACCTTCATATACCTGCGCTAATATCTGTTGCATTAACAACGGGTGCTGATGCCATACACCCCGGATACGGCTTTTTGTCAGAAAGAGCTGATTTTGTCGATATTTGTGAAGAACATCATATTAAATTCATTGGTCCGAGTGCAGAGGCCATGCTTAAAATGGGTGACAAAGCAAATGCACGTGCGACTATGGAAAAAAATAACGTTCCTATTACCCCGGGATTGGGCATAGTAGAAGACACAGATACTATAAGAAAATTTGCTGCCCGTGTAGGGTATCCTATAATCATCAAAGCTACAGCAGGCGGCGGCGGTAAAGGTATGAGAATAGTGCGCAGCGATAACGAGTTGGATGATGCATTCAATCTTTGTCGTGCGGAAGCTCAGAGCGCTTTTGCAAACCCAAGCGTTTATGTTGAAAAATTTATTGAAAATCCAAGACATATAGAAGTACAAATTTTGGCAGATAGCTATGGTAACGTTATTCATTTGGGCGAAAGAGACTGTTCTATTCAAAGAAGAAACCAAAAACTCTTGGAAGAAGCGCCTTCTATCGCAATAACAGATGATATAAGGGAAAAAATGGGAAAAGCTGCGGTTAATGCTGCAAAATCAATAAATTACGAAGGTACGGGAACAATTGAATTTCTTTTGGATGAATCTAATCCGAAGGATAAAAAATTCTATTTTATGGAAATGAATACCCGTGTTCAAGTAGAACACTGTGTTACGGAAATGATATCCAATATTGATATCGTAAAAGAACAAATAAAAATTGCTCAAGGCGAAAAACTTTCGTATTCTCAAAAAGATGTTAAATTATCGGGCCATGCAATAGAATGCAGAATTAACGCAGAAGACTATGAAAAATGTTTCATGCCCTGCCCTGGAACTATAGAAGGTTATATTGCCCCCGGTGGTTTTGGTACAAGAGTTGATTCTCACGTCTATACGGGATACAAAATTCCTCCATACTATGATTCTTTGGTTGGTAAATTAATTTGCTGGGGCAGAGACAGAGAAGAAGCAAGAAAAAGAATGTTAAGAGCCTTGAATGATTATGTAATCACGGGAGTAAAGACAACAATAGGCTTCCATAAAAAAATTCTAAACAACTACAATTTTATATCAGGCGACTTTAATACAAGCTTTATCGAAAAAAATTACCCCGAAGTTTTGAGTAAAAAATAATGAAATTTAATTTTTCAAAAGAAACGGAAGAATTTTTAAAAATAATAACAAAAACCGCCCAAACAAACAATGTTCGGGTGTTTTTTGTAGGCGGTATTGTTCGTGATTATTGCTTGAATATGGTAAATAACGATATAGATATAATAGTTGAAGGAAATGCAATAGAATTAAGTAAAAAATTTCCTTCCGATATTACAATAAAATCGGTTCATGGTGATTTTGGAACGGTAAAAATCGAATACAAAGGTATAAATATCGATATAGCTTCAACCAGAACAGAAAAATATCCATATAGCGGCTGTTTGCCTGAAATTATTGAATTGGGTGTTGATATAGAGCGTGACGTTAAAAGACGCGATTTTACGGTAAATTCTCTGTATTCTGAAATCACTCTTATTGATAATAAATTAAATTATAAATTAATTGATTTAACAGATGGTGTTTCTGATATTAAAAATAAGATTTTAAGAGTCTTGCATAAAAAATCCTATAGGGACGATCCGACAAGAATATTGAGAGGCTTGAACTTTAAATACAGATTCGGCTTTGATTTTTCAGATATTGATAAAATTCTGATTAGCGAATATATGAAATCAATTAATCTTGAAAATGCTAGTAAGGATAGAATTAAAGAGGTTTTCCAAATAATTTTATCTAATAAGTATCAAGATGAAATCTTTAGAGAAATAATTGATAACGAATATTATAAAATTATTTCTAATTCGGATTTATCTGTTGATTTTACCTTATTAAACAAGACTTTAGCAAATATTAATTTAAATATTGAAGAAAAATCTTGTCTTTATTTGGATATATTATTTTCAAAAGAAATTCTTTTGCCTGAATTTAAAGATAAAATTTCAAAATATAAGTTTTATTCAAATCTAAATTCTGTTCAAAAAGCACTTTTATTTTATAAAACACAAGATTCGGATATAATTTTGTACACGAATATAAAAATAAATTTAAAGGGAAAAGATTTAATAAATTTAAATTATAAAGAAGGAAAAACGATAGGCGAGATTTTAGATGCAATTTTAACGGCAAAACTCGACAATCCTTCAGCTTTTTCCGATTTATCGGATGAAATAAATTGGGTTGAAAATCGCTTTCCCAAAAAATAAATTTTATAACAAGAATTTAAAAAATTTACATAACTTAACGTATTAAATTGAATTAAAAATCAATCAAATTAATTATTTTGAGAATAATTGTATTTTTAACAATTGTTAAATATGAACTTGTTTTGTTATAACGAGCTCCGTTTTGTGAATATACAACTTGTTAGTTTTTTTTAAAAACACAAGGATTGTATTACAAAGCTTTATGAAAGGAGCTCATTTATGTCAGTAGTAATTAACACTAACGTGGATTCAACGAAAATCCAAAACATCTTAGCGTCTTCAACAGACAAATTGTCACAATCAATGCAACGTATGTCTTCAGGTTTGAA
>CAMOPX010000013.1 GCA_946622415.1 uncultured bacterium
AAGAACATACGATTTAATCAAAATTCCTCATTCTCTGAACTCAGGAAAAAATGGGATAAATAATATTGCTATCGCAGTTCCATTTTTTCCTTCAAACAAACAGAGTAATGTTTTAAAGGAATTTTGATTAAATCTGGGCTATGCAACTTTTATTTTTTATTTTAATTCTTTTCCCGCGCATTAACGAAGTGGAGTATTTGTTATGCAACGAAAATTTCGTTAAAAATTTTTGTTGTTTGAGGAACTTTAGTTCCGAGTTCAAAAATTTAGAAATTGAGTTGCAATAACAAAACGAACGGAGTGGTAGCGCGGAGAGTTTCTTTTCCGCCTCTTTTCTTTGTGTTCAAAGAAAAGAGGCAACTATAAAAAACTTTCTTTTTAATAGTTTCAAAAACAAGATTTTATTGTCTGAAATTAACTTCTTTTACAAAATATTAAATTAACTTATTATCAAATAAAGAATTTTAACCGTGCCGTTTAATTTTAGCCAATATCTTTTCTTTTACATCGGCTAAATATTCAACCTTGAATATATAATTTGAAAAAAGAATATAAACCAATAAAGAGGCAGAAAATATGGTAACAATTTTAATTAATTTAAAAATAAATCCGTCAAAACCGATAAAATTAAAGCCTTTGCTTATACAAATACCCGCAGCATAAGCAAACAGAGCGCACAAAATAATATTTTTAATTTGTCCTAAGAAATTCTTATATCCGATACTTATTCTGTCTCTGATTAAAATTGCAAGCAGAGTACCGTTTATTAAGGTAATAATAGCAGTAGATAAGGCAATACCGTTGATACCCATAAATCTTACCAAAATTGAATTAAATATTATTTTTAAAAGAATTGAGCCTATCGCAATATAGAAGGGAGTTTTGGAATCATTAAACGAATAATATAAGCGGGTGATTGAATCTCTGAACATATAAGGGATTATTGATAACGAAATGAAAAACAAAACATCTGCCACCATGACCGTCGCTTGATGATTAAATGCGCCCCTTTCAAGTGCAAGTGAAATTAAATCAACTCTGCAAATAAAAATGAAAATCATCATAAATGCGCCGACAAAAATCAAAGAGCCGACACCTTTATTAAAATAGTGCTTAACTTCGTCAAATTTCTTTTGTGCAACAAGTCTTGAAAACAAAGGAAATAAAGGCACAAGCAGAGCAGATAACATCAATCCGACGGGGAATTGAAAAATTCTGTTTGCATATCCGTATGCGGTCCATTGACCTTGTTCCAAGCCTGATGCAAAAAAGATATCCACATATATTCCGATTTGTCCTATTGTAGAGGATAAAAATGCGGGCATTAAAAGTTCAAGTATATCGTTAAAATTTTTATTATTGAAAAAATCAAAACAGGGTTTAAATGTGTAACCCAGTTTCAATACAAAAGGAGTCTGCATAAACAGTTGCAGCAGAGCACCTATTGTAGTACCCAAAGCAAGATAAAATCCCGAATCATCTCCGCCCGTTAAAAATAAAGTACATATTATTCCGATTGAAAGCATCGAAGGAGCAATGTTCGGAAGTAAAAATTTATTGTATGTAACTAATATTCCATAATATAAACCCAACAATGCGCCCACGAGTATAACAGGAGACATTATCTTCAAATGACTCGCGGCAAGAGCGGACAGTTCGGGGGTTGCCTGTGAAATTATTATTTTCATTACCTGTTGAGGAAAGAAAAAGCAAATTAAAGCAATTGCGCCGAATAATAACATTGAAAAAGTTTCATAAGTATTAAAAAGTCTTTTTACTTCTTTTTCGGGTTTGGTTTGAAAATTTTTAATTATTTTTGAAAAAACACTAACCGTTGCGCTGTGAAAAGGCCCTCCCATTCCGCCTAATATTACAACCGCAAGGGCGGGAATTTGATAAGCATAAAAATAAGCGTCAGACGCTAAAGTCGCACCATAATATTTTGCAACAATAATATCTCTAAAAAACCCTACGATTTTAGATAACAGAATAACAATAACAATTAATCCTGCACTTTTAATTAAGCTTTCCGATTTTTTTTCCGTGTTTTCCATTACAACAGTTCTACTCTATATGTAATTGTTTTTCCTTTGTTTTCTTTTGAAAGCGGCGCAAAATCAATAAGATTCATTCCGTTATTCAAATATTGAGTTATGTTTATCTTCATCAATTTGTTATTAACAACGGATGAAGTGTTGTTAAAATCAAGATTATTTATTTTAAAAGGAAATCCCGTTACGTTTTTCGGATTAGAAATCAGCAAATATGCACTTTTATAAGTATTTTTATCAAAATAAAATTCTGTTTTATAATGAACATTCCATTCATTAAAGTATACGGTTTTCGGATATGTGGAAAGATTTATGTTTGTGTAATAATAATGCAAAATTTGCGGATATTTTTTGCCGATTTTTGCCATATTATATGCACCGAATTGGCTCATACCGACACCATGACCAAAACCGCCGCCCGTAATTTTGAAGGTTTTAGGATAAGTTTCCTGATTAATATAGCTGAATAATTTTAAATTACCTATTTTATCCGCTATACTTTGATTATTTTCTTCTTCTTCCTCTACTTTTGTTTCGGTTGTTTCTTCTCCGATTGCTTCAATATAGAAATTTCCCGAGGGAAGCATTGAGTTATTTTTCTTCAAAACTCTTCTTATACCAAGTTCTTTCGAAACTTTATATTCTCCGGTTTTTGCCGTAATTAGCAATTCAACAACTTTAGAGGATTTTGTTCTTTTTAAAACTTTTATTTCTTTTAGGCCTTCTATTTTATTATCGCCATCATATTTAGGCGTAACAAGCCCCGCTTTTGATTGTTGCTGGAGGGTCGTATGAAGAATTTCTTCCAGTTCTCGTCTTTCAAATTCTATATTCCAGCGGAATTTGGGAGAATTTGTATCCAGTCCGTTTTTAGAATTTATAAAATCAATCGCATCTTTTTCTGATGTAATAAATTTTTGTCCTTGTTTGTCAATTTTTGCTTTTAAATAGGGGTGAGAGCCTTTGTTTTGATTACTTGCAAAAACATCGTCCCAATCATCCGTTATACCCGCAGAAGTTGAAAAATACAGTGCAGTAATCGGTTTTTCATTATAAAGAGCATAAATTCCCTTTGTTTCAAGTACGGCTTTATCGGAAATATCTCTATAAGAATTTGCACCGTAATAAACTTGGGAAGCTGTAGAATCAACAACATCATAGTTTGAATCAATGTTTGCATTTGTAGCATAATTTCTTGCAGCAATTGCCTGAGCTTTGAGAGCCTCTTGTCCGAAGGAAACAGGCATTTCATTCGGTACAACACCTCTCAAGTAATTTTCCATATCAACAACATTTATTAAATTAAATCTGTTTGGAGTTTTTGAATTTTTAATTTCAAGCATTCCCTTGTACCTTGCAGGAGTGCCTTTTCTGTTTAATTCCAATATTTGTAAATCCGAATTTGATGAAAAAACAAGCGGCGACGCGAGTTTTTCGTATTTTAATTCACCGTCAATATAAATATTATATAGTCCTTCATTTAAAACGACTTCAATAATTTTATTCGGTTCAATGTTTTCGGGTTGTTCTTGGGCATTTGCATCTTTCATGGCAATTATTTTAACAACATCCGATGAAGTCAATTTAATATTTCTATAATCCCAGCTCGAAAAAGCCTGATTGGAAATGCCCACTCTCACTGTTGTTTTTTCGTTATTCGCTTGTGTAATATTGGCAAACAGTAAACTCAATAATAATATAAATAATACTTTGATTCTCATAGCAATTATTTTACAATTAAAAATTATTAATGTAAAATTGAATAAGATTAGTTAAAACTTTGGTAGGAGATAATATGGCAAACGAAGGAAATTTCAAGAAGTTCAGCACTGTGCAACTGTTAAATTTTTGTATAGGCTTCTTCGGTTTACAATTTGCCTGGCAAATGAGAATTATTTTATCAGGCCCTTTAACAGAATCTTTGGGCGCAAGTCCGTTTTTGTACGGTTTAATTTGGTTAGCAGGTCCTGTTACGGGAATTGTGGTGCAACCTATAATCGGCGCATTATCGGATAATACCTTTACAAGATTCGGAAGAAGAATCCCTTATTTATTCTTTGGTGCATTATTTGGTGCATTGGGTTTAATTTTACTTCCTAAAAGTCAGTTCATAAGTACACTTTTCGGACAAAATCATCCGGCGTGGCTTGCTCTTTTTATTTCGGCAATATTTATCTGGATGATAGACGCATGTGTTAATGCAGCACAAGGACCATACAGAGCGTTGGTTCCCGATAACATAGATAAATCTCAACACGCTATTGCAAATTCATTTTTATCTTTTGCAATAGGTTTGGGTTCTGTAGTTGCGGCAGGTACGGCACCGTTTTTAAAATGGGCATTTAACTATCAAATGTCGGTTGATGCACAATTTACAATGGCAGGTGTAGCTTTTGTTTTGGGCATGCTTTGGACTTGTATTACGTTCAGAGAAAATGTTCCCTCTAAAGAACAACTTGTAGAAAACAAATTAGAAGCAAAAAAAGCCGCCAATAAATCATTTGCAGAAAATGTAAAAGAATTTTTAACAACAAGTCCCGAAGTGGGCAAAATATGTTTAATACAATTCTTTACTTGGATTGGTATGATGTGTTTAATGATATTTTTTACACAATTTGTTGTTCATATTTTATACCAAATCCCCGATACAACAGGATTAACCAAAGAACTCATTGATACATACGCACAAAAACAAGCTGAAGCACAAAACTTTTCCTCAATTTGTTTTGCCTTCTTTAATTTAATTTGTTTTATAATAGCTATTCCGATAGCAAAATTAGCAGAAACAATAGGCAACAAAAAAGTTCACTGCATGTCGCTTTTGATTATGGCAGCAGCATATTTATTAATGACTTTTGCTCACAACAATATGACCGTTATAGCAGGTATGGGATTAGCAGGTATAGGCTGGGCATCTACTTTGGCATTACCTTTTGCAATGCTTTCAAAATACATCAAAGAAGGAACGGAAGGTTCTGCTATGGGTATATTTAATATATTTATTTCAGCACCTCAGGTTCTTGTTTGTACGGTTATAGCTTGGTTAATCGGTAAAGCTGCATATAAAATGCCGGATGGTTTTATGAATAACCACTGGGAATACGCATTTTTAATCGGTGCCGTTATGTTAATAATTTCTGCAGTTGTTACATTGACAATTAAAGAAGAAAATAATTAATAAATTAAAAACCCCGACAAAATCGGGGTTTTTAATTTGGTTTTATTTTTTTAAACAACCGAATCAAATTTTAACTCGAAATTTTTAATTATATTTCATACTCAAGTTTTTTCTAACGTTCATTTTCTTCTTTTTGCTCAAACGCCGCAAGAAAAAGAAGAAAATGAACCAAAAAGAAGAAAACTCAGCTTGGATTTCGCGGGACACATACGATTTGATCAAAATTCCTCATTACTCTGAACTTAGGAAAAAATGAATAAAGCTATTTTGCTATTCGCAAAAAACATTTTTTCCTTCAAACAACAGAGTAATGTTTTAAGGAATTTTGATTAAATCTCGGTTGACAAAATCCAAATGATTAATGCATTCACACAATGATTTGTAGAGTTTTAAACCAATCCTATGTTTAACTAAGAATTATAATTCCATCCCGCCTAAAAGCTCTTGTTTAATACCTTGTTGAAGCTCTAAAATATCGGTACCCATATTTATCAAAACTTGCATTGCAAGGCAGTTTGGCATTTTCGTAATTCCATAAAGCAAATTTTCGGATTTTACCTTTGGTCTTTTGTGTTCAGCTGCGGTTTTATATGCAACTTCGAGCATTTTTTTGGCTCTTGAACTGTATGTAAAATTTAAATCTTCATCCGCCTCTTTTGTTTTGAGAAGTTTTTTAACTTCCAATCTTGCATCTTTTAGAGTAATTCCCAGTTGTCTTAATACATTCGCAGCAACACCGATTCCGTAGGATAAAATTCCAAGAAGAATCATCTCCGTTCCGATACAGGATGAACCCATTGCCCTTGCTTCTTCTTTTGCCAATCTTAATATAGCCAATGTTTCAGGAATTTTATCGTCGATTTTTTTCAATATTACATCTTCAAAATCCGTCATAGGCGGAATCAGAGAAGACAGAATTTTATATGCAATACCTTTTTTGGATTTCAATATTCCCAAAACAACATGCTCCGGCTGAATGCTGACACTTCCTGATTCTTTTGCACAATCAAGTGCCAAAAGCAATGCTTGAAAAGCATTCGGAGTAAAAATAATTTGCTTTTCGGAATTTTCAAATTCTGCATTTCTGTCTGAAAACGATTTTAATTTTTCCGCAAAAACTTCCGACGTAACGGAATATTTTTCTAAAATATCCGAAATTTTATAGTTTTTATTGTCGAGTATGGATTGAAGAATCTGTTCACTTCCGACAATTTCATAACCCAAAGTAGTAACCTTAGAATGAGCATTGGTCAAAATTTCCGATATTGTAGGCTCTTTAAAAAAGTCGTTTATATTTTCGAGTTGAGTATTTTCAACAATTGTTTCGGGGTGATATATTTCTTTTGTACTGCTTTTTTCCAATATTCTTTTTAAATTTTGAATAATTTTTTCTTCTTCAATATCGAATTTTTTAATTATTTTATAAGCTCCGCAATCCTTATCGGACAAAATTGCAAGCGCAATATGCTGAGGCATAACAAAGTTTGAATTTAATTGTTCCGACAGATTAACGGCGAGTTTTAAAATATCTCTTGCTTCTTTTGAAAAGAAAATAACGGAATCTTCTTTAATTTCGGGATTTGTTTCACATGAAGCTAAAATCTGAACACCTAATTCTCCGAAATTTATCTTATCAAAATTAAGAATTTTTGCCTGAACACCTTTTGCATGAAAAACAAGCCCCATAAGCAAATGTTGAGAAAGAACTCTTGCGTGTTGAAACTGTGCCGCATATTTTTGCGCACTGTATACAACATCTATGGACTTTTTTGTAAATTTTTCAAACATCTTTGTTATTATAACGTAAAAAAAATTATATTAAAGGGTAAAAAATAACTGCGCAAAATACGCAGTTAAAAATATTTTAAAATAACCCCGGAATAGATATTCCGCCTGTTATTGCTTTCATTTTAGATTCCATTTGAGTTGTTGCTTTTGTTGTCGCATCCGTTAATGCTTGACATAGAAGGTCTTCCAGCATTTCTAAAGAATCTGTATCAACAGCAGAAGGGTTTTCAGGGTTTATTGCTTCGGGTTTTAATTTTAAAGATTTAAATTTTCCTTGTCCCGTTAAAGTAACCGTAACAGCACCGTTACCTGAGGTTGTTGTTACTTCGGAATTTTCCAGTTCGGTTTGGGCTTCTTTAAATTTTTGCTGCATTTTTTGAGCTTTTTGCATTACCTGCATCATATTCATCATAATTTTTATTTCTCCCACAAATTTTTAACTATTTTTATTATATGATATTATATTTATATATGCAAACTATTACCTATATTGATGATTGTTTTAATAAGGGAAAACTTACCCGTTGGCCTGATAATGTTATGCCTTTAAAAGTATATATAGGGAAATTTAACTGGTATAAATCAGCAGGCGCAAATGATGAACTTAAATATACTCAAATGCTCATAGACGGATTTAACACTTGGGAACAATTAACAGGGGGGTTGGTTGCGTTTGAAAGAACAATGAATCTTTACGATTCCAATATTAATATTGATTGGAAAAGAGTGGATAGAAAATCCCTCGGCTCCTGTACATTTAATTATGATAAATCGGGCAGATATTATTCCGCCGAAGTTTCGATAGGACTATCGGACGGAATCATTCATCATCAGTATATGGATGAAAATGAGGTTTTTCATACAATTCTCCATGAAATAGGACACAGTGTCGGTTTAGGACACTCTAAAACAAAAGGCGATATAATGTATGTTCCGCATGAATACGGAGTTGTAAACGTATCGAATAATGACCTTACAACATTAAGATGGCTCTACAGGCTTCCTGTCGGAAAAACAAAAGAAGAGATATTATCTCTGTATGCAAAAGGAAACTTAGGAAGCATAGACAAAATGATTTCGCAAATGAACGAGGATGAAAAGAAATCCGATTTTGAAAAAACAAAAGATTCCCTTTCTTCAAACAAAGATTTCAAACCCCAATTTGCAAAGGATTTATCCGAAGAAACACAAAATATTGGCGATTTAAAAAGATATTTGCTTCAGGTTCATAACATAGATTTCAAATTTAAAAATAAATAGTTTTAAAATATTCATTTTCCCCTCTTTCATTAAGAACAATTAAACAGCATAAATATTGTTATTGTTTATATTTGTACTAAAATATCCTTATGACTTCAAAAGAAAAAATCATTCGGGAATTAAAAGATTCCTGCAAAAATGTTTTATATAAAAAAGAAGATATATATGTATATGCGTATGACACTTCTCAAAATCCGGAAACCATAATTATGCCTTTGGCTGTGGTTTTACCGGAAAATAGGGAAGAAGTTGTTCGTATAGTCAAAATTTGTACCAAAAATAAAATAAAAATTGTTCCGAGAGCACAAGGAACAAATCACTGCGGCGCAACCAGGCCCGTCGAAAATTGTATTGTCATGCATTTTTCCAAAATGGACAAAATTATAAAAATAGATAAAGAAAACCTTATCGCAATAGTTGAACCCAATGTGGTTATAGGAAAGTTAAATAAAGAGCTTGATAAAGAAAATCTTTTTTTCCCGCCCGACCCTTCCAATCTCGCCGTTTCAACCGTTGCAGGCGCAATAGCACTTTCCTCAGGAGGCCCCAGAACCTTTAAATACGGAAGTACAAAGGATTATGTAATTAATCTTGAAGTGGTTTTAGCAAACGGAAGCATAATTGAAACATCTAAAAACTTAGCTAAAAATGTTACAGGATATAATATAACCTCGCTTTTTACGGGCTCCGAAGGAACACTCGGCATAATTACAAAAGCTACATTAAAATTAATTCCGAAACCTCAAACAAGACTTCTTACGCTGGCTTATTTTGATGATTTGATTGATGCCGCAAAATGCGTTAATAACATAATAAATTCAGGATTTATGCCTTCTGTTGTTGATTTGTTGGATAATACAACAATAAAAACAATCGAAAACTATAATCCCGTTGGTTTGTTAACCGATAAAGAAGCTATGCTTTTGATTGAATTAGACGGATTCAATGAATCGGTTAAACATGAATTAAAAATATTAAAAGACATACTTTTAAAATCCGCTTCTTCAAAAATTATTCAAACAGAAACGGAAGCGGAAAACGAAAACATCTGGAAAACAAGAAGAAGTGCTTTTTCTGCTCTGGCACAAATAAAGCCTAATGTTGTAACGGAAGATATAGTTGTTCCGAGAACAAAAATCGTCGATTTTGTTAAATTCTGCCAAAGCCTGTCAAAAAAATATGAAATTGTTACAGCCGTTATGGGACATGCGGCAGACGGAAACATTCACCCCAATTTCGCACTTAATTTAGAAGATAAAAAAGAAAAAGAAAATTTTGAGAAATTGAAAGACGAATTATTCAATTATGCGGTTACAATTGGGGGAACATTATCAGGAGAACACGGAATAGGCACTCATAAGAAAAAATACATAGAATCCGCAATTGATAAAAACACTCTCGATTTAATGAAAAATATGAAAAAATTACTTGATAAAGATAATATTTTTAATCCCGATAAGGCAATATAAATTATGAATAAAGCCGTGAATAAATTTGTTGAATATAAAAATATACTTATTGATTTAATAAAATTATCACTGCCGATTTTGGGCGGTAACATTTCTCATATTTTAATCGGCATTACGGATACCGCTGTTGCAGGAAGATATTCCACAACAGCATTAGGTGCAATCAGCGTTGCAAGCGCAATTATTATGACTGTCACGGTCGGCGCAATAGGATTAATTTTATCCGTCAGTCCCGTTATTGCAAACTATAGAGGTCAAAGAATCCCGACAAAAAAATATTTCAAAACGACAATTCTTTTTTCTTTAATTGTCTCTGTTCCGTTTTTTTTTATAACGGAAATTATGATAAAAAATTTGGGAATTTTAGGGTTAAGTGCTGAACTATTAGAGCCTGTCAAACAGTACATGGAAATTTGCGCATGGTCAATATTTCCGGTTGCACTCTTTGTTTCTCTAAAGGAATTTTTGCAAGCCTATGAGAAAGTAATGATTGCAAACGTAGTTATGCTTGTTATGGTATTAATAAATTTTGTTTTGGATATTGCTTTAACCTTCGGAATTAATATATTTTCTTTTAAAATAGAAGGAATGGGGCTTGTCGGTTTATCATATGCAACATTATTATCGAAAATACTTTCTGCCGTACTTATTGTTTTATATTGTATTCCGTTATTTAAAACCGCTTTTAAAAGCGGAAAAGAATACATAAAAGAACTTTTTAAAGTCGGAGCACCAATCAGCGCTTCAATATTTTTTGAATTTTTAGGATTTAATTTAACAGCCGTATTAATCGGAAAATTTTCTGCAGTATATGCTGCGGTGCATAATATTATTCTTTGTATTGCTAATTTCACATTTATGATTGTATTATCGGTTGCGAATGCCGCAAGTATAAAAGTCGGTTTTTATAACGGAAAAAAAGATAAACAAAACATAATAAAATATTCGATTTCTAATATTGCCGTAACTTTGTGTATTTGTTTCGTTACTTTTAATATTTTATTTTTCTTTTCGGATAAAGTAATTTCCGTTTTTTCATCAGATGCGGAAGTTATTAATTTAAGCAAAAATATTCTGAAATTTGCAATGGCATTTTTATTCTTCGACGGAATACAAGGAGCCTGCGTCGGAATATTAAAGGGTTTAAAAGATACAAAAATAATTATGTTTACAATGTTATTTGTATATCTGATAATAGCTCTGCCCACAGGATGTTATTTTGCATTTAAAAAAGGAATTGTGCTTGAGGGTTTTTGGTTCGGTCTGACTTTAGCTTTGTTTTTTGCATCCATAATTACAAGCTCGAGAGTTGTTTATAATATAAAGAAATTTAAGTGAATAAACAAAAAAAGAGGATACCTAAAAAGTATCCTCTTTTTTTTCTACCCAAACATACGTCATATCCGTTATGGGTGTATTGAGCTTTTTATTATAAAAAGGATTTGTAGCGTTTTTATCATATTTTTTCATCTTTTTGTACAAGAAATGAAAATATTTTATCATTTTATACCTCCTTTTTCGACTTAAAATTTTTAAAAGGGTATATTTATTATCTCAATATTATTTTTTTTTAAATTGCAAGATATGGTTATTGATTTATTACCCGATTGTATTATTCTTGCAAATTTAAATGGCTTCATATAAAATTATATAGTCCGAGGATAAGCGGACAAAACAAGGTTGAGTAAATAATTAACAACAATTTGTTTTTTAATAAATTCTCAAGGGGAGAAAATTTAAAGATGAAAAAAATATTGATTATTACTTCATTAGTAATAGTTTTGTGTGTCGGATTCCGATTTGCGACAACAAAATATTTCGAAATAACGAGAAATCAGCAACTAAAAGCCGCAATGGTTCCTGTTGTGGAATTAGACGAAGTAAAAGAACAAGAAATATATAAATCAATAGAAATACCCGGCAGAGTAGAATCAATGGATAAAGTTGATTTGGTTGCAAGAATTGACGGATATTTACAAAAAAAACATTTTATTGAAGGTGATTTTGTTAAAAAAGGTCAAATTTTATTCACAATTGAACAAACTCAATATATTAACAATTTAAATGAAGCAAAAGCACAACTTCAAAATGCAAAAGCAGCGCTATATAAGGCAGAACGTGATTACGGGAGAGGTGCTGAACTTGTAAAAAAAGATTACATTTCAAAATCAACTTATGACGGCTTATATGCGGATAAGCTTTCAGCACAGGCTGCCGTTAAATCTGCACAAGCCCAATTAAGCGAAGCGCAAAGAAAATTAAGTTATACTACAATAAAAGCGCCGACAGACGGAAGAATAGGCTCCCTAAATATCCATGAAGGAAACTATGTTACAATCTCAAACGGCGCAATAGCCACAATAACAAAAACAAATCCGATTTATGTTAAATATTCGGTTGATTCAAAAATGTTTGATGAAATAAGGAAACAAAATTTTATACCCCAAAAAGGTTCTGACCCTATAAAAGTTGATGTTATTCTTCCCTCGGGTAAAACATATCCTATTAGCGGGGTTCAGGATTTTTGGGATAATCAAATATCAAATTCCACAGGCACAATTGATTTTAGAGCAACCTTCAAAAATGACGAAAATCTCTTAATTCCCGGAGATTTTGTTAAAGTAAAAGTATATTCAAATAACAAAAATACCGTGCTTTTGGTGCCGCAGGATTTGGTATTGCAAGATTCTACAGGCAGATACGTTTATGTTGTTGATAACAATAATACCGTTCAAACAAAACACTTTAAAGATGGCGGTCAATATGAAAATTATTGGATAGTAAATTCAGGCTTAGAAAAGGGTGAAAAATTTATTTCAACGGGTTTAACAAAGCTTATGCCCAAAATGCCTGTTAAGATTGCAGAAAACAGTTCTGAAAATCAAAAAGAAAATAACGAAGGAAAGTAATTAATGTTTTCAAAATTCTTTATAGAAAGACCGAGATTTGCTTTTGTAATTTCAATTGTAATAATATTAGTCGGAATTATTGCTCTAAAATCATTGCCTTTAGAGCAATATCCCAATGTTACACCGCCACAGGTACGTGTCAGTGCAACATATACAGGTGCAAGCTCTGATGTTATCGAATCCACTGTTGCAGCACCGATTGAATCCGCTGTAAACGGTGTTGAAAATATGATTTATATGGTTTCCGATTCAAAAGACGGTTCATATTCTTTGAATATATATTTTGAAGTCGGCTCTGACCCAAATATGAACGTTGTAAACGTTCAAAATAAAGTTTCGCTTGTAACATCAAGACTCCCCTCCGATGTTTCAAGATACGGATTAACCGTTAAACAAAATACGGGCGGCGGTGGCTTATTGTACTATGGTATTTATTCTCCCGATAATTCCGTTGATTTAGTCGGTTTATCAAACTACGCTTCTATCTACATAAAAGATGAACTTGCCCGTGTAAACGGTGTTGCCGAAGTTCAAGTATTTGGCGGAAAAGATTATTCTATGCGCATTTGGCTGGATAGCGAAAAATTGGCAGCATTAAATGTTTCGCCATCAGAAGTGGCTTCAGCCATTACAGCACAAAATGCTCAAGTTTCGGCAGGCGCATTGGGTAACGAGCCTCTGGTTAATAAAACCGATATGGCAATTACACTTAAAACCCCCGGAAGATTGAAAACAAAAGAAGAATTTGAAAATATTATAGTAAGAGCCTCAACAAACGGTGAAACAATAAGAGTAAAAGATATTGCAAGAGTGGAATTGCAAGGTGAAAATTATATCACAGAAGGAAAGGTTGACGGAAAATCCGTTGCCGTTATGTCTGTTTCACAACTGTCCTATGCAAATTCTATTGCAGTTGCAAACGAATGTAACAGAAGAATGGAAAATCTATCAAAAACTTTCCCTGACGGTATTGCTTATTCTGTTTTTTATAATGCAACGGATTCCGTTAAAGATTCACTTGAAGAAGTTGTTAAAGCGATTGTACTTGCAGTTTTAATTGTTGTTGCAACCGTATATTTGTTCTTGGGTGATTTTAGAGCATCTATTGTTCCTTTTTGTGCAATACCTGTTTCTTTAATCGGAACGTTTGCCGCATTTGCAACTTTCGGTTTTTCAATAAATATGTTAACCCTTTTCGGCTTAGTTTTGGCGGTCGGAACCGTCGTCGATGATGCTATTGTTGTTGTTGAAAACGTTCAACGGCACATCGAAATGGGTAAAAAACCAAAAGAAGCCGCTATTGTTTCTATGGAAGAAGTATCGGGCGCTGTTATTGCAACATCACTTGTACTAATGGCGGTTTTTGTTCCCGTTGCCTTTATCCCCGGAATCACAGGAAAAATGTTCCAACAATTTGCACTCACAATAGCAGTTTCTGTAGGTATTTCAACGTTAATGGCTTTGACGCTTGCACCCGCTTTGTGTGCCATTTTCTTGCGTTCAAAAGCCGATATGCCCCAAAGAAGTTTTTATGAAAAATATAGAGAACTCTATAAAGATTACTGGAAAGATAAAAATGACCTCAAGGGAATGGAATTGATAAAGGCTTGGGGAGAATTTTTGGCATACGGCTGGGATGTTTCTTTAAAGAAATTTGACCGCGGATTTGAAAGAACGAAAACAAATTTCATAGAAGGCGCAAAATACTTTATTGAAGTGCCTAAAAGAGCAGTAATAACTTATCTTGTTCTTGTTACTATGCTTCTTTTAATGTTTAAAATCATACCATCAGGATTTTTACCGGAAGAAGATTGCGGCTCAGTATTCACATCAGTACTTTTAAAAGACGGTTCTTCGCTTGCAAAAACGGATGAAATCGCTTCTTCATTAACAAATGATTTGTTGGACATACCGGGTATTCATTCAATATTAACCTTAAACGGCTTTAACGGACAAAACAGTTCAATCATAATTTCACATCTTGATGAATGGAAAACAAGGTTGAAACCTGCTTGGTATAAATATATATTTATGTCAAAAGAGAAAAAGGCAAAATCAAAAACTTCATTAGATGATATCAAACAAAGGGCAAACGCTCTTTCTCAAAAATATCCGAACGTAACAATGCAAACATTTGTTCCGCCTCCGATTACAGGTTTATCAATGTTCGGCGGTTTTGAATATCAGCTTTTGGATAAAGGTGACCGTTCTCCGCAGGAACTTCATAATATTGCAAAGGGTTTGATATTAAAAGCAAATCAAAATCCCAAATTAACAAGCGTATTCACTCAATATAATTCCGCAACTCCGCAATTGATGGTGAATATTGATTATGCAAAAATTTTATCGCAAGGCATAAACATACAAGATGTATACACGGCTCTATCCAGCCAATTCGGTACATATTATGTAAACGACTTTAATTTGTACGGACGTGTATTCAGGGTTATGATGTCGGCTGATGAACAATACAGAACAACAATAAAATCAATAGATAAAGTCTACGTTAAAACGGCAAGCGGACATTCTGCGCCTCTTTCTTCAATAGTCAGAATTGAACCCGCAGTAGGCCCTTATGATATTACGCGTTTCAATATGTATAAATCAATACAAATCCAAGGTTCACCCGCAAAAGGACAATCCTCAGGCGATGCCATCAAAGAAATGGAAAGAATTTCAAAAGAAAATTTGCCCGCAGATGTTGGTTTTGCGTGGAGCGGAACATCTTTACAAGAAATTCAATCATCGGGACAAACCGCCATTGTTCTTGTTATGGCGCTCGTATTTGTATTTTTGTTTTTGGTTGCTCTGTATGAATCATGGATGTTGCCTGTCGGTGTTATGCTTATTGCACCGATTGCCATGCTCGGTGCGGTATTATTCCAATATGTATGGGGGCAATCACTTGATATATATGCACAAATCGGTTTAATTATGTTAATCGGTCTTGCAGCAAAACAGGCAATTTTAATTATTGAATTTGCAAAAACAGAACACGAAGAAAATCATCTTGATATTATTAGTGCTGCAATAAAAGCAATAACTATTCGTTTCAGGGCCGTAATGATGACCGTTCTTGCGTTTATATTCGGTATATTACCTCTTGTATTTGCCGTAGGTCCCGGCAGTAATTCAAGACGCTCACTCGGTGTAACCGTATTCGGCGGGATGACGGCAGCAGCCATAATCGGTACAATATTAGTGCCTGCATTTTATGTAATAATTCAAAAATTAAGAGAAGATTCCGCAAAAAAATGGCAGAAGAAAAATAATGATAGTATAATTAAAAAAGATGGAGGAGAAATAAAGTAAGTGGGTAAAAAAATAAAAATTGCATTTTTAATACTTTGCTTTTTATCTTCTTATGGCTTATGTTTTGCTTCGCAAGAGGCGGATTCTCCTGCAACAGAAAACCAAAAACTCGATAAGGGTTTAAAAATATTTAAAAAAGATAAGCCGGAAAAAATAAAAGTTAAACCCGAAAAACAAAAGAAACAATACAAAGTAACAAAAAAAGTTCAAGAAGAATACAAAATTCCGACTGATATTTATATGCCTGTCGGCGAAAAATCCGATAAATTAATTAAATTGGAAGGAAATGTCACAAAATCACTTGAATTAAATATGGCTGATTGTATAGAATTGGCATTAATTAACAATCCCAAAATCCGTTCGGCATACGCAAAATCAGAACAAGCGAAGTATCAAAAATTTGAAACTTTAGCAGGTTATACCCCAAGATTGGATTGGACTTCTTCCATAAACAGAAATCTTCCCGATATGAGTATGTTGAGAAATATATCCGTTCCGGCTTTCAATAAATATACAATGGGACAAATCGGGATAAAACAGCTTGTTTGGGATTTTGGTTATACTCAAAATAAATACACAATAAATAAAATTGATTATGAAAAATCAAAAACAGAAATAGATAAAACCGTAAACGAAGTTGTTTTTGAAGTAAAAGATGCGTATTACAATCTTCTTTATGCTTTTGATAAAAGAAAAGTTGCAACTGATACTTTAAGCCAATATGAACAAACTTATAATCAGGCACAAGCCTTTTGGGAAGTGGGCACAAAAACAAAAGTCGATGTATTATTTGCGCAAACAAATATGGAAGATGCAAGAGCAGAATTGATTTCTGCCAATAATAACGTGGATATCGCTTATTCAAGATTAAATAATGCAATAGGATTACCTTTTTCGGATCCCTATACGATAGATACGTCTTTAAAATACGAACCTGTTAATATTTCTATGAAAGAAGCGGTTGAAATAGCAAATGAATCCCGCCCCGATTTGAAAGGTGCCATGCTTAACGTTGATGAAGCAAATCAAATGGTTAAATTAGCTTGGAAAAGCTGGTTTCCGAGTTTGGAATTTCAAGCAAACTACGCAAGAGGCGGCATTGATAGTTTCACCGACAGAGAATGGTGGAATTATGGCGGTTTCTTGAGTTTTCCAACAGTTAACCCCATACAGACAGGCGTAAGAATTAAAGAAGCAAAAGCCGCATATAAGCAAATGCAATTTGATACGAAGGCTCAAATTAACGATATTTATTATGAAATTCAATCCGTATATACAAGATTAAAAGACGCAAAAGCAAGAATCCCCGTTATGAAAGCAGCCATGGAAAAAGCGCAGGAAAACTACGATATTACATCAGGAAGATATAAAGTCGGCTATGGAGATGTTATAGAATTAAAAGATGCACAAGTTGCGCTTGCTAATGCAAAACTAAATTATTTCAGAACAATCAACGAATACAATTCCGCAAGAGCAAACCTCGAAAAATCAATAGGACAGACCTTAAAATCGGAAACTTCTGAGGAAGTAGAGAATTTTCAAGAGTTGTAATTGATTAAAGGCAAGTTAGCTTTAAATGTTTTGAATTTATCAAATTTAACATTATAATTGAAAAAGAATGTTAAAAGGTAACAAATGTCAAAAGAAGAATATTGCAAAAAAGCGGAAGAACTGTTTAAAAAGAAAGAATTTAATGAAGCCATCGAATGTTTAAATAAAGTGATAGAATTAGATTCAAATAATGCAGAAGCATATAATGACAGAGGTTCATGCTATTATAATTTAAAAGATTACAATAAGGCGCTTGAAAATTATAATAAAGCGATAGAATTAGAACCTAATTATGCAAATGCATATATTAACAGGGGTACATGTTACATTTGTTTTCCCGAGGAATATTATAAAGCGCTTGATGATTTTAATAAAGCAATAGAATTAAATCCGAATAATGCAAATTACTATATAGCAAGAGGGCTATATTACGATAGAGAAGTATTAGAACTCGATAAAGCTATTCAGGATTTTGATAAAGCTAATAAACTTGACCCAAATAACGCGGGTATATTGTATCTTAGAGGAAGCTACTATTTATTACATGAACCCAATAAGGGGTTAGAAAACATCAATAAAGCTATTGATATCTTAAATAAAGCTATTGAACAAAATCCGAATGAAGCTGACAATTATAATCTTAGAGGACATTGTTATTCAAAATTATTCAAAGATAAAGAAGCGCTTGATGATTTTAATAAAGCGACAGAACTCAACCCAAAAGAAACACAATATCTTTATGACTTAGCGAAATATTATAAGGATTCAAAAGAATACAACAAGGTTCTTGATTGCTGTAACAAAATAACGGAATTAAATCCGAATGATGCAGATAACTATTATAACAGGGGTGAGTTTTACCGTGATTTTCTGCATGAATACAGTAAAGCACTTGAGGATTTCAATAAAGCAATAGAACTAAATCCGAATGCTTGGCATTTTTATAATGGCAGACGCGAATGTTACTATAAATTAAATGAATACAAAAAAGCTCTTGAAGATTCAAATAAAATAATGGAATTAAATCCGAGCAACATGTTTAATTTTGGGCATAGAGGTTGGTGCTATTATTATTTAAAAGAATACAATAAGGCAATTCAAGATTTTGATAAAGCAGTAGAGTTATATTCAAAATATCCATATGCATTTCAAGACAGAGGTAAATACTATTTTAAACTAAAAGAATATAATAAGGCTCTTGAAAATTATAATAAAGCGATAGAATTAGACCCGAATAATGCAGAACATTATAAGCACAGGGGAGGATGTAATCTTTATTTAAAAAATTTCAATAAAGCTCTTGATGATTTAAATAAAGCGATAGAACTAAATCCAAGCGATGCGGATAATTTTTTTGGAGTAGCAACTTGCTATTTTGAATTGAAAGAATACAAAAAGGCTATTGATTATTTCAATAAAACAATAGAATTGAATTCAAATTTCGCAGGTTACTTTAACGTCAGAGGCCAGTGCTATTTTGAATTAAAAGAATATAATAAAGCTATTGAAGATTTAAATAAAGCAATAGAATTAAATCCGAATTATGCAGACGCATTTTACAGTAGAGGTCGGTGCTATTATGAACTGAAAGAATATAATAAAACAATTAAAGATTATAATAAAGCGATAGAATTGGATTCAAATTCTGCAAATGTTTTCAATAACAGAGGATTAGTTTATCTGCAATTAAATAATTATAACAAAGCACTTAATGATTTTAATAAAGCTATAGAATTGGATTCAAATTCTGCAAATGTTTTCAATAACAGGGGTGGGTGTTATTATAATTTAAAAGAATACAATAAAGCTATTGAAGATTTTAATAAAGCGATAGAACTGAATCCGAATGAAGCAGAATATTACAAATCCAGGGGAATATGTAATATTCGCTTAAAAGATTTTAAAAAAGCTATTGATGATTGTAATAAACTAATAGAATTAGATTCAAATAACGCATTTAATTTTTTTCTAAGAGCATCATGCAATTTTATATTAAAGGAATACAAAAAGGCTCTTGAAGATTTCAATAAAGCAATAGAACTAGATTCCAATAAAGTCCTATATTTTGAGAATAGAGGAGAAGTCTACTATAAATTGAAAAAATACAATAATGCTATTGATGATTATAATAAAGTAATAGAATTAAATCCGAATAAAAAAGAGGTGTACAACTATTATACAGCGATAACAATATGTTATTGTTTCTTAAAAGAATATGATAAAGCATTTGATACATGCAACAAAAGACAACAACTAAAATATCAGAATGAACAGAGTTTTTTGCTAAAATGTAAAATAGACTTATTTTTAATAAGGATTCTTATTGCGCTAAAGCTCATCAGATAATCATATTTGAAATATTAAAAAGTATTTCAAAAACCTTTGAAGAAGTGGAAAATTTTCAAGAGTTGTAATTTATATTAAATCCTAAACTAACAATATACTAACAATTTTTTTGTATATTTATAATACAGATTAGATTTTTAGGAAAAATATGAACAAAAAACCATTCAAGCAGGGCGGAATATAATGATAAACACTAAGCATAGCCCGACATTTCAACATTTTAAAAATTTTCAGCATTTTCAAAATAAATATAAACAGTCAAAAATAAATACAGACAATACAAAAGCAAAAGCATTTATTGGCGCAGCAATAGGAACAGCCATTCCGCTTGCATTTATGCTAAAATCCCAAAAAACAAACAATCCGCTTAATCTTGATTACAAGTTAAAAGATATATTGGTTTTGTCAACTTCATCCATTGCAGGCGGAACGTTGTTTGGAATGCATAAACAACACAGTCACACTAAAAAAACGAAATTAAAAGAAGGAGTCTTTCAGATTTTAAACGCAACTCTGCCGGCTGTTGGTGTATCGGGGATGTTAAAACTTTGCGAGAAACAAAAAATAAACAATACACCCTGTAAAATAGGAGCGGTTGTTTCGGGTATTGCCATTGGGATGTTGACTGCGATAAAATCGACAAATAAAATCTTTGACCCCAAAGATATACATCCCGATAGAAAATTGGGCCCTAAAGATTTTATTGCAAGCGCAGATGACGCAATAGGTGCATTAGCTTTAGGAAAATTCCCGATTGTTCAAAGTTTGCGTTTAGATAAGGCTCTGCCTCTCGCATTCGGTTATTGCGGATATAGAGCAGGCAAAGCGGAATAAAAAGTTTTCATTCTATATAAATACTATTGAGCAGGAACTTTAAGATTATCTTGAAGCTCTAAAATTACTTTTTCTCCTTGTTTTGCTTTATAGTGAAGTCCGGGAGAAACAACACCCGTCACAAGCCCCACGCCGCCGCCTATGGAACCGCCTATAATTAAGCCTGTAATCGTGTGCCCTGCGGCAACACCGATTGCAGCACCTAAACCGGCACCTGTGCCACCGATTGCAAGAGTATAGGCTGCAATTTTTCCTGTTGTTTCTTTAGCGCCTTCTTGGAAATAATCTTTTTTGTTTTTTGCCAATTTTAAAGCAACAGGAAGATTTGTACTATCGGGTAAAACAATATGAGTAAATTCCATATAAACTTTTGCATTTCTTGAGAACCATTTCGGTTCTACTATTTCAGTTATTTGTGCAATTAATGATGAGTTGCAGGGAATGAGAAGTGTTCCTTCATTGGTTTTTACATCACTGTTAAAAACGAATTGAACAAAATCGCCTGTTTTATAGTATTTTGAATTAAAATTTTGTGCAAAAACAACTTCCAAGTAGTTTTCTTTTTGTATGATGTTTCCTGTTTGCGTAATTTTGACCAAGTCTATTTTTGCATCTTTTGTGCTTTTTAAATGTTCAACATCATCAAAAGATTCGCTATATGCTAATGCAGGAACCGAAAGTCCGATAAAAGCAGATAATATTCCGATAGAAAGCAGTTTTTTATACATTTTTATTTCCTTATATATTAATATTTTGTATATTATTCACGATACACAGTTTTATTATATAATTTTCATCAGCTTTATTCAATGACAATAATTTTACACTATATCTGTACTTTGGCAAATCAGCCTTCAAATTTTTTCTTATTTCCACTATTTTTATCTTAGAAATTATTTTTCTTTCGTGAAAATTGAGCTGAATTTCAATATTTTCATCTTTATCTATAATGTCATTGCAGTAAAAAGAAAAACCGCTTCCCGAGATGTTTTTTGTATTAAATCTCTGCCTTTTTCCGTTTACATTTAAAATAAAGGGTATATTTAATTCCGCTCTTAATAATTCTCTTCGTTGTACAATTTTATAGTTTTCAGGTTTATTAATTTCAATAAGTTTAGAATTGAGAGAGATTATTGTTGTTTTAAAAACAAATATTCCGGCATCCGAATAAACGAGAATTTTTACGTTTTGATTTTCTTTGTATTTTGTTTTGTTTTGAGGTTTATAAATAATGTATTTTTCAGGTGTGACTTTATAAAACCCTGTTCTTTCGGTTTGTATTACTTTATCTTCCGTGATGAGTTCTATTTCAACTTTTCTGTTATTTTTTAAATATTTTTCTAAAATATTCATTAAAAAACCTCTTTTAACTTTTAATGATAGCAGATTATTTTTGTTTTTTAATCCTTAATTTGATTTACAAAGTAATAGATATTTAAGGTTTGTTTTTCGTGATTTATTTTGTTTTCTTCTTCGTAGGCATTTTCTCTGTAATCGAGTTTAAAGTTTTTCAGGTTTTGAAAATAATAATAAGTAAAACAAGCTCTCTCTGTTGCGTCTTCTTTGTTTATAAATTTACCTTTTTTATCATAATAATGGAAAAAACAATTAAGGTGATTATTATCTTTAAAAATTATTTTATTATCTTCTTTTTCATAGTTAATTTTAACATCTTCTTTATTAAAAATATTGTCGTTTTGTATTTCGCTTTCTAAAATTACAAGGTCATATTTTTTTAATTTATCTTCATTAATCAATCCCGCATTCAAAAAATCAATCTTTCTTTCATCGTTTTCGAGAGTCGTTAAATATAACATAGAAGATACGAGGGTTTTTATAATTGCAATATTTTTTTTATCTTTATATCTTTCATTTATTGTTTTATAAATTACATGTCCGCTCGGATATACAGAAACAAATCTATTCTCATAACAATCTTTTGTAAAAGCTTCAAAATTATAATTTCTGAATTTTAAAATATGAATTGCCCGCCAAAAGGGCATTCTTCTAATGCAGAAGGGCAATAAAAACATATAAAATAAAGAGAAAAATACAATGATTTTTTTATAGATTCCTTTTTTAGAATAACTGTATACAAGCACAGGCGCCGATAAACAAACAAAAGCTATGATAAATCTGATAGAATAAACAAGATAAGCTATTGCTCTTGCAAGAACTAAAATATTCAAAATAAAAACAATTCCGAAAATAAAAAGCGCAATTGTTCTTTTGTTTTTATTTTTAAATATTTTCAAAATACTCAAAAACAGCATCGGAATAAAAACTAAAAAACCCAAAATCCCAAAGCCGACAGTCTGTTCGTCCGTAATTATATTTATTTTTTCCTGTTCAATATTACAGCCTGTTTCTTGAGGTATATGTATCAAATCAAAGAAAATATCTTTTAGGGCTAGAATTTTATCGTTTAAATAATATCCCCATTTGAATCCTGTAAAATCGAGCCCTTGAAAACAAAAGTGTATTATATTCGCGATATAACCTTTTATTCCGCCCCAAAAACCATGCCCTACAAGAGCGCAATTGTTACTTAAAAAATTATGAAATTGCAAAAAATTGCTTATATAGTTATAAGAAGAAAAGATTAAAAAATTAACGATAAAATAAAGACTGAATAGTCCTATTTTTTTATAATTTTTTGTTTTTAAAACAAATTTTTCAAAACAAAAAATAAGCACAAAAAACGCACCCAATGCCATTATGGCTGTGCTTTTTGTCCCAACGGCAAGAGCGAGCGACAAAGAAGCAAAATAAACAGATATTTTTTCTTCATTCAAAAACAATAAAAATGCCAAAGTAATCAAACATCCGACAACAATATCCGTTTGAAGCGAGGGAATCTGCACTATTACCGATGAAAAAGAAGAAAATACAAAAATCGCAAAGAGTCTTTTTCTGAAACAAAACTTTAATTTTTCAAGTATTTGCCAAAACGAAAGAATAAAAACAATAAACGCACAATAAGATAAAATCCCATACCCATACAGTGTCTTTTTAAATAAATACATCCAAGCATATATTATCTCTGAATTTATGGGCATAATAAGCGCTCTTATGTCATTTATTTCAAAATGATTCAGGCTTTTAAATTTAACAAAATCATAGGCTCTGATAAAATGATAGGTTTGACTATCAGGTTCTAATACCGGAATTATTAATGAAAGAATAAGCGTCACCAAAAGCAGAACAATAAAAGCAAAAGACAAAATACATAAGCTTTTATCGAGTTTAAGAGAATTTTTTAATCTTTCAAAATCAAAATTTATTTTTAAAAAGGCGCTTTTGCTGAATTTAAAAAACAATATTGAAAAAACTAAATTCAATAAAGAAAATATTATGACATTGTTTCTTGTGATTATATGAAACAGTGATAAAACTTCCATATCAAAAACTATGAATGCAAAAAACGATATAAAAATAACCAATATATTTTTTGCAACTGATGCAATAAGATATGAAGAAAATAAATTAAGTATGATTGCCGCTAAAAACATATAATATATTTTATATTATATCAACTACTCTGGGCAATAAAAAACTTCCTTCTTATCAGTTCTCTTTTTTCTTCCATAAAATCCGATTTATTTATGTAGGATTTTAAAGCTCCTTCTTTCAAAATCAAAGAAAGATATGTCAGAGTCTCATTTTGCAAATTGAAAAGCTTAAATTTATCGGACAAAAGGCTTTTGATAAATAGTTTGGAATTTATTGATTCAACATTTGACATATCAAGCCCGAGTTTTTTATTTTTGAAGCTGTTTAATATGTCAATTGTAATATCGTCGTCAATTATTCTGTTTTCAATAAAAATAACAGTCTTGCTTTTCATAATAATATTGCCATCCTACATATATTATCCGCTTAAAAAAACAAAATGTTAATTATTATAAAGAATGAATATTTTATAACTTTTGTTTGAGAAAAAACATGATATTATAAGGAAAAGGTAAAAAAAATTAATGAAAATTTTGAATTACTTTAAAAGCCAAAAAGAGGTCGGTTTCGACCTGAATCTATTGCCAGACGGAATATTTGTCATAGAACAAGACGGAAAAATTGCCGATGTTAACAACCGTGTTCTTGAGATGTTTGAAATAAACAGATTTGATATCATAGGACGCTATTTTTCAAGCTTTGTTCAAGACGGATTAACGGTACTAAATAAAATATTAGCCGAAAATACAACCGCCGTTGCAAAAGCAATGCTCAGAAAAGAAGAAGATGATAATGTCCCCAGAATGTTTTTGGAATTATCCGCAACGAGGGATAAGGTTGAAAACAAGGTTTATGTTTCAGCAAGAAACACAACAAACAAAGAAAAACAACAAAAACAAATAAATGAACAATACGACATGGCAAAGAAAATCATAGACGGAAAAAATGATTTTATTTTGGAATCGTCGGGTTCAATTTTATCTTCTTTGGTTTCTATAGCAGGTTTTTCAAGAGCATTACTGGATGGTATAGGCGGAATATTAACCGAAAAGCAACAAAAATATCTCAACTTAATAAACACAAATTCTAACGACCTAAAATACGACTTAGAAAAACTTTTTGCACTGTTTGAATTGGAATCCGGCAGAGTTGAATATAAATATAAGGCTTTTGATTTGATTAATTTAATAAGATCAATCGAAAGAGTTTATCAAAAGGATTTTCAAGACAAAAAAATCGTATTTTCATTAGATTACAGCAATTTAACTCAAAGAGATTGCGAGCTTGATGCCGAAATTGTAGAACAAATTTTAAGAAGCATAATGGATATATTTTCAAGATTTTCTACTTTCGGAAAATGCTCATTGAATATCGGACATCCGCCCGTTGCATTTTTAAAAGAAAGAGAATTTGATGCAAACGATTCTTTGGATACGGAAAAATATATACTCGTGGAAGCAAAAATCACGGATATAGTATTCAACCAAGAGGAGCTTGATAATATATTCAATATTTATTACAAAAGCCCGAATAAAAGACCGATTGGCCTTCGTGCAACATTTAACATGCTGAAAAGATTTATTACGGATTTCAAAGGAGATATCTGGGTATATTCAAAACAAAGTTTTGGCACAATGATTACTTTTGTGCTACCTTTAAGATAACAGAGTTTTATTGGGATAGTTATGGCAAAAGTTGTTCTTGAAAATATTTTCAAAAGTTTTGGGGATAGAAGTGTTTTAAAAGATATAAACTTAACGATAGAAGACGGTGAGTTTGTTGTACTTGTCGGTGCTTCAGGATGCGGTAAATCCACACTTTTAAGGCTTATTGCAGGATTAGAGCACCAAACAAGGGGAAATATCTATATTGATGATAAACTTGTAAACAATGTTTCACCAAAAGATAGAGACATAGCCATGGTTTTTCAAAGTTACGCTTTGTACCCTCATTTGACGGTTAAAGAAAACATAGGTTTAAGTTTAAAAATAAAGCACGTTCCAAAATGCGAAATAGAAAGAAGAACATGTCTTGCTGCCGAAATATTGAAGCTTGATGAATACTTAAATTCAAAACCAAAAGAACTCTCCGGCGGTCAAAGACAACGTGTTGCTTTGGCTCGTGCAATTGTCAGAGAGCCGAAGGTGTTTTTAATGGATGAACCTTTGTCCAATTTAGATGCCAAATTAAGAAGCGAAATGCGTGCAGAGATTAAAAAACTCCACAAAAAATTAAATACCACCTTTATCTATGTTACGCATGACCAAACGGAAGCTCTGACTATGGGTGATAAAATCGTAGTTTTAAACAAAGGAAATATTCAACAGACAGGTACTGCCGATAATATCTATAACCATCCGAACAATGTCTTTACGGCAACATTTATGGGTGTAAATCCTATGAATATTATAGAAGCGCAAATTAAAAACGGTCTTATCACGTTCGGAAACATTGCAGTTGATATAGAAAATTTATCCGTTCCGATAAATGACAGACAAAACGTGCTTTTAGGCGTCAGACCCGAAGATATTGTATGCGAATCAAGTCCCCTGTATCCTTTTAACATAATAAAATTCTCTGCAAACACTACATTTGAAGAAAATTTGGGCAACATTAAAAACCTCTATTTCAAACTGGGTAATAAAGAATTTTGTTCATCCGTATCGTCAAAAACAATCTGTAAACCGGTTATGAATTTTTCGATTAATCCTGCATCTTTACATTTTTTTGATACTGAAACAGGTGAATTATTAAACAAGTATTCTAAATAACACTATTACCTTTTTTCTTTTTTATAAAAGCACTCAATGTAATAAGAGGGGATTTTTCAATTTCTTTTTTTCTGTTGTTTAATATTTGAAGAGAATTTAGGGAAAGGTCTTTATCTTTATATGTGATTGCGGATTTTGTATTCAACGCTTCAATTTCAAAATCGGATAATTTGTTTTTTATTAAATCAGAGTTAAAACTTGCTATTGTTCCTATATATTTATCGTTTTTGATTGTTTTTCCGATAGTGATTCCTGTTTTATTCAAGGCGTTTAATACGGGTTTAGAGTGGTTATATGTAACATAAATTCCTTCTTTATCAAGCAGATTTATAACTGCAAAAATGAAATCCTCGCTCCACAATTCGGGTTGTTTGTACGGCGCAAAACCGTCATGGAAAATTATATTGTATTTTTTATTCAGGTTTTTTACTGTTTTTCTCGCATCTTCAAAATAAAAATGAATAAAATCGGGATTTTTTAAATTTTTTTCAATAATTATATTCACGGAATCAGAGTATTCGTATTTATATGAATTTTTTGCAAGAGCTTCGTCGATTTCAACACAATCAATAAAATCAATATTATTCAAATATTCTATCGCCGTTTTTGTATTGTAGCCGATTCCATAGCATATATCCAAAATTCTCGGATTTTTAATATTTAATACAGGTTCAACAAATTTTTCATACGCTTCTGTTTTAGCACCGAATTTTGAATGATATATTTCATCCAGTTCAACGTTATATAAACCCAAAGAACCGTCTCCCGTGATAAATGTTCTTATCATAAATCAGTTATCTAAACCTATATAGTTTTTTAAATCCACGGAAAAATTTTTATCTTTGCATAATTTTTTGAGTTTTGCGATTGCCCTTGTTTCGATTTGGCGTATTCTTTCTCTCGAAACATTATAAATTGAACCGATTTCATCAAGAGTTTTTTTGCGTCCGTCATTATTTAATCCGTAACGCATAATCAGGACATCTCTTTCTTTGCTGTTTAATTTATCGAGCATGTGTTTAATGTCTTTTAATAAATTATCCTGAGTAACTTTTGTATCAGGTGTATCATGGGTTTCATCAACAATAAAATCCCCGATTTTAGATGTATCATCTTTTTGATTAACGGGAGTTTCAATAGAAATTGTACCTTGCGAGCTTTTCATTAAAGCGGTTAATTTGGAAACAGACATATCCAATGCAGACGCTATTTCATCTTTTGTCGGAACTCTGTTTAATTTTGTTGATAACTCTATTGTGGTTCTTTTTATTTTACTCAAGGTTTCTATCATATGCACAGGCAGACGAATCATTCTCGATTTATCCGCAATTCCTCTTGTTATTGCTTGTTGAATCCACCATGTCGCATAAGTTGAAAATTTGTAGCCTTTTGTGTAATCAAATTTTTCTGCCGCCTTCATCAAGCCCAAATTTCCTTCCTGAATTAAATCAAGAAAGGATAGACCTCTGCCTATATATTTTTTTGCAATAGAAACAACTAATCTTAAATTAGCATTTATTAAAGTTTCACGAGCTTTTTGCGAACGTTTTTCTTTTATTTGTCTCGCCGCTTCCAATTCTTCTTCAAAACTCAGAAGAGGAATTTTACCTATTTGTTGAAGATATATTTTAACCGAATCATCAGCTATTGCGGATTTGTAATCTTCTTGGTGTTTTGTTTGACGCGTGTCAATTTCTTCTTCACTTGTATCTTCGGTATCAATATTACTTTCTATTTCCAAAAGAGTATCTTCATCCAAATCGTCATACAAAAAATCGCTTCTTGTATCCGTGTTTTTTTCAGATAAAGTCTTTTCTTTTATTTTTTCCTTCATTTTCCTCTCCAAAGATAAAGTTATTATACTATATTTTTGAGATTTTATCTTAAATTTGTATTTTCTTTAATTTTAATTTGTCTTTTTGCTTCATATAATATTACTGCTGTAGCATTTGAAACATTAAGAGATTCAAAATCGGATTCCAATTTAACGGTAAAATCTGCTTTGTTTAAAATTGTTTTGGATATACCTTTTCCCTCTGAACCCATAACAACGGCAAAATTCATATCCGTATAATCAATTTCATAATAATTATCTTTGGCATCCATTTTTGTTGCAATTACCCAGAAGTCGTTTTTCTTTAATAAATCAATACTACCCGAAAGACTGGTTGTTTTTATAACAGGAATGTGGTTTATGGCACCGGAGGAAATTTTTTCAACCGTTGCATTAAGAGGGCAGCTTCTGTGATTTGAAATTAAAATTCCGTCAAAACCCGCAGCAACAGAGGTTCTTATTATTGAACCAAAGTTATATGGGTCTGATACACCATCCAGTATAACGAGTTTTTTAAAGCCGTCCTTTTTTATTGCAAGAAAATCTTCCAAATCAATATATTCAACGGGCGAAACCGAAGCAACAACTCCTTGAAAATTTGGTCTTTCTTCAAAATATTCATAAAATTTATTTAAAGAAGTTTGACTTATAACAATTTTATTTTCTTTTGCAAGTTCGACTATTTTTTTCATCCTGTTATCAAAAGAAAAATTTTTCTGAATGTAAAGTTTGTTTATTCTTTTTGCATTTTTTAACAATAGTTCGTATATTGGATTTTTCCCGTAAATAAAGTTATTTTCCATATTTTTATCTCTTTTTATCACCTTTTTATTGTATATAATTGTAAATTAATTTTCAAATTAACAATTATTATTGTATGATAAAATTATAGATAGGGAAGTTTAAGTAAAAATATATGGTATTACCGTTTTTAGATAGTTTATTATCAAAAGGAAAAGCACATAAAGAGGTCGTTGGTATAGCCGTTACTCCCGGTCTGGGTTTAGAAGTTGCGGTTATAGACAAAAATACTAAAGTCGTAAAATCTTACGGCAGAAAAAAACTTGACTACGATATATCAAGGAGAGAAATAACCGATATAGGTCAATTTAAAATAGCCCTCGGCGAATTGTTGAACCAAATGGATATTATAAAATCCGCACAAACATTGGCATATTTGGTACTGCCTAATGTTTATTTTGATTTTATAGAGCTTCCTGCAGGTTCCGCAAATGAAGAAGTAAAAACGGCAATTTTATCGGAAGCCGAAGAATTTTTCATATTTAAACGTGAAGAACCGGTATCGGGCTTCGCTCCGGTACGCAATATAAACACTGCCGAAAGAACAAAATATGTTTATTCATCATTCCAAAAGGAACAAATAGACAATTTAAAAGCCGCAGTTGAGGATTGCGGGCTCAAGTTGATAGGTATAGAAACTAATTATACCGCAACTTTAAGAGGTTTATATACGGCAGGTTTATTGGATGACGTAATTCTTGAAGATTCTCAATGGACAGCAATGCTGATTAACACAAACAGCTTTGTTATGTTCAAAATGGAAGGTAAAGAATTAATCGGACACCTCGAAGTTCCTCTTGCCGTACGTGCATATTCTGTTGAAGAATCATATGAAGCTATCATTTCTAACGCTACACAAATACTTGACGACTATCAATCTTCAAAACTATACATAATAAGCCAAGTTGATGAAATTTCAGCTGATATTATTAAACGTAAAATGCGTTTTAATAACGAAATAATAGCAATCGAATCAAATAAATTTGCTAATTCTAATCAACTTATGGAAGTAAAATCCGCATTGGATTTTAACGAAGCAAATTCATTAACTCCCGCAGTTATCGGTGCAACAAATTTAAGCTCTGATTTCGGTTTAATTTTGAATGTATTTTCAGATGATATTAATTCAAGTCTGGGAGTTTATTTTACAACCGAGTTATTCGGACAAAAGGTTGATGTTACAAGCTCCCTTGTGACTCAACTCGGAATTATATTAATAGTATTATTGGCTCTTATATTCGGCGGAGTATATTTAGGTGTAGGCGCAATCAATACAGAATACAAAAAAACCATAGAAACAACCGAAAATGAGATTAGGAATGTAGAAGCGCAAATAGAAGCTGCTTCTAAAAACGGTGACAAAGAAGAAGTTAATATCAATATGGAAATTGATAAAGTTGCGGAAGCGAATATCGCAGCCATCAATTTTTATGATTCTATTGCGACAGACATTCCAAAGAATGTTTGGTTAACCGCATACTATAACAAAAACGGTACACAAATTGCAGTCAGAGGTATTGCCGAAAACATTGCGGACGTCTATGAATATTACAAAAATTTGAGAATTGTGTCACCGCAATCCGACCTTAAATTAAACGAGTTAAAAGTATTGGCAAATGATGCCATAAACGGAAATAACAACCAAAACAACAATTCTTCACAAGACGAGAATGCAAACAAATTAAACGACAAAATTATATCCAGTCTTTTAATAGATGAATCCGACAGACTATATAGTTTTGAAATTATGAATACACAAATGAACACAGGGGTGGTAACTCTTAGAGATGAAACTCAAATTATTACGGCACCCTCTGCTTCATCTGCTGAAAATTCGGAAGAAGGAAATGTTGAAGAGGTTTCTCAACAAATGAAACCTGCAAGAAAACGTAAGGTAAAAAATGGAAAAGTTAATTAAAGATAATATTGTAATAATTGCTCTTGTTATATTAGCGATTATAGCGGGCGGCTATTATACGTACAATATCATTACGGAAACATCAAGCAATTATACCGCAGCCGAAGAAAAGAAAACAACACTGCAAACCAAAAA
The DNA here is from genome assembly GCA_946622415.1 of uncultured bacterium. Lineage (GTDB taxonomy): Bacteria > Cyanobacteriota > Vampirovibrionia > Gastranaerophilales > Gastranaerophilaceae > RUG14156. The sequence continues at coordinate 31,611 of CAMOPX010000013.1, forward strand.
AGACCAACTTGCACAACAACTTGCAGCTAATAAAAAACGTGAAGAACAATTAGAAACAACATCAAGCAGCGGAAAAGTTATATATGAAGTTTCAGGCGAACAATTTTCACCTGAGGCATCTTTCGGTATTATGTTTGAAAACGTATTATCAAACATAACAAATAGCGGTGTCAGAATTCGTTCTATAGATTACAACTATCAACCCGCAGATGACACTATTTTATTAACTAATATACCGGGATACAACGCATGCGAACTTTCTTTTATTACGGTTTCAAATTACACTCAGCTCCAAGCTTTGTTTAAAAATATTGCAAAAGAAAAATATTTAAGCAGTATTAATGAAGTGTTTATTGAGCCATATGACAAAGATAAAACAATACTGATTTCTAAATTTAAAATAAGATTGTATACAAAAACTATTTAGTCTTGTAAACATTGTTTTTTGTGATAATCTATTCATGTTATATTTTTTAGGAATTTAAAATGATAAAAACTATTTATGTAATACAGATAATTTCAGCAGTTTTGAGCGTTTTTTTAATATTACTCCACTCTCCGAAAGGTGACGGGATGGCTGCTATTGGCGCTGCAAGCCAATTATTTTCATCACAAAAATCAACCGAAAAAGGTTTGAATAAAGTTACATACTTTTTTGTCGGTATTTTTGTTTTGACATCATTCTTATTAGGATTTATTTTGAAATAATTTTATGAATAAAAAAGATAATACTATTGTAATTTATTTTGATGCATTATTGAAAAATAATGAAAATGAAAATGTAAAAGATTCCGAATTAAAAGCAAAAAAAGGAATAAGAGAATTTTTGGAAACGATACACGAATTTTATCCGAACATTTATTTGTATTCCGATAGAGATTCAAAAGTAGCCGAAAAAATTTTGAAGGATAATAACGCAATAGAATTTATCAGCAGTATTGATAATGTTAAACACAGATCAGATATATATATTGAAAAATTTACGGTAAAATTTAACGATACGTCTGAAGCTGCAGTTAAGTTTTCATCGGTATTGGAAAAAACTGTTGACTTTTTAAATCAGGAATAAAAATTTAAATTAATTCTTTTTTTCAATTAATTCAATACTGTTTCCGTCGGGATCGTTTATAAATGAAATTCTTGTATTAATTTCTTTTATATAAACAGGCTTAAGCTCCCAAGAATATCCGAACTGTTTTATTTTTTCCGTGATTTTATCTAAATCTTCGCATTCAAAAGCAAAATGCCCAAAGGCACTTCCTGTTTTGTATCCATTTTCCGGTATTGAATCATTTATTGTAAGTTCAATTTGTGTATTCGTATTTGTATCGGTTAAATATTGCAAATAACAATCTTCAAGACGTATTCTTTCCGCTTTTTTAAGACCTAAAAAGTCGCAATAAAATTTTATTGCTTCGTTTTCATCCTTTACACGTATCATTGAATGCAGAAATTTCATTACTTTCCTTAAAACGTATTTACGTTTTCCAACATAAATCTATACATTTGAGCTTCGTTCACTTCTTCTTTCGGTTTATTTTTTTCTCTTTCAAGACGCTCAATTTCCTCTTTTGTTTCGGATTTTAATTGAACAAGAGGTGTGTCCTTATCTTTGTTAAAGAAATTCCATTTAAAACCGTCAATCAAACCGTACTCGGTTTCGGTTTTATAGGTGCCAAAATTAACCGCATGGGCCATCGTGATGCACAATAAAAATATTGGTAATATTAAAAATATCTTTCTCATATCTAAATATTACCACTTTTTATTAAAAAATTAAAGTCATTTTTTTGCCCAAAAGCGTTTTTCTTTCGTTTCTATTCTTATATTTGCAAGCTCGCAATCGTCATAATCAACATATTGTGTTTGAAAAAGATTCTGTCCTGTAGTAATCGTGAGTTCGTTTGTTTCATTTAAAATATTTTTCGGCACAATAAGTTCAATATTATCGCCATTCAATTCTACTGTTCCTATTTTTATACCGTTTACTTTAACGGTCATAGGGCTAGAATATGCGCTATGAATTCTGTTTTGACCGGCTTCTTTTGCCTTCTTTGTATCCAGTCCTATTATTGTACCTATTTTTACAACAACATCAGAAGATGGCGACAGGGCGGGCATTTTAAAAGTTTGATTATATGATTCACCTTTTGCGGTCAATCTGAAATCACTGCTGTTTGCGGAATTTGTTGAAAACATATTGTCACCCAAGTGAATTATGCCTGAACTTATTTGCAAATCAAAGGGGTTTGATTTTTCTATGCCTAATTTGAGCGGATTTTTTAATACATTATTATCAACAGTCAATGAAAACACCTTATAGCCGTCATGTTCTACAAACAAAACGGTCTTATCTTTTATATCAACATTCAACTTAAAAACACCGTTTTCATCAGAATATGTCGTATAATTTAACTCAGGTATTGAAATTTTAGCGTTTGAAAGCGCATTTTTGGTTTTTGAATCTATTATTTTATTGTTGTTATTGGTTGCATATTCATCCACTCTGCCTGTAATTACTTCGGCATTGGAAATATTAAAAGAACCCGCCAATACACAAATGAAAAACAATATATATAAAATTTTATTCATTTTCACCTCTTTTTTAGAAGTTTAAATGATTAAAATAAAAATAACATTACAAAAAAGTATAATAAAAAATGTTCCTGCATAATGCAGGAACATTTTTTATCTGATTTATAATTATAATTCTTGAGAAACGGGTATTATTAATTCCTGACCTATACTTAATGCTGCAGGATTTTTAATGTTGTTTACTCTTTGAATTTCATTTATTTTTTCTTCGCTATACTTGCCATAAAAACGATATGCAATTCCATTTAAGGTATCGCCTTGTTTAACAATGTATTTTTGTTCTGCTGTTGTAGGAGCAGCTTCACTTGCCGCTGCAGTTGTTTCGCTGATAACTTCAACTTTAGATGCTTTAGGAGTAAGCTCTTTATCTCTTGTAGACATTGAGAAAACAGATACCATAAGAGTGATTAAACTCATAAATAAAACACCCGCAACAAATCCCATTGAAAGATAAACAATCGGAGAACGTTGTGAGGAAAGTTTAGCCACATTACGTACCTTTTGCATACCCTTTTGAGCACCACCCCATAATAAATCCAATTCTCTTGACTTTGCGGCTTTATAGTATTGCGTAAGTTGAGCTCTCGTGCTTTTTCTTTCAGGTTTTGCAAGGCTGGCCAAAACGCCCATTTTCTCTTTCGTTAGCCCTGATCTGTGTAATGTTGAACCTTTCATATGTCACCTTATTTAATAGTCTCGTATAGCATGTTACAAAGAGTTCAACATAAAGTCAACAGAGTTTTTTAAAGTTTTAAGAATTGTAAACTTTTTCGATTTCACCATTCGCACAATTGAACATTGCATTCACTAATTTCGCGTTCTTATCTATGTTAAAACCACCCTCCTGCAGGTATTCAAGCATTCTTGTTTTCCATAATTTAAACAGTTCTTCACGGGTCATGTTAAGAACACCGGCAATTTCCTTCAACTCTTCAAAATCAATCAGAATCGGCTTTGCGCCCCTCAAAATATCCACAAGCTCAAGTCTTTTTTTTCTGTCGAACATTTTTAAAAAATCGAGAGTCGTCATATTGTTTTCTTTAATCAAATCCTTAAGCATTAATAAATTTTCGCCATAAACAACACTGTCTGAAGGTATTTGATATTCCGTAAAATCCTCGGGATTTATATCCATTACGGTTGCAATACGCTCAAGCGTAATCGAACGAGTCGAAAAAGGGACATTCTCATCTATTAAATTATAGACATAAGACAACGTTACACCCACCATTTTTGCAAAATCTTTTTTATGCAGATTGTTTTTCTCTAAAAAATCTGCCAGTTTTTTAGAACTTTTTTGCTCATTTTGATTTTCGTATGCGATATTTTTCATTTTTATTGATTTTACTCCGTCTTGTATGTTATCTTACAGATAAACCTTTTTAATGTATTTTAAAATACCGAAAAAGATAAATATTGATGATTAATTCAAATTTTCAATAAAAATAGAAAGATAAATATGAAAGCAATAATCGGACTCGGAAATCCGGAAATAAGATACAAAACAACCCGCCACAATACGGGATTTTTAATGATGGATAAAATTCTTGAAAAAAACAATATAGTTTTATCCGATAAATTCGACTCATTTTTCGGAAAATCGGGCGATATTTTATATCTTCTTCCAAAAACATACATGAATCTATCAGGCAACGCCGTTATACAATTAATGAATTTTTATAAATTAAAAAACACAGATATTCTTGTTATATATGATGATGCAACAATACAATTCGGAACCTTCCGCTTGAAAAAAAACGGATCTTTTGGCGGTCATAACGGAATTAAATCAATAATCAACAGAATAGGTACCGATGTTTTTGACAGATTAAAAGTCGGCGTTGGCCCCGTTCCGAATAATATTCCGATAGACAGTTTTGTCCTTTCCAATTTTTCTGATGAAGAATTGATTTTGATTGATAAAATGGCGAATGTTGCCGTCGATACGGTTGATTATTGGATAAAAGAGGGAATGGAAAAAACACAGAATAAATATAACGGTCTTGTGATTTAATTTTATAAAGCAAAATTTTTTAATTTTGAGTTTTTAAAATGTGTGATTGAAATTAACCAAAAATTAAATTGCCTATCCCCGATTAATTATTCTTTTAAAGAAAATAAAAAACAAAACGGTGTTTTATCTTTTGGAAGTAAAACCGAAATTTCACATTGGGAAATTCCATCCGATAGATTTGCCCGTTTAAAAGATTATTGTCTTAATACGGATGAAAATGAATATATAAAAAAAGAAATAAATCCTAATTTGTTTTTTATCAGAATGCAAAAATACGGAAAAGATTACCCTTGGGCACTAAATATGTCAAAAATCGCTCTTGAACTTTCGCAAAAAATAAAAGAAAAAAAAGATTTTGATGAAATATTAAATTATACCTGTTCAGGCGTGAGGGCGATTAATAATTTGGAATTTTACGGATTAAGAAATGAAATATGTGTTACGGGAATAACACTTGAAAAAGGACGTCGAGGAGAAGAATATTTGGAAAAATACAAAACCAAGCTTAATGAAGAATATGGAGTAATTTCTCCGGAAGCAAACGAAGAATATAAAGAAGCACTTACCTCGCTAATTACATTTTATAAAGGCGGAAATGTCAGAATTGAATATGGATATTCGGCAAGCGGAAAATCTATAAATCTTAAATTATGCAAAAAAGCATACGAAAAACTTATTTCTAATGACAATCCTACGGAAAAAGATATTCTTGATACATGTGCCACAATACAGTGGCTTATTTGCCAAGCATGTCCCTTCTGGAAAGGAAATGATTCTATTGCCAATTTATTAACAAAAGCAATTATGCACTGTTACGGAATAGAACTTTCTCAAATTAAAGAGGGACATTCATTGGATTTTGAGGCTTTTTACAGGGATTTGGATGATTATATTAAAAAATATCCGACCTTTTTTGAAAAATATCCAAAGAAAAGATAAAATCACTGTTTTTTCTATTTATTGAAGCTATTCTTCGGTTGTTTTATTTTCGCAATTACATTTGATTTTTTGTTTTTTATTCTTCTTGCATTTGCATTTTTTAAACAATCCTTTTTTGCAATTGCATTTTTCACCTTTTTTACATCCGCAATCGCAATCTTTCAGGCATTCTTTTTTGCAATTGCACTCATCGTTTTTACATCCGCAATCGCAATCTTTCAGGCATTCTTTTTTGCAATTGCACTCATCGTTTTTACATCCGCAATCGCAAGCAAAAACGGAATTAACGTTAAATAAAATTAAACCCGTAAACAAAAAACTTATCATTAATTTTTTCATCTTTTCATCCTTAAACTGTGAATACTCTATTAAATATAAAATTTAGAATTTTGTTTGTCAATTATAAAATAATGATTTAAGGGTATTAAAATTATTTAATTATTGTTCTATAATTCTCTTATGCGCAAACGTTATATAAGAGAAATAATTGTCTGGACAATTCTTTTGGGAATTGTTTTTACGTGTTTTATTTTCGGATATTCAAAATTATTTGTCGAACCTAACGTATATAACATTCAATTTAAAGATATAGACGGCATAACAAAAGGCTCTCCCGTTCGTTTTATGGGGATAAATGTAGGATATGTCAGACACTTAAAAAGCGACAAAAAACATATTGATGTACAAATCTTAATTACAAAAAAGAATATGAAAATACCGAACGGCACCGTTGCAAGAGTAGAATTTTACGGAATGGGCGGTTCAAAATCCATCGAACTTATGCCGCCCGACGGTTCTTCTAATGTAGGCATTTTAACAGGCGACAACATAAGAATTAACGATGTAGTTTTAGAAGCAATAGGACTTGTTGATGCGGTTGAGGAAATAGAAAAATTTGTTAAAAACATTGATAAAGACGCCACAAAAAACGCTCTTGATACTATTGCAAAATTTAAAAACGGAAATATTATAAAACTGAATAAAGATATAGACAAAAAAATGGATAACATAGATTCAAATTCATCTATTTTAAACAAAGAAAAAAATCTGAATGAAAAAGTGAAAAACTTGAATAACAGTTTAGAAAAAGACAAATAATTATTAATCTTTAAATCTTTCAAAAATTGTATCTATATTTTTCAAGTAACTTTCCTGATTGAAGCATTCGTTGATTTCTTCTTCGGTTAAATACTTTTTCATATTTTCTTTAAAATTTCCGTTATAATTAAATGCATCAAGTGCTTCTTTTTGAACTATTTTGTAGGCTTCTTCTCTTGTTCTTGTTTCGTTGGTCAATTTTAAAAGACAGCTTTGCGAATATATTATTCCGCCGTATTTGTTTACGTTATTTAACATGTTTTTTTCTTTTACAACAAGATTTTCTATTACATTATTAAATCTTGCCAGCATATAATCAATTAAAATCGTGCTGTCGGGAAAAATTATTCTTTCAACCGAAGAATGAGAAATATCTCTTTCATGCCAAAGGGCAATGTTTTCCATGGCACTTATTGTATTGCTTCTCAATACTCTTGCTAAGCCTGAAAGGTTTTCGCTTGATATCGGGTTTTTCTTGTGGGGCATAGCGGAAGAACCCTTTTGTCCTTTTGAAAAACCTTCTTCAACCTCACAAACTTCAAAACGCTGTAAGTGACGAATTTCTATGGAAAAATTTTCAATAACCGCACCGATAAGCGCAATTGCTTGTATATAAGAAGCGTGCCTATCTCGAGCTATAACTTGTGTTGAAATTTTTGCGGGTTTTAAACCCAAAATTTCACAGGTTTTGCGTTCGACATCGGGGTTAATATTTGAATATGTACCGCAAGGACCTGAAATTTGTCCCGTTAAAATTTCTTCAAGAGCATAATTGAAGCGTTCTTTTGCTCTGATTAACATATCAAGAAGATTTAATAATTTAAAACCAAAAGTAATGACTTCTGCCGCTATACCGTGGCTCCTGCCCAAACAAACCGTATTTTTATGTTTAAATGCCAATTCTTTTACATTTTTAATTAAGATATCCAAATCTTCGTTTATTATTTTTGATGAGTCTTTAATTTGCAGAGCAAAAGCCGTATCTATAACATCCGAACTTGTCAGACCTCTGTGGATATATGAAGAATATTCTTTTGGCACGTTTTCATTAACATTTTCAAGAAATGCAATAACATCATGTCTTGTTATAGCTTCGATTTCAGCGATTCTATCAACATCAAATTTTGCCGTTTTCTTTATGTTATCGTAAACTTCTTCGCTAAAATTTCCCAATTCAACCTGAGCTTTTATAACCGCCAATTCAACTTCTAAATAATATGAGAATTTTGAATCTAATTCCCAAATTTTTTCAGCTTTTTCTCTTGAATATCTCTTAATCATACTTTGATTTTATAACAAAAAAATAAGCTTGTATAATTCAATCTTTGAAATAATTGCAAAAATTAAAAAAATTTATAATAATATTAGTATGAAAAGAATATTTTTTTTACTGATAATAATATCTTATTTATTTCCGATTTGTTTTGCGGATATTGAGGTCAAACCTTATTACATAAATTCAATCAGAAGAACAGGAATAGGTCTTACATCAATAACATCTCCCTTGATTATGAGACAAGAACCGAATGATGAAGGAAAAATTCTTGAAACATTAAATTTTGATTATAAAACCAACAAGCCTGATTGCCTTATCAATAAACAAAGATGCAGCATAGATGAAGTGTTTACATTGTATAAGCAGGATAAAAAGACGGCATTTTTGTCAACAATAGATGAAACGGAAAACTGGTCGCTTGTTTGCTTTAATCAGACGGAAAATCCTGTTTGCGGCTGGATAAAAGAAGATAAAAACAAATATTATACTTGGTCTGAATTTTACAATTATTTCGGTAAAAAATACGGATTGTATTTTTTGAAGGATGTTCAAAAAACCGATAGAATCTTGTATTCAGCACCCGTAAAGCAAACAAATTCTACAGGCTCAATTGAAATGGCAAAACATATTGCGCCATGGCTCGTTCAGGGAAATTGGGTTTTGGTTAAGGCGCTGGACTTTGGAAACAAACCGAAAACAGGCTGGCTGAATTATAGAGCAAATGACGGAAAATTGAAGCTGTTTGTGGATTTTTAGTGGGGTTTCATGGTTTCTGCCCATGAAATCAAAGATTTCTCGCTCGCACACAGTTTTTACACTTTCGCTAAAAACCGGCTGGCTGCGTTCGTCTCTCGTACGGCTCATAAATTCGCCCTCAACTTCGCTCGTTAAGTGCTTCGCACTAAACTGTCTTGGATTTTGCTACACTCTGGCAAGTATTTCGCTTCACTTCGTTGCCGCTTCATATTGCCCTCGCTACTTCGGGTACCCTCTCGCAAATCAGCAATTCAATGCAGATTTGCTCGGCAGAGTGCTTCGCTTCACCCTACGCAAAATCCGCTTGCTCGTTTCGGGTTCTCCGCCTGTGAAATCAAAGATTTCAAACGGCGGCTATCTAAGGACTACATAAACGTCAAAACTCAACGTTTTGCCGTTTATTACGCACAGCTTTGCCCTCAACTTCGCTCGTTAAGTGCTTCGCACTAAACTTGCTCGTTTCGGGCAACAAAAAAGCTCTTTAGGGACTAAAGAGCTGATGGTAAGTATAATGTAAATCTTTTTTAAATGTAATTCAATAATGTTGGTCCGTTTATGATTGAAGAAGTTAATGCATAGCTTGCTTGAAGCGTATTTCTTGCGTTTGATAAATCGGTTGCAGCTTTTGTGATATCTACTTCTTCAATTTCCGCTTTTTTTCCTGTTAAATCAGTTATTGTAGAAGCATTAATTGATTCTGCGGAATCCAATTTTGAAACATTTGCAGATACAATGCCTGTTTGATTAGTAATATTCTTAAAGGTTGCATCCATAACATTCAATTTATCTCTTATTGCGTTGTGGTCCAGAGGCTCTGCATTTAAAAGATTGTTCAAATCATTCATTTCAGTAAAGAAATCAGTTTCTCTCGGAACCGTAACTTCGTTTCCTTCTTCGTCAACGGTTTTTTCATACAAAGTTATGGTATCAAAAACCGTATCACCCGTAACATTATATTGAAATTTTGTGCCTTCTGCAATTGTGAGGAGTCTTTCGCCATTTTCTTTTGTGGCACCGTGATATGTGACTTCGCCGGTTTCTTCATCTATTGAGTAGGCTCTCGTTTGAACATTTGCACCTGCGAATATATAGTTACCCATATATTTTGTGTTCATTAAATCAACAATTGACGCAACTCTTTCTTTAATTTCTGTTCCTATAGCTTTAGCTGAACCTTCAGAAGTACTTGCGTTTGATGCTTCAATAATTAAGCTGTTAATTCTGTCCACTTCGTCAGTCACATCGCCCAAAACGTCATAAGCCATGCTCATTTCATTCGTCGCAGCTTTAATATTGCTTTGATATTGATTTAATTTTGAAAGCTGGTCATCAATTTTTATCAATTTCTTTGCTTCGGGAACATTTTCGGACATTTTTGTAAAATTTTTGTTGGAAACAATTTTTTCCATAATTTTAAAATAATTGTCGTATGCATTTCCCGATGCACCCGCTACCATATTATTCATTGTTTGTGTAGAAATTCTCATATCTTAGTTCCTTTATCTATACCATTCCGAAAATCACATCATACAAACTGTTTACTGCCGCAAACACACGTGCTGATGCTTCATAAGCACGTTGATATTTGAGCATATCCGCAATTTCTTCGTCTATATTTACTCCGGTCATATTCGAGTAATTTTCTTTTGCGGAATCCAGAATATCTTGATATGCTTGAGCCTTATTGCCCAAACCGGCTGCATCCATGCCTGTTTTTGCAGCCAAAGAAGCCAGAAAGTCTGAAAGTGTGCAGTTATCTTCTTCTCCGCCGTAATCACAGATTCTTTTGTTTTGTAAATCCGTGATTTCCGTGACGTTAGAAGAATTACCTACCGCATATTTCCATTCGTCGCTTCCGTCTTCATATTTGCTTAAATCTATTCTAGCTGCAGCTACTAAAAATACGTTATCTTTTATTTGCGAATTAACTTGCATATTTGAAGCATTTAATTCACCGCCGTCTTTTGATGTAAACATATCAACACTCGCTTTTTCGAGTATATTTACACCGTCAACGGTTGTAATTGAAGCCGCAAATTTTGTTCCGTCATCATAGGTTTGAATCTTATTTAACTCTGTTGCAAATGCGTTTGCAGCATTATTAAGAGCATTTTTCATATCATCAATATTGTAGTAGTTTTTATTCGTACCGTTTAAAAATTCAACATTGGCGCCAAATTTACCCTTATGGAAGAAATCGTTAACACCGTTTGAAATAACGTAATCTTCATTATCTGTTGATTTTAATGAGAAGGACACAACATTTTCGCTGCTGCCTGATGTATCCGATTTCATATCAAGAGTATAATTTACTTTAGTACCTTGAACTGCCTTTATATCACCAATATAAACATTGAGTGTTCCGTTTGCATTTTTATCCGTCGTAACATCAACATAGGAAGATAACTGTTCTATAAGGCCGTATGTTGAATTTAGGGCGGTACTATCTTGTCCGTTATTTAAATATGTTTTATTGGCATCTGCGATTTGCGATAACAAATTATTTACAATATCAACACCGTCTTGTGTCTCTGATATCATTGATTGTTGGTATTTATCATAGCCTTTATATACTTCATTAAACTTGTCGCAAACATTTTCTGCTGCCATAACGTATTGTTGCCTGATTGTTAAATCATCAGGAAACTGTTCGAGTTTTGAAGCTGCCGTATAAAAATCATTCAATACCGCATTAAGACCGTTATCGCCCAATGCGTCATTTAAATCTTCGAGTCCGCCCAGAGCATCAGCCAATGCATTATAATATTCTGCATCAGAATTTGCATCTCTAATGTTTCCAAGCGCTGCCTCATCCATATAATCGGTCAATCCTGCTATGGTAGAACCATTTAGACTTTTTATTCTTGAATATACATCAGTACCATAGTTCCCTACGATACTCTCTTCAAAATCAACTCTTTTTCGTGTATATCCTTCCGTATTCATGTTTGCAATATTATGAGATACAACCGATAGTGCATATTGGTTGTTTTTTAATGAATTCAGAGATATATTTAGACTTTGACCGAGTGACATAATAAAATCCTTTTTATCTATGCTTCTTCTATTATTGATGAAATAGCGTTTTCATCCTCGTTTTGACAATTCAATCCTTTTGAATTGTATGAAGTTTTATCTTTTTGTATTATATTTAATATTCCAGATAATGTGTTATTTATAACATTTAATGAATAATTTATTAAGATTTCGTTATTTTCTTCAAGATTTTTTACCTCGGAAACCAGTGTTTTCAAGCTTTCTTTCTCTTTTTCGGTAAAGTTATTATTTTTTAAATCAAAAGTTTTTATTTTTTCCGAAATAACAATTAATTCTTCATCAAGTCTGCCAATTTCTTCAAGATTTCTTTTAATTATGGCTGTGCGTCTTGATGATAAATTGTTTCTTAATCTTTCATATTCCGAATATACTTCTTCAAATTTCATTTACTTACCTTATGCAATATATTCTGCAATAACACTTCTTCCGTATTTTATACCGTAGTTTATATCCTCGATTGATAATTCTTCGCCCACCAGATTTGCATATTTTTGTATTTCTTCTACATTAATATCACTTTTAGGCTCTTTTGTTAGTGTATTTTTATCATCCGATATTTTTTCAAAAGCTTCATTGTTTAATAGCTCATCTTCTGAGATTTTAACATTTTTTTCTTCTTTTTCGCCTGCTTTATATGAACGATTTACATTATTTAAATTTAATCTCGAAAGAGATTGACTTACCATTGAAGAAATATTTGTATTACTGTCTATATTCATATTTTACCTTACTTTACCGTTTTTTCCAATTGAGTGTACATTTGTTTAGCAATACCGATACTCGTTTGCGGATTATTCGCAATAGAGCGGGCTATGTCGTTATACATAAACGATTTTAAATTGTCTAAGTATTTACTTTCCTGAAACAGAGAACCTTCTTTATCAACAGTTTTATCCAATTCGTTAAGCATTTTTGCAACGAATATTGATTCAAATTCCTTTGAAATTTTATCCAGTTGTTCTTTTTCTGATTTTGAACTCTGTTTTATTCTTTCTATTTCGGCTAAATCCGAACTGTTTTGTACATAACTTGTTCCTATTGAATTTACATAATTTTGCATATTATTTGTCCTATATTATTTCTATTTCCGCTTGCAGACTGCCTGCATTAGCAAGAGCCTGAATTATTGCTATCAATTCATAAGGTGTTACGCCTATTTCGTTTAATGCCGCAACCAAATCGGAAAGGCTTGAATTTGCTTCCATTTCAATTAGGGAGCCTTGTTTTTCCGTATATTGAACACCTGCATTCAGGTCATTTTCATATCCCACCGCCATAGGTTCAACCTCCGACAATATCGTAACGGTTATTGTGCCATGGGCAACCGCAGCGGGCAATAAACGTGTGTTTCCGCCTATTACAACCGTTCCGGTTCTTTCGTTTATAACAACTTTAGCCTTGGAAGAAACTGCACCCACTATTTGATTTTCAATTAGAGATAAAAATGTAACACGGTCATCTCTGTATTTTGAAGGAATTTGAATTGTAACAGAACCGCCGTCTACCGCTTTTGCAGGTGCTATACGTGTGGATATGGTTTTTGCAACACGAGAAGCCATTGTATAATCAGCTTTATCAAGTATTAGGGTTAATGTTGTTTCATCACCTATATTTGTTAAAATATCTCTTTCGATAATTCCGCCATTAGGCACTCTGCCTGTTGTGGTAACTGTTCTGGCACCGCCGCCCATGGATGGCTTTAAACCGCCAACAGTAACAGGTCCTTGTGCTACAGCAACAACTTCGCCATTCGGTGCACGGAGTTGAGTTTGAACAAGAACACCGCCTGATAAGCTCTTTGCATCCGCCATTGCAGAAACCGTAACATCAATTTTATCTCCTTCTTTTGCAAAAGGCGGAATATTTGCCGTTACGATAACAGCAGCAGATGTACCTTTTTGGATGTAGTTTGATTGGTCAATTACAGTCCCCAAAGCCGATAACATTTGTTGGCTCGTCATTTGCGTATGACGGGAATTGTCACCTGTGTTTGATAATCCGACTACAAGCCCGTAACCTACAACCTGGTTTTCTCTTATGCCTTTAACATGGGTAATATCTTTAATCCTCAAAACCTGTTCGGATATTGCGAATGTTTCCGCTGAGATAAGTGATATTACTGTTAAAATTGTAATTAAACTTGCTAATATTTTTTTCATTTTGTCATCCTTGAATTTAACTAGAAGATTGTTCTTACAACCTTGTTTACGATACCTTCGTTTTGACCTCTCGAAACAGAGCCGTTGCCGCTCATTGCAAATTGCAGATTTGCAACTTGGGTTGAATTTATTTCTCCCGACTGACTAATCCACTTGGGATCAACAACACCCGAGATTATTATATCCACTCTTTCGTTTTGCTGGATTAAGGTTTTCTTTCCCTGTACGAGCAAATTGCCGTTAGGCAATACCTGAACCACCTGTGCTGCTATTTTATCAATCATTGAAATTGTTCTCTGTTGGTTTGTTGAATTTGCAACATCAAGTGTACCGTCTGTTGCTCTATCTAAAGCGGATGCTATATCTTTTTTGGATAAAATACTGAATAATTTTGTTGCATTTTTAGCAAGCGAGCTGGATTTTGCCGTTGTAAAACTGCCGTTATCGCCCATAGTGGGAGTTTCTGAAATAACAATTGAAACTATATCTCCTACGTTTCTTGCTCTAACCGAAGCATATAAAGGTTTAGGCTCTATAACCGAGCTTTGTGAAGCGTTTAAAGTGAATAAACTCTCCGCATTCGCTTGAGCCAATGCTATAAATAATAATGTAAGAACTAATTTTTCAGCTTTTATCATATTTTAACCACCACTTCGTTTGATGAATTTACTTTTGCACTATAAATTTTGTTGTATTTTTCGGAACGCACAAGAATCGTATCACCTATATTGCCATCTTTTAGAGCTTTGCCTTGCAATTTGATTCTTACACCTTTTGATAAGAAAACTATATCCACGTTGGAATTTTTCGATATTTGCGCCTTTGGTTTTGCATAATCCGCAATAATAACATTTCCTTTTTGATAATTCCTTTTTGCAATCAAATTATCCTCAAAGTGCGTTAATACTTTGTTGTGGTATTTGAGAATATCCGCTTTTTCCAGATGAGCATTTTGAGAATTAATTTCTTTATTAAAAGGGATTGATTCCTTTGCAACAAGAACTTCTTTTATTACGGAAGTCTGCACTTTTGCATTAAATATTTTTGCAACCGTATTATCCGCATTTTTTATTGTGATTCTTCTGTAGGTATCAGGTTGAATTGTGTTTATGGGTGTAATTTCTATTTTTGGTTTTTGAGATTTTACGACAACAGAATCCGGTGTATTTATAATATTGATTTTTATTTCCGTATCCGATTGATTAATATTTAATTTATTTATTGCTTCGTATTTTAATTTAGAGGTAATAATGCGGTTTAATTCGGCTGAATTTATAACATAGCAGAAAGCATTTTGACAAGTTAATATCAAAATGGAAATTATGAGTATTAAGTTTTTATGAATTTTTGTCATCCTTTGTTTTGATTTTGTCTATTTAGTGCTATCGCACTATGCTGTCTTGATTCGGGTTTGCTCCTGTGGAAATTGGAAATTTCCACGTCGCATTGGTAAGGTTGCGCCCTGTCGGCTTTGCTCAACGCAAACCCGTTCGGGCTTCACACACCCGGTGCCCTCATCTGCGTTCGCTAAGTGCTATCGCACTAAGCTGTCTTGGATTTTGCTTCACTCTGGCAAGTATTCCGCTTCACTTCGTTGCCGCTTCATATTGCCCTCGCTACTTCGGGATTCCGCTTCGCTTCACCCTACGCAAAATCCGCTCACTTGATTCGGGTTATCAGTTCACTATTTGGTTGGTTGTCCTGAGTATATCAGAACCTGCTGTGATTACTTTTGAATTTGATTCATAAGCCCTTTCTGTTTTAATTAAGCCTATCAGTTCTTCTACTGTTTGAACGTTTGAACCTTCGATAAAGCATTGTTCAATTGTTCCATATCCTTCTTCTCCTGCAGTACCCTGTAAAGGGGTGCCTGATGCTGAAGTTTCTTTATATAAATTATGTCCTATTGCCAAAAGCCCCGAAGGGTTTTGGAATTTTACAAGCTGAATTTGTCCTAATTGAACTTGTTCCGAATTTGAACCTGTGGAACAAGATACAATCCCTGCTTGAGATACAACAAGTTCTTTTGCGTTTGCGGGTATTGTGATAGGCGGTTGAAGCTGATAGCCGTCTGAGGTTACTATTTGCCCGTTAGAATCCATTTGCCAAGAACCGTCTCTTGTATATGCAAAAGAACCGTCATCGAGTGTAATTTGGAAAAATCCGTCACCCGCGATTGCTAAATCCAGTTGTCTATCCGTAGATTGCAAGGCGCCAACGGAAAATATTCTTGTTGTAGCGGAAGTTTTAACACCCAAACCCACTTCTATACCTACGGGCTGATACGTTCCTTGTCCCATTTGAGCACCGGGGGTTCTGTGGATTTGACTCAATAAATCCTGAAATTCCGCTCTCACTTTTTTATAGCCATAAGTAGATAAGTTCGCAATATTATTTGAAATAACATCCAAATTGTTTTGCTGTGCTATCATACCCGTTGCTGCTGTCGTTAAGGCTCTTAACATATAACTTTTTCTCTCCTATCCTTATTAATATCTAACCGGTTATGACGTCAAATTTCCTATTCCTATTGCTTGAGCAACCGTTTCGCTTTGCGTCCTTAATATGTTGCTCATTGCTTCATATCCTCTTGAAACATTGATTGTATTTATCATTTCAACAACGGTATTAGAGTTTGACATTTCCACCATGCCCTGCTGCAAACTGAATTCACCGTCTTTTTTCATATACATTTCAGGATTTTGTCCGTATATGGGCAAATATTTTGCATTCCCTATATTGGATACTTTTGTTTTATCTTTAAAATCTACCACTTGAATTTTTTGCAATTGAACGTTAAAACCCGGGTTATTAAGCTCGATTCTGCCCGTTTCTCCTATTACTAAATCTCTTTCCAAATCCATTCTGTTCATTTGATTTATTTCAACAGTATCGGGATCACGGGTGATTCTTATGCGTTTATTTTTAATATCCATTACATAATCACCCTCTTTGTTAACAAGATAATTCTCATCATCAATTGCAAAGTTTCCGACCCTTTGGTAATAATAATTTCTTATGTCTATGGGGTCTGTATCTTTCACATTTTGATAACGTATTTTGAAAAAACCTTGCCCCTGTATTGCAACGTCCATTTTGTTTCCTGATTCCATAAGTCCGCCCTGAGAAAAATCAATATACGTTCTATAAGAACGGGGGCCTACACTCAAAGTTCCTACATCGTTGTAGTTATTTTTCACATTTTTTGTTTGAACTTTTGATTGCAATATGTCCTGAAAAATTATGTTGCTTCTTTTAAATCCGTTTGTTGTAACGTTTGCAAGATTGTGCGCCGTAACGTCTTCAAAATCCAACATAGCCTGCATACCGTTTGCAACGGTTCCCATACCCCTCGTTATCATAGAGTACCTCCGTCAATAGTTTGAAAATTTTTCATTTGTTCATACGCAGACATAATTGAATTGACATAATTTTGTGTTTCTTTGTAGGGCGGAATTCCGCCGTATTTTTTTACGGCAGTAGGCCCTGCATTATACGCAGCAAGCGCCAATTCTTTATTGTTGTCAAATCTGTCCAATAAACCCTTTAAATATTTAACACCGCCCTCAATATTCTGACTCGGATTATAAGCATCAGTTACACCCATTGATTCTGCGGTCGCAGGCATAAGTTGCATTAACCCCATGGCGCCTTTTGGACTTGTTGCTTTGGTATTAAAGCCTGATTCTTGTTTTATTATTGCTTTAATAAAATCGCTGTCCACATTATATTGATTTGAAAACGATTCAATGAGTTCTTCCACATTTGCAGCTTGCGCCTGAAGGTCTATTTTTGATTTTATATTGATTGCATCTTTAATTCTGTCTATTTTTTTCTGACTTATATTGTCTTTATTTTCATTTGTCGAATTTGAATCACTATCGACTTTTGTTTGAACATCTATAGGGCTTTCTTCAACGAGCTCATCTATTATTTTGTTTCTTTCCTCAACCTCTTTAGTCTTATCATCCAATACAGCTTTAAAATCAGCATTATTAACCGCAGACGAAGAATTCATATTACTCAATTGATTAGAAATTCTCTCCAATGCAGAAAAGCTGTTTTCTATAGCATTCATACGCATAAGCGTCATATTAAGGCTGTTGGTAATGCCTTGAGTCATCCACTAATCCTACCTACCATTGTCCAGTTTTTGTGAGATATTATCCCACATGGATAATATAGACTATTTTATATCCCAAGCTCATCAACCAAAAGGATTAAATTTCGAGTAAAATTTAATCTATAGAACTATTTTTTATAATCCGAATAAACTACAAAAAAATTTTAGTTATTTTGCAGTATATTAAAAAATCAGCTGTTATAATATAATCCGTTTGTATTTATTAGAATAAGAAAGATTTTAAAACAATGGAAAATTTTAGCAGTATTTGTTTTTATACAGGGTTAGTTTCTCTGGTAATCTTGCTTTTAAAAACATTCTTGCCTTTTGATACAGGAAGCGAAGTAGACGGAGATTTTACATCGATAACCGAAACAGAAAGCTCATTTCATCTGTTTTCAATTGACAGTGTGCTTTCATTTTTAATGTGCTTCGGCTGGATGGGCTGGTGGGCACAAAATTATCAAAATTATTCTTTCAAAATATGCCTTTTAATAGCAGCCGCTTCAGGCTTGTTGGGAATGTTTGTGTTTGCATTTTTATTTGCACAAATTAAAAAACTCGAATTTATTCCGAAAAACGATTTGGCAGATTTGGTTAATAAAACCGGAAAATCATACACAAAATTCAACCCCAAAGGAAACGGACAGATACAAATTGAATTTAATTCAAAACTCGCTACACTGGATGCGGTTAACGAAAGCGAAGAAGAAATAAATTCATTTGAAATGATAAAAGTAGTAAAGGTAGAAAACAATATAATATACATTACAAAAATATAAAGGAGAAAAATTATGCCACTGATATTACTATTGGTAATAATTGTGTTTGTGGTTGTAACACTGGCTGCAAGCAGAATCAAAAGATGCCCCTCAAACAAAATTATAGTTGTATATGGTAAATATACAGGTTCAACCGGTGTTAAATGTATCCATGGCGGTACAGTAATTGTTTGGCCTTTGATACAAGATTACGGTTCATTATCATTAGAACCTATGACAACGGATGTAGATTTAAGAGGCGCATTATCAAAAGGAAACATCAGAATTGCGGTTCCTGCAACATTTACCTTCGGTGTTTCAACAAATCCCAAGCTCTTACAAAATGCGGCAGAAAGATTGCTCGGTTTAACAAAACAAGAAATAATAAATAAGGTAAGCGATATCATTTTGGGTCAATTACGTCTTGCAATCGCAACTTTATCAATCGAAGAAATCAATCAGGACAGAGAAAAATTCTTAGAACAAATTAATGCAAACGTAAATCCCGAATTGAATAAAATAGGTCTTGAAATAATAAACGTAAACATAAAAGATATTACGGATGAATCGGGATACATCGACGCAATCGGTAAAAAAGCAGCCGCAGAAGCAATAAATAAAGCAAAAATCGAAGTTGCACAACAAGAAAAACTCGGTGCAATAGGTGAAGCCGAAGCAAATAAAGAGAAAGAAGTTCAAGTTGCAAACCAAAATGCTTTAACTACAATCGGTCAAGCAAATGCGGATAAGGAAAAAAGAATTAAAACAGCAACTTTGGAAGCTCAAGCAATTGAAGGCGAAAATATTTCAAAAGCAAATATTGCAGAATATAATGCAACGCTTGCCGTAAAACAAGCCGAAGCTCAAAAAATGGGTGAAGTTGCAAAAGCAAACGCAGAACGTGATATTTTAATTGCACAAAAAGAACAAGAAGAAGCAAGATTGAAGAAAGAAGAACTTGCGGAACAAGAAGTTGAAAAATTAAAAATTCAAGTACAAGCAGATGCGGAAGCAGAAAAAGCAAGAAGAATAGCAAACGGTGAAGCTGACGCCATTAAAGCTAAATACTTTGCAGAAGCAGAAGGTATTAGAGCTGTTCTTGAAGCTAAAGCTACAGGTTACCAAAAACTCGTTTCCATCAGCAACAACAAACCCGAACTTGCAACAAGCTTCTTAATGATAGAAAAAGTTGAAGACATAGTTGCCCGTCAAGTTGAAGCAATTAAAAACATCAAATTTGATAAAATTACGGTTTGGGATGGCGGCTCAGGTTCCGAAAAGGGTTCTACAACCGCAAATTTTATGAAAGATTTAATTAAATCTCTTCCCGCTATGCACGATTTAGCAAACCAAGCAGGAATAGAATTACCGCAAATATTAGGCAAAGTAGATGTAGGCGAAAATGCAGTAAGCAGCAACGAAGCCGTTAAAATTGCAAATATCACGGACGTAAACGGTACACCCACAGCATATTGTCCTCATTGTGCCGCAAAATATAAATTAAAAGAAGAAAACGGCAAAATGGTAATCCCCGGAATCGCAGATGTTGATTCTACTATGTCAGGACAACAAATATATTGCATTAAATGCGGCAAAAAATTCAGTCTTGAATAAATTAAAATCAGATAATAAAAAAGACCGATAATTCGGTCTTTTTTTGAATTTTATTTATCAAATTATTTACCGCTTTTCTTTATGCTCAAAGAAAAGTTATTTTTTACATTTGCCACTTTCTTTTGCCGAAAAGAAAGTGGCAGGAAAGAAAACCTCAACCTAATCTTCGTTTTTTATTTATTGTTACTTTTCGATTTTTTCTTGCAAGCGTGAACTCGAAAAAATATGTATTAAGTCATTGCTAACGCAATTCATATTTTTTCTTCAAACAAACACGCTTGTTCATATGAAAAAATCTCAAAAGTACAATAAATAAAAACTCCGATATGGTTGAGTATT
>CAMOPX010000014.1 GCA_946622415.1 uncultured bacterium
AGTTCAGAGAATGAGCGTATTTTGCGTAGGGCGAAGCGATAGCGTAGACCCGAAGTAGCGAGGGTAATATGTAGCGACAACGAAGTGAAGCGGAATACTTGCCCGAGTGAAGCAAAATACAAGAGAGGAATTTTGATTAAATCGTATATGCTTCACGATATCCAAGCCGAGTTTTCTTTTTTCGGTTCACTTTTTTCTTTTGCTTGTGGCGTTTGAACCAAAAGAAAAAAGTGAACAATAAAAAATAAAACAAAAAACAGAACTTGTATAAAGCCATTAAATTTAATTTGACAATTTATGTACAAACGTACATAATATAATTATGGAAAATATTATTCAAGATTTAACCCAAAAACAAAAAGATTTTTTGCAAAATTTGCAGGAAAATTATGGTACTCTTGCGCTACCAAGTTTTGAACAGATTAAAAACGACTTAAATTTTAAATCAAAAAATTCTGTTAAACAGTATATGGAAGTATTGAAAGATAAAAAATTAATTTTGTCTTTCAATAATAATCTCTATATAAATAAAGATATCTTTGGTGCAAAGCTTGTTGCTTCGTATGTGAAAGCGGGTTTTGCCGCAGTTATGGAAGATAAAATAGAAAAAAGAATCTCAATGGACGAAATATTGGAAATAAATTCTCCTTCAACCTTTGTTTTTAAGGTGTCCGGTGATTCAATGACCGACGCCGGTATATTGGATGGTGATTATGTCGTAATCAAAAAAACTCCGGAAGCAAGAATCAATGATATTGTCCTTGCTGTTATAGATAACGAATTTACTTTAAAGACCTATAAAAAAGATTCAAAAGGCTATTATTTAAAGCCCGAAAATAAGGCATATCCTATTTTAAGACCAAAATTTTCTCTTAGTATTTTTGGTGTCGCAATAGGAATTACGAGGAGAATTTGATTTGAAAAAGCAAATGAGAGTAATTGCGCTTGTTGACTGTAATAATTTTTTTGTTTCATGTGAAAGGTTATTAAAACCCGAACTAACAGGTAAGCCTGTATGTGTTTTATCAAATAATGACGGCTGTGTTGTTTCTCGCTCTAATGAAGCTAAAAAATTAGGCTTAAAAATGGGTGCGCCCTATTTTATCGTAAAAAATCAATTTAAAAATGTCACGTTTTTATCAGGGAACCTGCCTTTTTATTGTGAAATATCAAAACGAGTTATGGATAAACTCTTTGACTATACTCCCGATGTTGAAATTTATTCGATAGATGAAGCTTTTTTAGATTTAACTGGTATAGACAAAGTTACGGGACTTAATTTTGATGAACTTATTAACAAAATTGTGTTTGATATAAAAGAAGAAATAGGGATAGATGTTTCTGTCGGATTGTCTTATTCAAAGGTATTAGCAAAACTCGCAAACGATAAATCGAAAACAATTCAATTATCCATGCCCGATAAAAAAACCTACAAAATCGGCTACAGAAAAATCGAAGAAGAATTAAAAGAAACTTTAATCAGTGAAGTTTGGGGTGTTGGAAAAAATACAACGGCGCTTTTAAAAAGATATTTAATTCAGACCGCTTGGGAATTTGTTTCGCAGAGTGATTTTTGGATAAAGAAAAACTTGGGAAAAACAGGGCTTGATTTAAAACAAGAGCTTTTAGGCACGGTTGTGAGTAATGTAAATCCTCAACATCAAGAACCAAAATCAATTTCGAGAAGTGAAAGTTTTAAGGAATTTCAAACAAACAAAAACTACATCCAAGAGCAATTAAACGGCCACATACACAAAGTCTGCAAAAAATTAAGAAGTGAAAACCTTTTGACTTCTTGTATCGGTGTAATGCTCAGAACAAAAGATTTTCAAACTTCAACCCTTAAAATAAATTTGGTAAACCCTGTTGATACCGAGTTTGAACTTGTTAATTATTCAATTGAAATATTGAATAAAATGTTTAAAAACGGCATTGTATATCGTTCTGTCGGTTTTTTTGCGACAAAATTATCCCCTAAATCCGCACAACAGATTTCTATTTTTGACGGAGAAAGAATTATAAAGCAACAGAAACTCTCCTCCTGTTGGGATAAGTTGGAAAATAAATTCGGAAAAAATGTTGTAAAAATCGGTATGAATAATTAACTAAAATTGCTTTAAGAATTTTTCATCGTCATTAAAGAACAATCTTATATCATCAATTGCGTATTTTAACATAGCAAGACGTTCTACGCCCATACCGAATGCAAAGCCTGAATATGTTTCAGGGTCAATATTTACTCCTTTTAATACGTTAGGATCAACCATCCCTGCGCCTAAAATTTCAAGCCAGCCGCTTCCTGAACATACGGAACAACCTTTGCCTTTGCACATAATACATTCAACATCAATTTCAACAGAAGGCTCCGTGAACGGGAAAAAACTGCTTCTGTATCTTGTGGGTCTTGATGAACCAAAATACAGTCTTATAAATTCGTTTAAAACACCTTTTAATTGTGCCATTGTAACATCTTTATCAACATACAAACCTTCGATTTGGTGGAATAAATTGTTTTTTCTTGCCGAAACGGATTCGTTTCTGTATACTCTGCCCGGAGAAATTATTTTAATCGGGGGATTTGAATTAATCATTTGTCTTGCTTGCGCATTGGAAGTTTGACTTCTTAACACGACATTAGGGAGATTTGCACAGTAAAAGGTATCTTGTACATCTCTTGCAGGGTGTTCTTTCGGAACGTTTAATAAATCGAAATTAAACTTTTCAAGTTCAACTTCGGGAGAAAATTCGGGATTTATCAATGAAAAACCGAGATGATTAAATATTTCTACAATTTCATTTACTGTTCTTGTTAAAGGATGAACATGACCAAGCGGGATATAATCTCCATCCATTGTTATATCAATTTTTTCTTTTAATAATTTTTCATTTAATTCTTTTTTGTAAAATAAATCATTTTTTTGTGCAACTAAAGTATTGAGTTCATTTGAAACCTTATTAATCAAAGCGCCGATAACGGGTTTTTGTTCCGGAGTTAAATCTTTCATACTTTTTTTCAAATTGTTAAATTCTGAATTTCTTGATAAGTATTGATTTTTAACTTCTTCCAGCTCTTTTAAATTTGTTGTTTTTTCTATTTTTTCAATAGCTTCTGTTCTTATTTGATTAATTTTATTTTCCATTTTAATCTCTCCTTTGATTATCATAGCTTAAACAAAAAAAATGTACTATAATTACATTTATGAATTTTATTTTTTATATTGCGCTTTTACTTTTTATACTGCTTTTTGGCAGTATGGATGTAAATATTGACTATGATTTTTGGGCAAGAATAATAGTCGGAAAAACATTTATGCAAACAGGAGTACTTTTGCATAATGATTTTTATTCTTTTGGTTCAACCCACGAATTTATTGACCATGAATGGGGCTCGGGGGTTATTTTTTATCTGGTTCAAAACTGTTTTTCGGATGTTGGTTTGTTTGTTTTTAAATCTTTAATTATATTTTTAACCTTCTTTTTTATTGTAAAAACGATAAAATTGCAAAATAAAGATTCCAAAATGTGTTTTTTAATTTTCTTTTTTGCACTTCATGCGATTTCATACAATATTTTTTCAACAATAAGATGTCAAATATTTTCATTTTTCTTTTTTGCTTATTTTATTTATATTTTGGAATATGTAAGAATTAAAAGAGAATACAGATTATTGTGGACTCTGCCGGTATTAAATATATTGTGGCTTAATCTCCATGGCGGGTTTGTTGTTGGATTGGCTTTAATTTTCTTATATGCATCGGGTGAATATTTTAACAAAAAGCCGTCAAAATACTATTGGATTACATTAGGGGCTTCTTGTTTTACGGTTTTAATTAATCCTTACGGAATAAAATACATAAATTACATCTTTGGTGCATTTTTATTAAACAGAACACATATCCCCGAATGGCACAGTGCATTTTTTGGTAATAGTTTTGAAAATCAACTGTTAAAATATAAAATATTTTTCTTTGTTGCGGTTTTCAGTTATTTAATTTATTTATTTAAAAATATTTTAGGAAAAAATTTTAAAAATTGTGTTTTAAAAATAGATTACACAAAATATCTTGTTTTATTTTTTACCTTTGCTATTGCATTGAAAAGTGCAAGATGTCATCCTTTCTTTGTCTATGCGCTTCTAATTTATTGCTATTCGGAAATTGAAAAATTCATAAATAAATATAAATTTCAAAAACCGGCAAAAATAATTGATATAGTTTTATTTTTTATGATTTTCATTTCAACGCTGTCACACTTGTATGATTACAGATTTTTAAACAGGGTAAATGAAAATTTTTATCCTGTAAACAGTGTTGAATTTATAAAAATCAATAATTTAAAAGGCAATGTTTTTACAAATTTTCATACCGCAAGCTATGTTATCTACAAACTTTATCCGAATAATCATATCTATATGGATGGCAGATATGAGGAGGTTTATGATAACTCTTTAATTGACAATATGGCAAAATTTTCTCTTGCCGAGGATTATAGAGAATTTTTGAATCATTATCATTTTGATATATTGATAATAGATAAAACTTACCCGAAAATAATAGAAGAACTAAGAAAAGATAAAAATTTATTTTTGGCATATGAAGAAAAGCAGTTCTGCGTATTTTTGCCTGGTAATTTAATAAATAAGAAGTTTATTTATCCTCAAAAAACTCAAACCGATTACAATAAAGAAAAGTTTGATACAAATATAAATTGGCTCTAAATTAAATGTTAAAATAAGTTTATTTTTTGTAGGTTTTGTTATTTATGAAGTATAATGTTATTAAATGATATGGTAGGGGATTAGTGATAAAATGAAAAAATTTTTTAAAATTTTATCTTTAACTTTGGTTTCTTTAATCGGTGTTTTATATTTGGTATTTTTGGTTGTACCGCCTTTTATAAATTTAGAAAAATATAGACCGCAAATAGTTAAACTTGTAAAAGACAATTCAAAACTGAATCTTAATTATTCAAAAATGCAATTATACACTACCCCTCTTTTATCCGCGGGTGTTATTTTAAAAGATGTTAATGTAACATTTGATGATAATACCTCCATTCTTAAAACCGATAAAATTAAAACAGGTATTTCTCTGCCCTCATTATTTACTTTAACTGTTAAAACCGCATACACTACAATAGATAACCCTTTAATAAATTTAGAAATTACGGATGGAAAACAATACAAAATTGTTTCTCTTATAGAAACAATCATTAATGAAAACATTAAAAATCCTAAACCGGAAAAAGAAAAATCAGAACAAGACATAAAAAACGAAGAAATAATTACTTGGGTAATTGAACATTTAAGAATAAAAGTGCCGATTATAAAGATAGCAAACTATAAACTTGATGTTAATGACCCGACAACAAAAAACAATCTTGCTTTATCGGGAGAAGAACTCAAACTCGGCTATTGGAGCAAAAACAGTACAGCAAAACTGCAGACAATCGCTCATCTTTATTCAAATGAAAAAGAAAACATTCTTGCAGATTTGAACATAAAAACAATTGTTCCCGAAATAAAGAAAAATTCTCAAAAAGAAGAAACGGACCCCGATGAAATTGTTGAAATACCTTTTATTAATATAATCGATATTTATCAGAAATACGATTTAAAAACGAATGTAACATCAAAACTCAGAATCAAAAAAGATAAGGAAGGAAACAGATTTGCATTCGGATTTTTTGATGTTGACAATTTGACTCTTAAATTATCAAATATTCAACTTCCCGAAAGTTACTTTCATTCAAAATTCAATGGTGAAAGAATCACTTATGACAGTTATATTTTTGTAAAAAATGATGAAAAGCTTGATGTAGCGGGATTTATTCAAATGGGTAAAAACCCGAGATTAAAAACCGCACTTGCGTCAAACGATATCCATTTTGTTAATGTACTCGATTTATTGGAAGGGCTTTTGGATAGCTTAAATATCAAAAACGATATTAATGAAATCAATGCAACCGGATATTTAAACGCTAATGCGATGATAGATACCGATTTTAAGAAGCTGACTTCACAAGGTTCTATCAAGGTTATTGAAGGTGCGTTTATAAATAAGAAAAATAATATAGGTATAAAGGATATCGCAGCAAATATTTTATTTGATAACAATGCAATAAATATCAAAGATGCAAACGCAATAATTAACGGTTCAAAAGTTACTTTAGAAGGAAGTATTGATAATACATCATTTGCAGATATAAAACTTTCTGCTAACAATTTATCCGTTCCGGCTTTATATAATGCTTTTGCACCGGATGAGCTGAGAAAAGCATATAAACTCACTTCTTTAAATGTTACTTCAGACGTTAATTTAAAAGGAAAACTTGATAACTTGACAGCAACGGCAAAAGCAAAACTTTCCGATTTAGCTTTGTCGGATGCTAAAAAAACAATGTTTATTTCAAATAAAAATCTTGATGCCGATTTAAATGCCGATACAAAAAATATTAAAGCAAAATTATCGGATACAGGCTTCAGCTTTAATATGCCTTCTTCAAAAATCTATACCAATGTTAATTCTCTATTGATAAATGTAGATAACGAAAAAGTCGCGATTAATCCATTTGAACTCATTTACAATAAAAAATCAAAAATCAACGTAAAAGGTAATATAACAAATTATCTCAAAGACCCGAAGCTTGATATTTTTCTTAACGGTTTAATTTCAACCGACGATATTAAAACAACTTTAGGAAAAGAAGTTTCTTACTATTTAATATCAAAGGGAAATATTCCGTTTAAAGTTGCAGTAACAGGCGATATTAAAACTCAAAATGTTCTTGCACAATTACATTCAAACAAATCAAATTACATCACTCCTGTTGATTTAAAAGAGCTTGTTGGTGCAAATACACTTTTGCAGGGTGATATCAAAATTAAAGGTAACAAAATCCATATTAAAAATTCAGGATTATTTAAAATGGCACAAGGTTCATTTACTGATAACCTGAATCAAAACCAGCTAAACAAAAAAGAACTTGTTGAATTAAGTGCGATAATTGACGGTGACCATATTAACCTTTTGAGATTAAGTATCCCGAACAGTTTATCAGGCAAACTTTCCATAATGAAAAAATCTTCATTTAAAGTTACAGGAAAACTTATCGGAAACGGAAAAATATCTAACCCTAATTTTTTGGGCAATTTAAAAATATCCGATATAAATCTGCCTGAATTAAGCACAAATATTAAATCAATCGGAATAAATCTTCTTGCAAAGAGCGTTACCGTAGATGCCGATGATGTTGATTTGAACGGTTCAAAATTAACGGCATCTTTTAAAACATCGCTTGTACCGATGAAAGTATTTCATATAACCGACATAAAGGCAAAATCGGAAGCAATTGACGTGGATAAAGTTTTGGTTGTGGCTGATAGTCTTATGAAATATCTTCCTCCCGCAAGTTCTTCGTCTTCTTCTAAAGGCGGTCATAGCGCGGATATACCTTTATATGCGGAAGGTAAATTTGCAATTAAAAAAATTACAACAGGACAAATAGTTCTTAATCATACACTCGGCCACCTAAAAATATTGAACAACAATTTAATTCTTGAAAAACTTAGAACAAGAGGATTTAACGGTACAATGAGCGGAAAAATCACCATGAATCTTATAACTCAATTGTTGACCGTTCAAATGACAGGTGAAAACATTGATTCTAATTTAATGTTAACTCAAGCAGCGTCTATGAAAGATATGTTAACGGGAACAATGAGCTTTAAGACCAATATTAATTTAAAAGGTACAACCTACGAAGAACAGGTTAAATCTTTAAAGGGTACGGTTGAATTTTCTATGAAGGATGGGCAGTACGGACCATTTGCAAAATTGGAAAATTTCTTCCTTGCTAAAAATATCAGAGAAAACCCGATTTTTAAAGCTACAATCGGTGCAATATTATCTCCGATATTAACAATTGACAGTACGCATTTTGAAGAATTGAAGGGCAAATTGAATTTCAATAACGGAATCGTAAATCTTGCTCCGATAGCTTCAAGAGGTGATATTTTATGTATATTAATCAAAGGTGATATGAACCTTTTAACCAATACAATAGAATCGAAAGTCAGAGTTCGTTTGGCATCAACCGTATCCGATTTATTGGGACCATTAGCATTAGCTAACCCTGTTAATTTGATTAAAAATACTCCGGGTTTGAATATTGCAACGGCAAAACTCTTTACCTTCTTCTCTCAGGTTGTAACGGAACAAGAGTATAAAGAAATACCCGATTTCAGCTCAAAGCATTCCGATAAAAACGCTACAAAATTTCAAATAGTATTATCGGGTGACGTTACAAAACCCGTTAAACTTGTAAAATCATTCAAGTGGCTATCTTTGCAATCAGATTACGATAAAGCAAAAAGCTTTAGCGATAATTATGTAAAAGAACAAGAGGCACTTGCAAGAGAAGAGCTTATGAAAAAGCTTCAAGAACAATATGAAATGGATAATAGAGTGAAAGTTGGTATTCAAAAAGTATTACAAATGGATACAACTGCCCCCGAGGTCAAGAAGATGCTCGCTGAAGAAGCGCAAAAAGCAATTCATGAAAAAGTAGAAACAGTCAGCAAAGAAGCGCAAAACAAAGCTCAAGAATCAATCATAAAAACACAAGAAGCTTTGCAGGCTAAAAAAGATGAAGCTGTGTCAAAAATTCAATCCAAAATCCAAAATTCTATACAAGAAAAATTGCAAAACGTAATTCCGCAAAATACTGCCACATCTTCTGCTTCTGCAAACTCAACCAATCAAAATACCCAAGAAACTTCTAAAACAAGTACGGAAAATACTACGCAACCAAAATCTGAAACAAAACAAGAAGTTAAGCAAGAAGTTAAACAGGAAGAAAATAAAATAACAGAAACCAAACCGAAACAAGATGCAGCAAAAGAATCTGCAGCTGATACAAAAACTTCACAAGATGAATCAAAGGCGGAAGAAAGTGCAAAGAAAGGACAAAATTAAAGATGAAAATATTTAACAATATAACAGAATTAATCGGAAAAACACCTATTTTAAAATTGAATAAATTAAAAGATAAATTAAATTTAAAAGCAAATTTATTTGTGAAGCTTGAATCCTATAATCCCGCAGGCAGTGCTAAAGATAGAATCGCATTATATATGTTGAAGGATGCAAAAGAAAAGGGTTTAATTAATTCAGAAACACTTATAATCGAACCTACAAGCGGAAATACAGGAATCGGACTTGCGGCATTGTGTTCATATTTCGGATATAAATTAATTCTTACTATGCCGGAAACAATGAGTGTTGAAAGAAGAAACCTGATTTCAGCGTATGGCGCAGAAATTGTTTTAACAGAAGGTAAAATGGGCATGAAGGGTGCTATTGCAAAAGCAAAAGAATTAGCAGAAAGCAATAAAAACAGCTTTATCCCTTCTCAATTCACAAATCTCTCTAACCCTAAGGCTCATTTTGAAACAACGGGGCCTGAGATTTGGGAAGATATGGACGGTAATATTGATTATTTTGTTGCAGGTGTCGGAACGGGCGGAACTATATCGGGTGTTGGCAAATATTTAAAATCAAAAAACCCTAATATCAAAATTATGGCAGTAGAACCATCGACTTCGCCTGTTTTATCAAAAGGTGTATCCGGTGCACACAAAATACAAGGAATAGGTGCGGGATTTGTTCCTGAGACTTTAGATACAAAGATATATGATAATATTATGCCGATAGATAATGAAGCTGCTTTTGAATATGCAAATAAACTGGCAAAAATCGAAGGTGTACTCATTGGTATTTCATCAGGTGCGGCACTCGCTGCAGGAATTGAAATTGCAAAAAAAGATGAAAATAAAGAAAAAAATATAGTAGTATTTTTACCTGACGGCGGAGAAAAATACCTATCAACAGGTGTATTTTCTTAATAAATGTTATGTAGAATAATTGTCATGCTGAACTTGTTTCAGCATCTCAAAATCTATAAGACCCTGAAACGAGTTCAGGGTGACAAGTTTTGTCGGGTTAAAACCGACCTATAATCTATAAGACCATAATACGAGTTCAGGGCAAAAAGTGTTGTCGGATTAGATCCGACCTATAAGCTATTTAATCAATCCCTGAATTTCTTTAAAACTCGGGTGTTTGGAACTTTTTAAAAATTCAAACAACGCTATTTCAAGTGTTATAATTTTGCACCCAAATTGTTTCATTAAATCCAGAGCAACGGTTTTATTGTATTCGCTTCTTGAAGCGCAGCAATCTGCCACCACAAAAACATTGCAATCTCTATTCAATAAATCAAACGCCGTTTGAAGAACGCAAATATGTGTTTCTATTCCAAAAAGTATTATATTTTTATTCTTTGTTTTATTAAATTCTTCCTTGAATTCGGGTGTGGCGAGGGCTGAAAATGTAGTTTTTTCTATTGTTTTAAAAGCTTTGATTTTTTTAATATCTTCAATTGTTGCCCCTAATCCTTTAGGATATTGTTCGGTCAGTATTGTATCGATATCTAATATTTTTGCACTTTTCAATAATTTTGTACAATTTTCGATAATGCTTTCTTTATGGGAAAACATATTGACCAATTTTTCTTGTATATCTATCGCAATTATTGTTGAATCGCTTGCATTAAACATTAACAAATATATCCTTTAATTGCTGATTTTGCTGCAGTATATGGACTTGATAAATAAATAAATCCGTTTGTGTTACCCATTCTTCCTTGGAAATTACGATTTTGAGTTGCAAGACAAACTTCTCCGTCGCCTAATATTCCGCCATGGACACCTACACAAGGACCGCAGCCTGCAGGTAAGAAATTTCCTCCCGCTTCTAAAAATATTTCTAATAAACCTTCACGAGCTGCCTGCATATATATATCTTTACTTGCGGGTGCAACAATCAATCTCACTCCGTCTGCAACGTGGTGACCTTTGAGAATATTTGCCGCTATTCTTAAATCTTCTATTCTTCCGTTTGTACAGGTACCTATGAATACTTGATTGATTTTTACATTATTTAATTCCGATGCTTTTTTTGTATTGTCAACGGTATGCGGACAAGAAACCATTGGTTCAATATCTTCCGCTTTGATTTTAATTACCCTTTCGTATTCTGCATCTGGGTCGATTTTTGTTTCTTTAAATTTGTCGCCTCTATTGTGTTTTGTCAAATATTCTTTTGTTTTTTCATCCGTTTCAAATAAACCCGCCTTAGCACCTGCTTCTACCGCCATATTGGCAAGAGTGAATCTTTGGGACATTTCCATATTTTCTATTGTATCTCCGCAAAATTCAAGTGCTTTATATGTAGCACCATCTGCACCAATCATTCCGATTAAATAAAGCATAAGGTCTTTTGAGCAAACGTTTTCTTTGAATTTTCCCGTTACTTCAATTTTAAATGATTGCGGAACTTTAAACCACGTTTTTCCAAATGCCATTGAAACTGCAATGTCTGTTGAACCCATACCCGTTGCAAAAGCGCCCAATGCACCCGAGGTACATGTATGAGAATCGGCACCGACAAGAATTTCTCCGGGGTTTACGTATTCTTCAATTAATCTTTGGTGACAAACACCGCAGCCTATATCGGATAATACAGCGCCATATTCTTTTGCAAAATCACGAATAATATTGTGTGCGTTAGATAATTCTTTTCTTGGTGACGGTGCGGCATGGTCAATAAAAAGAATTGTTCTTTTAGGATTTTTTAAAGGTTTATTTAATTTTTTAAATTCTTTTATTGCAAGCGGGCCTGTACCATCCTGTGTTGCACAAACGTCAACATTTGCTATTACTAATTCGTTGAATTTTACTTCGTGGTCTGTATGAGCTGATAAGATTTTTTGAGCAAGTGTTTGTCCCATTATAATATCTCCTTGAAAATACCTATCAAATATTATAAAACAAACAAAACATATAGTCATAATATTTTTTCGTTTAATTATATGATAACAATTAAATTAATTTACACGATAATAGACATATTATAGGAGAATATTAACAAAAATGGATATAGCAGCAGTAATTGGTACGTTTCTTGGTATTGCCTTCATATTAACAGGGCAAGCAATGGAAGGTGGTAACATAGGACAGTTGTTACAAATAACAGCCTTCTTTATTGTTGCCGGTGGTACGGCAGGTGCGGTATTTTTGAGCTTCCCTTTATCAGATTTTAAAGTTGCAGCACACTGTATTGGTGTTGTTTATTTTGGCAAAGTTCCGAATTTTGAAACACTTATCTCGGAAATTACAACCTATGCTCAAAAAGCAAGAAAAGAAGGCGTTATTGCACTTGAAAAAGAAGCGCAAAACGCATCTCATCCTCTGTTAAAGCTTGGACTTGAAGCTATAGCAGATGGTGCTGATCCTACTATGGTACGTGACATGATGGAAACACAGTTGTCGCAAAAAGAAGAGCAAATTTCAGCAGGCGCAAAGGTTCTCGAATCAGCGGGCGGTTATTCTCCGACACTTGGTATCATTGGTGCTGTATTAGGTTTGATTCAGGTTATGCAAAACCTCTCTGACCCTTCAAAACTGGGTGCAGGTATTGCGGTTGCGTTCGTTGCAACGATATACGGTCTTGTTATTGCAAACTTAATAACAATACCTTATTCAACAAGAGCAAAAAGAAAGTATGCAAAAATATTCACCTCTATGGAAATAATGATTGAAGGCATTTTATCAATACAAGCTGGTGAAGCACCTGCATTAATCGAAAGAAAATTAGAATGTTATCTGCTGGATAAAAAATCTGATAACGGGGCTAAATAATGGCAAAAAAGAAAAAAGCTGAAGAACACGAAAATCTGGAACGTTGGCTTGTATCTTATTCCGACTTTATGACGTTATTGTTTGCCACGTTCGTCGTTTTGTATGCTTTGGTTCAGGAAGATGTCGATAAATTTAAATATTTTGTTGATTCTTTAAGAGATGCGTTTGATCAGACAATAATGAGCGGTCAAGACGGGATTAATAAAGATTCATCAAATTCATTACTTGAAGGCAGAGACGGTGCAACTAACCCTGTTATGCTTGAATATGTGAGCCAAAAATATGAACAAAGCTCTTATGAATCAATAGAGAACAAAATAAATGAAATGAAAGAAGACGGTATTTCAGCATCGATTGACGATAGAGGTCTTGTTATAAAATTTGATAAAGATGCAATAAAATTCGCAGCTGCATCAGCTGAAATTAATCCATCTTCATATACAGCATTAAACAGAGTTGCTCAAATTATAAAAGAAAAATTTTCAATTCACTATATAGAAGTAGCAGGCCACTCCGATTCCGACAGAATGCCGCCAAACGGAAAATATCCTTCAAATTGGGAATTATCATCAGCCCGTGCATCAAGTGTAGTTCGCTTTTTAATCAAAAATCATAATTTTAACCCGAGGATTTTCACTGCTGTCGGTTATGCTGATACCGTGCCAGTTGTTCCGAATGCAACTAATGAAAATAAGGCTAAAAACAGAAGAGTTGAAATAATTGTTCTAAAAAATAAAAACAGAAATCTTGTTAAAAAAGATATGGATACTATATTAAAAGAAGCAAAAGCTATGCAGAGAATATATAAGGGAGAAGCTGCAAACTCTCCTTCGGATGCTATGAAACAGCTAATCGGTAATGATAAACAACTGCTTGAAAATGTTATTGATATGTCAGGCGAATATAAAAACGAAGTGAAACGTTTAAATAACCTGAATGATGATAGTTACGTAATAGACGGTCAAAAGCCGTCATTTATGGAGTAATCTCGTGAAATATTTTGCGGTATTCGGTGGCGGCGGAATCAGAGGTATTGCATATTGCGGTGCATACAAAGCACTATTAGAAAAAAAAGTTGAATTGTCAGGTCTTGCAGGTAGTTCAATCGGTGCAGTATTCGCTTCACTTTTATCGCTTGATTATGCATATGATGAAATATTTGAAATATTTTCGGATACCGGTTTTGGACTTTTTAACGATTTTAATTTGGATTTAAAAAAAGAAATTGCATTTTCAAAAGGTCAAAAGTTTTTTGACTGGATAAGAAACCATATTGAAGCAAAGTTTTATGGTAATGATTATGAAAAAGGAAAAATGAATCCGGTTAAATTTTCAGATATCAAAAAAAACCTTATAATTTATGCTGTTGATCTCAATAAAATGGTTTTTAAAGAATTTTCAAAATTAAAAACACCTGATACGGAAGTTGCTTACGCTGTTAGAGCAAGTGTTTCTATGCCGGGGTTATTTACTCCCCTGATTGATGAAAATGACCCCTCTTGTATCGTTGATGGTGATTTGTTAAAATCTTCGCCTTTGTGGCGTTTTTGCGATACAATCAAAAATTCACCCGATAGAATTTTAGAATTCAGACTAGAAGATAATGCCAAGAAAGATAGCGTTTTTAGTCCCGTTGAATATATTAATCGTGTTTACAATGCTTTTTGCGGTTTTGCAACGGATTATATTATTGATTTATACGGTAAAAAAGATAAATTTGACTACATTAAAATAAATACACCCGACATTTCTGTTGTTGATTTTTTGATTTCAAAACAGAAAAAACAAGAGTTGTTTGAAATAGGTTACAATTCTACGGTTGATTATTTTGATAACGTTTTGTATAAAAAAAGAAATGATTTGTTTATTAAATACAAAAAAATCTTAGAATTTCTTTTGGATTTTCAAAGAAGTTTCCAAAAGAATAATTACTGCAATTCTTATATAAAATTATGCGAAATGTATGTTTATCTTTTTGATGAAAAACGATACATAGATACCACAATACAAGAAAAATTATCTGATTTAAAAAATCTGTTTTTTGAAAACTATGTTAAATCAAGTATTTTTAATCTAAACAAAGGCTCAATAAAAGATAAACGCAAAGAAATATACAGTTTACTGCTTGATTCCGTAAAATTATTAACGGAAAAAACAGAGGAGCTGGGTTAATATTTTCTATATAACAAGCTTATTATATTATCTTCAAAGTTTTTTAAAACAGCACTTCTTTTTGGTGAGTTTTGTATAATTATTGCAAAAGAAAGTTCGTTATTCTTTTTGCTGTTCAAGATACCTGCTATTGCTGACATATTAGAAAGCGTTCCTGTTTTTGCTTTCAAGTTGTCCTTTAAAAATAACATTCTGTTATTTAATGTTCCCTGATTCGGTGCCGACATTAAAGCTTTAATGTTTGTTGTTGAATTAATGTAATTTAAAGAATTAACAAGAAATTCTGTATTTAATAAATTAGCTCTCGAAACTCCGCATGAATCAGTTATTTTAATATCTTCGTTTATTGTGTTTTTGTATACACCATAGAACATTTTTATCATATCTGAGTTTGTTGCCGGATGAGATTGACCTATGTATTTTGAGGCAGCAACTTTTGATACAACTTCTGATGAAAAGTTGTCTGAATTATGTAAAATATTTGTTCCTATTTCTTCTATCGTGTGACCTATTGAAGCAATTTTTGTCACCTTAGAAGGGGTTTTTGCAAATTGAATTTTTCTTGAATATAGATATTTGTTTTTATTTAATGCTTTATTTAATTTAATAATATAATTTACTTGCGGATTTAATACGGGTAATTTTTTAATTTCATCTTTAACAATTGTTCCTTCAAATGTAATTATGGGTGATTTTTCTCCGTATTTTCTTGTTATTTTGTATTCTTGGTTTTGACCGAGTTTAAGCTCGTTTATTACGGGCAATTTGTATTCGTCATCTTGCAGAATATCGACTTTTGTAGCTAAACTCGAGCGTTTAATTGCGATATCTGTTTCGTTTTTATCGATGATATATGGAGTGATAGCTCTTTGGTAAGGCCAAATATCTTCTTGCATCCAAGTTTCCGGATATGGAGTTTTGTCGATTATTGAATCATCAATATAGATATTATTTATTTCAGATACATCAATTTTATTTTTTACATCAGCAAATAATGCAGTTAAATCAGCAGATGTCATCATCGGGTCAGCACCCAATTTAACATATAAGTTATTGCTTGTATCTTTGAAAACTATTGTTTCAAATTTATAATTTTCACCCAAAACCTTGTAACTTGCGCCAAATGTAAGTAATTTTAGAGTTGATGCAGGATTTAATAATTTTTTTTCATTTTTTTTATATACCGTATGGCTATTCAATTTGTTTTGTACATAAATGCTTATTGTTGAATTGTGTTCGTAATTTGATTTTTTTATGTAGCTGTTAATTGCGTTTGCGTTCGCAGAAGCGCAAAATAGAAGCATAAATGCAAATATTTTGGTAATATTTGTTTTGAAAAAGGATTTCATCTATAATTCCTCTACTGAACCTATTCTTCCGAGTATGGCACTGGCAGCTGCCGTGTATGGACTTGCAAGATATATTTTGGAATCCGTATGACCCATTCTGCCGACAAAGTTTCTGTTTGTGGTTGAAATACAAACTTCATTCGGTGCCAATATTCCGCAATGTCCGCCCAAACAAGGTCCGCAGGTGGGTGTTGAAATAGCAGCACCCGCTTCTATTATTGTTTGATAGTAACCAAGTTCTATTGATTTTAAAATAATTTCTTGCGTTGCGGGAAAAACAATAACTCTCACATCGGGATGAACTTTTCTGTTTTTAAAGATTTCGGCTGTCGCTTTAATATCTTCTAATCTTCCGTTTGTGCAGCTTCCAATTACAACCTGATTGATTTTTATATTGTCTTTTATTGCATCTGTTATTGTTTTTGTGTTTTCGGGTAAATGCGGATATGACACAACGGGTTCAATTTTGCTTGCATCGTATTCAATTATTTTTTCATATTCTGCATTTTCATCACTATAGAAGAATCTTGGTTCTCTATAATACTCTTTATTGGGACGATTTTTGAGATATTCTTTTGTGATGTTGTCAGCTGCAATAATTCCGTTTTTTGCACCGGCCTCTATTGCCATATTGCAAATGGTAAAACGGCCGTCCATATCCATATTTTCGATTGTATCGCCGCTAAATTCCAAAGCTTTATATAATGCACCGTCTACCCCGATATCTCCTATTAAGTGCAAAATTAAATCTTTTGCCGTTACATAGGGCTTTAATTTGCCGTTAAATACTACTTTTATGCTCGGGGGAACTTTAAACCAAGTTGAACCTGAAGCCATTGTGCAACCCAAGTCGGTTGAGCCGACACCTGTTGAAAAAGCGCCCAAAGCACCATAAGTACAGGTATGTGAATCTGCACCTATTATTAAATCACCCGCCGTTACAATGCCTTTTTCCGGTAAAAGGGCATGTTCTATTCCCATTGTTCCGACATCAAATTTATGAAGAAGATTTTGCTTTTTGGTAAAATCTCTTAAAATCTTTGCTTGTATTGCGGACTTTATATCTTTATTCGGAACAAAATGATCAGGAACCAATACTACTCTTGATTTATCAAAAACGCTTTCCATTCCTATTTTTTCAAAAACTTCTATTGCAATAGGACCTGTGATATCGTTCGCAAGAGTAATATCGACATTTGCTTCTATTAAATCATTTGCTTTAACGTAATCTTTTTTGGCATGATGAGCAAATATTTTTTCCGTAATTGTCATCGGGTGTTTATTTTCGGACATTTTATTTTCCTTGTTTTGATTTTATATCCAGAACGTTATTGTGTGCAATAACATATACAGAACATGTTTTTGTGCTTGCCATCCACCATGCGCAGTTCTCCTGAAGGCAAATTCTGCTGTCAGGTGCGCCTGCTGATAATAGTGGGCAAAACGGTATTTTTTTCTTGCTTATTTCTGTCATAATTTTATACCTTCTCTAATTCTATGCCTTGCTTAATTAAATTACATTTTGTTTCGTCACATCTTTTTTCTTCCGCTTTATAGATTCGGGTTCTGTTGATTACTTCGTCAAAATCTATTTTGTGCGCATCGAAATCAGGGCCGTCTACGCAGGCAAATTTTACTTCTCCGCCTACTGTTAATCTGCATGCTCCACACATTCCCGTACCATCTACCATAATAGGGTTCATTGAAGCTTCCGTTTTTATTCCGTATGGTCTTGTTAATTCCGCAACTGCTCTCATCATGGGCATTGGACCAACAGCTATAACGTAATCAACTTTTTCTTTATCCATAATTTCTTTTGCAACATTTGTTGTAAAACCTTTTATTCCGTAACTTCCGTCATCTGTTGTGATATGGAGTTCGGTTACTGCATTTTTCATTTTATTTTCCCAGAAGATTAAATCTTTTGTTCTTGCACCCATAACCATATGAACTTTGTTGCCTGCTTCTTTAAATGCTTTTGCAATCAAATAGCATGGTGCTGCGCCGTATCCGCCGGCAACGCATATTACGGTACCGTAGTTTTCTATATGAGTCGGAACACCCAAAGGTCCGACAATATCTTCTATTTCGTCTCCAACATCAAGTGTTGCAAGTTTTTTAGTTGTATAGCCTACGGCCATATAAACAATTGTTAATATTTCGTTTTGTCTGTCATAATCTGCAATTGTCAGAGGAATTCTTTCCGAATTTTTGTCCGTTCTCAAAATAATAAATTGACCTGCTTTTGCATTTCTTGTTATAAAAGGTGCTTTTACTTTTATTTCAAATTGATTTTTACACAGTTCTTTTTTGTATAGAATTTCATATCCCATTTGTCTTTACTCCAATATATTATTATCGTTTAAGATTATCATAACCCAAAAAAAATCCCGTGTCATTTTTGTTAAGGATAATTACAAGTTTATTGTCTATAGTGATTTTGTTTGTCCGATATAATTTTTTGTGTGATAATAGTTTTATCGAAAGTTATATAGGAGAATAATGATGAGAGAAATTTCACCTCTTCAAAAAGAAAGATTAAATTATCAGCCAAAATTGGCAGGCGTATTAGCAAATGGCATTAATAACGTAAAATTGTCACTAGGTGAAGCGACTGCATCAGTTGCAAATCAAGATGAAATTAAAGCTCTGTTTCCGCACGTTTATGGCGAACCTATTGCCAGATTTTCATCAGAAGGCACTTCATTATCAAATGACAAAAGAAATGTTGGCGTAATTTTATCAGGCGGACAAGCTCCCGGTGGCCATAACGTTATTGCAGGTTTATTTGATGCTTTGAAAGCCGCCAATAATGAAAATAAATTGTATGGTTTTTTAGGCGGTCCGTCAGGTATTGTTGACGGTAAATATATGGAAATCACGGATGAAATAATCAATAAATACAGAAATACAGGCGGTTTTGATATAATTGGTTCAGGCAGAACAAAACTTGAAACTGAAGAACAATTTAAAAAATCACTTGAAGTATGCAAATCATTAAATATTTCAGCTATTGTTATAATTGGCGGTGATGATTCAAATACAAATGCATGTCTTTTAGCGGAATGGATGAGAGCTAATAACACAGGTATTAGTGTAATCGGTTGTCCTAAAACAATTGATGGCGATCTTAAAAACGATCAGATTGAAATCTCATTTGGTTTTGATACAGCAACAAAAACCTATGCTGAATTAATCGGAAATATTCAGCGTGATGCAAATTCGGCTAAAAAATATTGGCACTTTATTAAATTAATGGGTAGAAGCGCATCCCATGTTTGTCTTGAAGTGGCACTTCAAACTCAACCTAATATCACTCTTATTGGTGAAGAAGTCGAAGCAAAAAAACAAAGTCTTGATGAAATTGTTACATATATGGCAAATATTATTGCGGCTCGCGGAAATTCAGGAAAGAATTTTGGTATCGCTTTGATTCCCGAGGGGTTAATTGAATTTATTCCCGAAATGAAAACCATGATTTCAACTCTTAATGATTCTCTTGCTGTTTTAGAAAAAGATGAAAATTATCAAAATGCAGCTCAAGACGAAAAATATTCAATAATCACATCGAAACTTGATGATGCAAGTGCAAAATTATTTAATTCTTTGCCTTCTACTATCAAAGCACAATTATTAATGGATAGAGATCCTCACGGAAATGTTCAGGTTTCAAAAATAGAAACAGAAAAACTTTTGATTGAAATGATTGAAGTTAAATTAAAGCAAATGAAAGCTCAAGGCACATATAATGGCAAATTCTCTTCACAAGCGCATTTCTTTGGTTATGAAGGAAGATGTGCAATGCCTTCAAACTTTGATTCAGATTACTGCTATTCTTTGGGTTATAACGCTTTTGCCTTGATTCAATCAGGTTTAACGGGTTATTTATCTTCAATTAAAAACACGACTAAACCCGCAAATCAATGGATAGCAGGTGGTGTTCCTTTAACTATGATGATGAATATGGAACGTCGTCACGGTGAAATGAAACCAGTAATCAAAAAAGCTCTTGTAGAACTAGATGGTCCTGTATTTAAGGCGTTAGAAGATAACAGAACAAAATGGGCAATAAATGATTGCTATATTTTCCCCGGTTCTATTCAATACTTCGGACCTTCAAGTGTATGCGATATAACAACAATTACGCTTCAATTAGAACAAGAAAAATCACTTGTTAATGTGTAAAATTTTGAA
Organism: uncultured bacterium; assembly: GCA_946622415.1. Taxonomy (GTDB): domain Bacteria; phylum Cyanobacteriota; class Vampirovibrionia; order Gastranaerophilales; family Gastranaerophilaceae; genus RUG14156. The sequence goes on from CAMOPX010000014.1 coordinate 20,476, forward strand.
TAATATCTAAAGACCTCAACAATTTGTTGAGGTCTTTTAAGTAGTTTAATAAAAGTTTTTTAGAAAAATTATGAGAAGAAATGTCCTCTTTTTGAATCAAGAGTGATTCTATCGAATGAATACAATGCCGCAGGGCGTTTTGAAACGGATTTTGTGTATTCATTTGTTTCGACAAGAATGTTGGAAGATAACATTTTCTTTCTGAAATTTCTTTTGTCTAAAGTTTTCTTTAAAATTAATTCGTATGATTTTTGCAATTCTGTAAGTGTAAACTTCTTAGGAAGTAATTGGAACGCAATGGGACACAATTCCAGTCTTTCTCTTGTTCTTTTTAGAGAATATTCAATAATTTCTTTGTGGTCAAAAGCGAGTGAAGGTAATTTGTCAACTTCATGCCATTGAACATCGGCTACACCTTCCGTATTTTTAATATCGAGTTTAATGTCTTCTGCTCTTAAAAGTGCAAAATAAGCGCATGTTATGACACGGGCGTTCGGATAACGAAGCGGGTCACCAAAGGTATAGAGCTGTTCAAGATATATGTTTGATACCGTAGTTTTTTCTTTTAAAACCCTTAATGCAGCGTCGTCTATATTTTCTGATAATCTGATAAAACCGCCGGGGATAGACCATTTTCCTCTGAACGGTTCATTAACACGTTTTACGAGAAGTACTTTTAACTTATTGTCATGAATAGTTAAAATTACTACATCGACCGTAACCTCGTGTGTTTTAGTTTCCGCAAACGTTCTCATAGCCTTATAATACAATAAAATCGGATAAAATGCAAATTTTACACTTATTCTATTATTCTGCCGTTATACTGTTCTATCATTTCTTGAACCTTAGGGCTGTATTGTTTTACGGAGACTTTATTTTCCTCTTTGCTTTCTTCATCGGGCTGCTCTTGTATTGAAGAAGAAGCTATTTCTATGGCTTCAGGCTTTTGTTCCGGTTTTTGAATTTGCTGTATTCGCTGATTTTGCTGATTTTGTCTGTTAAAGGAAGAATTTGCGAATCTTGGTTTTACTTCTATATATTTTGTATTTGCATCGATTTTTGTAAATTCGATTTTAAAATTCGGATACAAATTCTTAACAGTGTTTTCTAACATTGATAACTTAGCCGGCGTTTTTGCTTGTGTCATGGCGTTTTCATGGGTGAAACCTAAAGTGATTGTATTGTTTTCAACTTTCACAAGCTTAGCTGTTCCGCTATAGAGCGCCTTCGTCGGCAAAGACGGAATTGCCGATAAAACATTTGCCCAAATTTCCGCTCCGTCTTGATTTTGTGCAATTTGTTGCGGAATAGGGTTTTGCGTTGCTTGGGCGGGCTTTGTTTCTTCTTTTTGTATAGAATCCGTTTTTGTTTCTTGTTGATTTGTTTCAACTTGGATTTGCGGTTTAGGTTTTTCTACCGTTTTTATCGGTGATTGCATAGAAATCGCCGTTTGGAATTTTTGTGATTGTATATTTTGTGTTGCAGCAGGTGCTGTTTTTACCATGCAATCAGATTTACATCCTGCAATTACAGCCAGTTCCATCCATAAATACGGGTTTGTTGAAATTTTTATTTCTTTATAATATTCGATAATCGTACTTAATATTTTAAAAATCTTATTTTTATTGAAATTTTGGTTTTGAATTTTCTTAAAGTCGTCATCCGTAAGAGTTGTATATTTAGAAATATCGTTTGTATTTGTTGAATCAAGGATAAGAACAATATTTCTTAAAAATTCAATAAGATTTTCGGCTAAGTTTCTCGGTTCATTACCTTTTGAATATATTTCATTAATATCGCCAATTGATTTTTCGATGTTTTTATCCGATATATCTTTCAAAAGATTCAATAAAACATCAAAATTTATTTTGCCGAGCAAATCTTCAATCAATTCTTTATCTATTTCTTCTTTAATGCCGAGTATGCTTACTTGGTCTAATAAAGCAAGAGAATCCCTCATTCCGCCGGATACATTTTTTGCTATTGTAAACAATGCCGAATCGGTTATTTTTATATTTTCAAGTTCTGAAATTTTTCTCAGACGTTTTATTATGTCATCAATGGTTATTCTTCTGAAATCGAAGCGTTGACACCTTGATACTATGGTTTCTAATACTTTATGAGGTTCTGTTGTTGCAAGTATAAATATGACGTTTTTCGGCGGCTCCTCAAATGTTTTTAATAGCGCATTAAATGCGTCTGTTGAAAGCATATGAACTTCATCTATAATAAAAATTTTGTATCTGCCGTTTATAGGTGCATATTGTACTTGTTGAATCAGGTCTTTTGCATCTTGGATGCCTCTGTTTGATGCTGCGTCAATTTCAATTACATCTAATCCTGATGTATTTGTTATATCGACACAACTCGGACATTTTTGACAGGGGTGTATAGTCGGACCTTCAATGCAGTTTAGAGATTTTGCAAAAATACGTGCGCAGGAAGTTTTTCCTGTTCCTCTCGGACCGCAAAAAAGATATGCATTAGCAATTCTGTTTAGTTCTATTGCATTGCTTAATGCCTTAACAAGAGCCTCTTGACCTATTACATCGTCAAATGACTGAGGTCTGTATTTTCTAAATAATGGCAGATAACTGTTTTCCATAAGTTTAATTATAGTGCTAACATAAAAATTTATCTATAGATTTTAAAGACCAAAAATACATAATCAGATTCTATCGAATTTAGTGCACTGTAGATATCAATACTGTTTTTCTTTGTCTTGTAATACTCGTTATCAACTTTTTTATATTGAACAATTGATTCAAGCATGAAATTTGAATCTGCCAGTTCGATAAAATTGTAAAGAGTTTTTGATTTTATGGCATCGTACAGTATTTTTGTTTTATTTTGCGGAATTTTATTGTATTTGTAATCAATTTTTCTTAATCTTGTTGTATAGTTATCAATGTTTGATGATTTAATTATTGATATATCAGATACGGGTTTTGAATTTAATTTATCTATAAAAATAATAACTCTGTTATTGAGTTTATCCGTACTTTTATCTATAAAATATTTTGTCAGATAACTGTTCAATTTTTGTTCGGTTAAATAATCTCTTATTAATCTGTTGATATTTTTTTTGTTTATTGTTGTAGTGTTTTTGTTGCTTAAATTTCTTATTATGCTTTTTTTGTTGTTTTTTTGAAGCATGGAGTAATCAAAATCAAAAAACGTTAAATCCTTATAATAAAGATTGGCATACTGCGCCATATATGGCATTATTATGTAGTCATCGTCTTTTATATTGTATTCTTCAATAAAACTATCCAATACATTGATTGTGGGGTAACTTTTGTTTACGGTAATATTGAATGCATTTACTTCAGGATTTATAAATTGTATTGTAATTAAACAAAATATAATTAAATACCTGAAAAATCTGTCTTTTATTTTGCATATACCGTAACCTAAAAGTATAAGACTTGTTATAAATAACTGTGTTAAATAAACAGGGTTTGTGTCGATAATTTCATAAAGCATAAAAATTGCCGTCAGCAGGAAATTTAATATTGCAATTAAAAATATAAATTTTAATTTGTAGTTTTTTTTGTATGCTTTTATCATATAAAAAACAAGCATTATTATCGGTAAAATCGAGCTGTAAAAAAGTGTTATAAGTATTTTTATTGAATTTATGTTTTTGATATCAGGATTAACAAAAAAGCTGAATATCATCCCAAGAACGGAATTGGTTTGAATTTCGGGGGTATTAAAGCTTAAATACGGACTTATGTATTCGTTTAAAATTAAATATAAACTGTTTAAATTTAAACCGATTCCGTTGTAGTTGTTTGGAATAATTACATTGGTCCAATTGTAATATTGCACAATTATTAAGGGAAAAGTTAAAAGAAGCGTAATAAAACTGTAGATTGAAGTTTTTATTACTCTTTTTTTGATAAAGCTTCTTTTTTCAAAAAATAAATACAACAACAAAAGCTCGGGAATTACATACAAAAATCCTAAATTATTCGTCAGGAGAAAAAGAATATTTGAAAAGATGAGAAAATTAGAGCTTTTTTTGTTCGGTTTTTTTATAAAGTTAAGAATTGCTTTAATAAGAATTGTTCCTGTAAGAAAATAAAGGCAGTATGGTGCAATTAAGCTTGTATAATAAAGGAAAAAATGATTTATTGCAAAAAATATACCAAGTAAATAACCTAAATTTTTATTTAAAATCTGTTTGCCGATTTGTATTATAAAAAATATATTCACCAAAGCAATCAAACAATTGATTACTTTTAAAAAACCGATACTTTTCGTAAAAATAAAAAAGTAATGAATTAAAAAATAATACAACGGTAAAAAGTAATCTTTTAGTATTGTTTCTTTTAAAATACCAAAAGGAAAAGAGCAGGAAGATATTGCCAATGCTTTGAATTCAATATTTATAATCCCGTTTTCATGTATAAGATAATTGGCCCTAATGATGACAAAAACTATAAATATCAAAATATAAAAAATATATTTTGTATTTTCCTGCAATTTCATAATTAAAGTATATCAGAATCAAATTATATTGTTAAATACTTTAAATATAAAATTTATCCTGCTCTTTTTAAAAGTTGAATCCTGCTGTCATCCGAATCTGTCCATACTAAATCGCCAATATTAGTTTTTGTGTACGTCAGACTTGTATTGTCTTTTGTATTTTGAACAATCATAATATAGTAACTGTTCAACCAAGGATTTTCATATACGTCTGCATCTTCGGACGATGCCACTTTCATCCCTTTTAATTTTCCGTTTGCAATAAACTCCATACTTTGAAGCATATCAATAAAATCCCTCGGGCTGATTGATTCTTTTACTTCATCCGGAAGTGTCGTATAGAGTCTGTAGTATTTGCTTTTTTCATACGATGAAAATGATACCGTATCATTTTGTATCGGTTTAATCATTTGTGGCTTGGTTTGTTTTAAGGAATTTGTATTTCTGTGTACCCCAAACAAACCACAGCTGCTCATTGGTGGAACCCTCATACCTTTATCCTTTTTTTCCTAACAACAATTCTTAAAGTATCTTTACTATATTATAGCATATTTTGCTTAATTTTTCCATATAAATATTACAAAAAATTTCAAAAATTTTATCGTACTATATTGAATAATTTTTAATAATTTTTATCAAGCTTAAAGTATTCAATCATATTGTAGATTGATTTTAATTCTCTATAAAATCTGAAAATATATTTTGAACTGTTGACAGATGTATATAAGTTGCCCATTTCAAAACAATCGTTATTTGTTGATATTGCTACCATAAAATTGTCATCAAAGAACGAGCACTTTATTTTTTTACTCTTGTATGCGGTTGTGAATTTATTTAATAATTCCATAAATAAAGGAGTTACAAGATATCTTGCTTCTGTATCATCAGATGAATATACATCGAATTTTTTTATAAATTTTGTATCTTCTAAAATTATTTTATTAAGCGGTTCTTCACGTTTTTGATAGCGATATGCTAAAAAGACGGTAATTAAGAAAAATATTATTGCAAAAACGAGTTTACCATGCGAATAACCGCGCTTAAATATTTCTAATGAACCAACTGCAGCCAACCCTATTGTTATTAAAAAATTCTGTTTTTTTGTTTGATTTCCTTTTGTTGAAATAACAGTTCTGTTTTTGATTTTTTTATTGTATTTAAAAGTTACTACTGCTCCTCCAAATACCGTGTAATATGAACCTCTTGACCCATGTTTAATTAGATGAGCTTCGTATATATTAAAAGGGACTTCTTTGTATTTGCAATCAAATTCATCATCAATATATACTTCGTCAAAATTCGTAAATAACCCGCTTTTATTCAGTTCTGAAAAAATGCTGTCGCTACTGTATACTAAAGCTGATTTTTTATCGTGCTTTATCCATTTAATGTCACCAAATATTTGTAAAACATCATTTATTGTTTTGTTTTTTATTAAATTTTTGAAATCCTTATTATTTTTTTGTAAATCATAGCGGGTACAAAGCGCAACAATTATAAGAATGCCTATAATTGGCAAAACTATAATAAGAGAATCGTCAAGAGTGTACGCTGTATACATAAGTATCATTGGAAGAAAAAAGCAAGAAATACCGATAATTATCAAAACGGAAAAAAATATTTTGGTTATTATATCTTTTCTTTTTAAATTAATTCTTGTTTGTTCCAATGTTTTAAATTTTGGGACAAGTTCATTTTCATATATTTTTAAAAAATTGCGAAAACTTAAATTTGATTCTTTAACTTCCATGGTTCTATCCAAGTTGTTCTTACAGGAAAAATATTCTGCAAATAATAATCGCTGCGATTAAGCCGACTATATCCGCTAAAATTCCTGCCATAAGGGCATGTCTGAATTTTTTGATTCCGACAGAACCAAAGTAAACTGCTGCCACATAAAATGTTGTTTCGCTGCTTCCTGTGATTACGGCAGCGAGTTTTGTTGCGTATGAATTTGCACCTGTTTGATTGATTACATCTCCCAAAACTCCTAATGTTGCAGAACCGGACAAAGAACGGGTAAGCATTATTATTGTTGTTTCTACCGGAATTTTTAAATAATCAAATATCGGAGATAATAAATTCTGAATTGTATCCGCTGCACCGCTTGCTCTAAAGGCTGATGTTGCGGTTATTATTGCAATTAAATAAGGAATAATTCTTATTGCAATATCAAACCCGCCTTTAGCACCTTCAATAAAATTTTCATAAACGGGAACTTTTTTAATTATGCCGTAGGTTACGATTGATGTAATTATAATCGGTAAAATAAATACGGAAAGCGAGTTTAATATTTTAATCATTTAAACCCCCTTACTTTTTCCAGTATTTTTGCAAAGAATAAAGCTGACACAAAAGCTATGCTTGTTGTAATTAATGTAGGAATAATAATTTGTGAAGGATTTTCCATTCCGTTTGATGCAAGTATTGCAAGTACCGTCGCAGGGACTATTTGAAAGCCTGCCGTATTTATTGCAAGGAATGTGCACATTGAATTTGTTGCGTGGTCTTTTTTGGGGTTTTCTTCTTGCATATTTTCCATGGCTTTTATTCCGAAGGGTGTTGCCGCATTACACAGACCCAAGGCATTTGCGCTGATATTTAGTGCAATATTTGAAAGTGCTTTTTTGTTTTCTTTTAAATCAGGAAAAATTAAAAGAAGAGGTTTGTTAATTATTTTTGCAAATATTTCCATTAAACCTGATTTTTCGGCAATTTTTACCAAACCGAGCCAAAACCCCATTATTCCAATTAACCCGAATGAAATCTCTACTGCTTTTTTGGCACCTTGAAATATTTCATCCGTCATTACATCCATTTTGCCGTTTATAATTGCGCAGATGAATGAAATTACTATTAAAAAAGCGAATATATAGTTCATTTTACCTCTGATAATGCGTCATGAAATATTCTTCTCCTGTAGATGAGATTGAATATTTTTTCTGACCGTCAACTTCAATTACTTTTATAAAGTTTCCGGTTATTAAGCCGTTAATAACGGAAGAATCCGCAATGTTGCCTGTTGCCTGAAATATTTTTGAATTTATATATTTCATATTAAAACTGTGCTGGCCGCTTATATGTTTAATATAATATGCGCATATTAAAAATTCGTCAATAATACCTTTTGCATTGTAGTTTGATAAAAACGTCTTAAAATCCAAATTAAGAGCTTGTTTTGCTTCAGGGTATTCTTTTGCTGCAATAATATTTTGTGATTCAGGCGGGTTATTAAATGGATTTTCGTTTGAAAAGATTGAGCCCATTTCTTGGGAATCTGAATTGTTTTGAGTAATAGGCAATTCTTCTTGTTTGTCGGGTATAATAAATTCCGCATCAGAATTTTTGTATCCGTTTCCAAACATAGCATTATTCTGTTGACTTTGTGTCGAATTATATTTATCTAAATCAACATCGAATTCTTCATCAAATTCTTCGTCAAATTCCTTTAATTCGACATTATCCGTTTTGGGCGGATTTGAATATGAATCCGGAATATCAATATCAAAAGTTTCGTCGGATGCTATATCGATATCATTTATTGCGTTTTGTACGAGTTCTATTGTTTTATTTAAATTTTCTTGTTTTTCTTTTTTTGTATCAACTTTTGGTTCGTCAATGCCAATTATTTCCAGGTCTTGTGAATCGTTATTTTTTGTTTGAAATTCTAAAGAATTATTTTGTTGCGGTTTGATGGATACAATTTCGGGCAGAGGATTTGCCGCAGGTGCTGTTTGTTGTTGAATGGGAGCTTGAGCTTCTGAGTTTAGAGTTTGTTGCTGAATAGTGGGGCTATTTTGAACATCTTCTTGGAAAACAAGTTCTTCTTTTGGAACAGGTTTAAACACTAAACCACCGAGCTCTGATGATTTTTTTGTTTCTTCTTTTTCAATATCAGGATCGGATAATTGAATAAATTCATCGTTATCGGTTTTTAGTTGTATGTCATTTGTATTCAAATTTTCATTTGGTTGTGTGTATGATGGCACGCTTTTTTGGGGTGCAGAGCTTTCTATATTTTTTTCTAAACTGTCTATCGATTTTACTTCTACATTTTTTCTTTCGATTTTTTTAATTTTATCGGTAAACTCTTTGCTTGCACCATACATAAGGGAGAAATAAATATCCATTTCCCTCTGTATTACAAATTTATCTGTTGAGTTTAAAGAATACTCACCATTATTTGATTTAATTTTTAAATTATAATAATGCACTACTATCCCTGATTATCCATCTTATTGTTGTTTTTTAAGTATTTCTTCACGCCATTTTTCGAGTTGTTGTTCGACAAAATCCGCATCATCTGAAGAAAATTCTATCTCTAATTCACCTTTTTTCATTTTGAATACGTATTGAGGCATTTTTAAACTCCTAATTCTACCAACATTATATATAAAAAATCATTTTTTTTCTTTAAATTTTAAGTATTGTTAAATTAACCTTTAATATTTGGCATGGAAAAAATTGATTTTTATAAAAAAATTGTTAAATTATTGGTATAAATGCCCACATTTTTAATACAAATGTATGACTAATTACACATAGATTTTTCTTATAATACTCTTGTAATTGTACAAAGGGGTTAATATCAGAGGTTTATTTTGTATAATTCAATATATCCTAACATAAATTATCATAGACACAATTTTGAGCAAAGACAAAGCTCTAATTTTAATGCCGTAAATAACCCCCAAGTAAACAATAATGAACAACAAAGACAGCAACCTGCAAATCAACAAACATATCCCAACGGCACAAAAGCCGCAATTGATTATAACAGAGGACAAATCAATATTTCGCAGGTTTTAACAGATTTTAAAAATACAATCGTTGCTATTAACGCGCCAAATGAAGTTCGTGACGAAGTTTACCTTTATTTAAATCTTGTTGATAGAGAATCTAAAAAACAAGAACCAAGCAGGGATATTATTCTTGCTAATTTAAAAAATGCTTCAAGAATCTCTGATACATATATAGCAAACAGCCTGAATAAGCCGTCTAATGTTGTTGAAGGCTGGATTGATGCATTGTTTTTACAAAAAATAAACCTCAAGTCTGACCCTGATGAAATAAACCCTGATTTTCTTCTTGAATTCCCTAAGCAAGCCCAAGAAAAAATTGAAGCAAACAAATTAGCACAAGAACAAAACATTACTGAAGAACCTTTGATAGAAAGCGAATCTGATGAAGTTCTTGATTTGGCAAAAATTGCAGAGGAACAAGAACAAGCAGAAGCTGTTCCCGCTCAAAGACAAGAAATCAGGTATGAAAACTTAGAAGTTGAAAGTTCTCTTGAATTAACGGAGCAATCCGAACCTGTAGAAGCACCTGAAATTGGTTTTACTCCAATTAATGTTGTTGATGCCAAAGCAAAAGAAATATTTTCCAAAGTAAAACAGCTTCCAAAAACAGAATCAGGCTATACTGATGCTCTTAATATGTTGAATGAAGCTTTAGGACTGATGGAAAATGATGATGATGTTAACGGAAACATTAAAGCAGCGATTCATATGGAACGAGGTAAAATATTTGATAGCTATGACTATGTTGATTATGCTTTAAGAGATTATTTTGAAGCTACAAAAGCAAATGATTTAAATTTAAAAGCAAATGCTTTTTATAAAACAGGAAAAATTTATGATGAATTCAGTGAGTTTTCACCCGCTTTAGAAAACTATTTATCATCCGTTGCATATAGCGGCGAGGCGGATAACTACTCCGGTCAAACGACTGTATTATCCAAAATTGCTGATTTATATGCAAAACAATACGATATTGAAAGATGCAGTGATTTTTCATCTCTTGCATTGGATGCAGCACAGGAAACCAACGATGATGTGCTTGTTGCAAACACACATTCAAATATTGCTCAAAATTATCAATACTTAGGTGAAAACGATAAAGCACTTGATAACTATAAAGATGCACTTGCCCTGTTTTCAAGAACCGATGAATCGTATGAACAAATGGCATATAATTACGAACAAGCTTCAATTGTTATGGGAAAACTCGGCAATTCTCTTAAAGCAGCGAAGCTTCAAGAGAAGGCTCTTCGATATTATCAACTAGCTCAACAACAGCAGGAGCCACAGGAAGCAGCAAGTTAATTTTTTTATTTTGAACTTTTTTATCTTGTTTCATTATTTCAATGAATTTTTTAGTATCAAATTCGGGTATTTTACCCGTAAGTTCAAACTTGTCTATTAAATAATTTATTTTTTGGAAATAATTTTCATCTATTCTGTTTAAGCTTAATGCGAGCTTTGCTGCCATTTTCATACCGTGAGCAACAGCTTGTCCGTGAGAGATTTTTTTATAATTCATTAGAGTTTCGATGGGGTGAGCGTATGTATGCCCAAAATTAAGCACTTTTCTTAGACCCCCTTCTTTAATATCCTTATTGACAACATTTGCTTTTAAAGATACACAAATTGCGATAATTTTTTCGATTTCTTTTTTAACATCATCTTTTTGCAACTGTTCAAGAAGGCCTAATAAATTGTATTCTATATCATGTTTGCAAGATTTTTCAATGAATGCATATTTTAAAATCTCACCCAGACCGCATTTATATTCATAATCATTTAATGTATTCAAAAATTGCGGATCAATAATAATTTTTTTGGCAGGATAAAATGAACCCACAAGATTTTTTCCGAATTTTGTATTATAGCCTGTTTTTCCGCCTATGGCAGAATCGCACATTGCAAGAAGCGTTGTTGGGATTTGTATTAATTCAACTCCTCTTAATACGCTTGATGCGACATAACCCGCCAAATCTCCGACAACCCCTCCGCCGAGTGCCATAATACAATCTCTTCTCTCTATTCTTTTTAAAAGAAGCTGATTAATTATTTCATTGAAGGTTTTTTCGTTTTTATATTTTTCGCCGTCTTTTATAATAATAACTTTATCCGTATTGAATTTATAAACAATTTGCGGGTATAGTTTTGCAACGGTTTTATTGGTGATTAAAAAATAATTTTTGTTTTCAAAAAAACTCTGTATTTCATCTTTTAAATCATTCTTTATATAAATTTCGCTAACTAAATTTTCGCATGTATTTATTGTAATTCTTTGCATATTTCATCCGTTATTTTTTGTATTGTTTTGTTGTCTGTATGTACTGTTAAGTTTGCTTTTTTATAGAATTGCTCTCTTGATAATAAAATTTTTTCTATCTCCTTTTTGGGATTATCAACAAGAAGAAGCGGCCTTGTTTTATCGTTTTTGATTCTGTTGAATATTGTATCAGGTTTTGCTTTTAAATATACCGTATAAACTTCATTATTAAAGAGTAACTTTCTGTTTTCTTCTTTTAATATTATTCCGCCGCCTGTTGAAATTATTATGTTTTCTTTTAAAAGGCAAGTGGTTAAAATCTCATTTTCTTTTTTTCTAAAAGCCTCTTCTCCGTATTCTTTAAAAAAATCTTTTATCTTAATTTTGTTTTCTTTTTCAAAAACATAATCCAAATCGACAGCTTCTATATTTAATTTATTTGCCAGTAATTTGGAAATTGTAGTTTTTCCTGAGCCCATCATTCCGATTAGAGCAATTTTTTTAAATTTCATTTATCCTCTTTTTGTATGCTCTGAATGCTTTATCTATATCATTCTTACAATCCTTGCCGAATTTATCCAGAAAATTATCAAGTATTACTATTGCTGCCATATTTCTTGCAACTACTCCTGCCGCTTCAACGGCACAGTTGTCTGCTCTTTCAAAATGCGCAGAAGTGTTCTTATGTGTAATTATTTCTACGCTATTTAAGGCTTTTTTCATTGTCGGAATAGGCTTCATTGCAACCGTCAATACAATATCTTCGCCATTACTCATACCGCCTTCTATTCCGCCTGAGTTATTTGTTTTGTGACAATATTTTTCGTTTTCATAGTAAATTTCATCATGAGAATTGAAACCTGAAACCATGGAATATTCTTTTCCTAATCCGACTTCAACAGATTTTATGGCAGGAATGGACATTAAGCTTTGTGCAAGCATTCCGTCCAATCTTTTATCCCAATGAACAAAACTGCCTAATCCGACAGGTACATTTTTAATTGTTATTTTTATTACACCGCCAAGACTGTCGCCTTGTTCTTGATATTCTTTAATGTATTTTTCAAAATCTTCTTTCTTATCACAAGCTCCGATTGATAAGATTTCTGAGGAAAATTCAATATCATAATATTTGAGAATATTTTGACATATTGCACCGACTGCGACTCTTGTTGCAGTTTCTCTGGCACTTGAGCGTTCTAAAACATATCTTATATCTTCAAAATTATATTTAATTACTCCCGCTAAATCCGCATGTGCGGGTCTTAATTTTTTGATTATTTTTTCGGATATCTTTTCGTTTATTTCTTCTCTTGTTGTTTCGTCGAGATTTTCAAAGTCGATTTTTGTAATGCTCATCGGATAAATCCAATTTTGAAAATCTTTATTTTGTATTTGAAATGCTATAGGAGAAGCGGTTGTAATTGAATGTCTAACGCCTGATGTAATTTTGATTTTATCTTTTTCGATTTTCATTCTGCCGCCTCTACCGACACCTGATTGACGTGCAGATAATTCGGAATTTATAAAATCAAAATCGAGTTCATATCCGTAGGGGATTCCTTCTATAATGCCATTCAGACATTCTCCGTGTGATTCTCCCGCTGTTAAAAATCTTAATGCCATATTACACCATAACCCACGGTTTTTCTTCTTTTGCTATCATAACGTCAACCTTTGTTTTTGAAATCAGTCCTTGAATTAAAGGTAATACAGGGAGTTCAGATTCAAAATGACCTATATCTATAACGGCAAAACTGTCAACTTCCAAAGCTTTATGGAATTTAATGTCGCCTGTTATAAATACGTCAACATCATAGTTTTTTAATTTATTAACAAAACTTCCGCCGCCGCCTGCGCAGATTGCAATATTTTTAACTATTGTAACGTTATCGGGATTTATTAATTTAACAGATTCAAGACCTAACGATTGTTTTATGTTTTCAATCAGCTGTTCGAGCGCGAGTTCGTCTTTAAGATGAGAAATTTTAATATAATCTTCCACTGTTACAAGGTTTTGTAGTCCTAATACTCCGCACAAAGCATCTGTTGTAGAGCCGTACGTTTTATCAAGGTTTGTGTGTGCGCAATAAACACAAATATTGTTCTTTATTGCTTCATTAATAAGCGGATTATTTATTTTTTTAATCGGTTCAAAAATCAAAGGGTGATGAGTTACGATTAAATCGCAATCGTTTGTTATTGCTTGTTCTAAGACTTCTTTTGTGAAGGATAAAGCAACTAAAACTTTGTTCGTATAATCATGTCCTAAATCAATTTGCCAGCCTGAATTATCCCAATTTTCGGCTAAATCTAAAGAAGCGTATTTTTCAATTTTTGAAATAATATAATCTGTTTTAATCACAGACAACCTCCAGTATTTTTCTTGCAATATTACTTTTAGTATCTAAATCTATATCAATTATTTTACCACTTTTTGAAATAATTGTAACTTTATTTGTGTCTGTATTTAGTCCCGTGTTAACATCATTTGCTATAATGTAATCAAGATTTTTATTTTCCAGTTTATTTTTTGCACATTCCAATAAATTTTTATCGGTAAGACAAAAACCGATTAATTTTCCTTTTTTATCTTTATTTTCGCTTATTGTTTTTAATATATCCGGATTTTTAATAAATTTTATATCTAAATAATTTCCCGTTTCTTCTTTTGAGATTTTTGTTTGAGAAATATTTTCGGCTCTAAAATCACCAACTGCAGCAGACATTATTAAGTAATCAAATTCTGTTTTTTTTAATTCTTCAAGCATATCTTGTGCTGATTCAACATTGATTGTTTTATAAGGCTTATTTGATAATTCTTTTGTTGTGATTGCACAAACATCATACCCTAAGTAATACGCCCAATCGCATATTGCAGTTCCCATTTTGCCTGATGATGAATTTGTTATAAATCTCACAGAATCTATTTTTTCTCTTGTTCCGCCTAATGTCACAACAATTTTTTTGGAATTATTTTCTTTATTTTGAAAAAGTATTCTTAATGTATCATCATATATTAAATTAATATCCGCCAGTCTGCCTTTTCCTGTTGAATCGCAAGCGAGATATCCAACATCCGGTTCTATTATTGTGCAATTATGGCTTTTTAATTTTGATAAGTTCTCTTGTATAAAAGGGTTATTCCACATTCCGTCATTCATAGCCGGTGCAAGTATTACGGGTTTATTTTTCCCTAAATATGCGCAAAATACACTTGTTAAAAGGTTATCTGCAATACCTGTTGCAAATTTTGAAATCGTATTTGCTGTAATCGGTGCAACAACAAATATATCTGCCCAATCACAAAGACTTATATGTTGTGTATTTTCTCTTTGGGCAAATTCTTCAAAATAACATTTTTCTTTCGTTAAAGTTTCCAACACAAGAGGAGAAATAAAGTTCTTAGAATTTGGAGTTATAACAGTCTTAACGTTAAAACCTTTCTTTTTATATAAACGAATGAGTTCATATATTTTATATGCTGCAATTGATGAAGTTATCCCAAGGAGAATGTTTTTTTGCATTACTTTGTTTCCTTGTCATAAATTTCAATTAATTTATTAACAGCTGATTCTACTATATCGTTTTCAATGACATAGTGAAATTTATCCGCATTTTTAATCTCTTCGCGTGCTGCTGTAAGACGTTTTTGTATAGCTTCTTCACTTTCGCTGTGACGTCCTCTTAATCTTTGTTCGAGTTCTTCAAATGTCGGAGGTTTTATAAATATTGTGACTGCATCGGGACATTTTTTCATTACCTGTAAAGCACCCTGTAATTCAATCTCCAGAAGAACACTTTTATTTTCGGATAATTTTTCTTCAACGAATTTTTTGCTTGTTCCGTAGTAATTTCCGCTGTAATTAGCGTATTCTAAGAATGCATCCTCTTTAATTAAGTTTTCAAATTCGTTTTTTGTAATAAAGAAATAGTGCATTCCGTTTATTTCGCCGTCACGAGGATGTCTTGTTGTAGAGGATATTGAATAGACTATATTTTTATCAACCTTTTTAAAAAAGTCGGTTAAAATTGTACCTTTTCCTACACCTGAAGGTCCCGTGAAAATAATAAGTTTTGCTTTTTGGTTTGACATTGGGTACTCCGATAAATTTTTTGTTAATTTATTATACATTAAAATAAAAAATATGATAACTTAGTTTGAATTTATCTAAATTATAATTTTGTATTAAGTATAGTTTTATTTTAGATTATTTAATTTTATGTTCATTTCTTTCTTTTCGCTCAATCGCCGCAAGGAAAAGAAAGAAATGAACCAAAGAAAGAAAACTCGGCTTGGATTTTTTCTTGGGACTTACGATTTAATCAAAATTCCTCTTTTTTTAAACTCGGAAAGTTATATTTAAAGACATTTTGCATAAATGCAAAATTATAACTTTCCTCAAACAACAAAAAAAGATTGTGGAATTTTGATTAAATCTTGATGTCGATAAAAAATACTCAACCATATCGGAGTTTTTATTTATTGTCTTTTGAGATTTTTTCATATAACAAGTCTTGTTTGTCTATCTTATTTTGAATTTTTTATAAACTCATGGCTATACCATTCAATATCATCGCATAAGCGTGTCAGGGGAATTTTGCATTTATATTTTACTCTCAAGGATGCTGCAATAAAAAAGTCGCACAAATTAGGGTTTTGGGCAAAAATCGGACTTACAATATATGTTCCTATGATATTATTAAATCTTGCACCTTCGGTTTTATCTTTATTATTGCCGAAGCCTTTTTGCAAAATTAAAAAAGGGTTTGTATCTTCAAAAAGATGAGTTGTCATAGTGTGATTTTCAAAACCGACTATGGTTTTACTCTTTAAAAAGTTGCAGTTGCCCGATATATTTCCGTATCTGAATTTTTTACCCGCAATTGAATTTATATTTAAAAGTTTAATTCCCTCTGTTTGCGGTTTATTGTGAGGTTGAAAATAGTTTCCTATCATTTGATATCCGCAATTAACGGCAAGCATTGGAACAAAAGCGAGAGTTGCAATTTTTAATTCCTCTTGATTTCCTTTCAGATATTTAATGCAATAGTTCATTGCTTCCGTGTTTGAACCGCCCAGATAATAAAAATCAAATTTAGAAGGAGAACCGATTTTATCGTGTGTGCGAATTTCCTGCACATCTACATCAATATCTCTCCATTTTGCTCTTTTACAAAATACTTCGATATTGGCATTATCACAATAACCTTGCATAATATCAGGATATAAATATGCAACTTTTAATTTAAGAGGATTTTTTGACATTCTTCAATGGCTTCTTCGGGAGTTAATTTCTTAACTTCTCCTTCTTTCCTTAATTTAAATTCTACAAGCCCTTCACTTATCGTTCTGCCTACGGTAATTCTAATCGGGAAACCTATCAAATCCGCATCTTTAAATTTTACACCTGCTCTGTCTGACCTATCGTCTATTACCGTTTCAATGCCCAGTTCGTTTAATTTATTATATATTTCGTCGGCTTTTTCAGCTTGCACAGGGTCTTTTGTATCAACAGGAATAACAATAACGTGATACGGTGCAATTTCAATAGGCCAAATGATACCGAAATCATCGTGGTATTTTTCTATGGCTGCAGCCATTGTTCTTGAAACACCGATTCCGTAGCAACCCATTATATAAGGTTTTAATTCTCCGTTTTCATCGGTATAAACCGCATTCATAGGTTCTGAATATTTTGTTCCGAGTTGGAATATATTTCCGACCTCTATGCCTCTTGTGATTTTAAGCGGTTTTTTGCAAACGGGACAAAATTCTCCGACTTTTACAACGGAAATATCATGAAATTCTTTTATATCTTCTTCTAAATTAGCACCAACAATATGTTTATCTCTTTCGTTTGCGCCTAAAACAAAATTCTTCATTCCTTTGACGGTATTATCAAAAATTACTTTTACCTTTGATTTATCAACGCTTCTATAGGAAATAAAACCTGCTTCTGAATTTAAATATTCTTTTATTTCGCTTTCTTCCATAGGTCTTATTTCTATTGCATTTAATGCATTCATCAGTTTTGTTTCTTCAATTTCTTTATCGCCTCTAATCATTGCGATAGCGGGTTTTGAATCCGCAATATAGGCAACGGCTTTTAATATGCAATTTTCGTTAATTTTTAAGAATTTTGATAAATCTTCTATTGTCTTTACATTTGGCGTATCAACTGTTTTTTCTTCATTATAGCCGTAATCAGCACCGTTTGTTTCTTGAATAGGAAGAATTGAAATTGCATGGTTTGAATTAGCGCTGTAGTCGCAGCTGTCGCAATAGAATACATCATTTTCTCCGACAGCAGTATCTGTTAATACCATATATTCGTGAGAAACAGCACCGCCTATCGCACCGCTATCCGATTGTACAGCTTTAGTTTCAAGTCCGCATCTGTTAAAAATACTAGTGTAGGTTTGTGCCATAACTTTATATTCTCTTTCCAAATCTTCTTGACTTGTGTGGAAAGAATAGGCATCCTTCATTATAAATTCACGACCTCTTAATAGTCCGAATCTCGGTCTTATTTCATCTCTGAATTTTGTTTGAATTTGGTATACATTCAATGGAAGCTGCTTATAAGATTTTGCAACATCAGATACAACGGATGTAACAACTTCTTCATGAGTGGGTGCAAGACACATTTCATTATCGTGTCTATCCTTGCATCTTAATAGTTCTTTTCCGTATTTTGCCCATCTGCCTGATTTTTGCCAAACCTCAGCCGGTTGCACAAAAGGCATTAATAATTCTTGTGCGCCGGATGCATTCATTTCTTCTCTTATGATATTTGATATTTTATTTAAAACCCTTTGAGCTAAAGGCATATATGTATAAATTCCGTTTGCGAGTTTTTTAATAAAACCTGCTCTGACAAGTAATTTATGAGAAATAGCCTCTGCATCATTCGGAAATTCTCTTAATGTTTGTACAAACAGTTTTGACATTTTCATAGTCTTATGTTTCCCCCTATTTTA
The DNA here is from genome assembly GCA_946622415.1 of uncultured bacterium. Lineage (GTDB taxonomy): Bacteria > Cyanobacteriota > Vampirovibrionia > Gastranaerophilales > Gastranaerophilaceae > RUG14156. The sequence goes on from CAMOPX010000014.1 coordinate 39,019, forward strand.
TATATTTATTTTAGATTAAAAATAAAATATTGCACATGCCCGAAAAAATATATAAACTGTTTATTATGGATATCTTTAATTCGTTAAGTGTGATTGTTGTATTTTTACCGTTGATTTTCGCAATAAGTATGCTTATTGCGAGAGTGAAGTTTGTTCTGATAAATAAAACAATTCTGAATTACGGTTTATATCTTATAAATATTATTAATTTAATTTTGGTTTCTATATCAGCTTATTTTATTTATGTCCAAAATAAAACCTTTAATTTTGGTTTAAATTGTTTTGATTTTTCTTTTAATTTGCTTGCGGATAAAAACAACATATTATTTTTAATTACGGCTTCAATTTTTTATTTTTTGGTTAATGTCTTTGTAATAAGATTTTTTATTACAAAGAAGCAGTTTTTGTTTACAAAACAAAGATACTATATTCTATTTTCGTTATTAATTTCTAATACATATTTGTTTTTATGTTCGCCAAATATCCTGCAGTGTCTTGTATTCTGGTTTGTACAATCATTGATTATACTTATTTTTTCTTATTTTGATATATTTAAAATAGGCACAAAAGTTAATATAACAAGATTTTTAAGGATAAATCTGCTGGGTGATTTTGCTTTTTTGGTTGCGTATGTCTTGTTTTTTAAATATGCGATATTGCAAGAGCCATTAATTGAAAGCACAAGTATTGCCATAAAAAATATTAATCTCTTTTTTAGTTATTTAATAGGAATAAGTTCAATCGGTGAATATAAATTTGCACTTATAATGCTTCTTATTGCTGTATTTTCAAGGTTGATTATATTTCCTTTCAGTTGTTACTACAGCTTTTTTGCAAATTCTTCTTCGGTTTTGTATTTGCCGATTATGATTTGTGCAAATAATATTTTAGGTGCATATTTATATTTAAATATTTGTCCGATGTTTGATTATTTCCCGGACGCCAAGATGTTTATTTATACCGTATCGCTAATTACAATTATTACGTCATTGATATTTATAACTTACGAAAAAAACATAAAAATTATTTACGGTTATTTACTGTCAATTATAAATGCCGTATTTATTTCTATAGTGTTATTTAATAAATATTCTGTATTTATTTATTTTGGATTACTGTTTGTTTTGCTTTTAATATTGATGAATCTCTTTTCTAAAGATAAAAACAATATTAAAAGAAAAGTTTTAAATAAGTTTACAGGATTCTATCTTGAAAAGTTTAATATATTTGTATTTGAAAAAGTGCCATATAAGCTTGCAAATATTTTAACCCTTGTAAATAAGTATTTCTTTAAGATACTTTTTGGTTTGGGAAATAAAATAACAGATACCGCAAATACCTTCTTTGTGATAAAATCGTCAAAAGCTTCTAAAATTACGATTATAAGGACAGTTTTTCTCGTTTTTACTTTATTTGTTGTTTTTATAATACTTGCAATTCTTTTTAGGAGGATAGATTTTGGATAAATTATCGTATAATATGCTTCTTCAAATATTATATTTTATCTTTCCTTTTATTTTTGTAATAATTTTTGGAGCTTTTCAGTTCGTAAAAAATCCTGTCAAAATAAGACGCTTTACAAAAGGGTTTTTTATCTTGGAAACAATTTTGTTGTTTTTAATTTTTGCTTTTAACGATGTTTTGAATGTCAATATTTTTAATTGTTCTTTCAACTGTGATAAAAAATTAATGCTTCTTTTATTTGTTTCTAATTTTCTCTTTTTGCTTGTTATATTTTTGTCTAAATCGTTAATTAAAATTGCAAAGAAACTTTTTTATCTTGCTTGTGTTTTATTATACGGTCTTTTAAATATTTTTATAATTTCCGATAATGTTATTTTTTCTTTTGTTTGCTTGTTTTGGCTTATTCTTTCGATGTTTTTTATATCGGATATAATGAACAAAAAAACGTTAACATTAAAAGAATCAAAAAAACTGCTCATTTTTGATATCGGTGCATATTTTGTTGCAGGATTTTTTATTTGTTTTGATTTTTTAAGATATTTTATTTTAAATGAAACCCCGATTAATTTTTCTTATATGTCTGAATATTTTGCGCACATTGATGATAGAGCAATCTTGATATCTTTTATCGGGTTTTTGATATTAATGTTTAAGTGTTTTGGTTTCTTAAATTTATTTGAAAGATATAGAGAATTATTTTCCAAAAAAACATTTTTTAACGCTTCCGTTGTTACCATAACGGAAAGTATTATCGGTATTTGTTTGTTGTATAGAATATATAATGCGTTTGATTATTTATTTTATCAATACCAAGCCGTAATTTCTTCGATATTACTTTTGGTTATTGGCTATAACGCTATTGCCTCATTTAAAGTTGATAACTTATTAAAGACCGTTAATTCTGTTTATGTTGTGAGTCTTTCTTTGGGATTATACTCTGTGTTTTCATACAGTAAAACGGATAGTATAATTTCTTTTTATTACTTTCTTTCATTGATTTGTTCGTATGCATTTATTTTGTTTGTTTTTGCAATTTTAGAAAATTTGTTTAATACAAAAGATATTGACGATTTTAAAAGAATAAATGATAAAACCAAAAAAATGCAAATTTTTACATTGTTTGGTTTGCTTAATTTTGCAAAAGCTCCTGTATGTTCGCATTTTGTTTATTTTTTAATGCTTTGTTTAACTGTAAATTCGATTGAATACGATTGTGCCTTCTTAAAGGCAATGCCATATTTAATAATTTTGTGTATATTTTTGTGCTGCATTTCAATATTCAATATAATAGCAAAAATTCTTATAGAGCCTTTGGAAATTGATAAAAATAAACATCAACTTTTTAAACATCAAAATGCGGTTTTAATTGCGCTTATTTTATTTATGGTTATTTTACTTTTTGGAATTGAAGGCAATATCAGTAATACGGATTTTAATTTATTATCGGGAAATATCGGCTATGTACTATTTAATTAATATTATTAAAAATTCTGACATATTGGAAACTGTTTCATTTTTTTCATCTGAAATAGTATTGTTTTTTGCGTTTTTATTTAATCTGATTTTGTTTTTAATATTTAAAAGAAATCCAAAGGCAAAACGTCTTTCTGATTTTGTAACTTCACTTGTTTTTGTTTTTAATTTTATTTTGTGCTTCATAATGTACTTTAATAATTTTAATAACGAACAATTCACGGTTACTTTTTTGGATGATTTTTTGTATCAAAATGTAGACGTTTTATTCACAAAAACAGTTATTAATCTGTTTATGCTTTTGTTTTTATTTTCCACATACAGGCTTGTCAGATCAATTTCTTATAAGGCTACATTAATTAATGCATATTTATGTTTGATTGCCCTTTCTTCTTCAATAATAATTCAGGTAAATAATATTCTGCTTACATTTTTCTTCCTTGATTTGAATATATTTTTAATCTTTAAATACGGTTCTTCATTCAAATTTAATACTTTTAAATACTTCCAATCGGATTATCTGTTTGCAAATATTGTATCAACAATACTTTTTTATTCTGTTGCGTTTGCTTTAATGTTTAACGATTCTGATAATCAAATTACGATTTTAAATTTCTGTTTGCTTATGGCATACATGCTAAAAATCGGTATATTCCCGAGTGTTAATTTCTTCAATTTAAAAAGTCACAAAAATAACCTGCCCTATTCTATTCTTTTATATTCACTTGTTTTGTATACCGGAATTGCGGGATTTGTTAAAATATTTAATTCATCCGTATTATCGGGTGATATATTTTTGGCGGGTGTTGTATGTTTTTTGGTTTTATGTGCTTTCAATGTGCTTTTGTATGCACGAAAAACAAAAAATTTGCTTAAATTTTTATCTTGCAGCTGCCAATACTTTGCAATATTCGTAATATTAGAATTTCTTGTATCTTTGGATGAAGAATCGGCAATCAGATTAGCTTCTTTATATCTCTTTGCATCACTTGCCGTTTATACATTGCTTTGTATATTTAAAATAAATTCAAGAAGTACAAAAATGTCATTAAATAATTTTAGAGCAATATTTTTGAAAAACAGAACTTATGCCTTTTTATTTTCTCTTTCTTTGCTTTTATTGTTTTCCGTAGTGCCGAGCGGAGTATTTTTGAATTTTATTAACGGTATGAAAAATATATATTCTTGTGACAGATTTGGGTACATTCTTTTTGTTATATTTGCCTTTGTTTCTGTACTTATGATACTAAAAGTTTTTGATATTATTTTAAATTGTTATAATTTTGAAAAAAATGCAGTTGTTGATACTTTTACAAAAAAGACAACATTGAATTATGTTGCCTTTTGGATATCAGTAATACTTTTATTTATTTTGATATTATAAGTTTTCGTTATTGTATTCGGTATTGTATTTTTTTGCATAGAATGGAGTGTCGCTGTTCCAAGTATTTGTGAATTGAATTTGATGTTGACCGAATTGTCCGTCATCTTGCATCGGATCAAGATAATTTTTTATTGATGTGTACGAACGACCGAAGGCATTTTTACCTTTTCTTCTTGAATAATAGCTGCCGCTTTTTACGTTTTTACCTTGATTGAATCTTGCGGTAGTGTCTACGGCTTGAATTGTGCTTTCGCTGTAGCCTTGTCCTCTTAGGGTATCAATATGCGGTGTTTCATCTTCAAAATAATACGCAAACGTAACTCCGCTAAATGCAAGAATACATAAACTAATTGCTAATTTTTTCATTAAATTATCCTCAAAAATAATGTGCTTATCTTTTTATTATATTTTATATTATATATCATGTTAAAAAATTTACAAAATTTTTAAATCATCTTTTATAAGTATTTCCAATTCATCAAGCAGACTCTCTTGCGGAACCTTTTTTATCATTTTTCCTTTTTTAAATATATATCCTTCGCCTATTGCACCCGCTATTCCATAGTCTGCTCCTGCAGCTTCTTTTGGGCCGTTAACGGGACAGCCCATTGTTGCAATTGTAATATTACAATCGAGATTTGAAAATTTTTCTTCCACCCGTTTTGCTAAGCCTATTAAATCAATTTGTGTTCTTCCGCATGTCGGGCATGATATGAAATTCACTCCTTCTTTTCTTAAATTCAGTGTTTTTAATATCTGTTTTGCAAGCTTAACTTCTTCAATCGGATTTTCTGTCAACGACACTCTAATCGTATCGCCGATACCTTCTGCTAATAGAGTTCCTATTCCTATGGCCGATTTTACAATTCCGCCTCTTAATGTTCCCGCTTCCGTTAAACCTATGTGTAAAGGGTAGGGAATTTCTTCGTATATTTTTCTGTATGCTTTTATCGTTGTCATAACGTCGGAGGATTTAAGTGATACTTTTATTAAATTAAAATCTAAATCCTCAAGAATTTTTATATGCCTTTTTGCAGATTCAACCATTTTTTTATCTAAAGAGAGTTCTTTATTTTCATATAAATCTTTTTCTAATGAGCCTGCATTTACTCCTATTCTGATTGGAACTTTTGCTTCTTTTGCCATTTTGGCAACTTTTTTTGTATGTTCAAGGTTGCCTATGTTTCCGGGGTTTATTCTTAATGCATTTATTCCGTTTTCAATTGAAGTTAAAGCTAATCTGTAATCAAAATGTATATCTGCAATAACGGGAATGGGAGAATTTTTTACTATTTCTTTTATTGCGTTTGCTGCAGTTTTGTTGGGAACTGCAACACGTATTATTTGGCAACCTTCTTTTGTTAGTTCTTCGATTTGTTTTAGGGTTGAATATGAATCTTCGGTTTTTGTATTTGTCATTGATTGTATTGAAACGGGTGCGCCTGCGCCTATTTCAACATCGCCTATTTTAAATTTTATTTTTTCCATCTTAATATTTTATCCTCTTGGTTTTGATTTATGATAAAATCTTATCATAAATCGTTTTTAGAGAGTTATATGTTTAGAGAATTATTAAAATTTGAAAAATCAAAATACCCTGTTATTACTGTTGCTTTTTATTGTTTGATTGTTTTTT
>CAMOPX010000015.1 GCA_946622415.1 uncultured bacterium
CAGCAATTTACGGTAAAATTACAAGTTCATGTTTAAATAGCGCTACTTGCGGAGACGTATCAAGAAATACAGGTAAAGTTGTATTAATCAACCCCGCAGGTGTTATGTTTGGTCAAGGTTCAACAGTTGACTTAAATTCATTCACTGTTTCAACTTTTGATTTCAAAAATGCCAAAAACCTTAAAGATATGTCTAGTACAGAATTAACAAATTATCAAAACGGGGTATTAAATAAATTATCTCCGACAAAAGCTGTTAACGGTATCACAGATCCGACAGATGTATACGGATATATTACATTCGATTCAAATTATACAGATGCACTTGATGCAGGACTTAAATCACAAGGTGTTTCAGAAGGTATAGCTAAATTCGCAGGTAAAACAAAAGTTACTTTAAATGGAACTCATTTTGACAGATTCACAGATGATACAAATTCAAAAGTAGCTAATGTTAATACAAATAAAACAGTAAACGTTGTAGCAGACAATGTTGAATACAAAGATTCTTTAATCAGAGTTGGTGACAATTTTAACTATACATACAAAAGTTCAAAAACAGGTGAAAATGTTTCAACATCTTCAGGTAATGTTCGTATAATAACTGCAGATGGTGTAACTTTCAGATATGCAGCTAACGGATATTCAACATCTAAAAGAGAATCTAACGGTTCAATCACACCTGATTATGCAATTGCAAAAGATGCAACAGGAAAAAATGTTGTAAGAACAATTACAATGGAAAATTCAAATAAAGATGCAATTGATGCAGGTCACGTTGCCATTATTAACAGATCAAATGCAGCAGGTTCTGCAATTAAAGTTAAAGATTCTTTAATTAAAGCAAACAAAATGGTTAACGGTGAAAACGGTATCGTAATCATCAAAGGTGATGACGATATTGAAATAGCAAATTCACGTATTGATACCTTCAATACTTCAGTAACAACAAAAGACGGTACAACATACGATACACTTAACAAAGATGATGCAGGAAAAGTTATTATTAACGCAAATAAAAACTTAAAAGTATCTGATTCAGTTATTACAACAGCTGGTTCTAAAAAAGCCGGCGCTGACGATGCCTTAGTTTCATTAACAAGCATAAAAGGAACTTCAGATGTTAAAGACACAAAAGTACTTTCAAACGGTAGAGTTGAAGTTCTTGCATATAGCAAAAACGATATAGATAATTCATTAATATATGCAAAAAATAATATAGCAGAAGGCGCTAAGAAAAATATTCTTATTAAAGGCGGTAAAATTGGAGATGATTCAGATGTCGTAAATATTAACGATTCAGTAGTTGATGCATCAGGTAATGTTGATATCTATTCAAGATATTCAAGCGGAAATACAGCAGGCGACATCAACATCACAAGTACCCCCAAAAACGGCGAAAATCAAACATTGATTATCGCAGGAGACGATTTATCAATTGAAGGCAGAAATACAAAAATTGATAACTCATCATTAGCATACAAAAATATTAAATTCTATAATAAAAATACCAATGGTATTAATAATGTAACAGTTAAGAATGATTCTACATTCACTCAAGTAGGTTCTGACGGTAAAACAGGAACAGGTAACGTTGTATTAGAAACAAACGGTAACTTTACAATGGATAAAGCTACTATGAGAACGGCAGAAGTTGGCTACAATACAGCAGCTGATGATAAAACTGCAGGCGCATTTGATTTCACGGTTCACGTATCTCCTGTAACAGCTAAGAATATAGATATTACATCCACAGAAGGTAATGTTACAGTTCAAAATGCTTCTGATATCAAAGCAACAAATGATATTACATTAACTTCAAATAAAAAGAACGTTACTGTTAAAGATTCAAAATTAACAGCAAACAATAACATTAATGCTAATGCAGCACAAAATGCAGACATTGATAATTCTACACTTTTAGCTAACAATGATGTCAATGTTACAGCTGCAGGCGGTGCGTTATATGTTCAAAATTCACCGAAAATCAATGCAGGTAATGATATTAATTTAACTTCATATGAATCAATTAAATTCGGCAACGACGATGATAATACAGCAAACATTGAAAAATCTTCAGATATTCAAGCTGGAAGAAACATTACCGTTAAATCAACAGCAGGTAATATCACCGGCGAAAAAACCGAAACAACTGATCTTAAATACGGTAACAGATTAACATTTGATGCTAAGAAAAATAATATCTTTACAAGCAAAAACAGCTTAAAATCAGTTAACGTTGATTATGTAGCAGGCGAAGGCAATAAATTCTATACAACAGATGATATTCAATTTGTAAATTCATCATTAAAATCACCAAATAACTTCGTTGAATCAGGTAAAGATGTAATCTTAAATAAATTAGAAATCAAAAATGCTACAACAAATCCTGAAGATACAAAAACTCAAATCTTTGCTAACGGAAACGTTACAACAAAAGATATTACAGGAACAGCACAAAGCGATGTTAATGCAACAGTTAAAAACTTCCCGCAATCTGTTTCAACTAACAGAAAAGAAAACCCCGGCGACACAGTATTAACTGTTAACCAAACTAAATTAACTGTTCAAACAGATACAGTAAAAGATCCAAAAAATCCTGACAACGGAACTATTTCATTGTTAGTTGAAAAAGCTGATAACGATAAAGCAGGATTAGAATTAAAAGCACAAAATGTAACTGCTTTAGATAAAGATCCTACAGGTGGCGATTTCAAAACAGGATACTATAAATCAGGCGATCCTAAATGGGATGAAAATATCGAACCTAAAGAAGGTCCTGAAGTTCATTTAAATGCAAATGACAACAAGGTAGCCATCAAGGATATTGATACAGATAAATTAACACTTGATCCTAATGATAAATTCATTGCAGACAGCACCGATCCAAACAAAAAGCCTGTTATCACAGTTAAAGACCAAGGTGGATTTAACCTTGATGACGGTATGGGATATGAAAAAGATCCTCAAGGATATACATACATAACTCACGATGGCGTAACAGAAAGAATACCCGGTCACTTAGAATTTGGTCCTTGGTCTGAATATGAACTCGTTAGAACATATGTTGATGATGATGGTGTAACTCACAATATTTATCAAAGCACCAGAGATGGCAAAATCACTGAAACAACCGTAAAAACTACTGATACATCTCACGAAATCAAATTTGATAACAATGGCGACCCACAAGACTTCACTTTAGTATACAAGAAAACTGAAGAAAAAACTGAACCCGGTCGTACGATTACAGCTAAAGAAGTAATGGATGATCCAACAAAACTTCCTGATGATACTACAATAAATGACTTCGTAGTTGAAGAAGACAGAACTTGTGATCCTGCACCGGAAGTAGATCCTGTATATGACAACTACGATTCATATATTGATCAAGTAACTCTTCCGAGAGAACAAGTTGAAGTTTCTAAAACATCAACAGTAGCAGACGGAACAGCTGATCAAACATCTTCTATAATGTCAGCAGCAGCTAAAATTGATATCGCTGAAGGTGATGCAGGCGTTATGGATGCAGATTCAGATGATGACAAAGAATTAAACTAATAATACAGTATTAATTCATAACAAAAATAGCTTCGCAATTGCGAAGCTATTTTTTTAATATAACAAATAAATGTCTAATCAAAATAATTTCATTAGACATATTTTCCTTTAAATGCTAAGATTAGAGCAGTTAAAGGAAAACCTATGCTTGAAGAAAAAATATTTGAAATATATCAATCAATAAAGCCGGAAGCATTAAAAAGGATTGTTCCCTTGATAGATTTTACAAGGAAACTAAACAAAAAACCGCCTATTCCTTTAAAAGAAAAAATGGCAGAAATTGAGTATCCCGATTTTTCAAAAGAAAAAGTTATTCTTCTTCATGGTGTATCAGTTGGCGAAATACTGTCTTTAGAAAATTTAATTAAAAAAATTAAAAGCAATTTTAATAAACATAAACTCGTAATCACAACAGGAACTGTGACAGGGCAGGAACTTGCAAAGAAAAAGTATTCTGAAATTGCTGATTTTATAACATATTTTCCACTTGATATATATAAAACAGTAGAAAAATTTATAGAAAATATTAATCCCGCAGTTGTTTTGATAGCAGAAACGGAATTGTGGCCTAATTTTTCTCTTTGCTGCAGACAAAAGAATATTCCTTTATATATCATCAACGGAAGAATTTCGGATAAATCTTACCCAAATTATTTAAAAATAAAAGGCTTTTTTAATTTAGTCTTGGATAATTATTCGGAAATTTTCTGCCAAAGTGAAATCGACAAAGATCGCTTTATTATGCTCGGTGCAAATGAAAACAGAGTAGAAATAATGAAGAACCTGAAATTTGAAATTGAAAAGAAAACCTGCGATATTAATTTATATTCAGAAGGTTTTAAGGTTTTTATTGCAGCTTCTACTCATAAAGGTGAAGATATAATCGCCCTAAATGCTTATCATAAATTAAAATCTAAAATTAAGAATCTTAAAATGATTATTGCCCCGAGACACTTAACGAGATTAGACGAAATTAAAAATCTAGTCTCTAATTTCCCTTATAGCGTAGGCTATAGAACTAAAAAAGACGATTTTATAAATAAAGACATAATAATATTAGATACATTAGGCGAATTGTCAAAAATATACGATATAACTGATGTTGCATTTATAGGCGGAAGTTTTAATAAAACGGGAGGACATAATCCTCTTGAAGCAACAATCTATTCAAAACCAACAATATCAGGGCCTTCGATAAAAAATTTCAGAGATATTTATTCCATTTTAGAAAGAGAAAACGCATCTTTTGTTGTTAAAAATACGGATGAATTCTATTTAATACTTGAAAAATTATTGACTGATGATGAATATTATAAAGAAATCTCTAAAAACTGCAAAAATTGTTTCGATAGTCAGCAAGGTGCAGTTGATTTTGTAATCAATAAATTAAAACAAGTCCTTTTGTATTAATTCGGAGAACATATTTGCATTTCGCAATTTTTACAATCAAATTTAAGAGGATATTTGACGTTTTTTTCATCAAGTAAAAACAATTCGTCTTGATTTTTACAACCTAAAAAAGCTCTTCTTAAACAATGTTTAGTTTGCATTAGTATTTTATTGTTGTAGCTCTTTGTTGATTCAAGACTATTTTCTAAAACCTTACACTCACACAATTCATAAAATTCTTTTGCTTTTTTATTGTGGCAATTTAATCTGTAATCGCCTGAATCCATAGGATATTTTGATATACCAACAGGTTTTTGTTGTTTAACTCTATATTTTGATAATATTTTTTCAATTAATTCATTTATTAGTACTGTTCGTATTTCATTAATTTTTGAAACAGGTAAAAACGCATAATATTCAGATTTAAAAGCAATTTCTTTTACAAAAAATACTGTGTCATTCGTTTTTGAAAGAGATTTTTTATAATTTTCTTTCATTTTTTCGATATTATTCGCATTTTCCGTTTCTTGAATCTTGTATTCAACTTTATTATTAAATTCATCCCTCAAAACAATCTTGTCTTCATATACAGCAAAACAAACATCCAATTTTCTTGAAATTTTGTTTTTTAATTTTTTATTAAATTCTATATCAATATTTCTGTATACTTTTTCGCCTGTTTTTAAATTTATTTTTTTATTCGGATATATTTTTACGCCGCTTTTTACAACTTCTGCTTTATTTACAAGACAACCCGAAAGCTCATTATTTAATACAAAACATAATCCATCCTGAGAACTAATTTTTTCCTTTGTCTTTAAAACGAACGAATCAAAAGATGACGAAACAACTTCACCTAAGTATTTTCCTGTTGATTTGGGGGTTAAAAAATTATAAATTTCATCTTTTTTGTTAAATAAATAATCATCACAAAAACCACGATTAAATGTTTTTTCAATATCGGGTTCAAAATCCGCAATTATTCTGCCAAAAGAAGTTCTTTGATAATTTTTTAAAAGATTATGATAATACAGAACATTGTTCTTAACATAATCCTCGTCCTTTAATCTGCCTTCGATTTTAAAACTGGAAATACCGGCTTTTATTAATTTGTCGAGGTGTTTTGATAAATTGTTATCTTTTAAAGACAAAAGATATTTGTTCTTTGCAATAAATTTGCCTTTAGAATCAACAAGAGAATATTTTTTTCTGCAGCTTTGAGCACATTCACCTCTGTTTGCGCTTCTTTGTCCGATATATTCAGACAAATAACATTGTCCCGAATAACAAACACACAGAGCACCCGCAACAAAATGTTCAAGTTCAATATTAGTGTTTTTATGTATTTTTTCAATTGCATTTAAAGGTAACTCTCTTGCAAGTATAACCCTTTTTACACCAAGCTCCTCAAAAAATCTTACCTTTTCAAGCGTTCTTATGTCACACTGCGTGCTCATATGCAAAACAATGGGCGGAAGTTCGTGCTCTGTTGATAATTCTAAAATTCCAAAATCCTGAATTATTATTGCATCAACTTTAATTTTATAAAGTTCTTGAATTATTTTTTTGCATTCGGATAATTCGTCATCCGTTAATATTGTGTTTAATGTAACATACACCTTTACATTAAAAAGATGAGCATATTTTACAATTTTTTCAATATCTTCAATTTTATTTTTCGCGTTTTGTCTTGCACCATAGGCATTTGCACCGATATAAACAGCATCAGCGCCGCAATTTATCGCAGATATTGCGCAATCATAATTTTGAGCGGGGGCAAGCAGTTCAATTTTATTCATAACTTATTCTTAAACGTCTTCAATATAGTCATCATATTCCAAAAAGTCTTGAGATTCGTTTTGAAAATCATCAGGTTGAATTTTAACAATCCAGGCTTCATAGGGCGATTCATTGATTATATCGGGCGAATTAATCAATTGCTCATTAACTTCTACTATTTTTCCCGACACCGGCATATAAATCTCGCCTGCACCTTTGACGGATTCTACAGTTGCAAATATTTCATCTTTTGAAAAATAAGTATCTATTTCAGGTAGTTCAATAAATACAATATCACCATACTGTTCAACTATCTTGTCTGTTAAACCGATTAATACGATATTATTATCTTCCAAAACCCATTCGTTAGTTTTTGAACACAAAATCCCTTCAGGTGCTGCCATTTTATTCTCCTAATTTCTGCAGATAATTTATATCTTATTTATTACCATAATTTTTATATGTATGACAATACTTTATAAGAGATTGTTAAGATTTAATACTAATTATCCATATATTGATTATCGAACATATATTCTGGGCAGACGCATTTTTAATCTGCAAGTTAATTCGTAATTTATTGTATCCAATTTCTTTGCCCAGGTGTCAATATTATCTTCTTTATTGTTTTCGCCGATAAGCTCAATCACATCTCCAACCTGACAATCGACATCATTTACATCAAACATAATTTGATCCATCGTGATTCTTCCGATTTGCTTGATTGTTTTTCCTCTTAGAATTGCAGTTATATTTCCTGATAATTTTCTTGCAACACCATCTGCGTATCCAATGGGAATTGTTGCAACTTTAATATCCTTATCTGCAATATAAGTATGACCGTAACTTATACCATCGCCTTTTTTTAATGTATGTATGTTTGTGATTCTTGCTTTTAATCCCATAACAGGAAGCATTTTTGGCATTATTTTTTTGTCATCACGGCTAAAAGGAGTCAAACCCCACATAATAATTCCCATTCTGACCATATCGTATGAATACATCGGATAATCAAACATGCCCGGTGAATTTAGACAGTGAATTTTTGCATTACGTTCTTTTAATTCATCCTTTATCGGTTCTACTATGCTTCTAAAACCGTTTATTTGGTTGAAAAATACCTTATCGTTTTCAACATCCGCAAAATGGGTAAAAATTCCTTTTAAATCAATATATTCAGCATCAAGAACTTTTTGAACATATTCTTTTGCTTTTTCTATTCCGACACCGATTCTGTTCATTCCGGTATCGAGTTTTATATGGGCTTTTAATTTTTTATTTAAACGTTTATACAGTTGTTTTGCCATTTCAAGATGTTCATCGTTAAAGATAGAAACCGCAATATCATATTTAATTGCATTTTCAAATGCCCAAAGAGGACTTGCCCCAAGCACCAAAATCGGCACTTTAATTTTATTTGAACGAAGTTCAATTCCTTCATCTATACTTGCAACACCGAAGTAATTAACACCACAGGCAATCAAAGTCGGCGCACACATTAAAGACCCGTGACCGTACCCATCCGCTTTGATGACCGCAAAAATATCAGGATTTCCTTCGCAGTGGTCATTTAGATATTCTTTTATATTCAAGACGTTATTTTCCAAATTGCCTAAATTTATTTCAACCCAAGCGTCACGATTTTTATTTATAAAAGTTCCTCGAAAATTTTGCATAATAATTTCCTACTAATTTTGTAACTTAAAAAGCTCATACGTATTTTCCATCAAACAGGCAATTGTCATAGGACCAACACCACCCGGGACAGGGGTGATTAAAGACGCTTGATTTTTTACTTTTTCAAAATCAACATCTCCGACAAGCTTTTTATCAAGTTGTCTTGTTATTCCGACATCAATAACAACAGCTCCTTTTTTTACCATATCTGCCGTTATTAATTTCGGATGTCCGGTTGCACTGATTAATATATCCGCATTTTTTGTAATCTTTTTTAAATCTTTTGTTTTAGAATGAGCAAGAGTAACCGTTGCATCATGATTTGTAAGTAATAACGCAAGCGGTTTTCCGACAATATTAGAGCGTCCCACAACAACAACGTTCTTGCCTTGCAGTTTTATTCCGTATTCATTTAAAAGTTTTAATATTCCTTTTGGAGTGCAGGGTATCGCATAAGGATTCAAATTTGAACACAGTCTGCCGGTGTTTATCGGATGAAAGCCGTCAACATCTTTTTTTGGATCAATAATATTAAGTATTTCGTTTTGATTTAAATGTTTATACAAAGGAAGCTGAACCAAAATTCCGTTCACTGAATCATCTGCATTTAATTCATGAATTAATTTAATTAAATTTCCTTGAGTTATAGAACTGTCAAATCTATAGATACAGGTTTTTATTCCGATTTGCGAGGATTTTTTTTCTTTTGCGCTGACATAAATTTTACTTGCCGAATTATTATTTGCAAGAATAACTGCAAGCGTCGGAGTACTCGATTCATGTTTCAATTTTTCTTTTAATTTTTTACAAATATTATCAGCAACTCGTTTTCCGTCTATAATATCAGCCATTTAAACCTCTAGTCAAAATCTGCTCTCGGTAAATTTAATCTTGCATAAAAATTTTCAATTGATTCCAAAATATTTTCCATATTTAATTCATCAAAATTTTGAATCGTGCCTATTAAATCAAGTTCAAAATCATGGAGTAGTAATATTGCTTTATGAAGATAGTCTTTATTAACTTTATTTAAAACAACACCGATTTGCCCGTTCGGAGTATATTTTTTAGAAGAATTTGCAACCTTTGATGCCAATACAACTCCGTCTTTAGTACAAGGTGTAACAATAAGCGCAACATCAACAGAACAATCAACAAGAAGATTTAAGTATTTTAAATCGTATTCACAATCAAAAATAACAAAATCATACCTGTCTATCAGTTTTGTAACAGAATCTCGCATAAGTTTTGTTGAGGGACAATGACAATCCTTTGGTGTAACAAACCAAGAAGAAATCATATCAATATTTTCATCAAGTGAAATAATAATATCTTCTAATGCCCACTCAATATATTCCTGCTTTGACATGCCTTCTGGGATTCCGGTTTTATATTCATGTTTTCCTGATTTTATGCCGTATATCGTATTTTTTGATTTAATGCCAAAGCTGTCGGATAATTCTAAACTCAAATCGTTATCAACAAGAAGTATCAAAGAATTTTTGTTTTTCTTTTTTAATACCTCTAAAAATGCCCTTGCAACCGTAGTTTTTCCGCTGCCTGATTTACCTATAATAGCTATTGTAGATGTCATTAAAATTCCTTTATCAGCTTATATTATTTTAATACAAACATTAATAAAATATAGTATAATAAATTTATGAAAGAAAAAATTATTATAGCATCAGACCACGGTGGTTTTGAATTAAAAGAAAAAATTATTGCATATTTAAATGAAAACAATTATGAAGTTGGGGATTTAGGGACGAATTCAAAGGAATCATGTGATTATCCTATATATGCAAAAAAATTATGTAAAGAACTTCTTGAAAATAATATTAAAAAGGGAATCTTGGTTTGCGGAACGGGTTTAGGAATGCAAATAACGGCAAACAAATTCAAAGGCATAAGGGCGGTTTGTGTATCCGATACTTATAGCGCCAAAATGTCAAGAGAACACAATGATTCAAATGTACTCTGTTTGGGTGCAAGAGTGCTTGGTGAAGGATTAGCAAAAGATATTATTGATGTTTGGTTAAAAACAGATTTCTTGGGTGAAAGACACCAAAGAAGAGTGGATATGATTGAGAATTAAAATAAAAAATTTATAAAAAATAGAGAGTATATTTTTCTAATATGCTCTCTATTTTTATTATTTAAACTATTTAACTATTTACCTTGGATTTGATTTACGATATCGCCCAATATATCAAGTGATTTTGTAAACATATCGGAATTATACCAATCAGTGAATGTATCAAATTTTTCTGCTAATTGTTCATCAGAAATTTTTGTTTTAATTTCAACTTCAGCTTTAATAGAAGATTTAATACTCTTGATTTCGCAATTATAAAGAGCAATTTTATTTGCTTTTTTAAGACTTGGAAGTTGTTTTAGGGTAGAATTTGCAACAAATAATTTATCTACTTCTTCAAGACTTCTGATAACAGGTAAATCAATTTTATTTGCATTATCAGTTGAACAAATAAATATGTCTTGCGCTGTCTCTAAAGATTTAATTTCCGAAACAGGGCAATCAACTATACATAATTTTCCAACGTTTTCAAGAGCTGATATATCCATTAATGCTGAATTTTGAGCGATTAAAATATCTGCATCTTTCAATTTAGGTAAAGCTTTGATTTTTGAATTTTCCATTGAAATTGAACCAACTGCTTTCAATTTCGGCAATTTTTTCAAATTTTCACTAACAAAGAATTTACCTACTGCTTTAAGATGAGGCATTTCAACAATCGGTGAATTTTTATCCATAATTAATTCTTGACAAACAACAAGAGGGAAAGTTGTCAATTTTGATTTTCTTGTTTCGAATTTTCCTGAACATCCGATAACATTTTTAATCAATTCGTCTTCATTTATGTCTAATTCTTCAAAAGTTTTTCCTTTTGGTTGGCAATAATGAGAAATGATAATTTGGTTATCACCGTTTACTGTTGCGCTTATTCCGTTTTGTTCAAAAACTTCAACTGCCCATTGTACTTCATTCATAGTTTGAATCTCCACTTAAATATCCTTCGTAACATATCACATAAAACTAAATTCCCGAAAAGTATTTTTTATATCATTCGGGCTTTTTTAGTATTTGTATTATAAATAACCTTTTTCCTATTGCTTATTCCATAAAACAATTCATTATTTTGTATATTTATAAACCTTATTATTTTATCATATTGGCCGTCAATAGCAATATAGTTAGCAAAAAATACATCCAAATTAATGAGTATTTTTTTATAGTTTCCAAACATCAAAGCAAATTGCACATTATATTTTCCAATCATTTGTGCTTCAGGTGTTTTTAAATTCGGACCTGCGGGGATGTATCTGGCAGGATTTTTAGGATTTGATATTGTTCCGAATGCTCTTAAAAGACAGAGTCTTATTTCGTTTTTGTATATTTCATATTCATTTAAGCCCTTTGTTAAAAGAGAAACATTGTTTGCCACAACAAAATTCTGCATTGGATAAGAATTTGTTTTTAATTCTATTGGTTTTTTTGCAGGCATATAGTCCTGCATTTTGTAATTATGATTAATTTTTCTTTCAATAACACCAAGTGCATCTTGTGCAATTGTCTTAGAAATATTTTTATTTGTTCTTACAACAAATTGCAATTTGTGATTCTTCTTTTTGTTGTTAATTTCAGCATTGAAGTCTAAAAATTCGGAATTGTTATCTAAGCTAGCATCCAGTTTAATATCTTTAAAATATAATCTTAAAGAACTTCTTATTTCACCTGAATATAAAATATTTGATTTAATTAATTCAATCTTTTCATATTCACCAATTGGCGCAAAGTTGTAGCTATCACCTAAATCTTTTATATCGGTTAAATATAATTCGACTTGTTCATTATTTTTTTTATTCTGCACAAAAATCTTTTTATTTTTAACTTTTAATTTTATAAATTCATTTTCTATTGAGTTATTTGACACAAAAACCTTCTTATGAGGTTTTATAATTTTAACCTCTGAAAACGAATGTTTTTTGTTGTTTGAAACTTCAATCAGCTGCCTGTATATCTTTGTAATTTCTTCAGTAACAGGAATTTTATATATATTTGCCAAATCCTCGTCGTTAAATCTTTCTTCGTAATCCAAAACTTGTGCATTTTCAAGAACATAGGGGAGTTTAATCTCAATTGTTTTTATATTATCAAAATTAGAAAGATTAAATAAACCTAAAGAATTCTTTGATGTAGACAATTTTGAATTCTTATTTTTAAAATTTTGTAAAATATTTCTTTCAACTGAATTTAATATATTTTCGCACTTTTCAAATCTAAAATCCACAGCCCTTGCAACACTATCCAATGAACAACCGCAAATTCCGTCGTGGGCATGGTTTTTTATCAATGTTTCATAAGCAACATTTATATTAGCATCATATTTTTCTTTCAAATAAAAATTCAAAGGTTCGGTTATTCTTGAAATTCTATTTTGTAAAATTGAATTTTTAACCTTTTGATAGATTCTTGAAGAATAAACACCACCCAAAATATAAGTATCTGAATTGTCTAAAAATTCTTTTTCTTTGGTCGTATTTATAAATTTAGATTTATTAAAATATTCAAAAGGTGAAGACAAAATTATTTCATAATTTTTAAGCTCTTTATTTATTTTTTTAATTTTTTCTTTAGCATTTTTTATAACTCCCAAATGATCAGCACCTATAGGCATAATCAAAGGGTCGGGTGAATATTTTGAAATTTTATCCAAATATTTATTTAGTTTTTCCGAATCAATATTTTCGGTATTTAAAAAATCATTAAAATATCCTTGAACAAGCCAAAGAGTATTTATATTGTTTTTTATAAAATTGCAGCAATTTTTGATTTTTTTAGGGTTTACACCACGCCAAATAACGGCTTTGTTTATATTTGATAATTTTAAGGCTTCAAAAATTGAATTTGAGATTCCAAATACATCACAGATGTAGCCTATAAAATCATTTTCACCAAATGTTTTAGAATATTTTTTACCTATTTCTATATTTTTAAGCATAGAAATAAAACTTGTTAAATAAGTATCAGCACTAACATAAAAAGGGCCTATAGCAAGTTTTTTTTCTTTTATTAATTTTAAAATAACTTTTTCGTTTTCAGGTTTAATTTTTAAATAATTTAATAAGGCAATAATCTGACCGTCAAAATAAAAGAAAGGAAGATTATTATTTTCTAATTCGTTTATTACTCCGTCAACAACATCAACCAATCTGATATCAAAATCTTCTTTATCTCGATACCACTCCATATCCCAATGGGTATGAACGTATGCATATACTTGTTTTTTCATACATATATTTTAGCAAATTTAATATTTTTTTACAAAAATATCATCTGAATGTATGCATTTTTTTATTCTACATATTATAGATGAGTTATCTTTTTTTTAAATGTAGTATGTTATAAACACAATAAGTCAAGAAAACGTTATCCCCAATAAAAAAGAGTAAAATATGAACAGAAACACGAAAAGATCATTAGAAATCGAAATTTTGAATTGCAAAAAAAGACTTAAAGAATTGGCTCCAGATATTGAATTCGATGAAGAAAAAGCAACCGAGTACAATAAAGTAATTGTACAAAAGGCAATTCTTCTTGATAACTACAAAAAACTCTGCTACAAGCCGAGTTTTAAAGAAAGATTTGTAAAACTGTTAACAGGCAATCTTTTCAAAGAAAAAGAGCCCCTGATTTGTGACTATTTTTTGACTTAAAATGCACGATATATATACAACGACGACATAGCTCTCGTAACAAACGAGAGTTTTTTTTTATTTTCTTTCAAAAAGTCCTGTTATTGTTGATTTTGCAATTGTATGTTTTTTAATTTCATTATGAACTAATAACGGTTTGTCAGTTTGCTTAACATCTAAAGTTTCAACATCAAGCGCATAAACCGTGAAATTGTAATGATGAATTCCATGCCCTACGGGAGGACAAGCTCCGCCAAAACCGGTTGTTTCAAAATCCGTAACCGTCTCTGTAGCAGAAGATATTTTTTCACCTTGATTTATTGAATTAACGTTTTTCGGAATATTTATAACCAGCCAATGATACCACCCGTTTTGTCTTGGGGCGTCGGGGTCATGACATACTATGGCAAAACTTTTTGTATTTTCTGGAGGGTTTACCCATTTTAATTGCGGAGATACATTTCCTCCTTTACATCCGTATCCGTTGTAAACCTGAGCATTGGGCAAAGTATCGTTATCTTTTAATTCATTACTTGATAATTTAAATATATTTTCCTGAACCATATCTAAAGCACTGGACATAATTACCCCTCCAAAGAATAAACACATGATTAATAAAATAATTTTTTTCATAATTTACCTGATTTATAGTGATGAAAATACGCAATTTCCTGTTATGGCACCAATTGCCAAAAACAAAGCAAAGAAGAATAAATAATTTCTTGCCAGATACATTCTGTACATAAAGAAATCAATTCTTGCTTCTTTGATTTTTTTCCAATTTTCAAAAGGCCCATAATACCATCTGGGTTGAAAATCTATATCTCTTATATTTATATAGTCATCCAAAGAAGCCGGAAGCTTAACAGCTATAGGCAAAGTTAAAAATACATAAAATGTTTTCGGATTAAAACAACCCAATAAAACAGCTGCAACAACAATTGCATAAGAGCAAAAGATTGCAATTTTGAGCCATTTTATTGCGTTTAATTTACTGCCCGAGATAATACAGAGAGTCTTTTTGTTTTCTGAAATATCATGCTCCCAATCCATTAAATTATCCGTATGTAGCAAAACTATTGCATTATAAAATACGGCAACAGAACACAAAAACAAATTATAATTAAATTCACCCGTTAAAGCTAAATATCCGCCGTTTATCATTAAGGGGCCATAGATTAAACCGATTATAATTTCACCAAGACAAAATTTTGGCGCAATCGGATAAAACAAAGCAAAAACACCACCGATTAACGCATAAATAAGCACATATATGCTAACATTTATTGCAAAATAAATTCCTATGCAAGTTGCAATTAAAAATAACATAAATATAACAAATCTTACTTCTTTAAAAGAAAAAGTGCGATTTAATATAAGATTTGCCTTCAAAGCAAACCTGTCGAAAGATATATTTTCTAATGAACCACAAACTTTTAATTTCTTTTTAGTGTCAACATAATCATCAAACAAATTTGCACCAAGATGAACACAACAAAGTGCCAAAACTAAAAGTCCAAAATTTAAATACGTAAAAGATTCATTGTATTTTGCGAATGCCCAAATTAAAATACAAGACGCCAATGTAACAGGCAATGCATAAACTCGTGTTAATTCTCCGAAATTAAAAAATAGTTTCTTTATAAAACTCATAAAAATTCCCCAAATAATTCTATCGTCATGACATTAGTATATATGAAATTTTTGTCATGCATATAACAAAGTTGGATATAATAATTTTTGTAAATTTATTTTTTTAATAATACGTTTTTTTTATTAATTAATAAAACTTAATAAAATACCAAAATAAGCGCATAAAATCTATATTTTTTAATTATTATCAATTCTTTTTGTGTTGTATCTTTAAAAAATTCATTTTGTATTTTTGTTAAATTTTGCCATTTTTCCGTATTTCTAAAGGATATTTTACTTGCCAAGGAAAATTCACCGGATATTATTAATAAAGCGAGAAAAATAAGGAAAGATATGTCAAAAGACGTAATTGAATTAGAAGGTACAATACTCGAAGCCTTGCCCAATGCAATGTTCAGAGTTGAACTTGAAAATAAGCACGAAATATTAGCACATATTTCAGGTAAAATCAGAAAAAATTTCATAAGGATTTTACCCGGCGATAAAGTAAAAGTCGAAATGACACCATACGACTTAACCAGAGGAAGAATAACATACAGACTAAAATAAAGGATAAAAAAATGAAAGTAAGAGCATCAGTAAAAAAAATATGCAAAGACTGTCAAATTATCAAAAGACGCGGCAGAGTGACAGTGGTTTGCAAACACCCGAAACACAAACAAAGACAAGGTTAAAAATAGGAGAAAATAAATGGCAAGATTAGTTGGGGTTGATTTGCCCCGCAATAAAAGAATGGTTATAGCTTTAACCTACATCTACGGAATCGGACCGACAAGAAGTGCTAAAATATTAGCCGCTTGCGATATTTCTCAAGATTTGAGAACGGACGATTTAACAGAAGAAGATATTAAAAAATTAAGAAATGAAATCTCTCACTACACAGTTGAAGGTGACTTAAAAAGAGAAGAATCATTACACATTAAACGTTTAGGTGAAATTAATTCCTACCGTGGAATTCGCCACAGAAAGAAACTTCCCGTTAGAGGTCAAAGAACAAAAACTAATGCAAGAACACGCAGAGGTAAAAAGACAGGACCTATAGCAGGTAAGAAGAAATAATTAGAAAATCGTAAATAAAAGGAAGATAATAATGGCTAAACCTACAAAAGTTAAAAAGAAAGAAAGAAAGAATATATTACAAGGTGTTGTTCATATCCAATCAACATTTAACAACACAATTGTTACTTCAACAGATACACAAGGTAATGCAGTAGCTTGGGCTTCTGCAGGCGGTTGTGGTTTTAAAGGTGCAAGAAAAGGTACGCCTTTTGCAGCGCAATCAGCAGCTGAAATCGTTGCAAAGAAATCAGTTGACCAAGGTATGAAAAAAGTTGAAGTTTATGTTAAAGGCCCAGGCTCAGGCAGAGAAACTGCAATCAGAGCTATCCAAAGCGCAGGTCTTGAAATTACATTAATCAAGGATGTTACTCCGATTCCACACAACGGATGTCGTCCTCCGAAAAAACGCAGAGTATAGTTTTTAATACTCAGATGCATTAACAAAAAGAAAGTAAATAATTAACAATAGGAGCTAAAATGGCTAAATATACTGGACCAACCAATAAACTATTCAGAAACTATGGTGTTAAAGATTTATCTAACCGTAAATTAACAACATCAATGAGACAAAATGCGTCCGGACAACACGGCGCAACAAGAAAGAAAAGTTCTGACTATGCTTTACAATTAAAAGCAAAACAAACAATCAGAATGACTTATCTGGTTAGCGAAAAACAATTCGCAAAATACTATGAAAATGCTTCAAGAAAAACAGGCGTAACAGGTACAATAATGTTACAAACTCTTGAATCAAGATTAGACAACGTTCTATACAGAGCCGGTTTTGCTATCACAAGACGTCAGGCAAGACAAATTGTAAATCACGCACACGTACTTGTTAACGGTAAAAAAGTTGATATTCCATCTTATTTATTGAAAGCAGGCGACGTTGTTACAGTTAGAGAAAATTCAAAACAATTCATCAAGAATGTTATGGAACAAATTGACCTTGCATTAAGCTTTGCTTGGTTAACTGTTGACAGAAACGAATTAACAATAACATTCGACAGAATTCCTCAAAGAGAAGAATTGGATGCTGACTTCAAAGAACAACTCGTTATTGAATACTACTCTAAATAATTAGGAGAGAATAAATTATGGAACTTAAAATTAAAAATATCAATACAACAACATCTTCAGACGGTTCGCAATACGGTAAATTTGTTATCGAACCTCTTGAAAGAGGTTACGGCGCTACTGTCGGCAACGCTTTAAGACGTGTATTATTATCAAGTCTTGAAGGCGCAGCTATTACATCCGTAAGAATTGAAGGTATTACTCACGAATACACATCAATCCCCGGTGTTGTTGAAGATGTAATTGATATAATGTTGAATCTTAAATCAGTTGTTGTTAAAACCGATTCAATCGAACCACAACATTTAAGACTTGACGCTACAACAGCAGGCCCTGTTCTTGCAGGCGATATTGAACTTCCTGCCGGTGTTAAAATCGTGAACCCTGATTGTGTTATTTGTACATTATCACAAGGCGGCTCAATCCATGCTGATATCACCGTAGAAGTCGGCAAAGGATACGTTTCCGTAGATGTTTTAAAAGAACAAAAGAACGGACTTCCTATAGACCTTCTTCCGATTGATGCGGTATTTATGCCCATCAAAAGAGTAAGCTACAATGTAGAACCTGCTCGTGTAGGTGAATCTTTGGATTTTGACAAATTAACAATTGAAATTTGGTCAAACGGTTCAATTGAAGTTACACAAGCATTATCAAAAGCAGCAAATCTTTTAATTGAACATTTCAGTCAAATCGCAGGAATCACAGGAACTCCTGTTACGGTTAAACAAGAAGTTAATGAAGTTGATGAAATTGTAGAAGAACAAACACCGTCATTAACAATTGAAGATTTAGAGCTTTCTGTTCGTGCATACAACTGCTTAAAGAGAGCAAGCATAAACTCAATGAGCGAACTTCTTAAAAAATCAGAACACGATTTATTAAACATTAAAAATTTCGGTAAAAAATCATCAGATGAAGTAATTGAAAAACTTCACCAAATGGGACTTGATCTTCAACCAAACCCTGAAGGCGTAGATGATTTAGAATTAATATAATTAACTAAACAAAAAGGAAAATAAAATGAAACACGGTCGTAAAATTAATAAACTGTCTAAAGCAGCTGATCAAAGAAAAGCATTATTGCGCACTTTGGCTTCTCAACTGTTTTTGAACGGTGAAATCACAACAACAATGGCTAGAGCAAAAGCTCTAAAACCATATGCCGAATCTATAATTACTTTTGCTAAAAAAGGCGACTTAGCAGCTCGTCGTGAAGCAAAAAAAGATATCTATGATATTGAAACTGAAAAATTCATAGATACCGAAACAGGAGAATTATTTGATACACTGCCTGAAGGCAAAAAATTGCCGAAACAATCAGTTTTAAGACAATTATTTTCTGTTATCGGAAAAAAATATGCAACACGCAACGGTGGTTACACAAGAATATTGAGATTAACCCCAAGACGTGGTGACAACGCAGAAATGGCATTAATACAATTGGTATAATGTCAGAAAATTTCAAATACATCATATGCTTTGAATTTCTCGGACGAAATTTTTTCGGAAGCCAAAAGCAAAAAGACAAAAGAACCGTTCAGGGAGAAATAGAAAAAGCACTCTGCACTTTGACAAAAGATAAAATTTTAACAATATTTTCAGGAAGAACAGATGCAAAAGTAAACGCAAAGTTTCAAACAGCGCATTTTACTTTAAATACAGAAATAAAAGATACCGACAAATTTCTGTATCATATTAACTGTATTCTTCCCGAGGATGTAAAGATTTTTGATATAAAAAGAGTTGATAAAACTTTTCACTGTCAAAAAGATGCCAAATTTAAGCATTACAGATACACAATACTAAACAGCCATGTTGCTTCGGCTTTTAACGATTGTTATTTGTTTTACCCTTACAAAAAACTGGATATAGAAAATCTAAATAAGAGTTTATCCTATTTAGAAGGGCATCATGATTTTTCCGCTTTTAAATCAAAGTCTGATAACCCATATAACGACTGCATTATATACTATGCAAAAGCGAAAAAACACATAAATGATTGGCAAAATTTTATCTTTATAGATATTATAGGCAACAGATTCCTGTATAATATGGTAAGAACAATTATAGGAGAGCTTCTGTTTATTGAAAGAAATAATTTAAATCCGTCATATATGGCAGATATTCTGAATTCAAAAGACAGAACAAAAGCCGCAAATGTTGCCGAAGCAAAGGCACTTACATTAGAATATGTAGGTTACAATGATGTAAATGACTATATAAAAACAATCTCATCAAAAGGAAGGTAAATAATGAAAACATTTAGTGCAAAACCACTAGAAGTAGAAAGAAAATGGTATGTTATTGATGCCGATGGTCAAACATTAGGTAGAGTAGCAGTAGTTGCCGCTAACATACTCAGAGGTAAAAACAAACCTCAATATACACCTAATGTTGATACGGGCGATTTTGTTATCATTACAAATGCAGAAAAAATCACTGTATCAGGCAAAAAAGAAACCGATAAATTATACAGATCACACTCTGGATATCCGGGCGGTTTTAAGGAAATCAGCTTCCAAGCATTAATGGAAAAAGACCCGACAAGAGCAATCGAAAAAGCTGTTAAAGGTATGCTTCCGCACAATACATTGGGTGATGAACAATTCCAAAAACTAAAAGTATATGCAGGTTCAACTCATCCTCATGAAGCTCAAAAACCTGTTGTATACGAATTAAAAGGAGATAAGTAATGGCAGCTAATAAAAACGAAGTTGTAAAAACCGGAAGAAGAAAATGCTCAATCGCTGTTGCAAAAGTTGTATCAGGAAAAGGCAGAGTATTCGTTAACGGAAAAACATTAAAAGGATATTTTGGAAATCGTCCGTCATTAGAAATGTCAATCTATAGACCCCTCGTTTTAACAGAAAATCAAGATAAATTTGACATCAGAGTTAAAGCTGTAGGCGGCGGTGTTAGCGCACAAGCTGATGCTATCCAATTGGCAATTTCAAGAGCTCTTTTGGAAATAAACGAAGAATTTAAACCTGTTCTTAAACAAGAAGGTTTATTGACTCGTGATGCCAGAATCAAAGAACGTAAAAAATACGGTAGAAAAAGAGCAAGAAAAAGATTCCAATTCTCAAAAAGATAAACTCTATTATATATCAAGAGAAAGTACAAAAACCGCCCAATTTATATTACGGGCGGTTTTTTATTGGAAAAAAATATATTTATTAACTTTTGTAAAAATTATCGTAGTTCTATCCCAAAACAATAAAGTTTAAATTCAAAATGACGATTACATAGCTATGTAAATTTTAAAGGATACAAGAGAAGTTTTTGGAATGGAATTATGGATTTTCTTTCAGGAATACAAGGAAATAAAGTAAAGTTTAAAGATGATGGCGGTAATACCAATGGTGCCGCACAAATTCAACAAGCCCAAAATGAACTTGCAAGCATTTTTCAAGAACAGGAAAGCGTAAACACAGAAATTGAAACAAAAGAAACAGAACTTGCAGAAAATAACGAACAAGAACAACAACAGGTACAAGAAATAACTGACAGTTTATCGAGTGCACAGAGCGATTTTGAAGCGGCACATTCGGCATATCAAGAAGCAGACAGCACTGCAAGTTCAGCTGAATCAAATGCATCGGCTTTGGCTGCTGCTGCAGAATCTCTTCCAAAGGAAATAGAAGAACACGTACCTGATGGCACAAATCCTGATGGAAGTATGAAATTTAAAACGGTTAAAAAACCAAATCCTGCATATATAGCTGCAAAAGCGGAAGCAGAAGCAGCAAAAGCACAGGCTGATGAATTAAGAAATCAAGCTAATTCTTTAAAAGAACAAGAAGCACAAGCTCAAGAAGTATGTAATGAAATAATAGAAGCCCTGAGCGAACTGGAAGATAGCGAAGAAGAAAACGAACAGGAAACCGAAGAAAAAGATAGCGAATTAGAAACTCTAAAAGAACAATATGAACAATTCCAAGAAAAAATTAATGAATTAAATTCTGAAATCGAACAGGCAGAAAAAGAAGCTCAACAAGAAGAAAAAGAACCCAGTGAAGAAGGTATAGCTCTTTATGAAAGTGCCAATACAATAGATGGAATGGAACAAAGATATATTGATAACGGTGACGGCACAAGAACAATAATTAATCCAGATGGAACACAAAGTACGGTTGCAATAGATGAAAAAACAGGAAATATAAGAGGAATTACGGATAATGAAGGTAATTCTACGACATATGAATTTAATACAACAAAAGATAAAGAGGGTAATGTAGTATCAAGTCTTAATAAATCAATAACTAAAGAAAAGGGTACAAATAATAGATTAACAACAGAATTAGACAAAAACGGAGCATTTGATACTCAAAAAACAGATAATCAAGGTAAAGTTCTTTATGAACAAGATGCGAATATAGATAAAAACATTGTAACAAGTACGACAGATAGTAAAACGGGAATCAAAACAACAATAGATGAAAACGGTAATGTAACATACAAAGATGAAAACGGAGAAGAACTTGATATAAAAGACGTTAGGGAGAGAAGGTATGAAGAAAGTATAAGCGATAGTGAAACTCCGACAACAGAATGTGATACACCGGATAAATCTGAAACTTCAATAGAAGAAGCAAATAAAGGTTCGGGTTATGTGCCTGTTGCAGATTTAAATAAAAAGGATCGTGAAATTTTATCTGCAACAACTCCCGTAACCGAGTTTTTGGAAGCACAAGAAAAAGAACAATTAAATCAAACAACGCAATATATCCTTGGGAAACCATTGGAAGAATGTACAGTTGACGAGCAAAATCAGGCTTATGCAATAAATATTTTAATGACCGACGCAATGACATATTCTGAAATGTTTGACACGCAATTAACAAATGATGGCGGCATAAGAGACGGTTGGAATCAAGCAAAAGAAATGATTGATATACTAGGTATTTCAAGAAGCGACGTTGAAGAAGCCCGCACAAAACAAACAGAAATGATAACCGCTTTAACTGACGCCATAAATGGCGAAAGTGATAAAACATTTGAAGAAGTTTGGTTTGAGCAAACAGGTGTAAATTTTGATATAAACAAATTAAAAAAATATGAAGAAGATAAATCAATTTATGAATTTGCACAATATGGTGTTCAAACAGCAGCCGACTTCACGCAAAAACTGCAAAAACAACCGACAACCCCGCAAGAAATACTCGATTTATACAATCAATATTACCAAGATGAAAATTTAGCAAAAGAAAAATTTTGCGAAATGATATCAGACAGCTTTGCAACATGTGCGGCAAGTGAATACTACCCCGGAAGAGTAGAAAATGTAAGATTAGGAGAAGATAATCAACTATATGTAACGTACCCGGGATGCGAAGAATATTGTTTTGGAAATCTGGCAGATTTAGATATAAACAATGGAATGTTTACTGCGAGATTAAATAGAAACTATGACACAAAATATATTGAAGAATACAAAACGAATTTTGAACAAGCAACGGGATCTTCATATGATGAACTAGGCGAACAATTTGCAAAATCAAAACAAAGTGCCATAGGAGAAGGCGATAAATTTCAAAATACCGTAGAAAAATATTGCCAATCTCAACAAGACATAACAAAAAAAGTCGGAGGCTTATTACAAACAGGTGGTTTAATAGTAACTACAGCAGGCGGTATTATCTGTTTAACAACAGGTGTAACGGGAATAGGGGCCGGTGTTGGTGCAGGAATAATGAATGCAGGCACAAAGATGTCAATGGCGGGTATGTATCTTGATAACGGATTAGAAGCGCTTGATATTTTAAGCAGCGATAAAAGCGCAAAAGAAAAACTTGATGGTTTGACAAATGAAGCAAAAGCAGCAGCAATAGATACTGCGTTCTTTGCATTAGGTATGAAAATTAATAGTGCTGCAAATACATTCAGTAACTTTACAACAAATGAATTTATGGCAGCAACAGGATTGGCGGAAGACGCACTTGCTGTAAAAGGTGTTGAAATTTTATCGGAAGCAGGTGCTGATTTTACAATGAGCATAGCAACAAATTATATAACAAGGGGTGAATTAGACTTAAAAGGCGAAGGATTGCAACAATTAAGAGAAGTGCTGACCGGTATCGCAAGAGGCAAAGTAAATACAATGAAATCAAACACTATGGATACCGCAAACAAATTATTTGAAGAAGGTCAGTATAATGAAGCCGTAAAGACACTTGAGGATAGCGGTCTGTTTAGTAATAGAGAAATAGCAAGAATAACAGGTACAGATAGCTCATGGTTGATAGGTAAAAAATCGGGTGTAAATGCGTATGAAGATGCATCACAAAGTAGCAGCAAATATATACTGGCAACCACAGGTACAGAATTACAAGCCGGCTATGGATATGGAATTAATCCGAATGCAAAAATACAATTAGGCGGAGCAACTATTGATTTATCCGAACCCGACATACAATCTAAGCTTCAAAATCTTCGAGAAGGAGAGAAGTTAGATATAGGACGCGGTTCTTCTAATGATATTGATGTAGAAAAATATGGAAATGGAAATACAAACACAGTATCAAGAAACCATATGTCTATAGCAAAAATTGATGGCCAATATGTAATAGTCGACAATGGTTCTTCAAATGGAACAAGAATTATAAATGAAGGATCGGCCCATTTGAGAACCAACATCCCCGCAACAGAAGCTCCAAATTTTCAAATATATCAACATACCGTTATGTTTAGTAATCAAGAATACGAACCGCTTAGTAAAGGGGAGATATTAAACCCAAATAAAAATTATAAAATTCCAGAAGGAACAAGAATAGAAATCGGACAAACCGAACTTGACCTGGATAGTTTGAATATAAAACAAGGCGAAACAGTAACCATAGGCAGAGCGAGCGCCGGTAGAGCAAATATACAAATAAACGACAATAAGATTTCAGGTGAACATCTTAAAATTACAAAAACAGAGTCAGGCTATATTGTCGAAGATTTAGGTTCAACAAACGGCACTAAAATAGCTTTTTCGCCATTAGTATTAGAGCACAAAGATGGCACCAAAAGCGTATATAAAAATATTTCAGGCGAAACATACAAAGCACTATTTGGGACAGACAGCGGATACGTTGTTTCAAATAGCCGTCAACAAAGTAACGGCGATTGTTATTTTGTATCAACATTTAATGCGCTATACGACAACCCTGCCTCAAGAGGCAGAATTTTGGAATGTTTTAGAGAAACATCGGATGGTAAAGTTATGGTAAGTCTTCCAAACGGTGAAATGGAATTTGACTTAAACAAGGTAATAGATGAAATCAATAAGAATCCCAGACAATATAGCGCAACAATGCCCGGGTTACAAGTATTAGAATATGTGTATGGTGTAGAAAAATACGCAAAAGCTAACTTTATACAAAAAGCAGCATTTAGAGTAGATGAATTAATCGACAGTTTTAGAAATGGTACACATTCTGATGAAATCGATGAACATGTCAAATATAGAGGAAACGGTGGCCTTTCAGGCGAAGTCATGTCCTGGTTTGGATATAAATCAAAGGAAATCAGACTAACAAGTTCAATGGTGAGTGAATTAGAAAATGTAAGCAATTGGGATGAAAATGTTTATACGATTGGTACTAAAAAATCAATATTAAACGGCGGTGACAAACATTTTTGGGATAGACATAAAGACTTAGCAAAAAGTCATATGTATCAACTCAAACCCAGAATGGAAAACGGAAAAATAGTGGTTGATTTAATAAACCCATGGCATTCAGATGAAATTTCATGTACATTGAGTTTAGAAGAAATGAAAAGCTTACATTGTTTTGACTATTTATCAGTTACAAAGGTAAAATAGGAGATAAAATGAACAACTCAATTAATAGTAACAACTTAAAAATAAACAATACAAATAACGCAACAAAAAACGCACAAGCACCTGAATTAGTAACATTAAAACAAGCATACAGGGATTTTGTTAAAAAAATGGACAAAAGTGATTTCTGTAATACAAGCAGAAGATATATTTTAGAATTAAGTTACATAAAAAAACTTAAAGAAGTATATACACAATATCAAGACTCTGAATCATTACAAGAAATATCAGATAGAGAAAAAGAGATTCTTGAAAAATTAAAAAATGAATTCGGAATTACTTTTAAAACCAACTGAAACTTTAATCAAAAAGTAAGCAAGCAGTAGGGTAGACTTTAGTCTACCAAAATCCTTAAAATACTAAAATTATTAACTTTTGTATCAAAAATTAAAGTTTTATACTTTTGTTGACGAATAATTATAATATAAATAGCGTAACAAATATTAACATAGTAT
This sequence comes from uncultured bacterium, assembly GCA_946622415.1. Taxonomy (GTDB): domain Bacteria; phylum Cyanobacteriota; class Vampirovibrionia; order Gastranaerophilales; family Gastranaerophilaceae; genus RUG14156. Next base: position 26,196 of record CAMOPX010000015.1, read on the forward strand.
CAATTTTATTAAACAAAATGTTTTTATTAAGGTAGGATGTCTCCTTAATAAAAACGGGAGATACCCAAAAATGCAACAAGCAATTAAACAAAGTCTAAAAAGGTTAAAAACATTTTTAAATTATTCTAAGAATTATTTAAAAAGAAACAATCCTGTCAAAGTGTTTAAGAAAAATATTGTTGCAGGTTTAAAAGATGCACTTTCAATAAACAAAAAAAGAAAGATGATTAAATACAAACTAAGATACCAAATGCATCAATTAAACCAAATGGAAAAGTTAATAGCTCAAAACAACGAGCATACTTTTCTAAGGGGTAATAAGTTTAATGAAATGAGATAACTATGAGCATTTTGCTTGCACAAATGAGATTGGCACAAATTAATAGTTATAGAGCGGATTTAGAATATCAAATCCAACTCATCTCATCTGCAAAACTTGATATTTCATCACAAATAAACGATATAGTAGGTTTGGGTTCCGATATGGAGCCTGATAGTCCTGAAATGAAAGCTTTAGAAAACAAAAAAGAAAGGCTTTATCAGGCTGAAAAAGCTCTTGACCAGCAATTGCAACGTTTTCAAACACAACTTCAGATGATAGATTCAGAAGAACAAGGTGTTAAGCAGCAATTGCAGCAATCTATTCAAAGAGCATACGCTTAAACGTTTATTTAAAATAAATAACGGCAATAACAGCGGCAATTATTAATGCCAAATTAAAGTGCATAAATGTAGGGATACATGTGTCTTTTATATGATTATGCTGATTATCAACGTTTAAACCTGCTGTCGGGCCAAGTGTAGTTTCAGATACGGGAGAACCCGCATCGCCCAAGGCAGCCGCTGCAGATAAAATAATTATTATCGAAGGCACAGATAACCCTAATTTTAAAGATAAAGGAACAAATAAAACCGCTAATATCGGGATTGTACCAAAAGAAGAACCGATTCCCATTGTAATAAGAAGGCCTGTTAATAACATTGCAAGAGTTGCCAGAATTTTACTATGAACAACATAGGGGATTATAAAATTGAGCATATCTTCTATTCCGCCTGTTTGTTGAATAACAAAGGCATATCCCGCACAAACAAGCATAACAAAAGAAATATATCCCATTAACCCGACACCTTCGTTTATTAAAAAATCCATATTTTTATGGGATATCGCCCTAAAACCGAATATTATACCAAGTCCGATTAAAGCTCCTAAGGGTAACGATCCGCTGATTAATTGGATTATAAGAGTTGCAAACGCACCAAAAAGTGTTATATAGTGCTGTTTATTTAATTTAATATTCTTAGGATTGTTTTCCGTCATAAGAATTGATTTATCAACGTATTCTCTCGGATTTTTATAGGTAATAAATATTGCAATAAATAAAGAAATCAACATAGCAAAACCCAAAATCCAATTGTAGTGCCAAATTGACATTTTTGAAACAGGAATTCCGTTTTGTGTTAAATTATCCGCAATTAAACCCTGAAATATTAAACCAAAACCCGCAGGTATTGCAATATATGGTGCTTTTAAACCAAATACAAGACAGCAAGCTATAAGGCGTCTATCTATTTTCAGTTTATTCATTAAAGGTATTAAAGGCGGAATTAATATCGGAATAAAAGCTATATGCACAGGGATTAAATTCTGCGACATAACTGAAATTATTGTCAAAACAAACAATAATAAGTATTTATTATCTTTAATAAAATCAGAAATTTTATAAGATAATATTTCGGTTAAACCTGTATGAGTCATACTGGCAGCCAGTGTACCAAGTAAAATATAACTAAGTGCGGTTTCAGAATTTTGTCCCATGCCTGAAATAAAAAGCTCCATAATTTTTGAAATCGGCATGTGTGCTAAAATTCCTGCAACAATTGCGCTTATCATTAATGAAAAAAGAACATTAATTTTAAGCAAACACAATATACAAAGTGTAATAACCGATATTACTACGGGATTAAATTCCATAAGAAAATACTAACATAAATCAATACTTTTTAACAAGTTCATAGATACCGTATTCTAAATCCTTGTTATAAAATATTTGTTTCATAAGATACTTGTCTGAATGAATTTTATCCATATCAAAAAATGTATCGTCCGTAATTATATAATTTTTCTTACTTTTATCCAAAGAATTATAAAATTGATCCAAATCAACAGGCATTATTCTATATTCAAAAATATTTTTTATACTATCAAAGCTTGTTCTCTTGTATCCGTTAATATCTAAAACATCAATCCCTGCTTTTTTTAAATAAATATCAGATGCAGGAGAAATATCAGACCACCAATCCAAACAATATAAATCCGCACCTTTCAAGAATCTGTTTGTTGCAAGTTCATTGGCAATTAGTTTACTTTTAGAAGTATAAGTTCTCTCGAAAAATTCTGTTTTATACAGAATATGCGAAAAACAGAGAAAAGCAAAAAGCATAATTGACATTAATTTTATAAATTTATTGTTTAAAATTTGTCTTTTAAAAAGCCATAATAAGAGAATCAAATATATGTAATAGAAAAAATAATTCCAAAGACTGCCTTTATAGAAATATAAAAACAAAAAAGTCAAAGTTACAAAAGAAGATATCAAAAAATAGAATGCATATTTTGATTTTTTAAAAAGAAAAAATACCAAACCGTAAAACAAAACAAAAACAGTAATATGAAAAAAACATTTTAATATAGTTTCATCATAAGGTATAACAAGAAAACTCATCATCATATCAATATAAGATTGGTTATCTGTTTGATTTACATAAGGCTTTTTTAAATTAAAAAATTGAATTACAAACAAAAGAAAATTTGCTATAAAAAATATAAAACAGGTTTTAATTTTTTTTGATTTCTTTTTAAACAGTTGAAACAAATAAATCAACCATATATAAAAACAAGGGATAAAAGCCATTATGCTCGTATTTGAACAAATAAGCAAAAGCCAAGAAAAAAGACAGTATTTCTTGTATCTTTTTTTAAATAACGCACAAATTAAAAACAAAAAGAAAATACCGATAGAATAACATCTTGCAACCGGCGCAAAATAAAATACAAAAGGAGAAGAAAAGGTTATTAATATTTTTTCTAAATTATTAAAAGGAGATTTTATCCAAAGAACAAAAATAGCTCCGACGCAAAAAAGCCAGTTTATTATCAACATAGAATAAGGATACAAAGAAATTGAAGAAAACGGCTTTAAAATCAAATACCATAAAAGATAATGCCCTTCAATTCTTGTCATATAAAGAATCTCGAATATATTTAATCTTGCAATTTCAAAAGCATGCGTTTCATCCCAAAAGGGAATCCTCAAAAGAGATACAATCAATGTTATAACAGAAAATACTATCGGAAAAATATACAATGGTTTATTTTTTATTGTATTCATTTTTTATCCAGTTTAATACTTTATTCAAAGATTTGGCTCTGTGCGAAACTTGAGCTTTTTCTTCTTTTGTTAATTCTGCCATTCCTTTTTGCATATCGTCAACAAAAAATATAGGATCATATCCAAATCCACCCTCTCCTTTTTCTTCTTCCATAATATAACCTAAGCATTCCTGCTGGGTTTTAAAAAGTATGCTTCCGTTTTTATCCGTCACAACCATTGCGCAGACAAATTTTGCACGTCTATTTTTTATATTCTGCATATTTGAAAGAAGTTTCTTAATTCTTAGTTTTGGGGTTTCTGCGTACCGCGCGGAATAAATCCCCGGTTCACCATTAAGAGCTTCAACACAAAGTCCTGAATCATCAGCAAGATACAATTCCGTATTTCCGATTTTTGATGCGTATTTTGCTTTACAATACGCGTTATCTAAAAAGTTATCCCCGTCCTCTATAGGATTAAATTCACCCTCGGGTACAACAAATTCAATATTATATTCTTTTGCAATTATATTTATTTCTTCAGCTTTATGGCTATTACCTGTTGCAAGAGTGATTTTGAGCATTTATTTTCCCCATCTTCTTTGCCTTTTAGCAAATTCATCTATCGCTAAGCACAGAGCTTCTTTATCAAAATCAGGCCAATAAGTGTCAGTGATATAAAGTTCACTATAGGCAATCTGCCAGAGCAAATAATTACTGATTCTTTTTTCTCCGCTGGTTCTGATTAATAAATCAGGATCGGGAAGATTATAAGTATAAAGATGTTTTTTTATTGTTTCTTCCGTAATTTCCGAAAAAGAAATACCTGATTCGACAATCTTTTGCACCGCATGAACTATTTCATCTCTTGCGCCGTAGTTTATTGCAACAGTCAAAACAACACCTGTGTTATTTTTTGTTTTTTCTTTTGATTGTTCTATTATATTTTGAAGATTTTGATTCAATACGGATAAATTACCGATAAAATTCATTTTGACATTATTTTGATTTAATTCATCAAGCTCAGATAAAAGAGTAGATGCCAATAAATCCATCAAAAAATCAACTTCTTCTTTTTTTCTGTTCCAGTTTTCAGTCGAAAAAGCATACAAAGTAAGATATTTAACCCCAAAATCATCGCAGGCTCTTGTTGTTTTCTTGAGAGCTTCAACACCTTTTTTGTGGCCCATCATGGAAGGCAAAAATTTTTCCTTTGCCCATCTTCTGTTTCCATCCATGATAATTGCAATATGCTGAAGATTTGTAGTTTTAACCTTCTCTTGTATTTCTTTTTCACTCAATTCCGTATAAGCCATTTTTTTCCTTTAATTGCTTATATAATTTTATCCCGAAAAGAAAGATATTTCTATTTTTGTATAGTTTTGTGTACTTTAATTATATAACTCCAAAGGCATATATCTTCTTTAGCATCCAAAGGTATAAAACTTACAGTGTAATTTTCCCCGACAAAATCAATTATTCCTGATTTTTCATCAAACCTTCTTTTCGGGTTTTTTAATTCATGTCTTGTAAAAGCCGTTGTTGTGAGAAGTATGGAATCGTTATCAACAAATTTATAAAATTCATCAGGATTAAAGCTTTTTGTATTAAATTCTATATGACTTCTCATACTTTTGTAGCTGAACCTATCCCGATTAAAAATATCATATATTTTAACTTTTCCTTTTAAATAAGGTAAAGATGATGGCGCTATATCAGACCAAGGATCAAGACAGAATAATTTTACGTTTTTATATTTCGGATTCGATAATATTTCTTTGGCAATTTTTAGTGATGTGGAATCATTTATTGTTGTCATTTTAGAATCAATAAACAAACTTCCTTTAAACATAAAACAGGATAAAATTATTATAAAAAACACATTAAGAACTTTTGGAATTTTATTTTCAATTCTTAAAATCCAAAAAGCAACGATAAAATAAAAATAAAAATAAAAATAATGCCAAAAATTTCCGCTATAAAATAATACAAAAATGATTAATAAAGATAAATATGTTAACAATATAAAAGAGAGTATTTTTTTATTGTTTTTAATCGAAAATACAACAAAAGAAATACAGCAAATATCAACAGACACTCTCAATATGCTCATCAATATTGATTGATAAGCATACTGGGGAATAAAAAATACAGGGTGCAATATATATCCAAAAAAATCTCTCAGAAAAGCCATCTCCGGTGTTTGCTTTAAAAAGTCAGGGTTTGGCGCATAATCTTGGATTGCAACAATTAAGATACAGCCAAGAAAGATAAGAGATAATTTTATAAAATTCTTATTTTTAAAATTTTCAACAATAAAAATCAAAGCCAAATAAAAAGCACCGACAAACGCCATAACAGATGTATTCATTGCAAGACACAAATAAACCAAATATCGATACGGATGTTTAAATCTTAATTTATAATACATTAAAGCAAGGAAAATAAACAATATTCCGATACTGTAACATCTTGCAACAACACCCCACAAAAACAAAAAAGGTACCGAAAACGTTATTAAAATTTTTTCATATATCAAAAATGGCGCCTTTCTCCATAAAACATATATTGCAGCGGAAGCAATAACAGTATTTAAAAATTGCATTGAATAAGGATAAAAAAGATTTAATTTTGCAAAAGGGAAAATAATCAAATACCAAACAAACATATGGCATTCAAGTTTCATTAAATCCAGATATTCTAAAATATTACAATTTTGTGCAATCAACCACGCTCTTGCTTCATCCCAAAAAGGCACTCTGTTTATATCTATAACGATACAAATAACAAAATAAACAAAAGTAAAAAGAAGAGCTAAAATAATATTTTTTGAAATTTTACCGTTAAATGCGATTTTATTCATATTTTCAATATAGCTCATATTGTGATAATATAAAAATATGATAGAAATCGTAATATTATACATATTAAACAAGTACGATGCGACAATATACAGGGTAGCAAAAATAATAGACGAATACTTTTTTGCATACTTAAAAGCAAGCTCGGGCACAATAAATCCCGCTTTAAAACGTCTTGAAAATTTAGGATGTGTTGAATATACAAAAAAAATGACCGAAGGGGGAATGCTTTCTAAAATGTATTCAATAACTCCGACAGGAAAAAAACACCTTGTTGATTTATTGTTATCAATAAACGAAAAAAATCCTTATCACATTATTAATACAATAAAACTCGCTCTCTATTGTTCGGACGTATTGAGTATTAATGAAAGAATAGAATTTAAAGAAAATATGCTAAATATTTTAGAACTGTATAAAATAAAACTCGAAAAGGGCATTAAAAACGAATATATATCAATCAACGAGATTCAAAAACAAACAGTTGAAATTACAATAGCTGAAACGGAAAGTCTGATTAAACTTTTATGATATGTAAACAAGATAGAATAATGACGGTTGAATGCGTTGAAAAATATTCGATTGCAGAAGAATTAAATATCAAAAAAGGCGATAAAGTATTAAGTATAAACGGGGTTATTCCTAAAGATATTATTGAATACAGCTTTTTAATTAATGATGAAGAAATTAATCTTTTGATTGAACACAATGATGGTGAGAAAGAAGAATTTGAAATAGAAAAAGATATTGATGAAGATTTGGGCATCGTGTTTACAAGTGCCGTTTTTGATAAAGTAAAAAGATGTCAAAATCATTGTATTTTTTGTTTTGTTGACCAGCAGCCAAAAGGATTAAGAGACAGTCTCTATGTAAAAGACGATGATTGGCGACTATCATACATTCAAGGTACATATATCACATTAACAAATTTAGAAGAAGATGATTGGAAAAGAATAGAACAATACCACATATCACCGCTTTTTGTTTCGGTTCACACTACAAACCCCGAACTCAGAATCAAAATGACAAGAAATAAAAATGCCGGAAAAATTATGGAACAATTAAAACGCTTCAAAAAAATAAAAACCAAGCTTCATCTCCAGATTGTTCTTTGTCCGGATTACAACGACAATGGCGAATTAAAAAGAACTCTTGAAGATTTAAAAACCGTAAAATCAATTATAAAATCTATTGCAATAGTACCATTAGGAATTTCCAAATACAGAAAAGAACATTTTAAGAAAGTTGATAAAAAAATCGCAAAACAAACAATAGATATCGTTGATAATTTTAATAAAGAAGTTAAAAAGCAAATTGCAATGGTATCGGATGAATTTTTTATTTTGGCGGGAATAGATGTTCCAAACAAAAAATACTATGGCGATTTTCTTCAAATTGAGGATGGAGTAGGCTCAATCAGGTTATTAAAAGATAGCTTTAATAAATGCAAAAAGAAATTAAAAAAGAAAATTAAAAAGCCGACAAAAATTACTATTACAACAGCAAGTACAGCTTGCAAAATATTTAAAGAATTTAAAAAGGAAATAAATGTCGAAAATCTTGAATTTGAGATATTGGAAATTAAAAACAAATTCTTTGGAGAAGATATTAACGTTGCAGGACTTATTGTTGCACAAGATATTATAGACACAATTAAAGATAAAAACATAGAACATCTTGTCATACCTGCCGTTATGCTAAAGAAAAACGGCGAAGATTATGAGAATGTATTTTTAGACGGCAAAACAACAGACGATATTAAAAATACAAACAAAAATATGAAAATATATATTCAAAAAGACTACTACTCTTTTGATGAAATATTAAATATAATTAACAAACTTTAATATATATTTTATCATTTAGCAAATTTTTTCCAAAAAAATACTTTATTATATATATCGGGGAATTTAAGGAGAAATTATGCAGGTGATTAAGTTTATAGAAGCAATAATCATTAAAGTTAACGAATACGATAAAAAATATCGTACAATTTAATTTATTAAACTTAATAAAATATCAATTTTTTGGATTCATAAGGTTTAAAACAGTATGGAAAATATTTCGTCTTATCAAAATTCGCAAATTAACAACAGTATTCCTGATATGCAAAAAAGAATGAGCAATCAGGAATTTACCGCACTCGATACTGAAAAATTAAAAAAAGACAGTGTAGAATTGGCTAACAAAGCCAAAGAAAATGCTAATGAAAACTGGTTATTCAGAACAATGAGAAATATCGGTATAAAAGAGCCGAAAAAAACTCTGAAATCTTTGTTATTCTCTATTGTTACAGTTATTGGGGTTGCTTATTTAGGCAACAAACTTTCAACACCCGCAGATAAATTAGGCAATCAAATTGATGATATTTTAACAGGCGACAATATCATAGGCAAATGCAGAAACGGAATTATTAATTTATTAAATTCCGGTGTAGAGCAACTTAAAAAACTACCGAAACCAAAATTCGTAAGCAACATAAAAGATGCCCTAAAAGAACCTTTAAAACCGGTTTGGAATGTATTTAGAGGTTTTGAACATGGTGGTCCCGGTGTATTTGGAAATACAAATGTTGAAACTTTATCTGTAGCTTCTGATGTAAAAGCGAAAGAAATGGTTGAAACTATGGCAAATACTCTTGGCGGAAACAAAGGAAAAGCGCACAAGATATTAAATGAAGTACCTGAGATTGATTTAAGCAGAAGAATGAGAAAACTTTTCAGGAAGCATAAGCTTTCTGATGAAATTTTACAAAAAATATCCGATAGCGAAACATCAGGAAAGGGTATTTTTGGCGATGATACAAAAAAAATTGTTGATACACTCAAAGAAATGAGCCAAAAGGATATATCGGATGCAAGATTAAAAAAATTATCCGATAAGTTAAAATTTTCCAACGAATTATTGGACGAAATAACTCAAAAAAACTCTCTTGGAGATGATACAGAACAAGTTGTCAGCTTTTTTAAAAAGTTTAACAAACAACTTCTAAAGAATGCGCGCTGTAAAGACAGTTTTGACAAGGTTAGATTCTCTGACAAATTAATAGAAGAAATACGTGTAGCAAACAATTGCGGTGATGATACAAAAAAACTAACAGAAACACTTATCAAATTAAAAGAAGGCGGATTTGGTAACGGATTAAAAGATATCACAATGGACCAAGGCGGTTTAATGGGAGCTTGGTGGCCCGCTAACTTTGTAAACAAAGTAAGTAAAAAGATTACGGGAAACGAAGTTTCGAGTTTAAAAGGTAATCTTGGTGATTCATTACTGAAATACGCTTCTGTCAGAGGAAAACTTGCAAAAACTCTACCCGCAAAATTTGTACAAATTGTACCGCCTCTGGTCGGCGACCAGGTTTCTAACTTCGTAAACGATAAATCGGGTTTTGGTGTATTTTTATGCGCTAATTTAATCGGAAACTATAATAAAATACAAGACGCACCAAAAGAAAAGAAAGTAACAACAGCAATAAATGATGTCGCAAGCGGTTCTTTGAATTGGATGATTGCAATGCCTATTGCATATAATTCAATATATTCACTTGCTTCTTTAAGTAAAGTTCAAGGCGGCGGCATATCTGCTCTTGTCAGAAATTTTGGTAAAATATTTGCCGTTGGTTTAAATAATACAGGAAAAACAGGGTTCTTATCAAAAGTTGCCGGCACTGCAGGCGGTGTAGGAAGATTTGCGCTGGCGTTTTTCGTAATTCTTCCTTTTGTAGGCAAAAAAATAGATGCGCTGTGTTCTAAAATCTTCGGAAAACCCTATGACCCCGCTGAAGCGGAAAAAGCAAAGCAAGCAGAGGAAGCCAAAAATCAGATTATACCGGAATTAAATATTACACAGGGGGAATTACTTGAAAAAATGCAAAACCATCCTGATATAATGCAAAAAATTCAAAACGACCCGAAATTATTAGCAAAAGTACAACAAGATCCGAAATTTTTACTTGAATTATTGGATGGCAAAAAAGAAAACGAAGAGCCTAAAGAAAACGTAAATATATTTAACGGTCAACCCTTGAGTCCTGCAAATAAAAACGTATTATCAAGAAGAAACAATATTCCATCCAACACAACAAATAATGCAACAAATGGTATTCCATCCAACGCAGCAAATAATATAGCAAATAATACAATACCAAACAGTTCAACAAATTCAATATTCAAACCAAAAGAAAACAAAAACAATTCTGCAAATAATAGTCAAATAGCACCCAGCTATGACCCTGAAAAAGGTTTTGATAATTTAACTTATATACCATCATCCGAAGCAGCACCTGTTCCCGAAAGCTCACTTTCAGACGAACAAAAAGCAAAATACAATGCGCAAATGGAAAAAGCAGATAGGGCATTGAAAAGAGCGGAAAAATTTATTTAAATATTTCCGTATATCTTCTTAACCGTATTAACATCGCGCTTTGAAACTTCGGCTTTTGATTGCTTGTAGCTCGATGAATCGTAATACATTATGTCGCCTTTTTGTTTACTATGAGAAATTATACCAAGTGCGTGACCTATTTCATGGAGAGTTGTTGATAGAATATTTTTTTCATCAATAACTTTATTTGTTTCGGGTTCATGCAAAGCTATCTGCATTTTAGCTTTTGAAAGATATTTCTTTCCGTTTTTTTTATCTTTATTGAAATATGTTTTTGTAGAACCCAATCTCATTCCGTCTAACTGCTTTACACAAAAACAGGTAATATCCGCGGCCTGCTTATCGTTCACGAAAACAAAATTAACGGTTGAACCTAACGCTTCATCCCAAATCTGAAAAGCACGTTTTATTGTTTTCATTCTTGAAGACTTTGCTACATATACTTTGACTTTTTGAGGATTTTGCCAAACTGCGGTTTTTGATAAATCAGAAAAATAATCGCCGATATCAAGCCTGATTGAATTTTCTTCCGATAATTCAACATCGTTATATTTAATAAAATAGATTAATTCTTTTTCTGATGATAAATTCAAAAAGTCGTATATATTTTTTGCTTTTGAAACTAAAATTTTATTTTTAACCAAAGACGAATTATCTATTATTTCTTTTAGCTCAGCTTTTGATTTATCAAATTCCATTAAATTAAATAAAGCCAAAGCGTGATAATACTTGTATTCTATTCTGTTGGTGTTTTTTATGATATCAGAAAAACACTGCTCTGCTATATAATAATTTTCCGCTTCGTAGAATTTCTTTTTACACAGTGCAAATTCCTGATTCAGCTTTTTTGCCTGCATAAATAATCCTGCATATTTCCATAAAGGAACAATAACGGCAATAATAACAGCAACAATACAAATAACAAGGGAAACGGTTATTATCTTCTTTTTGTTCATTTATATAATGCTTTTATTTAGTCTTTCACTTCTCGATGTAGACAATATATTTCTTAATTTCATAATCGCCTGTGCATGAAGCTGGCAAACACGAGATTCTGAAATATTTATTGCTTCACCTATTTCTTTTAACGTCATATTTTCGTGGTAATAGAATACCAATAACGTTCTTTCTCTCTCGGGTAATTTTTTCAAAGCGTCCTGCAATTCGGTTTTTGTGTCTAATCTTTCCATTTCATCATCAGGTTTTGATGATCTTGTGTCTTCGATTGTATCAATAATTTCAACACTGTCATCTCCTACTGACTTTTTATCGTAAATAGAATTTACGCTCACATCAGATGACATTATTTCAACAATTTTTTCTTCCGATAAGCCCATTACTCCTGCTATTTCGTGCGGAGTCGGAGCACGTCCGATTTGTTGTTTTAGTCTTTCTGTTGCTATTTTTATTTCTTTAATCTTTTTTCTGACTGTTCTGGGGAGCCAATCCGACGAACGAATCCTGTCTATTATTGTTCCTCTGATACGCATAAGCGCATAGGATTCAAACTTTGCACCTTTAGAAGGATGATACTTTTCAATAGCATCAATCAAACCTTCAATACCAAAAGAAACTACATCATCAAAAGAAAATGAAGGAGGCAAATTAACCTTTACCCTGCCTACTACGTATTTTGCAAGGTATACATATTGAAGAATCAATTTATCTCTAACTTCCTTTAATGACTTGTCTTTTAAATATATTTCCCAAAGATTTTCAAGTTCATCGTCCGGCAATCTTTGTATCTTCTTATACGAATCAATTTCGGATATTTGGCTCATTTTGAAATTCTGTGTATCCCCAGTGTCTTAACATTACTTAACTATTTTTACAAAAATTATTTTAAAAACCATCATCTATATACATGATGATGGTTTTTTTAGTCTGTTTATATTAGCTTTCTAAATTTTTATTTATATTTTTCTTTGCTTTTTCAATATTTTTCATATTTTTATTGATTGTATTGAGTTCTTTTTTTAATGCTCTGCAGCTTTGAATTGCTCTTTCTTTCTCCTGCAATGCCGCATTGTATCTTTCTGTTTTTTCTGCCAATTCTTGTCTTAATTCAACTTGGGCATCATCCAAATTTACTATCGCATTAGAAAACTTTTGTTCTTTAATTGTGCCTTTAGAATATATTGATGTAGTTGAACTTGCTTTTGTAGTATTTGTATTTGTCGTATTTGTTTTGGTACTTATTGCCGGTGCAAGTTTAACTTCCGTAGCATTTCCCATGGAATCAAATACTGTATCCGCAGCATAAGTAGCAGCAGATAAAGAAAGAAACAATACCGATGTTAACAATATATTCTTTTTCATATAGTCCTCCGAATAATTCTATTTAAAAAAATTCTACTTGAATTTTGTTTTAATCGTCAAACAAAAATGAAATAATTACACTTTTTGTTTGAGAAAATAAAACTAATAATAAAAAATTTGTATTATAATTTATTTATGAAAATAATCGAATGGATAAAAATAATAATTGAGGATATAAATACAATTCTCGAAAAAGATGCGGCAGCAAAGAGTATTTTTGAGGTTATATTTTTATATCAAGGTTTTCACATCATATTATGTCATAGAATTGCACACAGATTATTAATGTGGAAAATTCCTTTTATTCCGAGATTAATCTCGCAAGTAGCAAGATTTTTTACGGGGATAGAAATTCACCCCGGAGCACAAATAGGAAAGAGATTTTTTATCGACCACGGAATGGGTGTAGTAATAGGTGAAACAACAATCATAGGCGACGACGTACTTATTTATCAAGGTGTTACATTAGGCGGTACGGGAAAAGAAAAAGGCAAACGTCACCCCACAATCGGAAATTTTGTTACAATCGGTGCCGGTGCAAAAGTCTTAGGTAATATTACAATCGGAGATTATTCGCTAATCGGCGCAGGCTCCGTTGTTATAGATGATGTTGATGAACACTGTACCGTTGTCGGAATCCCGGGTAAAATAGTTAAACAAAAGAAATTCATAGACGGACAGCTTCAACATAACAGAATCCCCGACCCCATAACGTGTGAATTAAACCGATTAAAATATGAAATATTGGATTTAAAAGAAAAATTGGAAAATAAAAATTAATCCGGGTTTTAATTACCCAGATTAATTTTTGAAAATTGTACAATTTTGTTTTTGCCGTTCTGCTTTGCATTATAAAGGGCGTGTTCGGCATAGCGAATAAGAGTATTTGCATCTTCATCAACACCTTCCATATAAGGATAACACGCAACACCGCCCGAAATTGTTATCGGATGTCTTTCTTCTTCGTTTGCAGGAATAAATTCCATTTTTTCTATATCAGAGCGGAATCTTTCTGCAAAAATTGCAGCTTGTTGTTCGGATGTTTCAGGCAAGAGAATCATAAATTCTTCATCTCCGTAACGCGTAAGAACATCTTCACGACGTACAAGAGCGCTCAGAGTTTGAGCTACCTTGCGAAGTAATATATCACCCCAATCGTAACCGTACATATCGTTTACAATTTTAAAATAATCTATATCGAACAAAAGGCAGGAAACCTGTGTATTATACCTTTTTGAACGGGAAATTTCGGCTTCCAATCTGTGATGAAGATATTTTCTGTTATATAAACCTGTTAATTCATCACAAATTGCGGTTTTTACCAGATTTTTCTTAATTTCGTATGTTTTTAACAACGCTTTTATTCTGACGTTTAATTCAACTGCATTAGCGGGATTTAAAATAAAATCATAAGACAAAGCTCTTACGACAAGACTGTCAGGAATTTTATTTACTACAATTAATGCTGTTGAATCTAGTTTTCTGACAGCACAAAATTCTCTAACTTTTTCCGTGTTGCAATCAAAAATAATTAAACTCGGATTGTATTGTTTGTAATTATCCAATTCATCCAGTTTAAATTGTCTAATTTCCATCTCATCATCTAAATTAATCAATTCTTCTAATTTTGAAGAACCGTTTTCATTAAATATTATAATATTCATTTAAACTCCTTATTCAAAAGAATTATAACATAATTTATATACATTAATATTTTTATCGTACAAATAGTTTAATTTTTTGAAATATTTTTCTTGACATTTGTATTTATATTGTACAATAGAGATAAGTATTTTGTGTAATAGTACTAGGAATAGGAGTATGCTATGAAAAAAACTACACAAGCATTGTCAATTACATTAGCAATGTTTTTAACTTGCTCAAATGCATTGGCTAAATCTTGCTGTGATCAAGAAAAAGTGCAAGTATATGCACACCCGTCTTTAATGAACGCAGATGCAACTGAAGTTAAAGATGCAGACTACGTTTACAGAATAGGCGGAAAAGTTCTTAAACAAAAAGGCAGATTAGGTTTTACAAACAAAGAAAACACCTATGTAAATGCTTTTGCTAAAGATTTGTTAAACGCTATGGGCAACAAAATGGGCGACAAACAATTCGACGTTAAAATGCCTATCCAAAGAGGCGAATTGGCATTTATGTTAGCTCAAGGCTTAAATATGAAACAAATCGCTGCACTTAAATCATATACAGATGTTACAAGTGCATATTGGGCAGTTGATGAAATCAACAAAGCAACTGCAGCAGATGTAATGATTGGTTATCCTGACAAATCATTCAAACCTGATCAAGCAATTACAAAAGCAGAAGTATTTGCTACAATTGCTAAATTAATTGATGTTCCGTATTCAAACGACGGCTCAGCACCTGCATTAAAAGGCAGAACAATCCAAAACATCCCCACTTGGGCATATGGATGTACAAAAGAAGTTGTAGCTTCAGGATTACTTGATAATCTTCCGGATCAAAACACTTTGTATCAAGCTGAATACTTATCAAGATACCAAGTTGCTTCTTTAATCAGTGAATTAAGATTAAGATATGGTTCTAACGGCAAATTAATCGGTAATGCATTCTCTGCTACACCTGTTGCTGTTAAAATCAAAATGTTAGATAGAATCGATGCTAAACATTCAAACATCGGCGACAGATTCATCGCTAAAACTACTGAAGAAGTTACTGTTGCAGGCCAAACATTCCCTGCAGGTTCTAACGTAATCGGTCAAGTAGTTACAGTTCAAAGACCCGGCTTAGGTAAACACCCCGGTTCAATCACTGTTAAATTCTGCGAAATCAAAAACGGTGACGTTGTTGCAGAATTCCCGAAAGAAATGGCTAGCGCTACTGCAGACAGCTTAAAGAATCCTAACATCTTTGCCAGAATCTTAGGCTTACCTTTCACAGCTGCAGCTAGAACTGTTGGTATCGTTGGACGTGGCGCAGGTGAAATCGTTAACATTTCAGGTAACGGTTTAGAAGAATACGGCGACAGATTATCAGATACATTTGTTGAAACATTCACAGGTCACTTAGGACGTGGTGTTGCAAGCTTCGGTAATTCATTCGTTACACTTGGTAAAGGTGTATATGGTATCGTTAAAACTTGCGTTTCAGGTGTATTCGGTATCGTTTATGAAATTGGCGACGAATTGTTATACACAATCGTTCCTTCAGTTTCAAATTCAGCAGCTTTGAATCCTAACGAAGAATTCACAGTAATCTTCTAAGATTAAGCTGAATATAAGATTGTAACAGAGGGTTTTAATTAAACCCTCTGTTTTTATTACTTAATATAAATTAACATATTAGCACTTTTATTCTTTATAGGTTTTCTCTATTTATGAAATTTACTTTAAAAGGAAAGGAAAAAGGTTATGAATATCTCACCCGTTAATTTATTAAACTTTAAATCATCTGCACAGAAAAATACACGATACTCTGAACCAAAAGGATCTAACTCAACATCACCCACATATGCAAATGCTTCTGCGGAAATTTTAAGAGCAAACTATTGTCCTCAATTGTCTTTCAAGGGGAAAGGAGAAGATAGATTAGGATATAAATCACCCGAAGAAGTAGAAGAAATGCTTAGAACATTAGAAGAACCGGATTATGAT